>QQUN01000021.1 GCA_008501585.1 Pseudomonadota bacterium | reverse complement strand
GCGCCCGGCAAAGGTCGTTCTGGCATTCTTATGGCTGTTCATCCGGTTGGACTCCTTGGGTTACTGAAGCGTCGAGAACTCCAGTCTCCCAGATCCTTCCGGATGAACAACCTATTGAAACATCACACCTAGGGCGTCATCTCAGCCCACCCAGCGCCGCGCGTTGCGGAACATGCGCATCCACGGCGAGTCCTCGCCGCTGCCGGCCGGATACCACGACATCTGGGTGGTGCGGTGGGTGCGTTCGGGGTGCGGCATCATGATCGTGAAGCGGCCGTCATTGGTGGTGACGCCGGTGATGCCCTCGGGGGAGCCGTTGGGGTTGAAGGGGTAGCGCTGGGCGGCTTCGCCGTGGTGGTCGATGAAGCGCACGGCGCGAATCACCGACTCTTGGGCGCCCGCCTCGAACACCGCCCGTCCCTCGCCATGCGAGACGACGATGGGCATGCGGCTGCCGGCCATGCCGTCGAAGAAGATCGACGGGTTGTCGAGGATCTCGACCTGGCTGAAGCGGGCTTCGAACTGCTCGCTGCGGTTGCGGTGGAAGGTCGGCCAGTGCTCGGCGCCGGGAATGATGGGCGCCAGGTGCGACATCATCTGGCAGCCGTTGCACACCCCCAGGGCAAAGGTGTCGTCGCGACCGAAGAAGCTTTCGAAGGCTTCGCGCAGCCGTGCGTTGAACAGGATGGACTTGGCCCAGCCCTGCCCTGCGCCAAGCACGTCGCCGTACGAGAAACCGCCGCAAGCGGCGAGACCCTTGAAGTCGGCCAGCGCGAAGCGGCCGTTCTGCAGGTCCGACATGTGCACGTCGAAGGCTTCGAAGCCGGCGCGGCTGAAGGCGGCTGCCATTTCCACATGGGAGTTCACGCCCTGCTCACGCAGGATGGCAATGCGCGGACGGGCGCCGGTGGCGATCATCGGTGCGACGATATCTTCATTCGCATCGTAGGTCAGGCGAACACTCAGACCGGGATCGGTGGCGTCGGCGAGCGCGTCGAATTCTTCCTGGGCGCAGGTGGCGTCGTCGCGCAGGCGGGCGATCTGGTAGCTGGTGTCGGTCCAGGCCTGCTGCAGTTCGATGCGCGGCGCCTTGAACAGCAGCTTGGCGTTGCGCCAGACACGGATCTCGTCCTTGTCGTTGGGCTCGCCGATGAAGTGGTAGGACAGCCCGGCCGCACGCAAGGGTTCGGTGATGCGGGCACGGTCGCTGCGGCGGATCTGCACCACGGCGCCCAGTTCCTCGGCGAAGAGCCCGCCGAGTGCCTTGTCGTGGAAGCGGCCCTTGAGCGTGTCGGGCTTCTTGTCGAGGCCGTCGACATCGTTCATCCACTCGTCGTAGCAGACGGTGTCGAGTAGCAGCGACAGGCCGCAGTGCGAGGCAAAGGCCATTTCGCACACGGTGGCCCACAGGCCGCCGTCGCTGCGGTCGTGGTAGGCGAGCAGCAGGTCGTCCTGACGGAAGCGCTGGATGAGGGCGAAGAACTGCTTGAGCTGCTCGGGATCGACATCCGGCGCATGCTCGCCGACGCTGTTGTAAGCCTGCGCCAGCGCCGAGCCGCCGAGGCGGTTCTTGTTGTTGCCCAGGTCGATCAGCACCAGTTCGGTGTCTTCATGCTCGAGCAACTGGAGCTGCGGGGTGAGCGTGCGGCGCACGTCCTGCACCGGCGCGAAGGCGGTGACGATGAGCGACAGTGGCGACACGACCTGCTTGTCTTCGCCGCCGTCCTGCCAGGCGGTCTTCATCGACAGCGAATCCTTGCCGACCGGAATCGCCAGCCCGGCGCGCTGGCAGAACTGCGAGACGGCGGTGACGGTGTCGAACAGGTGGGCGTCTTCACCACGATGGCCGGCCGCGGCCATCCAGTTGGCGGAGAGCTTGACCTGGCGGATGTCGGCAATGTCGGCCGCGGCCACGTTGGTAATCGCCTCGCCAACCGCCATGCGGCCACTGGCCGGCGCATCCACGCAGGCGACGGCGGTGCGCTCGCCCATGGCGAAGGCTTCGCCCTTGTCGCCGTGGAAACTCATCGAGGTGACGGCCACGTCGGCCACCGGCACCTGCCACGGGCCGACCATTTGGTCGCGTGCGGTGAGGCCGCCGACGCTGCGGTCGCCGATGGTGATGAGGAAGTTCTTGGAGGCGACGGCCGGCATGCGCAGCACGCGGCGGCAGGCCTCGTCGAGCGTCAGGTCGGTGACATCGAAGGGCGGCAGGAAGACCGCCCGGCGCGACACGTTGCGTGTCATTTTGGGCGGCTTGCCGAGCAGCACCGACATGGGCATGTCGACCGGTTTGTTGTCGAACTGGCGGTCGGTCACGGTGAGCTGGCCGTCGTCGGTGGCGACGCCAACCACGGCAAACGGGCAGCGCTCGCGCGCGCAGATGGCGCGGAAGGCGTCGAGCGATTCGGGGGCAATGGCCAGCACATAGCGTTCTTGCGACTCGTTGCTCCAGATCTCACGCGGGCTCATGCCCGGCTCTTCGATGTGGATTTCGCGCAGTTCGAACTTGGCACCGAGGCCGGCCGAATCGGCCAGCTCGGGCATGGCATTGGAGATGCCGCCGGCGCCGACGTCATGGATCGACAGGATCGGGTTGGCCTCGCCCTGCTGCCAGCAGCGGTCGATGACTTCCTGGCAGCGGCGCTGGATTTCGGGGTTGCCACGCTGCACCGAGGCAAAATCGAGGTCGGCCGCGTTGGTGCCGGTGGCCATGCTGGAGGCCGCGCCGCCGCCCAGGCCGATGAGCATGCCCGGCCCGCCGAGCTGGATCATCAGCGTGCCGGGGGCGAACTGTTCCTTGAATGATTGCTCTGCCTGGATGTTGCCCAGGCCGCCGGCGATCATGATCGGCTTGTGATAGCCGCGCACCTCGCCCTGCACTTCCTGCTCGAAGGTGCGGAAGTAACCCGCCAGGTTGGGGCGGCCGAATTCGTTGTTGAAGGCGGCGGCACCGATCGGGCCTTCGATCATGATGTCGAGCGCCGAGGCGATGCGGTCCGGACGGCCATAGGGCGTCTCCCAGGGCTGCTCGAAACCGGGGATGGCGAGGTTGGATACCGAGAAGCCGGCCAGGCCGGCCTTGGGCCGCGAGCCGCGCCCGGTGGCGCCTTCGTCGCGGATCTCGCCGCCGGCGCCGGTGGCCGCACCCGGGAAGGGCGAGATCGCCGTCGGGTGGTTGTGGGTCTCGACCTTGGCGAGGATGTGCTGCGTTTCGGTGCGGAACTGCCACTGGCCGTCGGCGTTCGGATACAGCGCGTCGACCGCTGCGCCTTCGATCACCGAGGCGTTGTCCGAGTAGGCCACCACGGTGCCCTCGGGCTGCGCCTTGTGGGTCTCGCGGATCATGCCGAACAGGGTTTTCTCCTCCGGCCGGCCGTCGATCACCCAGTCGGCGTTGAAGATCTTGTGGCGGCAATGCTCGGAGTTGGCCTGCGCGAACATCATCAGCTCGACGTCGGTCGGGTTGCGGCCGGCGCGGGTGAAGTTGTCGACCAGGTAATCGATCTCGTCGTCCGACAAGGCCAGTCCCAGCTCGCGGTTGGCCGCTTCGAGCGCACCGCGACCGGCGCCGATGATGTCGACGGTGGTCAGCGGCTGCGGGCTGTAGTGGTGGAACAGCGCCTCGGCAGCGGCCATGTCGTCCAGCACCGATTCGGTCATGCGGTCATGCAGCAGCGGCAGCACCGCCGCGCGCTGCTTGCCCAGCCCGCCCTTGGCCATCACCGAGTAGGCAATGCCGCGCTCGATCCGCACCACGGCGTCGAAGCCGCACTGGTGGGCAATATCGGTGGCCTTGGAGGACCATGGCGAGATCGTGCCCAGGCGCGGCGTGACGAGGATCAGCTCGCCCTCGGGGGGCGTATCGCTGGCGGGATGCGCGCCGAGCAGATCGACCAGGCGGGCCATGGCAGTGTCGTCCAGCGCCCCGCTCAGTTCGATGAAATACTGAAACTCGGCATGAACGCCATGAAAGCGCGAAACGACGCGGCCGAGGGTGTCGCCAAGGCGGGCCAGGCGGGGAGCCGACAGCGCCGATGCGCCGCGGAGAGTGAGGATTTCAGTCATGTGATCGACGGGGACAGGCAGAGGTGAGGTGCGTTGCGCCCGTAGGCAGCAGCCGGCAAAAAACGAAGGCGGAATTATACCTGAGCCGCGGCCCCCTTACGGGCGACGATGTGCCGGCACACGATGGCGGCCGCCTTGGCCGGCTCGCGAGCGGCCGCTTAGGCTAGAATTCGCCTTTTAGCCCGATTGCCGCCCCACATGACTTCTCCCCTGGCGCCCGCACCGCTCTCGCCCGGTTGGTGCATCGCGCCGCCGCTGGTGCTCGGGCTGGCTGCCGCCGGAATGATGATGAGCGGTGCCAATATGCCGGTCTTCATGGTGCTCAACCAGTGGACCCGTGCCCTGCCCGACGGCCTGTGGGCCACGGTGACCGACACGGCGAGCGTGCTGTCGGCCGGTGCCGTGCTGGCCCTGTGCCTGCGCAGTGCGCCCCGCGCCGTACTGGCGGTGGTGATGGCCTGGCCGGTGGGCATCGTGATGGTGCGTGGCCTCAAGGCGCTGGTTGATGCGCCCCGCCCCCAGGATCTCATGGCCGCAGACGGTTTTCACCAGATTGGCGTCACCCTGTCGGGTTACAGCTTTCCGTCCGGCCACACCGCCACCGCGTTTACTGTCGTCGCCGCGCTGCTGCTGAGCACCCCGGCCTGTCGCCGCGCCGTGCCCGCCCTGCTGTTGCTGATGGCGGGTGTGCTGGTCGCGTTGTCGCGCATTGCCGTTGGCGCCCACTGGCCGGGCGACGTGCTGGCCGGCGCGGCCACCGGCTGGCTGTGCGCCGTGATTGGGGCGCACCTGTCGCAACGCTGGCCGCTGTGGCAGTCGCGGCGCGTGCTCACGCTGCTGGCCATTGCCGGCATCGTGGTCAGTCTTGCCCGGGTGTTTTTTTCCACCGGTTATCCGCAAGCCCAGGGGTGGTCGTCGGCCCTGGGGCTGGCCGGACTGCTTGGCGCCAGCATGGCGCTCAGGCAAGCCCGGAGCGCCGCGCCATGAAACGCGCACTGGCGGTCGTCCTCACCCTGGCCCTGGTGGCCTGGTTTGTTGCCGAGGGGCAGTGGTCCGCGCTCGGTGAGCTGGTGCGTGAGACCCCGCTCAGCGCACTGCTCATCGCCGCGGCCGGCTTTGCGCTGAGCTATGGCTTGCGCGCCTTGCGTGTGTGGGACGAGTTCCGCCACGACGCGGCCGGGCGCTTCGGCACCTGCCTGCGTATCGTGCTGATCCACAACGCGATGGTGAACATCGTGCCATTTCGTGGTGGCGAGGCGGCCTTCCCGATTCTGCTGGCGCGCCATTTCGGCACGCCGCTGGGCCGTGCGGTGGCTTCGCTGGTGTGGTTTCGGTTGCAGGACGCCTTTGTGGTGATGGCACTGGCCTTGGCCGTCTGGCCCGGGCTGCCGGCATGGCTGCGCGTGCTTGGCGTCGTGGCCGTCGCGGCGACGGCCTTCGTGCTGCCACGCTGGGCGCGCCGGGCACATGCCTGGCACGACGGCGGACCGTGGCAGGCACGGCTGGGCAAGCTGCGCAATGCCTTTGCCGAATCCACCCGCCACGCCCGATTCGGCTGGCTATGGACGATCGCCAACTGGTCGGTCAAACTGGCGGCCCAGGCGTGGTTGTTGTCGGTTTTGCTCGGCGCGCCCGCCCTGACTGGCGCCGCTGGCGCGCTGGGCGCCGAACTGGCGGCCATCCTGCCGGTGCAGGGCGTGGCCGGCTTTGGTACCTATGAGGCCGGCGCGGCGGCGGCGTTGCTGCCCAACGGCATTGATTTTGAAACCGGGCTGCAGGTGGTGCTTGCCCTGCATCTCTTCGTTATCGCGTGTTCGAGTATCGCCGGCGCCCTCGCCTGGCTGGCCGGCCTGAGCATGCCAACCGCACCCAAACAAGGCATTGACCGTCAATGAATACCTCTCCGCTGCCGCACGCCGAACCGCGCATCCCCGACAACCTGCCCAAGCATCGCCTGTCGGTGGTGGTGCCGATGTACAACGAGGCGGAAAACGTCGAGCCGCTGCTCGAGCGCATCCATCTGGCGCTGGGCCCCTATCCGTGGCCGTGGGAGGTGGTGCTGGTCGACGACGGCTCCTCCGACAGCACACCGATGGAGCTCGAGCGCTGCGCGAAGAAGTACGGATCGCATGTGCGCGTCGTCGTGCTGGTGCGCAACTTCAAGCAGACCGCCGCGATGCAGGCCGGGCTGGATGCGGCGCGCGGCACGGTGATTGCCACCATGGACGGCGACCTGCAGAACGACCCGATCGATATCCCGCGCATGGTCGGTCGCCTGCTCACCGAAGACCTCGACCTGGTTGCCGGCTGGCGCAAGGATCGCCAGGACGGCCTGTGGCTGCGCAAGATTCCGTCGCGCATCGCCAACCGCCTGATCGCCCGGCTGACCGGCGTACAACTCAAGGATTACGGCTGCAGCCTCAAGATCTTCCGCGCCAGCGCGATCAAGAATGTGCGCCTGTATGGCGAAATGCACCGCTTCATCCCCGCCTGGCTGGCCACCGTCACCACGCCCAAGCGCATCGCGCAGGAAGTGGTGGCCCACCACCCGCGGGTGTTCGGGCAGTCGAAGTACGGCATTTCGCGCACTTTCCGGGTCATTCTCGACCTGGTCTTCGTGTACTTTTTCATGCGCTACCGCACCCGGCCGGGCCACTTCTTTGGTGGCATCGGCATTGCGCTCGGCGGCCTGGGCGGCCTGATCCTGACCTATCTGATGACGCTCAAGGTGTTCTTCGGTGAGTCGATCGGCACCCGGCCGCTGCTCTTCGGCGGCTTCTTCCTGGTCATTGCCGGCATCCAGATGGTGACCTCCGGCGTGCTGGCCGAATTGCTGGCGCGGGTGTACTTCGAGTCCGGCATCACCAAGCCTTATCTGGCCCGGCCCACCAAAGAGCTGTCGGATGCGGCCGGCTGGGCACAAACCCCCGAGCACCACGAATGAGCGAGGCGAACGCCCACCCACGCCGTCTGATCGGCTGGCTGGTCTTTCTCCTGCCACTGATCAGCTACCTGGCCTTTCTCGGCGCGTACCCGCTGTTCGATGTGGACGAAGGGGCGTTCGCCGAAGCCACGCGCGAGATGTTCGAGCGTGGCGATTTTCTGTCGACCTATCTGGACGGCGAGCACCGTTTCGACAAACCGATCCTGATCTACTGGCTGCAGGCACTGGCCTACCTGGTGCTCGGGCCGTCGGAGTGGGCTTTCCGCCTGCCCTCGGCGCTGGCCGCCATCGGCTGGAGCTACGCCACCTGGCAGTTCGCGCGTGAGCGTTTCGGCGCGCAGACCGCACTGGCGGCCCTGCTGGTGGTCAGCACCGCCATCGGCCCGTTTGCCATCGGCCGTGCAGCCACCGCCGACGCCTTGCTCAACCTGTGGCTGGCCCTGGCGCTGTTCGATGCCTGGCGGCATCTGGAGTCGGGGCGCCGGGCCCCCTTGCTGCGCACCTATGTGTGGATTGGTCTGGGCGTGCTCACCAAGGGGCCGATTGCCATCATCCTGCCGGTCGCGGTGACCTTCCTGTTCTGCGCCAGCCGGCGCCAGTGGCGCACCTGGTTCAAGGCCATCGGCGACCCCATCGGCTGGGCCTTGCTGATCGTGCTGGTCGTGCCCTGGTATGCCGCGGCGCTGGGCATTCACGGCCAGAAGTTCATTGATGGCTTCATCCTCAAGCATAACGTCAAGCGTTTCACCGGCACGCTCGAGGGCCACGCGGGCAGCATGTTCTACTATGTGCTTGCCGTGCCGCTGCTGCTGCTGCCCTGGACCGGCCCACTGTTCGCCGCCTGCCGCCAGATCCGCAAGGACCTGGCCACCGGGGTGCGGCGCTACCTGTGGCTCTGGGCAGCCTTCGTGGTGGTGTTCTTCAGCCTGTCCGGCACCAAGCTGCCGCACTACGCGCTGTATGGCGCCACGCCGCTGTTCCTGCTCATCGCGGCGCACCGCTTTGATCATGGCCGCACCTGGGCCCACGCCATCGCACCGACGCTGCTGTTTTCCCTGTTCGTGGTCGCCCCGCCGCTGCTGGGCTTCCTGGCCGGGAGCGATGCCGGCAATCCGTTCTATCGGGCGCAGCTGTCGCGCGCCATGGACCTGGCCGGCTGGCCGTACTACGCGGTAACGGTCGGCGCCCTGTTGCTGTGGCTGGCAGTGCTGAGCAGCAGGGCAACCGGCACCTGGCGAAAGATGGCCTTTGCCGCAGTACTGCAGATCGCGGTGCTGACCAGTACCGTGGTGCCCTACCTGGGCGAGGTGCTGCAAGGCCCGGTGCGCGACGCCGGCCTGAAGGCGCATGCGCTGGGCGAGTCGGCCGTGCGCATGCGCTTTGATGCACCGAGCTTCAGTGTCTATGCGCAGTCGCCCACGCCGTCGCGCGTGCCCGAGGCCGGGGGGCTGGTCATTACCCGGATTGACCGCGTCCCCGACACCGGTTTCGACACCGTGTTTGCCGAAGGCGGTGTTGTCCTGCTGCGGAAGGGCGCTGAATGAACACGGCACAGTCCTTCCGCCTGCTGTTGCTGGTCGCCGTCGTGCTGACCGGCTATCGCGCCTGGGTGATCGGTCACCTGAGCATCGACCCCTATGTGGATGAGGCATACTACTGGGGCTGGTCGCAAGCGCTCGATTGGGGTTACTACTCCAAGCCACCGCTGATCGCCGGCATGATTGCCGCGTCCGAAGCCGTGCTCGGCCACACCCTGCTCGCGCTCAAGCTGCCGTCGCTGCTGTGCTATCCGCTCACCGCGCTGGTGCTGCATGGCCTGGGCGAGCGGATGTTCAACGCGCGCGTCGGATTCTGGTCGGCACTGGCCTTCCTGACCCTGCCGCTGGTGTCGACGCTGGGGCTGTTCGTGTCCACCGACGCCCCCTTGCTGCTGTTCTGGGCGCTGGGCATCTACGGCCTTGTGGCGGCCCGCGAGAGCCATGCCTGGCGGCACTGGCTGCTGGTCGGGCTGGCCTTCGGCCTGGGCATGATGTCGAAGTACACCATGATCGCCTTTGCCGGTTCGGCGCTGCTGGTGCTGCTGGCTGAGCCGGGCGGGCGCCGCCAGTTGCTGAGCCTCAAGCCGTGGGCCGCGTTTGCCATCGGTGTGCTGATCTTCAGCCCCAACCTGTGGTGGAACGTGGTCAACGACTTCCCGACCTTCCGCCACACGGCCGAGATCACCCGCCTGGAGGCCCGTGGCTGGGCGCCGGGCGAGTTTGTCGAGTTCATCGGTGCGCAGTGGCTGTCCTTCGGCCCCCTGCTCACCCTTGGTCTGCTGTGGGCGTTCATCCGCACCCGCCGCCTGTGGCGCGAAGATCGCTATCGCCGCCTGCTGCTGTTCGTCCTGCCCCTGCTGTTGCTGGTGTCCTTCCAGGCACTGACCGGGCGGGCCAACGGCAACTGGGCCGCGCCGATCTTTGTCGCCGGCTGTGTGCTCGTGATCGCCTTCCTGGCCGAATCGGGCCGCTGGCGTTTTGCGATCAGCGCCGTGGTGCTCAACCTGATGCTCGGCGTCACGGTCTATCACTGGCCGGATATCGCCCGTGTCAGCGGTGTCGAACTCACCGCCAAGAACGACCCGTACAAACGGGCGCGCGGCTGGTCGGCGCTGGCGGACGAACTGAAGCCGGTTCTCGCCGCCCATCCTGATGCTGTCGTGGTGGCCAAGGACCGTGAGTTGCTCGCGCAGATCATCTACCGGCTCCAGCCCAGGGACTATGCCAGCTGGAATCCCGATGGCGGCGTGGCCGATCATTACCAGCTCACCACCGATCTGAACCGCTTCCGCGACCGGCCAGTGTTGTTGATCTCACGCAGCGGCCAGATCGATGATGTGGCCGGCCGCTTCGACAGCGCGCTGGCGCTCGGCGAGCTGGCCGTCCCGATCCACCGCAATTTCGAGCGCCGGGTCAGTCTGTTCCTGCTGACCGGCTTCCGCGGCTATCCGGAATAAAACGGGGCGGCCCGCAGGCCGCCCCGGTTGCTCGGAGAAACTGCCCGTGTTCAGCGCGCGGCCTTGCCAAACAGGCCTTTGATCGATTCCTGGATATCGGCCGGCAGCAGGATCGTCTTGGCGTTTTCGGACTGGCTCAGTTCGCGCATCGCGGCGACATACTTCTCACCCAGCACGAACTGCAGGGGTACCGGATTGTCCCCCACCGCGTTGGCCACGCGGCGGATGGCTTCGGCCGAGGCCTCGGCCAGCATCACCTGGGCACTGGCGTCGCGCTTGGCGGCCTCGAGGCGCGCGTCGGCCTCGAGCACCGCGGATTGTTTTTCGCCCTCGGCCCGGGTCACCATCGCCTTGCGCTCGCGCTCTGCGGCGGCCTGCATTTCCATGGCTTTCTGCATCGACTGCGACGGATTGATGTCCTGAATCTCGACCGACTTGACGGTCAGGCCCCAATCGACGGCCTCGTCGGCAATGCTCTCGCGCAGGCGCGCCTTGATCTTGTCGCGAGACGACAAGGCTTCGTCCAGATCCATTTCGCCGAGAATCGAGCGCAGCGTGGTCATGATGAGATTGCGGATGGCCTCGCCGAAATCGGTGACGCCATACACCGCCTTGACCGGATCGGTCACCTTCACGAACGCCACCGCATTGGTGAGGATCACCGCGTTGTCGCGGGTGATGACCTCCTGCTCCTGCACATCGAGGATCAAGTCCTTGGTCACCAGCTTGTAGGCCACATTGTCGAGGTACGGAATGATGATGTTGAGACCGGGGATGATCGTGCCGTGGTACTTGCCGAGACGCTCGACGATCCACTCCTCCCCCTGCGGAACGATCCGCACTCCCTTGGCGATGGTGATGATCACGAAGATCAGCACCGCGACCATGACGATCAAGACGTCGGACATGCTCTTTCCTTAGTGGTTTTTGATGACGTTGACGTAGTTGCCTTCGACGGAGATGACGCGCACCCGCTCACCCGAGGCGATGGGATCGTCGGCGCGGCATTCCCAGAGTTCTGCGCCGAGAACCGGTTTCTGGAAACGAACCTGGCCGGGCTGATACGGTGCGACCGCTGTTGTCAGCAGGCCGACCTCACCAATGGCGCCGCTGCCGGCCTGGCCGATCCGGGTCTTGTGCTGGTCGGTACGAAAGACACGAAACCACACCACGGTCAGCGCCACGGATGCCAGTGTCCACATCACGATCTGGGCCGTCAGGGATATCGCCGGCACCAGCAGCAAGAGCAGGCCGACCAGGATCGCGCCCAGTCCGAACCAGATCACGAAAAAGGCCGGAATGGCCAGCTCGGCAAGCATCAGCACGATGCCCACCACCAGCCAATGCCACCAGGCAGGGGCGAATTCCATGACGGCTCCTTGGATGTATGGGGCGATTCAGGACGTGTGAATATACCAAAAGCACATGTCGATGGCTGCGTTGCTCACTCGCTCACGCCTCGCCGGTCTCATTGACATGTCTCGCCGCACGCGCGCGCCCTTGCCCGGCGGCTTGCGGCGATGCCTTCAGACGTTCTCAGTCCTTGCCGCCGGCAGCCACCGGCGCGGCGGGCGGCGTACCGCCGAGCTTGACGACCTTGGTGTCGCCCGCCTTGGCGTCCTCAAGCTTATCCAGTTTGCCCTCGACCGATGCGCCGCAGTCCATCTGAAGCTGGCTGTAGCTGATGTTGCCGGTCACGCGTGCCTTGGGCTGGAGTTCGAGAAAGTGCGACACGGACAGGTCACCAACGATGGTGCCGTTGATCACCGCGTCATGGGTGCGGACGCTGCCTTCGATGCAGCCACGCTCGCTCAAGACCAGCAGGCCGAGCTCGTCGCCCTTGTTGATGACATTGCCTTCGATGCGCCCGTCAACACGCAGCCCGCCGGAGAAGATCACGTCGCCGACGATCTCGACATTGTCGGCGATCAGGCTCGACAGCTTGTTGATTTCAATGGATTTTACTTTCTCTTTCTTCTTGCCAAACATGAGCAGATCTCCTGGTTTGCCCCGCGCGCCAAGGCTTGCACGCGTGGGCGGCACGGGCATGTCGAACCGACAGGTTTACGGCTTTTTCTGAGCGTTCTTGAAGAATGTCAGCTCGTCGTTCAATCGGCTGAGTTCGGCGGTGCGCGCGCTGAGCTCTTTTTCGAGCTCGGCACGGGTGGCCTGCTCGACACTGAGGTTCATGCGTTGCAGCTCGAGCTGGTCGCGCAGCTGACTGTTCTCGCGCTCGAGTTCGGCAACCCGGTCGGTGGCAGGGGTCAGCCGGGCCTCGAAGTAGTCCAGGCCCGCGTAAGCCGCGCTGCCTATCAGGATCACCAGCAACAGCGGTGTCCAGTTTCTGCGCCGCGGCTTCTCCGTCGCCAGGACAAAGGCGTCGTTGGAGAGGTCGCGTGTGGCAGATTTCCGACGAAACAAGGTCACGGGAACGGGCGTCAGGAGCCGGCGAGGTAGTTCACCGGGTCCACGAATTCGCCGTTTTCAAGAATTTCGAAGTGCAGGTGCGGACCGGTCGAGCGCCCGGTCGATCCGACCGCGGCGATCTTCTGCCCCGGCGTGACCACATCGCCTTCCTTGACGAACAGCTTGGAGGCGTGCGCGTAGCGCGTCACCAGACCATTGCCGTGGTCGATTTCGATCTTGTTGCCGTATTCACGGTGATACCCCGCCTCGATCACCTTGCCGCCGGCGCTGGCACGAATCGGCGTGCCGGTGGGGGCGGCAAAATCCTGGCCGCTGTGAAAGGCCCGTCGCCCGGAAAACGGGTCGTAACGGTTTCCGAAGGCCGAACTGCGATGCCCCACGCTGACGGGCGGCCGGCTGGGGAAGATCATGTAGGACAGCTTGCGTTGCGAGGCGCGTTCGTCGATCGAGGCGAGCACCTGATCGAGGCGGGCGAGTTCTTCTTCGAGCAGATCGAGGCCGGTCTGGGCGGAATCGACGCTGAAGGGCTGGCTATGGTGGATCCGCTCGCCCAGCGGCGGGATCATCGGTCCGCCGGCGGGGCCGGGTTTGGCGACGCCGGAGGGGCTGTCACCCTTAAGACGCTTTTCGAAGGCGTTGAGCACGCCGACGCGATTGGCCAGCATCTTGGCGTCCGACTCCAGACGGAACAGGCGCCCGGTCAACTCGCCGAGACGGTCGATGACGAACTTGTCTTCGGGGGCTTCAGCGCTGGCGGCGGGGTCTTCAACCGACGCGACAACGATCGGCGCGGCTGGTCTGACCAGCGACATGCCGAGCCAGATACCGCCCGAGAGCGTGAGCAATATTGCAGCCGAGACGCCCAGCAAAAACGTCCGCCCGCTGACTGTGCGGACCTTGGACTGGGTCAGCGCCTTGGCGGAGAGAATGACGAAGGCCATTCGTTTCCACTCCGTCGAGTCTGTCTGATTCGCTACCGGCAGCAGAGGCCACCGAGCGGCGCGATCATCCCATATATTGGAACCGGCGAAATTGCGCTAGCGCAACTCCCGCCGGAGTAACCGCGTGAGTCTAGCATCGTAACGGCAAGATGCAAAAGGACTTGAGGCGATCACCGGGATCGCCTCAAGTCTGTCCTGGCGATTGCGCCGTTCAGCTCTGGCGGTGGGCCGCCAGTTTCAGCCAGGTGTCGACGACCGTGTCCGGATTCAGCGAGATGGTCTGGATGCCTTCATCCATGAGCCACTCGGCGAAATCGGCGTGGTCGGACGGCCCCTGGCCGCAGATGCCGACATACTTGTCGAGACGGTTGGCTGTCTGGATCGCCATCGACAGCAACTGCTTGACGGCCGGGTCGCGCTCATCGAAGGCGTGGGCCACTAGGCCCGAATCGCGATCAAGGCCGAGGGTCAGCTGCGTCAGGTCGTTGGAGCCGATCGAGAAGCCGTCGAACACCTCGAGGAACTGCTCGGCGAGCAGCGCGTTGGACGGGATCTCGCACATCATGATGAGCTTGAGGTCATTGACGCCGCGTTTCAGGCCATGCTCGGCCAGCAGCTCAGCCACGCCCCTGGCCTCTTCGACGTTACGGACGAAGGGCACCATGAGTTGGACATTGGTCAGGCCGAGCACGTCGCGCACCCGCTTCATGGCGATGCATTCGAGTTCGAAGCAGTCGCGGAAGCTGTGGGCGATGTAGCGCGAGGCGCCGCGGAAGCCGAGCATCGGGTTTTCTTCTTCGGGCTCGTAGATGTCGCCGCCGAGCAGCTTGCGGTACTCGTTGGACTTGAAGTCCGACAGGCGCACGATCACGGGCTTCGGGTAGAAGGCGGCGGCGATGGTGGCAACGCCTTCGACCAGCTTCTCGACGAAGAACTCGCGCGGGGTCTCGTAGCCGCGTGAGCGGCGCAGGATTTCCTGGCGCAGGCTGCTGGGCACCTGGTCGAGCTCGAGGATCGCCTTGGGGTGGATGCCGATCATGTTGTTGATGACGAACTCGAGGCGGGCCAGGCCCACGCCCTCGTTCGGGATCTGGGCGAACTCGAAGGCCAGCTCGGGGTTGCCGACGTTCATCATGACCTTGACCGGAATCTCGGGCAGGTTGCCGGTGTCGGTGGTGATCACTTCGAAGTCGAGCTTGCCACGGTACACATAGCCGGTATCACCTTCAGCGCAGGAGACGGTGACCGAGTCGCCTTCGTGCAGCAGTTCGGTGGCGTTGCCGCAGCCGACAATGGCCGGAATACCCAGCTCGCGCGCGATGATGGCGGCGTGGCAGGTGCGGCCGCCGCGGTTGGTGACGATGGCGCTGGCGCGCTTCATGACCGGCTCCCAGTTGGGGTCGGTCATGTCGGTGACCAGCACGTCGCCCGGCTGCACGCGGTTCATCTCGGCGGCATCGTGAATGATGCGCACGGGGCCCACGCCGATGCGCTGACCGATGGCGCGGCCGTGGGTCAGCGACTTGCCGTACTGCTTGAGGCGGTACTTCTCCAGCATGTGGCCAGACTGCTGGCTCTTCACGGTTTCCGGCCGTGCCTGGAGAATGTAGAGCTTGCCGTCGACGCCGTCCTTGCCCCACTCGATGTCCATCGGGCGGCCGTAGTGCTGCTCGATGATCACCGCGTAGCGGGCCAGTTCGAGCACATCTGCGTCGGTCAGCGAGAAGCGGTTGCGATCGGCCTCGGCCACATCCAGCGTCTGCACCGATTTGCCGGCGACCGACTTGTCGGTGAACACCATCTTGATCAGCTTGGAGCCGAGATTGCGGCGCACGACGGCCGGGCGGCCCTGGGCCAGCGTGGGCTTGTGCACATAGAACTCGTCCGGGTTCACGGCGCCTTGCACCACGGTTTCACCCAGGCCGTAGGAGGCGGTGATGAAGACCACCTCCTTGAAGCCGGATTCGGTGTCGAGCGAGAACATCACGCCCGACGCACCGGTATCGGAGCGCACCATGCGCTGCACGCCGGCGGACAGGGCCACGTCGGCATGGGCGAAGCCCTTGTGCACGCGGTAGGCGATGGCGCGGTCGTTGTACAGGGAGGCAAACACCTCCTTGATGGCATGCAGGATGTTTTCGTAGCCGTGGATATTGAGGAAGGTTTCCTGCTGGCCGGCAAAGGACGCGTCGGGCAGGTCTTCGGCCGTGGCCGAGGAGCGCACGGCAAAGCTGCCCTCGCCTTCGGCGGTAATCTTGGCGTAGGCCGTCTTGATGTCTTCTTCCAGTTTGGCCGGGAACGGCAGCTCGACGATCCACTGGCGGATCTCGGCACCAGTCTTGACCAGCGCATCGACATCATCGACATCGAGCGCGTCGAGGGCGGCGTTGATCCGGTCGGCCAGGCCCTGGTGGGCCAGGAATTCGCGATAAGCATCTGCCGTCGTTGCGAACCCGCCAGGAACACGTACACTGGCGGGCAACTGGCTGATCATCTCACCGAGTGAGGCGTTCTTGCCGCCGACCTGGTCGACGTCCGACATACGCAATTCTTCAAACGGGATAACGTAACGGCTCATTGGGCTCTTCCAGAAGGAGTCATCAAAACTCAAAAGCAGAGTTTACAAGGATTTGTTGCTTTGCGGCAAAGATGGGTATACCCGAAACGCTAGACCATACCTCGACCCATGACTGATATCTCAACTCGTACCGTATTTTTTATCTCCGACGGCACCGGCATCACGGCCGAGACGCTCGGCCACAGCCTGCTGGCGCAGTTCCCGGACATGCGATTCAAGCAGGTTCGTGTCCCGTTTGTCGATTCCATCGAGAAGGCGCGGGACTGCGCGGCCCGCATCCGCGAGGCCGGGCGCAGCGATGGCGCGCGACCGATCGTGTTCAACTCGCTGGTCGAGCCTGAACTGGTTGCCGGCCTGCGCAATGCCGATGCCCTCTTCCTCGACCTGTTCGAACGTTTCATCGAACCGCTCGAACAGGAGCTTGGCCAGCGTTCCACCCATACGGTCGGCCGTTTCCACGGCATTGCCGACAGTCTCGACTACAAGAACCGCATCGAGGCGATCAACTTTGCCCTGGCGCACGACGACGGCGTCTCCCACGCCGAGCTGGATGTGGCCGATGTGATCCTCGTCGGCGTGTCGCGCTCGGGCAAGACACCGACCAGCCTGTACCTGGCCATGCAGTTCGGCGTCAAGGCGGCCAACTACCCGCTGATTCCCGAAGACTTCGAGCGCAACAAGCTGCCCACCGAGCTGCACAAGCACCGCCGCAAGCTGTTCGGCCTGACCATCAGCGCCGAGCGCTTGTCGCAGATCCGGCAGGAACGCCGCCCCGACAGCGTGTATGCCTCGCTCGAGAACTGCCACTACGAGATCGACGCCGCCAAGCGGTTGATGGAGCGTGAGCGCATCCCCTGGCTGGATTCCACAGCCCGCTCGATCGAGGAAATCGCCACCAAGATCATGCAGGACGTCCATCTGAACAAGCGAGGCTACTGACGCGGCCGTGTAGAATGGCGCCCCGCACTTCAGGGCCGGCACGCACCAGGCGCCGGCCGTCATTACCCAGGGCAAGATTTCATGAAACGTCCCCGCATCAAACGCCGCAGCGGCCTCGGGCCGGATGCCGAGCGCCTCGTCTGGCTGGCCAGTGGTCTGGCTGAATCCGGCAGCCGCGCAGAAGACCGCTTCTGGGAAATCCATCTCACCGAGCTGATCGACCAGTTGCTCGACGAGGGTGACGAAGACACCATCAACACCGCGCTCGACCAACTCTACTCGAGCAGCCTGACCGCCTACGACGAGCTGGCCGACTTTGTCGAGTCGCGCGCCGAGAACGCCGGGCGCAAGCTGGCCGACCAGGATGTGCTGCTGGTTGCTGCGCCGATGCTGTCGTGGTCGCGCTACCGGATTCCGGCGCTGGCCATCTCCGATGCCGTGCTCGCCAACCTGCGTGTGCATCTGCAAGCCCATGTGCTCGCCGATGGCGTCAAGCTCTCGGTGGCCAACTACCTGTTCAGCCCGGATCAGTTGCCGGTGGGCTACTGCAACACCGCCCGCTTTGCCGAGGAGATCGGTCGCGCCGCGCAGGCCGACCAGGACCTCGACATCGACGCCGGGTCGATGGCCGAGACCACCCACTTCCTGTCCGACACCCGCTACCTGCTGTTTGCCATTGCCGTGCCGCGCGGCACGCCGATGTTCCGCTGGCAGGAGTCCGGCGGCGACCGCGAACACGCCCTGAGCCAGTGGCGCAGCCAGGGCGGCGCCAGCCTGGTGCCGCTGCTTCCCGGCTGCGCGGTCGAGGTCGTGCTGCCCGACGCCTATTTTGCCGCCTCGCGCCGGGCCGACCGCGAGAGCCGCGCCTATGCCGTGCGCGCCTCGGTCGCCTTCCTGGGGACCACGCTCGAAGCGCCGGCCAGCCAGTTGCGCGCCATCATCGCGCCCTTCCACGACACCCAACTCGAGGAATTCCGCATCGGTCTCACGCTCAAGGACAATGAGCAGGTCGTGCACGGCATCGTCTGGCCGCTGCTCGGCGCCGAAGACGACAGCACCGATGTGCTCGCCCAGATCGAAGGCACCCTGCGCGAATGTGGCGTGACCGACATCGTGTCGCTCGAGCATCGCTTTCCGATGGAATACTGCGACGACTGCGGCGCCCCGCTCTACCCCTCGGCCGAAGGCGAAGCCGTTCATGCCGAGTTGCCCGACGCCTCTGCCGATCCGGTACCACGCCACCTCCATTGAGTCCTGCCCGGGAGGGCGAATCCGCCCTCAAGTGACGGCGCCGATGGTCGATAAGACTACGCACGCGCAGTCAACCATCACAGGGAATGGCCATTCACATGACAGGAACTCAACGCTTCTTTCGCGCCGCACTCATCGGGTTGGCGCTGTCGGCAGCCGCACTGTCCAGCCACGCTGCAGACATCGTCATCGGCCAGGTGGCCCCATTCACCGGCACGCTGGCCCCCACGGGCAAGGGGGTGAATCTCGGCATCCAGGCCTACTTCGGTCGCGTCAATGCAACCGGCGGCATTCGCGGCAGCAAGCTCAAGCTGGTGTCGCGTGATGATGGCTACAAGGTGCCCGAAACCCTCAAGCAGACCGCCGAGCTGATCGACAAGGAACAGCCGGTGGCCCTGGTGGGCCTGGTGGGTACCGGCAACGTCGCCGCGGTACTCAAGGAAGGGCTGCTTGAAAAGGCCGGTATTCCGCTCGTCGGTGTCCGCTCAGGCGCGATGATCCTGCGCGACCCCGTGCCGACCCACATCTTTCACACCCGCGCCAGCTATGCCGCCGAGGTCAACACCATCGTGCGCCAGATGCAGAGCATGGGCCTCAAGCGCATCGCCGTGCTCTACCAGGACGACCCCTTCGGCGAAGACGGCCTGACGGCCGCGAAGAAGGCCCTGGCCGAATCGGGCATGGACCTGGTGGCCGTCGGCGCCTACAAGAAGGGCACGACCGAGGTCGGCGAGGCGGTCAAGACGATCCACGCGGCCGACCCCAACGGCATCATCATGGTATCCAACACCGCAGCGAGCGCCGCCTTTGCCAAAGGCCTCCGCGAGGCAGGCAGCTTCGCGCTGATGATCGCCGTGTCGGTCACGGCCGGGCCGCAGGTGGCGGAGACGATCGGCCACGCGGCCGCGCATGGCCTCGGTATCGTTCAGGTGGTCCCGAAACCTGAATCCCAGGCGATCACCATCAGCCGCGAGTTGAGCGAAGACCTCAAGCGCATCGGCGCAAGCGAAGGGCCCGACCACACCATCCTGGAAGGCTACCTGATGGCCAAGGTGCTGGTCGAAGGCATCCGCCGCGCTGGCGAGCCGACCCGGGCGCGCATCCTTGCCGCGCTCAACAGCCTGGGTACCTACGATGCCGGCGGTGTTACCCTCCGCTATTCCGACGCCAGCCATGACGGTTCGGAGTACACCGACATCTCGATTCTCGACCGCAACGGGCGTTTGCTGCGCTGACCACCGTCTACTGGCAAGCACCGGGCGCCTGCGGGCGCCCGGTGTCGTTCACGCCCCCGCGTCGGCAAGCAGGAAGCGGCGCACCACCTCGATCTGCGCCGGATCGAGCAGCATGGGCGCATGGCCGATCCCCTCGAACTCCACCAGGGTCGCCTTGGGTCCGCGCTGGCTCATTTCCTGTGCCGTTTCGTGCAACAACAGATCGGACTCCGCGCCACGGATGACCAGCGTCGGGCAGCGGATGGCGTCGTAGACATCCCACAGGTCGACATCGCTCTCCAGCGGCGATTCACGGAAAGTCTCGGCAATGCCAGGGTCGTAAACCATGGCCACGCCACCGTCCACCGCCGACACCGCATGCGCCGTCAGATGCCGCCACTGCGCGTCGGTCAGTGGCCCGAAGGGCGCGCTGACTTCGCGGATGTAACGCTCGGCGTCGTCCAGGTTGGCAAACACCGGCGCCGCCCCCACATACTCGGCGATGCGGTGGATCGATTCGACGGTGATCTTCGGGCCGACATCGTTCAAGACCATGCGGGTGATTGGCGACCCCGGCAGTGCGGCCAGGATCATGCCGATCAGCCCCCCCATCGAGGTGCCCACCCAATGCACCGTCGGCACATCCAGGCGCGCGATCAGCGTCACCATGTCGGCCACATACTGCGGAAACCCGTAGCCGGCCTTGATCGCCAGCCACTCGCTGCGCCCGCGCCCGACCACGTCCGGGCACACCACCCGGTACTCGTCGGCCAGCGCTGCCGCGAGAAAATCGAAATCCCGCCCGTTGCGGGTCAGCCCATGAACACAGAGCAACACCTTCGGGTTGGCCGGGTCACCCCACTCGGTATAGGCCATCTGGTGCAGGCCGTGCGCGCTCGCGCACTGTACGGTGCGCTCACGCATGCCCGTCTGCGGGCGATTCAACCATCCACCAACGGATTTCAAGACGTCCATAGATCAAGCGCTCATTCGATCGGGGCGGGAGTCGCCAGTCTAGCACCAGCGCTGCGCGGCCGATGCCAGTAGCGCCGTGCCGTGTCGGTTTCCGCGTCCAGACGCACGCCCGTCGCATCGACCGCAATCCGGATGGCGCCGTGACGGTCGGTCCGCCACGCGCGGGCTCCGGCATCCTGCCATCGCGACACCACCGCCTCGACCGGATGGCCAAACGGGTTTCGATAGCCGGCCGAGAACACCACATGCCGGGCCGCCGCGGCCGCCACCAGCGCCTCGCTCGATGAACTGCGGCTGCCATGATGCGGCGCCACCACCACGTCGCTGCGTGGCCAGCCCCCGGCCTCGGCCAACTGGCGTTCGACCCGTGCGGTCACATCGCCGGTCAGCAACAGGCTGCCGCCGGCGCTCGACACCCAAAGCACGCAGGAGCGATCGTTGTCGTCGCGGTACACCGCATCGTGCGCCGGGTGCAGCCAGCGAAACGTCACACCGTCCCATGTCCATGCGCCACCCGCCGCGCAGCGGGCGGGCTTGCCTGGCAGGTCGACGCCTTCGCCGGCGACCGTCTGCACCGCGCCGACATCCGCCAGCACGCTGGCTGCTCCGCCGGCATGGTCCTTGTCGCCATGCGAGACCACCAGCAGATCGAGCGGCCCGACACCAAGGCCTTGCAGATACGGCACCACATGGCGCTCGCCGGCATCGCCGCCCCGAAAATAGCCGGGGCCGGTGTCATACAACAGATCGTGTCCGGCGGTGCGCAGATGGACGGCCAGGCCCTGGCCGACATCCAGCACACGCGCTTCGAAACCGCCGACGTCAGGGCGCGGTGGCATCCACAGCACGGCCGGCATCCAGGCCAGCCAGCCCAGCGTACGCCAGGGGGTGCCATGCGGCAGCAAGCCCCAGAGCCCGCCGGCCAGGGCCAGCGCCATCAAGGGCAGCGGCGGCGTGGCAAATGCGGCGGCAGAAAAAGGCAGCGCGGCGCCCCAGCCGAGCACGTCCATCAAGCGCGCCATGAGCCACGCCGCCAGCCCCAGTGGCAAATCAAAGGGCAGGAAGACCCCCGCGAGCAGCAACGGCACCACCAGCAGGCTGACAAGCGGAATCGCCACCGCATTGGCCAGCGGTGAGACCAGCGACACCTGGCCGAACAGCACCAGCAACACTGGCGCCGTCAGCAGCGTGACCGCCAGTTGGGCCGCGGCAAAGCGTTCCCACCGCGCACCGCGGCCCCGGCGCCCGGACAGGATCATGATCAGCGCACCCACGGCACCAAACGACAGCCAGAACCCCGCGGCGAGTACACACCATGGGTCAAACAGCATCACGCCCAGCAAGGCCAGCAAGAGCACGTTTCCCGGCGGCGGGTGGCGCGCCGACCACAAGGCCGCGCACGCCACCAGCAGCATCAGCACGCTGCGTGTCACCGGCACGCCGAAACCCGCCATCGCGCCATACGCAACGCCTGCCACCGCGGCGGCCAGTACGGCCACCCGTTGCGCCGGCAGGTGCAGCACCGCGATTGCCGATCGTCGCCAGGCCCACCCGGCCAGGCCACCGACCAGCAACGCAACGATGGACACGTGCAGACCGGAGATCGCCACCAGATGCGCCGTGCCGGTGTGGCGCAGCACGCGCCAGGCCGGATCGGATATGCCGCTTTGATCACCCACCGCCATGGCGGTGAGCAACGCTGCGGTTTCCGCAGGCACGTGGGCGTCGATCCGGGCACGGATGGACTGCCGCCAGCGATCAACCGCGCCGGCGACACCATCGGGCGGCGGGCCGGCCAGCGTCAGTTGCTTCACATAACCCACACCGCCGACCCCGCGGGCAAACTGCCAGCCGGCGTAGTCGAATCCCCCCGGATTGTGCTGTCCGTGAATCACCTTCAGTCGCAAGTCCGCCACAAGCCCCTGCCCTGCCACGAGGGTCGGCAGCGGGGTGCCGGGCTTGGGATACCAACTGACTGACAAACGCGTCGGCACGCCCGGCGGCGGGGACGCCGGCGCAAACAGGAAGCGCAGACTGTCGGGGCTGGCGGTCGGCAGGCCGACGACATGGCCATGCAGCGAGACCGTGCTGCCGTCGAGCGCGGCATCGAGTTGGTCCGCCAGACGCCAGTGGCCGCGCGCACCACCATAGGCCAGGCCGAACGTGACCCCCAGCGCGAGGCAGGCCAGCGTGCGCCGCGGGCCAGGGTGAAGCCCCCACGCCACCAGCACACACGCCAGGCAGGCGACGCCGAGCAGTGCGCAGGCGGCCAGCGGCAGCAGGCTCGCGCTGTGCTGCACGACCAAGAGCGCCGCCAACATGCCGACAATTGCCATTTGCATAATGTCGGCACTTTATCGCGAACCGCGTGTTTCATGCGCGTTGACGCGCCGCACGCTAGAATGCCGGCCAATCACCATGCGAAAACTACTCAAGCGCGTCCTTCCCGGTCACGCCAGCGTGCGCGACAACCGATGGTTGCGGCCGCTGGGCAGCACGCTCCTGCACCCGAGCCTGTGGCACCTGAACCGCCATTCGGCCGCCGGCGCCGTGGCCGTCGGTCTGTTTTGCGGGCTGATTCCGGGGCCGTTCCAGATGATTGCGGCGGCACTGGGCTGCGTGGTGTTCCGGGTCAACCTGCCGCTGGCGCTGGTGACCACGCTGTACACCAATCCCTTCACCATCGTTCCGCTGTACCTGCTCGCCTTTACGCTGGGCGACTGGCTGCTCGGCGGCGGGAGCCACTTTGTCGCGCCGCCCGAGCTCACCGGCATGCCGATCGGGCAGTGGATGAACGCGATGTCGGCCTGGATCATCGGCCTCGGCCGCCCGCTGGTCTTTGGTCTGCTGGTCCTGGCCAACACCCTCGCCCTGACCGGGTATTTCGTGGTACGCGGCGCCTGGCGCCTGCACCTGCTGCACGCCTGGCGCGCAAGGCGCAAGAAGCGCCTGGCCAGAAAAGACACGGGCGCCGACGGCCACTGACCGACGACGCCCGGGGGGCGGAGGCGAGGCAGGCTCACACCTTGAAGCGCGCCACCTCGTCGCTGAGCGAGCGTGCCAGCCCTTCCAGTCGCTCGGCGGTACGGGCGGTGTCGCGCACCGCGGCGCTGTTCTGCTCGCTCATCTGGGCAATGGCCTCGACATTGCGGGCAATGTCGGTACTCGCCGCGCTTTGCTCACGCAGGGCGGCCGAAATGTCTTCGACAGACACCACCACATTGGCGGCACCGGCATTGATCTGCTCCATGGATTCGCCGGCGCGCTTGGTCAGCACCACGCCTTCCTGCACCCGCTCGACGCCGTTTTCCATCGTGCCCACCGCCTTCTGGGTGCCCACCTGGATGGCTTCGACCATGCTGGTGATCTCGCCGGTGGCCTTGGCCGTGCGCTCGGCCAGCTTGCGCACCTCGTCGGCCACCACGGCAAACCCACGACCGGTTTCGCCCGCGCGGGCCGCCTCGATGGCCGCATTGAGCGCCAGCAGGTTGGTTTGCTCGGCGATTTCACGGATCACGTTGACGATGGTCGAGATCTTGCCGGACTGGTCGCCCAGGTCACGGATGACGCTGGCCACCTGATGCACCGATTCGGCAATCCGCTCCATCTCCTCAACCGACTGGCGCACCACCTCCCCGCCTTCTTTCGACAGGCGGCCCGAGTCGGCGCTCTGCGTCGATGCAGCCTGCGCATGGCGATTGATCTCGTCGATGCTCACCGTCATCTGTTCAACGGCGGCGGCCATGCTTGCGGCGGCTTCGCTCTGGCGCTCGGAGCCGGCGGCGACCTGCCCTGAGCCGGTGGCCATCTCGCCCGCGGCGGCGCGCAGATCGTCGGCGCTGCGCTTGACCTGCGCGATGATCGCGGCAAGACGTTCGGCCATGTCGTTGAACTGGTGGGCCACGTCGGACAGCTCGTCACGTGCGGAAAAATCGACCCGCGTGGTGTAGTCGCCCTGCGCCATCTGCGAGGTGCCGGCGGTCAGCTCGCGCACCGAGCCGACGATCGACAGGTACATCCCGACCAGCAGGTAGCCGGCCACCACGATGGCCCCCACCGACACCAGCAACTGCAGCAGCAGCGAGCGGGTCAGGCGCTCGGCGCGTTCGCCGAGCAAGGCATTGGCATTGGGAAACAGCGTGCTGTCGCTGTGGCCGATCAGGCTGGAGATGGCCTGGGTGCCGACGGCAAAGAATGCCTCGGGCTTGATGTCGAATTTCTGATCGACGATCTGCTGCTGGGTCACGTCGCGCAGGGCCTTGTAGGCCGCGGCGATGTCGTCCTCGGCGGTCTTGAGCGAGGCGGCCAGCGTCGGGTTGTGGCGTGCGGCACGGCGGAAGCGATCCATCAGCTCATCGTTGGTGACTTCCAGCTGACCGAGCTGGCGCACGACCGACTTTTCGTCGTCGAGCGTCAGTACGCCGCGGGCGATGATGCCGGTGCCCATGCCCCGCAACCGGCCCAGGCGTTCAGACATTTCGGGGACCGAGACGAGCAGCGCGCCGATCAGGTTGGCCGCATCGGCGTCCGGGTCGAAGCTCAGCCGCGAGCGTGAGCCGATATCACCGATCAGGTCGAGCATGTCCTCGATCATCTGCGTGTGCGCCTTGAAGTTGCCACCACGCTCGTTCGGCGTGCCGGCCTTGAGCGGCGCCCAGCGATTCTTGATCTCGCCCCACGGCCCTTCCAGACCAAACTCGGCCCCTGCGCTGGCCAGCGTGGCATCCACGCCGGCGATGGCGCGCTCCACCTCGTCGGCCAACGCGGCCACCTTGGGTGCCAGTGTGGTATCGCCGCCCAGCAGCCCCGAGGTGGTTCCCCGGTGTTGCTGCATCTTGGTCAGGGTCTTGATGGTGGCATCGAGCACCACCAGGCCGGCCTGCTCCTGCGCGGTCATGTCCCGCGCCACCTGGATCTGGGCGTACAACTGGAACAACAGAAACATCGACGCCACCGCCGCCGTTCCGCCGATGAGGATGAACTTGGTGGTGTAGCGCAGCTGATTGAGCAAACGCACGGCAGGGGCAAAGAGAACTCGCATGACTGTCTCCGGACAGTGATCACATACGAGGGGAATTCACGTCATCCGACACGACAACTTTAGGTGGCTTTGCTGCAATGCAATGCGCCAGCACCGCCGCGCTAGACCAAAGGCGATAGGCCTGCGTCGCCGCGGGATCGGCGCCGTGCCGCAGCGGGCGGTCGTTACGGCCAATCGCCGTGGCCGCCCGGGCATCGCCCGATGGTCAGTCCAGCCGTCCGTCGGTCAGCGTCAGCACCCGCCCGGCGCGCCGAGCCAGGTGCACGTCATGGGTCACGATCACGAAACTCGTGCCCTCGGCGGCGTTGAGTTCAAGCATCAGGTCGAACACCGCCCCTGCGGTCTTGCTGTCGAGGTTGCCGGTGGGCTCGTCGGCCAGCACGCAGGCCGGCCGGGTCACCAGCGCGCGGGCGATCGCCGCGCGCTGACGCTCGCCGCCTGACAGTTCGCCCGGCGTGTGGCTGCCGCGATGGCCCAGGCCGACCTTGTCGAGCATCTCGGCGGCCAGCGTGTCGGCCTTGGCGCGGTCCATGCGGCGGATGTACAGCGGCATGGCGACGTTCTCCAGCGCCGTGAATTCGGGCAGCAAGTGGTGGAACTGATACACGAAGCCCAGGGCCTGGTTGCGCAGGCGCCCGCGCGCGGCATCCGACAGGCGCGAGATGTCGTCGCCATGGATGCTCACCCGCCCGGCGGTGGGCGCATCCAGCCCGCCGAGCAGGTGCAGCAGCGTACTCTTGCCCGAGCCCGAGGCGCCGACAATCGCAATCCGCTCGCCACGCGCCACCGACAGCGACACGCCCTTGAGCACCTCCACCGCATCGCTGCCCTCGCGGAAGCGCTTGGTCAGGCCCTCGCAGGCCAGAACGGCCGTGGTCTCATTCATAGCGCAGCGCCTCCGCCGGATTCACGCGCGAGGCGCGCCAGCTTGGATACAGGGTGGCCACCAGCGTCAGCACGAAGGACACCGTGGTGATGGTGATCACATCCGATGACAGGACCTTGGAGGGCATCTCGGTCACGTAATAGATTTCCTTGTTCCACAAGGTGGTGCCCAGCAGGCGTTCGAGCGCCGGGATCACCACATCGAGGTTGGTCGCCAGCGCGATGCCGCCAACCACCCCGGCGAGCAGGCCGACGATGCCGATGATCGCCCCCTGCAGGATGAAGATGCTCATGATCGAACCGGGGCTGGCCCCCAGTGTCCGCAGGATGGCGATGTCGGCGGTCTTCTCCTGCACCGCCATCACCAGCGTCGACACGATGTTGAAAGCCGCCACCGCAACGATCAGGAACAGGATGATGGCCATCATCTTCTTCTCCAGCGCCACGGCACGGAAGAAATTGGCGTGGCTGCTGGTCCAGTCCGAGAGCACCGTACGGGTGTCGTAGCGATTGGCCAGCTCGCGGATCACGCGCGGCGCGGCAAACAGGTCGTCGAGCTTCAGGCGCACACCACTGACCCGCTCACCCATGCGGTACAGCACCTGGGCGTCGTGCATGTGGATCAGTGCCAGGCCGGCGTCGAACTCGTACATGCCGGCTTCGAAAATGCCCACCACGGTGAACTGCTTGAGCCGCGGCAGCACGGCCGCGGGCGTCACCAGGCCCTGCGGGGCGATCAGCGTCACCTTGTCGCCGGTGCGGGCGCCCAGCGCGCGCGCCAGGTCGACACCGAGCACGATGCCGAAGCCGCCGGGTTGCAGCGCATCGAGCGTGCCTACCCGCATGGTCTTGCCGAAATCGGCCACCCGGTCTTCATCCGCCGGCAAGATGCCGCGCACCATCGCGCCGCGCACCGTCTGGTCGAAGGACAACATGCCCTGGGCCTGCACGAACGGGGCCGTGCCCTTCACGTTGGGATGCTCGGCGGCGGTCTGCGCGGCCTGCTGCCAGTTGTCCATGTCGCCGGAGGCCGCGCTGACCTGCGCGTGCGAGGCCACCCCCAGGATGCGGGTGCGCAGTTCTTCCTGAAAGCCGTTCATCACCGACAGCACGACGATCAGCGCTGCCACGCCGAGCGCGATGCCCAGCATCGATACCAGGGAAATGAAGGAAATGAACTGGTTGCGCCCCTGCGCGCGCTTGCGCGAGCGGGTATAACGCAAGCCGATGAGTGTTTCATATCGCATCGGGCATTGGGCCTCGAGTCAGCAAGGTCGCCATTGTGCCCAATGTCGGCCGAGGATGCGATGCAGCGTGCGTGCCCCGGCGCCGCGCCGGGGCGGCCTCCCCCCACATGCTAGAATCGCCGCCTGTTTTCGGGGCACCACACATGCATCTGCACCTCGTTCTTCCCGGCCTGCTCTGGCCCAGCATTCACGCTCGCGGCTTTGCCAGCGCCCTCGCCCTGCCGGCGCTGTCACGGCTGCTTGGCCGCGCTGACTGCCGGCCGCTGGCCGGCGAAACGCCCGAGCAAACCTGGGCGCGGCTGTTCGGCATCGACGCCGCCACGCTGCCCGACGCGCCGCTGCGCCGCTGGGGCGAGGCCGATGCCTGGCACGACGGCACGCCCCTGTTGTGCGCCGACCCCACGCATCTGCATTTTGCCGGTGAATACCTGCTGCTCACCGACGCGGGCGAACTGGCCATTGGCCGCGACGAAGCCGACGCGCTGGTCGAGGCGCTGAACACCGAGTTCGCCGACATCGGCCGTTTCGAGGCCCCCACGCCCGAACGCTGGTACCTGCACCCGCTGACACCGCCCACCGCACAGCTGTCCCGCCTGTCGGCCGTCACCGGCCGGCCGATCGTGCATTACCTGCCCAGCAATGGCGACGCGCTGATCTGGCAGCGCACCATGAATGAAATCCAGGTGGTGTTGCATAACCACCCGGTCAACCGGGCGCGCGAAGCGGCCGGGCAGCGCCCGATCAACAGCGTGTGGTTCTGGGGCGCCGGCCGCGCACCGGCCACGCTCGGCGCGCCGATGCCGGCCATCGCCGCCAGCACCCCGCTGGTGCGCGGCCTGGCGCGCGCCGCCGGCATCGCGCCGCTTGCCCCGACGGATTTTGCCGCCCGGCCCGCGGGCGACGCCCTGGTCGAGCTGGCCACGGCCTACCACCCCAGCCTGTATCTCGATCTGGCCCCCTGGCAGGCCGCGCTCGCCGACATCGAGCAGCACTGGCTTGCCCCGGCCCTGGCCGCGGTGTCGAGCGGGGCGCTGAAAACACTCACGCTGACCCTGCCCGACGAGCGCGGCGGCATCGAGCTGACACTGCGCAAACCGCATCTGTGGCGCTTCTGGCGCAAACCGCAGGATCTCGAAACCTTCACCCTGGCCCGTTATTCATGACCCGCATCGCACCACGTACGGCCAACCCCGCCACCGTCCGCCGCCTGGTCGACACCGGCCTCCACCCCACGCTGGCCCGGTTGTATGCCGCACGCGGCATCACTGACCCACGCGAGCTGGACGACAGCCTCGCCACCCTGATTCCCCCCGCCCAGCTGCGCGGTGTTGACGACGCCGCCATCCTGCTCGCCGACGCCATCGAGGCCGGCGCGCGGATGCTGGTGGTGGCCGACTACGACTGCGACGGCGCCACCGCCTGCGCCGTGGCCGTGCGCGGGCTGCGCGCCATGGGCGCCGACATCGCCTACCTGGTGCCCAACCGCTTCGAGTACGGCTACGGGCTGACCCCGGCCATCGTGCAGTTGGCCGCACAAAGCGAGCCGGACCTGATCATCACCGTCGACAACGGCATCGCCAGCATCGACGGGGTCGAAGAAGCCCGCTCGCTCGGCATCGCCACCCTCATCACCGACCACCACCTGCCGGCCGACGCCTTGCCGCAGGCCGACGTGATCGTCAATCCCAACCAGCCCGGCTGCAGCTTCCCGAGCAAGGCCCTGGCCGGTGTGGGGGTGATGTTCTACACCCTGCTCGCCCTCCGCGCCGAATTGCGCCACCGCGGGGCGTTCGCTGATGGCAAGGGGCCGAACCTCGCCACCTTGCTCGACCTGGTCGCCCTCGGCACGGTGGCCGACGTTGTCCCCCTGGATCGCAACAACCGCGTGCTCGTCTCGCAGGGGCTGGCGCGCATGCGCGCCGGCCAGATGTGCCCCGGCGTGCGCGCCCTGTTCAGCGCCGCCGGCCGCGACGCTGGCCGCGCCAGCACCTTCGACATGGGCTTTGGCCTCGGCCCGCGCCTCAACGCGGCCGGGCGGCTGGCCGACATGTCGCTGGGCATCGAGTGCCTGATCACCGACGACATGGGCCGGGCCATGAACATCGCACAGGAGCTCGACCGGCTCAACCGCGAGCGGCGCAGCATCGAGGCCGACATGCAGTCCGACGCCCTGCTCGCGCTCGACGGCTTCGACCCCGGCCAACGGGCCAGCATTGCACTGTTCGAGCCGGGTTGGCACCAGGGCGTGATCGGCATCGTGGCCGGGCGCATCAAGGAGAAATTCCACCGCCCGGTGGTGGCCTTCGCGCCCGGTGACGACGGCGAGATCAAGGGGTCGGGGCGTTCGATCCCGGGGCTCCACCTGCGCGACGCGCTGGACCTGGTCAGCAAGCAATGCCCCGACCTGATCCTCAAGTTCGGCGGCCACGCCATGGCCGCGGGGCTGACCATCCGCGAGACCGACTTCGCGCGTTTTGCCGACACCTTCGAGGCGGTGGTGCAGGCCCTGATCGACCCGGCCGACCTCACCCGGCGGGTCGACACCGACGGCCCGCTCGAAACCGGCTTCATGACGCTGGAGACGGCCCGCCATCTCGAGCATGCGATCTGGGGCCAGGGCTTTCCCGCGCCGGTGTTCGACGATGTCTTCGAGGTCGACAACCAGCGCCTGCTCAAGGACAAGCACCTCAAGCTCGCCCTGCGCAAGAACAACGCCCGCTTCGATGCAATCTGCTTCAACTACGCCGAGCCGGTGCCGGCCGCCATCCGCGTGGCCTACCGGCTGGCGGTGAATGAATACAATGGCGTAAGCTCGGTTCAGCTCATGCTCGAACACATCGAGCCGGCCTGAGGAATCCACCCCGCCATGAGAACCCGCCTCCGCCACCAGGTCCGCATCATGCTCGATGACAAGATCGCGCTCGGACCGGGCAAAGCCACGCTGCTCGAAGCCATCGGACGTCACGGTTCCATCTCCGCCGCAGCGCGCGAGATGGGCATGTCCTACACCCGGGCCTGGGCGCTGGTCGACGCCATGAACCGCTGTTTTCGGCAGCCGGTGGTGCTCACTGTTACCGGTGGCAAGCGCGGCGGCGGCGCCGAGGTGTCGGCCGAGGGCTACGAGGTGCTGCGCCGGTACCGCGCCATGGAGGCGGCCGCCAGCGCGGCGCTCGACGGGCTGTTCGACGACATGCGCCCGATGCTGCGCGACCAGCCCGACACCACCGGCAACGATCACTGAGCGCCTGACAAAAACGCCGGCCGGGGCGCATGGCCCGGGCCGGCGTCAATGGCAGTCGCGTCGGCGCGCTTACTCGATCAGCACCCGCAGGGTCCTGCGCTCACCCTCTGCGCCGGCCGCCGGCGCCGGTTCGCGTGCCTCGGGCACCCGGCGCGCAATCAGTTCGGCGATATCGGTATTGCCGTTTTCCAGCGCCCAACTGCGGGCCGTACGGTTCTGATCATTGACCAGCGTGGCATCGGCGCCGCGGTCGAGCAGCAGCCTGACCACATCGATGTGCCCGTTGCGCGCGGCGAACATCAGTGCCGTGGCCTGGTTGGGCGCTTTCTGGTCGATCTGGGCGCCACGCTCGATGAGCATGCGCGCGATGTCGGTCTGCCCCTCGAAGGCGGCGTACATCAGCGGCGTCCAGCCGTCATGGTTGAGCGGCGCACCGGCGGCGAGCAGGCGCTCGACGATCGGCGCGTGCCCCTTGAGCACCGCCATCATCAAGGCGCTGTCGCCCGCCGGATTGCGCAGGCTGGTGCGTGCGCCGCTGCGCAGCAGCAGGTCGACCGCCTCGAGTTGCCCTTCGCGCGCTGCAAGCATCAGCAGGCTGTTGCCGCCGGCATCGACGGTGTCGGCTTCCAGCCCCTGGCGCAGCAGGCTGCTCAGGGTGCTGGTGTCGCCCATCCGCGCAGCGTTGATCGAATCATCGTAGGCACCGGCGAGCACGGGGCTGGCCATGGCCGAGAGCGTCAGCGCCACACACAGGGCGGCGCGTTTGAAAAGGAGCATGAGGCCTCACACGGTCTTGAACAGTTTCATGAAATTGTCGGTGGTCTGCCGGGCAATGGTGTCGACCGGCAGATCGCGCAATTCGGCGATGTGTTCTGCGACATGTTTGACGAAGCCGGGTTCATTTTGTTTGCCACGATGCGGCACCGGTGCGAGGTAGGGCGCGTCGGTTTCGATCAGCATGCGCTCGAGCGGCACATAGCGCGCCACGTCCTTCAAGGCCTTGGCATTCTTGAAGGTAACGATGCCGGAGAAGGAGATGTAGAAGCCCAGGTCGAGGGCCGCTTCGGCCACCTCGCGGGACTCTGTAAAACAATGCATCACGCCACCGGGCGCGTCGGCGCCCTCCTCGCGCATCAGGCGCAGGGTGTCGTCGGCCGAATCGCGGGTGTGGATGATCAGCGGCTTGTTGCAGGCGCGCGCCGCCCGGATGTGGGTGCGGAAGCGCTCACGCTGCCACTCGGGCTTGTCCTTGTGCCAGTAGTAGTCCAGCCCCGTCTCGCCAATGGCCACCACGCGCGGGTGGGCGGCGAGCGCCAGCAGGCGATCGACATCGGGCTCTTCGCAGTCCTTGTTGTCGGGGTGGACGCCGACCGAGGCATACAGGTGGTCGTGCGCTTCGGCCAGGGCCAGCACCCGCGGGAATGTCTCCAGCTTGACGCTGACGCACAGCGCATGGGTGACGGCGTTTTGCGCCATCAGGGCGAGGATGGCGTCCTGGCGTTCGGCGAGTTCCGGAAAGTCGAGGTGGCAGTGCGAATCAACAAACATGGGGTCAGAGCGTATGGGTCGGGCGGTTGGAACCGAGGTGGCCGGCGAGGATGGTTTCAATCCGGCTGCGCAGCAGCTTGCTGGCGTCGTCGTCGGAAAAATGCACGCCGGCGCCCTGCGTCTTGCCGCCCTGCACGCCGTGCGGCGTAATCCACACCACCTTGCCGGCGACCGCATGCTTGGCCGGGTCGTCCATCAACTGGAGCAGCATGAACACTTCATCGCCCAGCTGGTAGTCGCGCGAGGTGGGGATGAAGATGCCGCCGTTCTTGAGAAACGGCATGTAGGCGGCGTACAGCGCAGACTTGGAGTTGATGTTCAGCGACAGCACGCCCGAGCGGGCACTGGCAGCAGGTTTGTTCATGAGCGGCCTCCGGGCCGGCTGACGGCACGGGCGTACCGCAGCAGCATGTCTTCGATCAAAAGCCTGGGGTTGAGCGGATGCTTGACCACCCGCCGGATCTGCACCAGGGCATTGTAGCAGTCGAGCATCACGGCACGATCGGCACCCGCCGAGCAGCGATCGAACTGCGCCTGGCAGTCGGGGAAGTAGCGCGCCTGCCCACCAAGCAGGGTGGCACACAGATCCCAGGTCCAGCGCAGCATCCAGTCGACCAGCCGCGACAGGTCGAACTCGGCGGCGACCGCCTCCTTGCTGCGCAGCCAGGCTTCCCAGTCGCCGGCGAGCATGAGCGGGTCCTTGCGACCGATGCGTCCGATATCGTCGACAAAGCGCTTGCGCATGGCTGCGCCGTCGGTGGCCGCCAGCTGGGCCGTGGCCAGCGGCATGCCGCCGGTCAGCGCCAGCAGGCTGGCGTCGGCGGCGCCGGTGGTCTCGTTCAGCCAGCCCAGCGCGGCGTCGGCATCGGGGCGGGCGAAATCCCATTGCTGGCAGCGGCTGCGGATGGTCGGCAGCAGGCGCCGGGGGGCCGAGGACACCAGCACGAACACGGTGTGCTCGGGCGGCTCTTCGAGCAGCTTGAGCAGCGCGTTGGCGGTGTTGCCGTTCATGGCTTCAGCCGGGTCGATGATGACTACCCGCTCGCCCGACTGGTGGCCGGTCACGGTGAGCTGCTCGCGCAGCTGGCGCACCTGGTCGATGACGATCTGCTGCGATGGCTTGCTCTTGCTGCTCGATGTCGATTCGGCCGCGTCGGCCTGTTCGGCCTCGGGCACCAGGCGCCGCAGGTCGGGGTGATTACCCGACAGCCGCAGCCGGCAGCCGCTGCAGCTGCCGCACGCCAGGCCGTCGGCCGCGGGCGAGGCGCACAGCAGATGCGCGGCATAGGCTTCGGCGAACACCCGCTTGCCCTGCCCCGGCAACCCGGCAAGCAAAATGGCGTGTGCGCGCCGGGCACTGGTGGCCATCAGGCGCGCCCAGACATCGCGGTGCCAGGCGTGGATCATGCGAAAAAGCGCTCGGCCAGCGTGGTGGTGATCCGTGCCGCGATGTCGACCGGCGAGGCACTGGCATCGATGATGCAGAAACGCCGCGGATCGGCCTCGGCGCGTGCCAGGTAGGCGGCGCGCACCCGCTCGAAGAAGTCGCGTTGCTCGCGTTCGAATCGGTCGGGCGCGGCACCGGTGCCGGCGACCCGCGCGGCGGCGATGGCCGGGTCGAGGTCGAACAGGAAGGTCAGGTCGGGCTGGAAGCCCGGATGCACCCAGGCTTCGAGGCGGGCGAACTTGTCGGCCGACAGCCCGCGCCCACCGACCTGATAGGCATAGGTGGCATCGCTGAAGCGGTCGGACACCACCCAGCGGCCCTCGGCCAGGGCCGGCAGAATGCGTTGTGCCAGATGCTCGCGCCGGGCGGCGAACATCAGCATCGCCTCGGTGTCGATGTGCATGGCCTCATGCAGCAGCAGCGTGCGCAACTGCTCGCCCAGCGGCGTGCCGCCGGGCTCGCGGGTCTGGACCAGGGCGATGTCGCGGGCCTCGAGCCAGGCGCAGGCGCCGGCGATCTGGCTGCTCTTGCCGGCGCCGTCGATGCCTTCGAAGGTCAGGAAGCGCGCTGACGTATGGACGGCGCTCATGAGCCCTTTCCTTTCTGCGAGAGTTGGTACAGGCGGACGGCCCGGTTGTGCTCGGCGAGGTTTTTCGAGAACTCGGAGCTACCGTCGCCACGGGCCACGAAATAGTAGAAATCGGACGCCGCCGGATTGAGCGCGGCCTCGATGGCCGCATGGCCGGGCATGGCGATCGGTGTCGGCGGCAGGCCGGGGCGGGTATAGGTGTTGTAAGGCGTATCGCGCTCGAGATCGCGGCGGCGCAGGTTGCCGTCGAAGCTCGGTCCGACGCCGTAGATCACGGTCGGGTCGGTCTGCAGCAACATGCCGACACGCAAGCGATTGACGAACACCGAGGCGATCAGCGGCCGGTCGGCGCCCTGCCCGGTTTCCTTCTCGACGATGGACGCAAGGATCAAGGCCTCGTAGGGCGACTTGAGCGGCAGGTCGGCAGCGCGCTTTTCCCACTGGTCGGTCAGGCGCGACTGCATCTGTGCATAGGCCTGACGGTATACGTCGAGGTCCGACATGCCGCGTTCGAAATGATAGGTGTCGGGGAAGAACAGGCCCTCGGGATGGGCTTCCGGGGCGCCAATCTGGCGCAGCAGCTCGGCGTCGTCCATGTCCTTGCTGTCGTGTTGCAGATCGGGATGGGCGTCGATCGCGGCGCGCACCTGGCGGAAGGTCCAGCCCTCGATCAGCGCCAGGCTCTTGAGCACGACATCCCCGCGCACCAGCTTTTCGACGATCTGCCGGGGCGACACCCCCGACTCGAAGGCGTAGGTGCCGGCCTTGATCCGGCTGGCATGGCCGCCGAGACGGGCAAACCAGTACAGCGTCGACGCGCTCACCGCAACCCCGCCGTCGGCGACCGCATTGGCCGCCTGGCGCATGCTGGCGCCACGCGCAATCTGCACTTCGACACGCTCTCCCGCCACGGTCAAGGGGCGGTCGATATACCAGATGAGCGAGGCCGCCGCTGCTGCAATGAGCAGCACCGGCAGCACCAGGGCCAACAGGATCAGGCGTTTCTTCATTCACGTCTGTCCGGGCATCGCGGCCCCGACTTTTCAAGCGCAACACAAAGGAAAAGTGCGGCAGGACGATGCCCGCGCGCAGAGCGCCTTATAATATCGCATTCATTCCCGCACCGAACCCACACTGACCGCCATGGACCACTGGACCTCACTTCTCGCGAGCACCGACCTGCACCTCGACGGCGACACCGTCACCAGCGCCAAGGCGTCGGCCGATGTCGTGCGCGCACGCGATGGCGACATCATGGTGCCCCTGACCCACCTCGGCCTGATCGACGCGGTGGGCGACGACGCCGCCGTCTTCCTGCACAACCTGTTCTCCAACGACGTCAAAAAGCTCGCGCGCGACGCAGCCCACTGGACCAGCTTCAACAGCCCCAAGGGCCGCATGCTGGCCAGCATGCTGCTGTGGCACGGCGAGGCCGGCTACCGCCTGGCGCTGTCGGCCGACCTGCACCCGGCGATGCTTAAAAAGCTGTCGATGTACGTCTTGCGCAGCAAGGTCAAGCTGACCGACGGCCGCAATGCGCGCGCCCTAATCGGGCTGAGCAGCATGATGCTGTCCGACCGCCTCGGCGCGGCCAAACTGCCGGTGCCCGCCGCGCCGCTACGCGCCAGCACCCGCGATGGCCTCACCGTGATCCGGCTCGACACCCGCCGCGCGATCATCGACACCCCGGTCGAACGCCTCGCCGAGGTCTGGGGGGCGCTCGCCGCGATCGGCGTCGCCCCCGCGGCGACGCTGGCCTGGCAGTGGCTCGACGTGCAGGCCGGTATCCCGATGGTCACGCAGCAGACGCAGGACGACTTTGTCGCCCAGATGCTCAACTATGAGCTCATCGGCGGCGTCAATTTCCAGAAAGGCTGCTACCCGGGCCAGGAGATCGTGGCCCGCACCCAGTACCTGGGCAAGCTCAAGAAGCGCATGTATCGCCTGACGGCACCGGCCAGTGCCACCCCCGCGACCGGCGACGAGCTCTACGCCCCCGCCTTCGACGCCCAGTCCGTCGGCAAGCTGGTCACCGTGGTGCCCTCGCCGAACGGCGGCTTCGAGGCCCTCGCCGTGCTGCAGATGCAGGCGGCCGAGGCGGGCGAGATCCACCTGCGCGCCACCGACGGCCCGAAGCTGCGCATCGCCACCCTGCCCTACGCACTCGAGGCCGCTGCGCGCGACGCATGACTGACCTGTATGTGTATTACCGGGTCGCGCCGGATCGGCAAACCGAGGCCGCCGACGCTGCCCGGCGCATGCTGGCCGCCATCGAGGCCACCACCGGCATCGCCGGCCGCCTCCAGCGGCGCGCCGACGACGCGCTGACCTGGATGGAGATCTACCCGTCGGTCGCCGACTGCGCACACTTTTCCGCCATGCTCGACGACGCGCTGCAGGCATCGGGCTTGCGCGACTGCATCGACGGCGACCGCCACACCGAGCGCTTCGTGCCATGTGCCTGATCGCCCTGGCCTGGCAGCACCACCCCGACTATCCGCTGGTGGTGGTGGCCAACCGCGACGAATTCTTCGAGCGCCCCGCAGCGCCGGCCGGCTGGTGGCCCGAGACGCCCGGCCTGCTTGCCGGGCGCGACCTGCGTGGCGGTGGCACCTGGCTGGGCGTGGGGCGCAACGGGCGATTCGCGGCCTTGACCAACTACCGCGACCCGGCCCGTCTGCGCAACGACGCCCGCAGCCGCGGCGATCTCGTGGTTCGCAGCGTCATGTCAGCCAGTGCAGCGACAACACTGAGCGAGCAGATCCTCGCCGAGCGCAGCGCCTACAACCCGTTCAACCTGTTGATCTGCGACGGCGATGCGCTGGTGGCGATTGAGAGCGTGACCGGGCGCAGCCAGCGCCTGGCGCCGGGCATCCACACACTGTCCAATCAATTGCTCGACACGCCCTGGCCCAAGGCCATCGCCGCGCGCCGCGGCCTCGGCGAGGCGCTTCATGGCATGCCCGACATCGACCGGCTGATCGAGGTCCTGCGCAGTGACCGCCCCGCCGCCGACGCCGATCTACCCGCGACCGGCGTGCCGCTGGCCTGGGAGCGCATGCTGTCGAGTTGTTTCATCCGCGCGCCGGGGTATGGCACACGCTGCACCACCGTGGTGTTGCGCTCGTCCAGCGGTCAGGTCCACTTCGTCGAGGCGCGCTGGCAGCAGGCCGGTCAGCCGGACGGCCGAACCGACCTCCGCTTCACCATCGCTTGAGAACGTACTGACGCGTTCTGAGCGATCAGGCGCTGGCCAGCACCCGCCGCATGTTGATGTGTGGCAAGCCGGCCTCCATGAACACCTCACCGTCCACGAAAAAACCGTGACGGCGATAGAAGGCGCAGGCATGCGTCTGCGCGTTCAGGCAGACCTCTGCCATGCCCAGCCGAGCCGCCTCCGCCATCAGCGCGGCCAGCACCTGCCCGCCCAGGCCGGCGCCACGATGCGCGGCAGCCACCGCCATGCGGCCGATGTGGCCGTCCGGCAGCAGGCGACCGGTGGCGACGACCTGGCCATCGGCAAGACTCAAGGCCGCGTGGCGAGACACCGGATCGAACGCATCGCGCTCGATCGCCGCCGGCACGCCTTGTTCAAGCACGAACACCGCCTCGCGCAGGGGCATGACCCGCGCTTGTGCGGCCAACCAGTCAAGCATTTCGAGCGTCATTGAATCTCCACTTCGGTCGAGGTATCGACCAGGTCAAACAGTTCGATCACATCGCGATTGCGCATACGGATGCATCCATGCGAGCGCGGCTCGCCCATCGGCTCGGTGTCGGGCGTGCCGTGGATGTAGATATAGCGCTGCATGCTGTCGACACCACCGAGGCGATTGCGGCCGGGTTCGAGCCCGGACAGCCACAGGATGCGGCTCAGAATCCAGTCGCGCGTCGGGTGCGCGGCTGCCAGCGCATCCGACCAGATCTCGCCGGTCGGGCGGCGACCGACGAACACGGCATGGCTGGGTTGGTCGCCGCCGATACACGCGCGGATGCGGTGGCGGCCGCGCGGCGTGCAGCCCGAATCCTTGCACTCGCCCGGCCCGTTGAGCGCGGTGGACACCCGGTAGCGGCGTAGGAGCGTGCCCTGCGCATCGCGCAGGCTCAATGTCTGGGACGGAATATCGACCTGCAGCTTCATCTCAATCCTTTCGCCGAGCCATGGCGCGGCGCATGGCAAAGAACTCCGACAGCATCCGGCCGCAGGCATCGGCCAGCACGCCGCCTTCAATTCGCGCATGGTGGTTGAGCCGCGCCTCGTCGAACAAGTTGAGCACGCTGCCGGCCACGCCGGTTTTCGGATCGCGCGCACCATAGACGATGCGTTCGATCCGGGCATGCATCATGGCACCGGCGCACATCATGCACGGCTCCAGCGTCACGAACAGCTCGCAACCGGGCAGCCGGTAATTGCCGATGCGCGATGCCGCATCGCGCAGCGCCACCACCTCGGCATGCGCCGTCGGGTCATGCCGGCCGATGGGCTGGTTGAAGCCCCGCCCCACCACTTCGCCCTGATGGACCACCACGGCCCCCACGGGCACTTCGCCCGCATCGGCCGCCTGGCGGGCCAGGTCAAGGGCCATGTGCATGAACGCTTCGTCGTGCATTGCTCAAGTTCGTTCCAAATAATTCGTCATTTTACCCATAGCGACGCCAGCGCAAGCCGGCAAGCAGCGGCTACACTGAGCCGATTCTGTTTCCGCACCCTGGTATCGAGGCATTGAAGACGTCCGTTTCCCGCGCTCCGTTGATCGTGTTGTGCCTCACCTGGCTGCTGTGGCTCATCGCCCAGTGGCTGGCGACCCCGGCGCTGGCGCTGGCCACGGCCGCGTTCCCGGCCATCGCCTCGCTTTGGGCGGTGTTCGTGGCGCAGCGTCGGCCGCGCGTCACCGCGCCGCTGAGACAGCGCCAGGCCGACCCCGATCTGCTCGCCCGCGATGTGGAAGAGGCGCTGGCCTGCCAGGGGCACATCCTCTACCGGCTGGACCTGCAACGGCGCGCCTATGACTACATTTCGCCCAACATCGAACACCTGATCGGCGCGCCGGAAAGCGCACTGCTGCGCGACGGCGGCTGGGCGCACGTGAAGTCGCGCATTCCGCCCAGCGATGCCGAGCAGATCCGCCAGCGCATCCGCGCGGCGCTGGCCGAGTCCCCCGACGGCCCCTGCGATGTGGAACTCGAATACCGCTTGCGCGACATCCATGGGCAGACCCGCTGGCTGCGTGACTCGGTCCGCCTGGTGCGCGATGCCAACGGGCGTGTCTGCCACACCACCGGCGCGGCGATCGAGATCACCGAGACCAAGACGGCCGAGCAGCGCGCACAGGTCACCCTGCGCGCCATCGACGACGCCGTCATGGCCACGGACGATGCGGGGCGGATTACCCTGTTCAACCCGGGCGCGGTCGCGCTGACCGGCTGGCAGGAGGACGAAGCGCTGGGCAAGCCGGTCGACGCGCTGATCCGCTTCGCGCCGACCCTAGACCAGCGCCCCGCCGCGCTGCCGGTGGACACCGTGCTCAAGACCGGCGTTGCCGTGCGCTGCGCCGAAGCGATGACGCTGATCAACCGTGCCGGGCAGCGTATTCCGGTACTCGACAGTACCGCGCCGATCCAGATGAGTGGCGATCCGGCGCCGGTCGGTGCCGTCATCGTCCTGCGCGACGAGCGGGCCAGCAGCGAATCGCTGCGCCGGCTCAACGAGAGCGAAGCGCGCTACCGCACCCTCGTGGAGAGTTCGCCGGTCGGGATCTTCCACTTTGACCGCGAGCATCGCATCACTTTCGTCAACAGCCGCTTCTCCGACATTCTCGAACGACGGGCGGATCAACTGGTCGGGCTGGATCTGCGCAGCCTGGCCGATGCCGCCGTGCTGCCGGCCGTACGCTCTGCGCTGGAAGGGCACCAGGGGCGCTACGAAGGCCCCTACCACGACGCCCGCTCCAATCGCGACATCCGCTTCTCCATCCGCACCGCACCGGTGTTTGACGCCCAGGCCCGGATCGTGGGCGGCGTCGGCATTGTCGAAGATTACACCGCCAAGTACGACGCCGAGCGCAAGCTGCGCGAAAGCGAAACCCGTTATGCGCTGGCCATGCGCGGCACCAATGAGGGGCTGTGGGACTGGAATCCGCTGACCATGGAGCTGTTCCTGTCCTCCCGGCTGATGGCCCTGCTCGGCGAAGCCGCCGAATCCTTGCGCACCACCAGCGACGCCTGGCTCGCGCGGATGCACCCGGATGATCGCGATGTGTACTACCTGCGCATGGTGGCTCACCTGAAGGGCGAAACCCAGCATTTCGAGCTGGAGTTCCGCATGGCCACCCACGACGGCAGCTACCGCTGGTTCCGCTCACGCGGTATCGCCCAGCGCGATGAAACCGGCAACGCCTACCGCATGGTCGGCTCCATGGGTGACATCACCGCGCGCAAGCGCGCCGAGATGCAGCTCACCAACGAACTGGCCTTCTCACGCACCCTGGTCGACAGCCTGCCCGTCGGCCTGTGCGTCGCCCGCCGCGACGGCGCGCTGACACTGCTCAACCCCTACTTCGGGCGACTGACCGGCTACACCATCGACGACCTCGGCGCGCTGACCGTCAGCGACCTCATCGTGGCGGAGGATCGGCCGCTGATTGAACAACGCCTCGAGCGCGCCTACGACGAGGGCACGGCCTGGGCGGAAACCCAGATCGCCTCGCGTGACGGACGACGCCTGCCGGTCAGCTTCCTGGCCCGGCGCGTCACGCTCCACGACATCGACCAATTGCTGTGCATTGCCACCGATATTTCCGAGCGCAAGAACGCCGAGCAGCAAATGCGCAACCTCAACCGCGAACTCGAAAGCCGCGTGGCCGACCGCACCGCGCAGCTGGCCGCTGCGGTCAAGGAGCTGGAAACCTTCAGCTACTCGGTCTCGCACGACCTGCGCTCCCCCCTGCGTGCCATCGACGGCTACGCCCGCATCATCCGCGACGACTATCGCGAGGCCTTCACGCAGGAAGCCCATGTGCTGTTCGAACGCATGCTGGCCGCCGTCTCGCGCATGAGCGACCTGATCGACGATCTGCTCGAACTGTCGCGGGTGTCACGCCGACCGCTGAACCGCAAACGCATCAACCTGAGCGACATGGCCGAGACGATTCTCGGCGCGCTGGCGCAAAGTCAGCCGTACCGCCAGATCACCACCCGCATCGATCCCGACATGCGCGTCTTTGCCGATGCCAAGCTGCTGCAGATCGCCATCGAGAACCTGCTCGGCAACGCCTGGAAATTCACCGCCAAGCATGCCGATGCCCGGATCCATCTGTACAGCACCCGGGCGGGCGACGAGACCGTCTTCTGTGTCGAAGACAACGGTGCCGGCTTCGACATGCGCTACGCCGACAAGCTGTTCGGCCCCTTCCAGCGCCTGCACACCGACCGTGATTTCGAAGGCACCGGCATCGGCCTGGCCACGGTGTCGCGGATCATCCAGCGCCATGGCGGCCGGGTTTGGGCGGAGGGCGAGGTGGACAAAGGCGCCCGTTTCTACTTCACGCTGGGCGATATCGACAACTGATTCGCCGCGGGCGGCTCAAGGCCGCGCCCGTTCGCCCCGCCGCTTCTTCCACGACCCGAACAACACCGTCAGCAGTCCGAACAGGATCTCGTCAGCAAACGGCAGCGGATCCGGCAGCAACAGATCGACGATGAAGAGCAGTGCCGTCAGCGCAAACAACTGCGGAAAGCGCAAGCGGGCCACCCGATTGAGTAGCGCATCAATGAGTGGACTTGCCATGCACGATCACCGTCATCCCGAAGCTCAAGCCGTGACCCTATCAGGCTGGCGCTCAATCGTCATCGTCACGCCCACCGGCGCGGTCGCTCCGGCGCGGGTTGCTCGGCATCGGCCGGTCGCCAAAAGCCGCGCGATACACCTCGGCAGCCGTAAAGCGGCACGCCGGATGTTCCGACAAGGTATCGAGCAGCGCGGTATCCGGCGTGTCGCGGACGCCCGTCTGGGCCTGGATTTGCGCCCGGATCTGCTCGCAGGAGACGGCTGGCTGCGGTGCCGCCAGCGCCGTCGCCGACATCGCCAGACCAACCCCGATCATGGCGAATGCTTTGAATGTCGCGGTGTTCATGATTGACTCCCGTGCTGTGATTGACGGAAGTACTTTGCCCGCCCACGCCTGAACGCCGACTGAAGCCGCCGTTCATCCCGCATTCATCACGGTCGAAAAAAATCCCCACCGGCACCAGGCCGGCGGGGATGCGAGATGATCGGTGAGACTCAGCCCGCGGTGGCGGCGCTTATTCCCACTCGATGGTCGCCGGCGGCTTGCCGGAGATGTCGTACACCACCCGGTTGATCCCGCGCACCTCGTTGATGATCCGGTTGCTCACACGGCCCAGCAGCGAATGCGGCAGTTCGGCCCAGTGCGCCGTCATGAAGTCCTGCGTCTGCACGGCGCGCAAGGCCACCACATACTCGTAGGTGCGTCCGTCGCCCATCACGCCGACGCTCTTGACCGGCAGGAAGACGGCGAAGGCCTGCGAGGTCTTCTCGTACCAGTCGGCGGCGCGCAGCTCGTCGATGAAGATCGCGTCGGCACGACGCAGCAGGTCGGCAAACTCTTTCTTCACCTCACCCAGGATACGCACGCCCAGGCCCGGCCCCGGGAAGGGGTGACGGTAGACCATGTCGTGCGGCAGGCCGAGGGCGATGCCCAGTTCGCGCACTTCGTCCTTGAACAGTTCGCGCAGCGGCTCGAGCAGCTTGAGGTTGAGTGTCTCGGGCAGGCCGCCGACGTTGTGGTGGCTCTTGATGGTGTGGGCTTTCTTGGTCTTGCCGCCGGCCGATTCGATCACGTCCGGGTAGATCGTGCCCTGCGCCAGCCAGCGCGCCTTGGGCAGCTTGGCGGCCTCGGCCTGGAAGACTTCGACAAACTCGCGGCCGATGATCTTGCGCTTCTGCTCCGGATCGCTCACGCCGGCCAGATGGCCGAGGAACTGTTCGGTGGCATCCACGTGGATGACCTTGACGCCAAGGTTGCGGGCGAAGGTCTGCATCACCTGCTCGGCTTCGTTCAGGCGCAGAAGGCCGTTGTCCACGAACACGCAGGTGAGCTGGTCGCCGATGGCGCGATGGATCAGCGCCGCGGCCACGGAGGAGTCGACCCCGCCGGACAGGCCGAGGATCACCTCCTCATCGCCCACCTGCTCGCGAATGGCCGCCACCGCTTCGGACACATAGTCGGGCATGTTCCAGTCGTGGCCACAACCGCAGATATCGTGCACGAAGCGGGTAATGATCTCCTTGCCCTTCAGGGTGTGGGTTACCTCGGGGTGGAACTGCACGCCGTAGAAGCCGCGCGCCTCATCCGCCATGGCGGCGATCGGGGTGGACGGGTTGCTGCCGATCAGGCGGAAGCCCGGCGGCAGTTCGGTGACCTTGTCACCGTGGCTCATCCACACATCGAGCAGGCCGTGGCCCTTGTCGTTGCTGCGGTCCTGGATGCCGTCGAAGAGCTTGGAGTGCCCCTGCGCACGCACTTCGGCGTAGCCGAATTCGCGCGTGTCGGAGCTCTCGACCTTACCGCCGAGCTGCGCAGCCATGGTCTGCATGCCATAGCAAATGCCCAGCACCGGCTTGCCCAGCTCGAACACCAGCTGCGGCGCATTCATGATTTCGCTATAGACCGAGTTCGGCCCGCCCGAGAGAATGATGCCGTCTGCATCAAAGCCGCGCAGGAAATCATCGGCCACATCGCAGGGGTGAATCTCGCAATACACCTGTTGTTCGCGGACCCGGCGCGCGATCAACTGGGTGAACTGGGAACCAAAGTCAAGAATGAGAATTTTCTGATGCGCCATGTCTTTCGCTCAGCTGAAAATGGAAAAAAGGCGGCCGCGGCCGCCTTGTGTGTGCAGGACGCGGATCAATCCACGTGATAGTTCGGCGCTTCCTTGGTGATCTGGACATCGTGCACATGCGACTCGCGCACACCTGCCGAGGTGATCTCGACAAACTGCGCACGCTCGACCATCTGCGCAATGCTCGCCGCACCGACATAGCCCATCGAGGCGCGCAGGCCGCCGATCAGCTGATGGATGACGGCGGTCACCGGCCCCTTGTAGGGCACGCGGCCTTCAATGCCTTCGGGCACCAGCTTGTCGGTATTCGACGAAGCATCCTGGAAGTAGCGGTCGGCCGAGCCCTGCTGCATGGCGCCCAACGAGCCCATGCCACGGTAGGACTTGTAGGAACGGCCCTGGTACAGCACGGTTTCACCCGGCGCCTCTTCGGTACCGGCAAACAGGCCACCGAGCATGACGGCATTGCCACCGGCGGCGATCGCCTTGGCGATGTCACCCGAGAAGCGGATACCGCCGTCGGCGATCATCGGCACGCCGGTGCCGGACAAGGCCTGGCAGACATTGGCAATGGCGGTGATCTGCGGCACGCCCACACCGGCGACGATACGCGTGGTGCAGATCGAGCCGGGGCCGATGCCCACCTTGACGCCATCAGCGCCGGCGTCGACCAGCGCGCGGGCGGCATCGCCGGTGGCGATGTTGCCGCCGATCACGTCAACATTGGGGAAGTTCTTCTTGACCCAGCGGACCCGCTCGAGCACGCCACGCGAATGGCCGTGCGCCGTGTCGACCACGATCACGTCGACGCCGGCCTCGGCCAGGCGCTCGACGCGCTCTTCGGTCCCCTCGCCCACGCCCACGGCAGCACCGCAGCGCAGGCGGCCGTGTTCGTCCTTGGCGGCATTCGGGTGCTCGGTCGACTTGAGCATGTCCTTCACGGTGATCAGGCCGCGCAACTCGTCCGCGGCGTTGATCACCAGCACGCGCTCCAGGCGGTGCTTGTGCATCAGCGCCTGGGCCACCTCGAGGCTTTCGCCCTCGGGAACGGTAATGAGGCGCTCGCGCGGCGTCATGATCGACGACACCGGCTGGTCAAGATTGATTTCAAAACGCAGGTCGCGGTTGGTGACGATGCCAACCACCTTGTTGCCATCGACCACCGGCAGACCGGAGAACTTGTTCAGGCGGGTCAGTGCGACCACCTCGCGCACGCTCATGTCGGGCGGGATGGTGATCGGGTCCTTCAGGACGCCGGACTCAAACCGCTTCACCTTGGCGACCTCGGCCGCCTGCTGCTTGGCCGAGAAGTTCTTGTGAACAATGCCGATTCCGCCTTCCTGGGCCAGCGCGATCGCCAGCCGGGCTTCAGTGACCGTATCCATGGCGGCAGACACCAGCGGAATGTTCAGGCGAACGTTCCGGGTCAGCTGCGTCTGGAGGTTGACGTCCTTGGGCAGGACGTCGGAATGGGCGGGGACAAGAAGGACGTCGTCAAACGTCAGCGCCTTCTGAATCACGCGCATGGCTATAATCCTTTCAACCAAATCCGTATTATACAGATGGATCGGCGCTCTGTAGATAGTTGCTTTGCGCTTGATCTCGAACCTCGACGTAGGCAAGCGCTGGCGGACGTCCCGGGCCAGGCCATCGCGCATCACGCGATCCCCGGTTTTGCAGGCACGGTCGCCAGATCGGATTACAATGGCATCGATCGCCCCGCTCGGGCGAGACCACGCACCCTCAGCTCTGCAAGGCTTGAACGCAATGCGACGACTCCACCTCCCCCTGCTGCTGCTCGCCATGGCCTCCGGCATCGCCTGTGCCGGCCAGGTGTATGAATGGACCGACGCCAACGGCAAGCGCCATTTTTCGGACACGCCACCAGCCGGCATCGACGCCAAGCCGACCGGTATCCGGACCACGGCCCCCAAATCGAGCGCGCAACCGGCCGGCGGCGCGGCGCAGAGTACCTCGGACGCCCCCACCACCTGGGCTGAAAAGAACGCCGATTTCGCCAAGCGCAAGGCCGAGGCCGCCGACGCGACGGCCAAGGCCAATGAAGAAGCCGAGCAGGCACGACGCAAGAAGGAAGCCTGCGAACAGGCCACCAGTCAGCTCAAGCTGCTTGAAAGCGGCGGCCGGGTTCAGCGCATGAACAGCGCCGGCGAACGCGAAGTGCTCGATGATGCCGGCCGCGCCGAAGAAATCGCCCGCACCCGCGACATCATGAATCAGGCGTGCAACTGAGACGCGCCATCTTTCAATGACGAAGGCCCCGCATCATGGCGGGGCCTTTTCAAGTTGGGTGCCCGTCCTGCCGGGCCGTTGTCAGCGGTTCAAGTCAGCGAGATGCCACATGAACGGCGGGACGAGACAAACGCCCCACGACGGCATGCGGGCTTACTGCCCCTCTTCGCCCCCGCCGGCATCATCGCCACCGCCCTTCTTCATCACCTTGCCCTCCTTGGCGCGCTTGCGGCGAACCTCTTTCGGGTCGGCGATCAGCGGCCGGTAGATCTCCACGCGATCACGCTCGCGCAACACCGTCGACAATGGCGCCAGCTTGGCGTAGATGCCGACCTTGTTGATCCCCGACAGGTCAATCTCCGGGTGCTTGGCCAGCAAGCCCGATGCTTCGATCGCATCCTGCGCCGTCGCCCCCTCCGGCACCTTGACCGGTACCACATCCTGCCGCTCGCGCAGGGCATACACCACTTCGACGGAAATCTGTTCTGCCATGCTCTCAGGCACTCCGGTAGACCTGGCCGGCGCGCTTGACGAAGGCGTCGACAAAGGTATTGGCAATATGGTTGAACACCGGCCCGAGCACTTTTTCGAGCAGGCGACTGGCAAACTGGTAATTGAGACTGAACTCCACCTTGCAGGCCGTCTCGCCCAGCGGGGTGAAGATCCATCCGCCGTCCAGGTGCTCGAACGGCCCTTCCTTGAGGCGGATATGCATCTCCCGCGGCGGCAGCTTGCTGTTTTCAGTCGAAAAATGCGCCTTGATGCCGTGGTAGTTGATATGCAGCGTCGCCGCCGTCAGCGTGTCGGTGCGTTCGATCAGCTCGGTACCGCCGCACCAGGGCAGAAACTTCGGATAATCCTCGACCTGGTCGACCAGCGTGAACATCTGGGCAGGGGTAAATTCGATCAGAACAACTTTTTTGACGGCGGCCATGTGTCGGAAGCGCAATAGCGGGGAACTGCTAGAATGCCCGATTTTACCGCAAGCGGGCCGCAGTGGCCGACCGGGGTGTCATGAGCATCATCGACAATCGCAAAGCCTTTCACGACTACTTCATCGAGGAGAAGATCGAGGCCGGTCTCGTCCTCGAAGGCTGGGAGGTCAAGGCGATCCGGGCCGGGCGTGCCAACATCAAGGAAAGCTATGTGCTGATCCGCGATGGAGAGATCTTCATCCTCGGCATGCACATCACCCCGCTCACCTCGGCCTCGACCCACATCCATGCCGACCCGGTGCGCACCCGCAAACTGCTGCTCCATGCCAACCAGATCGACCGCCTGATCGGCCAGGTCGAGCGTGCCGGCTACGCACTGGTGCCACTGGACCTGCATTATTCAAAGGGCCGGATCAAGGCCCTGATCGGCCTGGCCAAGGGCAAGAAGCAGCATGACAAGCGCGAGACCGAAAAGGCCCGCGAGTGGGAGCGCGAAAAGGGCCGGCTGATGCGCAACAAGGTCTGAGCGTCCCGCCCCCCGCACCGGCACCCGTCGTCTCCCTTACCCGCAAGTTGATCTGGATCGCACTGACGCCTGACGGATTTGCGTTATAGTTGGCAAACTATAACGGCACGAACCCCGCCATGCTACGACGCTGCCGCTCCCTGATCGCCGTCGCGCTGCTCGCGACAATGCCTGCTGCCTTTGCCGGCGAGCTCACCGTTGCCGTCGCCGCCAATTTCGCCAGGCCGGTTGAAGTGATGGCGCCGGTCTTTACCGCCGCCACCGGCCACCAGCTGCGCATCTCGACCGGCTCGACCGGCAAGTTCTACGCCCAGATCCAGCGCGGCGCACCGTTCGACGTCTTTCTCTCCGCCGACGAAGCACGCCCCGCCCTGCTCGAGACGGAAGGACGAATCGTCCCCGGCAGCCGCTTTGTCTATTCGGTCGGCCGGCTCGCCCTGTGGCACGCCACACCGGGTCGCACCCTCACGCCGGACACCCTGCGCGCCGACATCGCCGGCCGCGTCGCCATTGCCAACCCGAAAATTGCCCCGTACGGTGCCGCTGCCGCCGCGGCGATCGCACACCTCGGCCTGACCGACGCGCTCGGGCCGCGCCTGGTGCACGGCGAAAACATCGCCCAGACCTTTCAGTTTGTCGCCACCGGCAACGCCGCCTTTGGTTTCGTCGCCTGGTCCCAGGTGAGCGAGAACGGTGCGGTCGTTCGTGGGTCGGCCTGGCTCGTGCCCCCCGACATGCACCCGCCCATCCGGCAAAGCGCGGTGCTGCTCAGGCACGGCGCCGACAACCCGGCGGCCGTCGCCTTCATGACCTTTCTGAAAAGCGATGCGGCGCGCCAGATCATTCGTCAACACGGATACGACGTCGAATGACGCCCGCGACCAGCCTGCTCAGCCCGGCCGACGTCGACGCCATCTGGCTGACACTCAAGCTGGCAGGCACCACCACCGTGCTGCTGCTTTTGCTGGGCACGCCGCTGGCGTGGTGGCTGGCCCACTCGCGTGCACGCTGGCGCGGTGTAATCAACGCGCTGGTGGCGCTCCCCCTGATCCTGCCGCCGACCGTACTGGGTTTCTACCTGCTGGTCGCCATGGGTCCCGACGGCCCGATCGGCCGCTTCACCGCAGCGGCCGGCCTGCACGCCCTCCCCTTTACCTTTGCCGGGCTGGTGCTTGGCTCGCTCATCTACTCGCTGCCGTTTGTCGTCCAGCCGATTCGAGACGCGTTCATTGCCATCGGCCCGCGGCCGCGCGAAGTGGCGGCAACCCTCGGCGCCCGGCCGCTTGATGCCTTTTTTTCGGTAATCCTGCCGCTGGCGAGGCCCGGCTTCCTGACCGCCACCGTGCTCGGCTTCGCCCATACCGTCGGCGAATTCGGCGTGGTGCTGATGATTGGCGGCAACATCCCGCAGGAAACCCGGGTGGTGGCCATTCAGATCTACGACCATGTCGAAGCGCTCGAGTACACGCAGGCGCACTGGCTGGCGGGCGGCATGCTGCTCTTCTCCTTCGTCGTGCTGCTCGCCCTGCACCTGCTCAACGACCGCCGGGCTCAGGCATGACACCCGACACCACGCTCGGTTTCGATCTCGCACTCGATCTGCCCCAACTCGCGATCCGCGCCGCCGCGACCGTCCCCGGCGTGGGGGTGACCGCGCTGTTTGGCGCCTCGGGTTCCGGAAAAACGACCCTCCTGCGAATGCTCGCCGGACTGGAACCGGCCGGCCGCGGGCAGATCCGCCTCGGTGGCACCTGCTGGCAGGATGATGCCAGCGGCCTGCGCCTGCCGACACACCAACGTCCGCTGGCCTTCGTCTTTCAGGAGGCAAGCCTCTTCGCCCACCTGAACGTTCGCGACAACCTTGCCTACGGTTTGGCACGCGCGCGCGCCGCCCAGGTCATCCGTTTCGACGACGCCGTCGGCTGGCTCGGCATCGCGCACTTGCTCGCGCGGCGGCCGGCACACCTGTCCGGCGGAGAGCGCCAGCGCGTCGCCATCGCCCGCGCCCTGCTGGCGCAGCCGCGCCTGCTGCTGATGGATGAACCGCTGTCGGCCGTTGATGCCGACGGCCGGGATGCGATCCTCGATACACTGGAACAGCTGCCGGCGCGCCTCGGCATTCCGGTCGTCTATGTCAGCCATTCGATCGAGGAAGTGGCCCGCCTCGCCGACCATCTGCTGCTGATGTCGGGCGGGCGCATCATCGCCGACGGCCCGACCAATACCATTCTCACGCGCTGCGACCTGCCGCTGGCCCATGGCGCGCATGCCGGCGCCGTGGTGCACACCACCATCCGGCAGCATGATCCGGCGCACCACCTCACCACGCTTGCCTTTACCGGTGGCGAGCTGACCGTGGGTGCAGTCGACCGGGCCGTGGGGTCGGCCGTGCGGGTTCGCATCGCTGCCCGCGACATTGCGATCGCCCTGAACCCGCCCGCCGACAGCAGTGTGCTCAACCATCTGCGCGCGCAGGTGATGGAGATTTCGGACGACCCGAACCCCGCGCACTGCCTGGTGCGCCTTGAGGTTGGCAACGTGCAGTTGCTTGCGCGAATCACCCACCTGTCGCGCGAACGCCTGGGTCTGGCGGCCGGCACGGCTGTTTGGGCGCTCGTCAAGGGCGTCGCGGTGAGGTAACACACGCCGCACGCTCGCGCGGTGGTGGTCAGAACGGCTTATGCCGTCATTCATAAATCCCTAACAGAATTCATACCGTCGACACATTCGGCCGGCAGAATGCGCGCGCCTGAACTATCACCTTGGACATACCCCCGTGGCCGCATCGCTCCTCCGGTTCTTCATCATCGTGTTCGCGCTCGCGCAGGGTGTCGTGCACGCCCAAACCCCACTGACCATTCGCGGCGCCGGCTCCTCCGCCGCCAAGCACATCTACGCCGCCTGGGCAGATGCCTTCGCCAGGGCCGGCGGCAATCCCGTCGAGTACGCGTCGGTCGGCTCATCCAAAGGGGTGGCTGCAATTCGCGCGCGCAATGTCCAGTTCGGCGCCTCGGATGTCGCCCCGGACAAGGCCTCGCTCGACAAGGACGGCCTTGTCGTGGTGCCCACCGTGGTCAGTGGCGTGGTCCCCTTCTACAACCTGCCCGAACTGAAAGCCCACACCCTGCGTCTCGACGCCGACACGCTGGCACGCATCTTCATGGGCAAGATCACCCGCTGGAACGACCCGGCGCTGGTGGCGCTCAATCCGGGTGCGCCACTGCCCGCCGCCGACATCCGCGTGGTGGTGCGGGCCGATGGATCGGGTACGACGTACAACTTTACCGACTACCTGTCCAAAGTCAGCCCGCAGTGGAAGACTCAGTACGGCGCGGCGAACAGCATCAAGTGGTTCGACGGCGCCATCGCCACGCCCAACAGCGGCGGCGTGGTGAAGGCGGTGCAGGCCACGCCCGGCGCGATCAGCTATGTGGACTACACCTACGCGCTCAAGGACAAGCTCAGCGGCGCCAGCATGCAGAACCGGGCCGGCCTCTTCGTGTCGCCGACCATCGACAGCTTCCGCGCCGCACTCAGCGCCAGCCCCTGGCAGAGCGCCGGCGAGTTCACCCAGACGCTGACCGACCAGCCCGGCGCAGAGAGCTGGCCGATCACCATGGGCACCTTCGTGCTGCTGCCGAAAGTCATGGACGAAGCCACCGGCATCGCCACACTGCGCTTCTTTACCCATGCCTTCATGCATGGCGATGAACTGGCCCAGCGGGCCAATTTCGTGCGACTGCCCGACGTCGTGCAAGCCAAGGCCTACCGCGCGCTGGCCGCCATCACCAGCCCCTCGGGCACGCCCATCGCGTATGCCAGTCTGGGGCAGTAAGCTGCCGATCCGGCAGGCGCTCGCTGTATAATGCGCGGTTTGCATTGAACAGCCGGAGACCCCTGCCATGGACGCAGAACGCATCAACGACATCGCCGAAGCTCTTGCGGACCTGAAGCGCCGCGGGGAAGAACTTCGGAGGTATCTTTGACTACGCTGAAAAAGCCTCGAAGCTAGAAGAAGTCAACATCGCCCTCGAAGACCCCGACGTCTGGAACGACGCCGCGCGCGGTCAGGCGCTGGGCAAGGAAAAGAAGCTGCTCGAAGGCGTGGTGCTCACGCTGCAGCATGTCGCCCAGCAATCGACCGACCTGCTCGACCTGTTCGAGATGGCCGAGGCCGAAGGCGACGACGATACGCTCGAAGCCATCGAGACCGACGCCAAGGCGCTCGAGGAAATCGTCGGCGGGCTTGAGTTCCGCCGCATGTTCTCCGGCCCGATGGACGAGAACGCCTGCTTCATCGACATCCAGGCCGGTGCCGGCGGCACCGAGGCGCAGGACTGGGCCGGCATGCTCGAGCGCATGTATCTGCGCTACTGCGAACGCAAGGGTTTTGAGACCGAACTGCTCGAAGAGTCCGAGGGCGAAGTGGCCGGCATCAAGAGCGCGACCATCAAGGTCTCGGGCGAGTACGCCTATGGTTTTCTGCGCACCGAAACCGGCATCCACCGCCTGGTGCGCAAGTCGCCCTTCGACTCCAACGCCCGTCGCCACACCAGCTTCTGCTCGGTGCAGATCTATCCGGAAATCGATGACTCCATCGATATCGAGATCAACCCGGCCGATGTGCGCACCGACACCTACCGCGCCTCGGGCGCCGGCGGCCAGCACATCAACAAGACCGACTCGGCGGTGCGCCTGACGCACTACCCGACCGGCATCGTCGTGCAGTGCCAGAACGACCGCTCACAGCATCGCAACAAGGACGAAGCCTGGAAGATGCTCAAGGCCAAGCTCTACGAGCTGGAGCTGCGCAAGCGCCAGAGCGAGGCCCAGGCGCTCGAAGACGCCAAGAGCGACATCGGCTGGGGCCACCAGATTCGCTCCTACGTGCTCGACCAGTCGCGCATCAAGGACCTGCGCACCAACTACGAAGTCGGCAACACCCAGGCCGTGCTCGACGGCGACCTGGATGACTTCATCGAGGCCAGCCTCAAGCAAGCGGTCTGAGGCGCTGCACGTATCGCGCATGACGGATCAGGACCTCGCCGACTATCTCGCGCCCGGCTACGCCGTGGACGATGTGCCCGAACTGTCGGCACTCGCCGCGGCGCAGCCGGTCATCGACACCTTCATCTCCCTGTTTCGCGGCAGCGAGGCGGAGGTGTTGCTGCGCCTGCTCGTCTTGCGCGAGATCGGCCATGACGCCGAGCAACCCCGCTGGTCGCCCGACGCCCTGCGCCGCCGTTTTGCCTACCTCGACCCGGTCAAGCTCGAAACCACGCTCAAGCGCCTGCGCGAATCCGGCCTGATCAGCTACGCCGACGACGGCCTCTACCATGTCTCCGACGCCGGCCGCAACGCCGTCGCCGCGCTGGGCATGCTGCTGCGTTTTGGCGAATCCGAAGACGCCGAGCTGGGCTTCCTCACCGCCCAGCTCGCCGGCCTGCAAGCCACCGACAGCATCACCGCCGAAGCGCTGGGGCATCTGCTCTCCAAGCTCAACGACCTCACCCTGCATTTCGAGGAAGCCATCGCCTCCGGTTCGGAGTTCCGCATCGTCGAATCTCGCCGGCGGCTGTCGGCCAACGGCAAGTGGCTCGACCGCGGCACCGACATCCTGCGCAGCTTGCTCGTCGATCCGGACGCCCCCTTCGATGTCGCCCGCATCGCGCAGCGGATCGGCCTGGCGCAGTCCCGCCTGGCGCGGGTCGACGCCGCCTTTCAGCGCGCGCTCAACAAGATCGAGACCCAGCGCGTCACCCTCGGCAGTTCCGGCATCTCCTCCAGCGACGTCGCCGCCTGGCTGGGGCGGCAAGCGACCGACGCGCTGGCGGCCATGGCGGCCGACGCCATCACCGACACGCCGCAGATTCCGCTGCTGGCGGGTGGCCACGAACTGCTCGACCGCGCCGAAACCGCCCTGTGCGATCTGCTGCGCGGCGACGCCGACGACACCGCCCTGCCGGCCGCCGACGACGCCCCCACCGCGCTCGCGCCCGAAGAAGAAGACCTGCGCCTGCTCACCCATTTTGCCGGCCGGCTCGACGCCATCTCGGCCGAACCCGCCACCTTGCACGACATGGTCGCCGGCGGCAGCTTCGGCCACGCGGCCTACCGCCTGTCGCTGCTCGCCCTGCTCGCCGACAGCCAGGACAGCGCACCCGCCGACGGCCCGATCGGCGCCTTCATGCGCCTGCCGCTCAAGGTCGAGTTCGAGCCCACGCTGGTCGAGGTTGGTCATGACGACATCGCCCGCATCAGCGCCGGCAGCATCCGCCGCCTGAGCCCCAACACCACGGACTGACGCGCCCATGGAACACGACATCCGCGCCCTCACCGCGCGCCTCATCGCCCAGCGCTGGCTGCCGCGCAAGGATCCGATGGTGCGCCGCGCGCTCATCGACGAAACCTTCCGCCACGAGATCGACCAGCGCCTGGCCAGCGTCGGCCTGCGCCTGCTCGACAACCCCTACGCCGCGCATGTGGCGGTCGGCCTCACGCCCGACGCGCTCGAACCCACCTTCGGCAGCAGCCGCGAATATCAGGCCAGCAACATGGGCCTCACGCGCGACGAAATCGCCCTGCTGGTGGTGCTGTGGGCGCTGATCATCCTGCCCAAGCGCGAACGCCAGGTCACGCGCCAGAACCTCGCCAACGAAGGCCAGGAGGAGTTGTTCGCCAGCGAACAGCCGGTGGCCCACGGCGCCGAAGTCTCCGCCGGCGTCTCCGAAGCCTCGCTGATCGCCGACTTCGGCCCGCGCCTGGGCGGCAAAACCAAGGTGCGCAATTTCATGCTTGGCCGCCTCGCCCGCCTCGGCTTCATCGAGCGGCGCAACGGCATGCTGCTCGAAGGCCCGCTGCTCGACGTGGCGCTCGACTACCGCCTGATGGCCGACCGCATCATCCACGGCACGCTCGCCGGCGTACTCACCGAGGCCGGCCACCCCCCGCCCTCGGCCGACGCGTTCACGCTCGCCGATGCCGACGATGAAGACGAGTTCGACGGCGACATGCCCGAACCGGGTGCGGAGGCGTTTTGATGGTTCGCGCAATCCGCTTGGCAGTTAGTGTCGCCGCAGTGCTCTGGACCCAGCACGCCTTTGCACTCAGTGGTGCCCATGCGGGCAGCAGCTCAGAAACGCAAAAATCGGCTTTACCTATCGGGAAAGTGAGCATCGACAAAGCGACCGGTTCGGTCTCTTGCTCAAGTGCCAAAGCCTGCTGCGACTGGCTCCAAGAACAGATCGATCAAATCGACAGCCAATTGCGCCAACCGAATCACATCGCTCGTATCGAAGACCTTAAAAGCAGTCGCAACCACTACATATCTGAGCGCTATCGACTGCAATGCGGGCGAAGATGAGTCCGGCTTCGCGCCACTCCCCTCTAGCGAAATCACGTACGGCGGCCATGGTCGCAGACTGCTACTGACTCAACACCGATCACATGTTCCATATCAAACAGATCGAACTGGTCCACTGGGACTTCTGGCGCCGCTTCACGCTGCCGCTCGACGCCCAGATCATCACCATCGTCGGCCCCAACGGCTCGGGCAAGACCACCCTGCTCGACGCCTTGCGCACGCTGTTCGCCCTGCGCTGCTCGGGCAAGCGCGACTTCCGCCGCTATGTGCGCCGTGCCAACCGCAGCCACGCCTGGATCCGTGCTACCGTCGCCAACCTGCCCGGCGCCACCGGCCGGCGGCCGTTCTTCCCCTGCCTGGCCGACACCGTCACCCTGGCCTGCCGCATCCGCCGCGCCGGCGGCGAGTGGACGCGCGACTACACCATCGTCGACGGCGACGTCGAGATCGAAGCGCTCGACACCGACAATGATTGGATCGGCCTGCGCGACTACCAGAGCCGGCTCGCCGCCGGCGGCCTGACCCCCGCCATTGCCAAGGTGCTGGCGCTGGAGCAAGGCGACACCGACAAGCTGTGCGAATACGCGCCCAAGGCGCTGCTCGAACTGGTGTTCGACGTGTTCGGCGACAAGGAAGTGCTCGACAACTACGATGTCGCCCGCGAAGAGCAGCAAAACGCCGAGCGCGAACTCGACAGCCTGTCGATCGACCTCGACCGCCTGCGCGCCCAGGCCGAAGCCAAGCGGCTCGAAGCCGACCGCTTTCTGGAATGGAAGCAGATCACCGACGAGCTCTCCGCGCTCGACGCCGAGATCGTGCCGCGCCTCGAAGCCTTCGAGCTGCGCCGCGACATCCGTGCCGAACGCAGCCAGCTGCGCGCCCAGGACGGGGAGCGGCGTGAGCGCCAGCAAGGCCTGGTCGCGGCGCGCCAGCGCATCGCTCAGGTCGAGGCCGAGCGCACGGCCGAAGAAGCCGCCCGCGCCAAGGCGCGCAGCGAATTCCTCGCCGTCGAACAGCGCCATTTGAGCGCCCACGACCGCGTGCGCGACCTCGAACGCGTGCTCACCGAGCGCAATGCCCTGCGCGAGCTGCTGGCCCGTGAAGAAGGCCAGGACGCCGCCGCCATCGAGGCCGAGCACGAGTCCGTCGAGGCGGAGCTGACGGCCCTGCGCGCCCAGGAGCGTGAGCTGATCGCCCGCTTCGAAACCGCCAAGGACGCCCTCGCCCATGCCCATGAGCGCAGCAGCCCGCCCTCGGACCCCGAGGTGCGCGCCTTCCGCGCCCAGCTCACCGAGGCCGGCATCGGCCACCGCGCGCTGTCCGAGGCCATCGAGATCACCGACGCCGCCTGGCAAGGCGCCATCGAAGCGGTGCTGCGCCCCTACCGTCATGTGCTGCTGCTCGAACGCGCCGCCGACCGGCACCAGGCCTGGGCGCTGGGCGAGCGCGAGCGCTTCCGCCACTTCATCGTCGCCGACTGCGAAAACGCCCCGCCGGCCCAGCGCGACACGCTGGCCGAGGTGGTGCGTTTTGCCGGCCCGGTGCCGCGCTGGCTGGCCGATCTGCTCAACCGCATCACCCGCGTCGAGGATGCCGCCGCCGGCAGCGCGTTGCCGCGCGACACCGAATGGATCACTCGCGACGCCTATCACCGCGAGCGCCGCGGCGCCCGCCACCTGGGCCGTCCGCGTGAATTCCACTTCGGCGAGCTGGCGCGCCAGGCGCGCATCGATGTGCTGTCGGCCGAGGTGCGCGAGCTGGACAAGGCGCTGAGCCCGCTGCGCCCGCAAATGGACACGCTGCGCGACCGCCTCGCCACCCTGCGCAGCCAGCTGCTCGGCCTGAGCGCTGCACCGCAGCTGGCTGCCCGCGCCCAGGCCTTTGCCGAGGCAGAGGCCGAGCTGCCGGTGGCCCGCAAGGCACTCACCGGCGCGATCGCGGAACGCACCGAACTGCAGGGCGCGCTCGACAGCATCGGCGAGCGCCTCAACGGCATCCAGATCGAACTCGACCGCCGCCGCCGCGAGCTGGCCACGCATGAGCAACGCCTCGGCCTGCTCGACAGCGAAGACCGCCCGCGCCGCCAGTCCCAGGCCCAGCGCGTGCAGCGCCTGCGCCGTCTGCGTCGCGGCATGCCGCCGGCCTGGCGCCGCGGCGAGGGCATCGAGGCGCTCATCGAACGCTATGGCGATGCGCGCAGCGCCCGCGCCGAGGCCGAGCGCTTGCGCCAGCGGCTGGAGCACGGCGACTGGGTGCAGGACGCCGCCGTGCTCACCCTGCGCGACCGACTGCTCGACGAGCTCGACCGCCGCGAGCGCGACTACGCCACGCGCCAGGGCTACTGCGCCACCGCCCGCCGCCACACCGACGAGGCGCGCGGGGCCTACATCGGCAAGCTGCGCGCCACGGTGCGCCAGTACAGCCGCAACCTCAAGGCGCTGGGCGAACTGGCGCATGTCGAGGTGGACTGCCCGGTGCCGCATCTGGACAACGACGACGCAGCGCTGAACCGCTCGGGGCTGGAGGTGCGCTTCGATTTCGACCGCAAGGGCGCGGTTGGCCTCAACGACGGCGAGGCCTCCGGCGGCCAGCAGGTGATGAAGTCGCTGATCCTGCTGATCGCGCTGCTGATGGACGAGACCCGTCCGGGCGGCTTCGTGTTCATCGACGAGCCCTTCGCCCACCTGGACGTGGCCAACATCGACCGGGTCGGCGCCTTCCTGCGTGCCACCCGCGCGCAATACCTGATCACCACGCCGGTGACGCACAACGCCAATGTGTTCGCGCCGGCACAGCTGACGCTGGTGACGCGCAAGAAACCGCCGGCAGAGGAATGGGCACCGCCGATCGGGGTGCTGCAACGCCAGCGCGACTGAGCGCCGTCGCGGCTCAGAAGTACTGGTCGGCGTCCTGCTGGGCGCTGCTGGTGGCCGTGGTGGCCACCAATTTGCCGGTGGCTACCAGCGCTTCGTAGGCCCAGGTGCAGTTGCGTCCGTGCGACTTGCCGTAGTAGAGCGCCGAGTCGGCCCGGCCGAGCAACTCGGCCGGCGGCAAGCGGTCATCGACCTGGGCGAAGCCAATCGAGCATGTCACCGTGCCGACCTGCGGAAAATGGTGAGTCTCGACCTGCGCCCGGAAACGCTCGAAGATGCTGGTCACGGTGTCCGCCGACACATTGCGCAACATCACCACGAATTCTTCGCCGCCGAAGCGGAAGAGTTTGTCCGAACCGCGGAACGCACCCCGCATGCAGTCGGCCAGGCGAATCAACACCTCATCGCCAAACAAGTGCCCCCAGGTGTCGTTGATGTTCTTGAAATGATCGATATCGACAATGCCCAGCCAGGCGGGGTCGGGCGGGGCCTTGTCTTCACGGCGCTCGCCGTCCTGTCGGCGCGCCCGCTCGGCAACGGCAATGAGCTGATCGAACTGCTCGTCGAAGGTCTTGCGATTGAGCAGGCCGGTCAGGGTGTCGAGGTTGGCGTAGTCCCAGTGGGCCATCAGCCGCTCGAAGCAATGGATGTAGGCACGCACGCCGTCGATGGCGACCGCCGCCACGGCGGTGGGCGTGTGGACATCGAGCACCCAGCGGACACGATCGGCATGGCGCACCTGAAACGCCAGCCGCCATCCATCGGGGTTTCGCTCGCGGTGAAAACCGGCAGGCGCATCGACCGCCAGGGCCAGAAAGGCGTCTTCATTCGGGGCGGCCTTGTCATCGGGTGCATCGTCCCAGTCGCCACCGACGCCCTCGCCGCCGCTCCAGCCGATGCGTTCGGCCCCCCGCCGACCGAACCCCGGCCCAAGTACGTACACATCGCATCGTGCTGCACCCAACGCGCGCTGGGCGCCGACGCAGAACGCTCGCAACAAGGCATCCCGCGCGTGAAGCGAGGTGAGGTGTTGCGCGGCCTTGAGCAAGGCCAGAAGGGTGTCGCCGGTTCGTGTTCGCATGCTTGGCTTCCGCAGATGAGTCGTATAACGGCGCAAAGTCGATGTCTTTAAGCCCCAATCCGCCTTCTTTTGCGCTGCATCGCTGCGCCGTCGGCGCCACGAGCGACTTCTCGCCACGGTTATGCGAAAATTGCGGCTTTCCGCCGCCGGCGCTCCCCCGGCCCGGATTCGCCATCATTCAAACGAGCCACACATGTCAGAACAGAACTCCACGCCTTCCGCCGACGAAAACCACCTCATCGCCGAACGCCGCGAAAAGCTGCGGGCATGGCGCGAGACCGGGCGTGCCTACCCCAACGATTTCTCGCGCGAGAACACCGCCGGCAAGCTTGACGAAATGTATGGCGAGAAGACCCGCGAGGCCCTCGAGGAAACCCCGGTGGAAGTGCGCGTGGCCGGCCGCGTCATGCTCAAGCGCGTCATGGGCAAGGCCAGCTTCGCCACCATTCAGGACCTGTCGGGCCGCATCCAGCTGTATGTGAGCAACCAGGGCGTGGGCGAAGATGTGCACGCCGACTTCAAGCATTGGGACATCGGCGACATCGTCGGCGCGGTCGGCACGCTGTTCAAGACCAAGACCGGCGAGCTGACGGTCAACTGCACCGAGATCCGCCTGCTGTCCAAAAACCTGCGCCCGCTGCCCGAAAAGTTCCACGGCCTGACCGACCAGGAAACCAAGTACCGCCAGCGCTATCTCGACCTGATCATGAACGAGCAGTCGCGCTTCACCTTCGTGGCGCGCAGCCGCATGGTGCAGTCGATCCGCAACTACATGATGAGCCACGGCTTCCTCGAGGTCGAAACGCCGATGATGCACCCCATCCCCGGCGGTGCCTCGGCCAAGCCCTTCACCACCCACCACAACGCGCTCGACATGGAGCTGTTCCTGCGCATCGCGCCCGAGCTCTACCTCAAGCGCCTGGTGGTGGGCGGCTTCGAGAAGGTGTTCGAGGTCAACCGCAACTTCCGCAACGAAGGCCTCAGCCCGCGTCACAACCCCGAATTCACCATGATGGAGTTCTACGAGGCCTACGCGAACTATCAGAGCCTGATGAACTTCACCGAAGGCCTCATCCGCCAGGCCGCGCGCGAGGCGCTGGGTACCGAGGTGTTCCAGTACCAGGGCCGCGAACTCGACCTGTCCAAGCCCTTCCACCGCCTGACCATCGTCGAGGCGATCCGCAAGTACCACCCGGGCTTCACGCTCGAGCAACTGGCCGACGCCGAGTGGCTCAAGGCCAAGATCAACGCCTTCGGCGAGAGCGTCAAGCCCGGTGGCCTGGGCAGCCTGCAACTGCAACTGTTCGAGGCCTGCGCCGAAGCCGAGCTGTGGGAGCCGACCTTCATCATCGACTACCCGGTCGAAGTCAGCCCGCTGGCGCGTGCCTCGGACACCAATCCGGAAATCACCGAGCGCTTCGAGCTGTTCATCGTCGGCCGCGAGATCGCCAACGGCTTCTCCGAGCTGAACGATCCGGAAGACCAGGCCGCGCGCTTCCGTGCCCAGGTCGAAGCCAAGGAAGCCGGCGACGACGAGGCCATGTTCTACGACGCCGACTACATCCGCGCGCTCGAGTTCGGCCTGCCCCCCACCGGCGGCTGCGGCATCGGCATCGACCGCCTGGTCATGCTGCTGACCGACAGCCCCGCCATCCGCGACGTGATCCTGTTCCCGCAGATGCGGCCGGAGTAAGCCGGCGCACGATGCAGATCCAGCAACTCCAGGTGGCCTACGATGCGCGGGCCGATCGCATGCTCCTGCGCATCGCCACGGCCCAGCGCGAAGAGATCGGCGTCCTGATCACCCGGCGCCTGCTCAAGGCGCTGTGGCCGGGGCTGCAGCGCATGCTCAACAGCCACCTCTCCCGCAAGGCGCCGGGCGCCCGTACGGCCGAGCCGACCGAGGTCGAGGCGTCGGGCACCTTCAAGGCGCCCTTCGACGAGACGGATCTGGCGCACCCCCTGGGCACCGAGCCCCTGCTGGCCACCGAGAGCCGGCTCGAGCCGCTCGAAGGCCCGCTGTGCCGGATCATGCTCGGCGAGACGCGCGCACGACAGGTCAGCTTCGACTGCGACAAGGCCTTGATGCAGGCCCTGTGTGCGATGATCCGCAGTACCGCCGCCAAGGCGGACTGGGATCTGCATCTGGACGACCTTCCCTTGCCGGAGGCCGTCACGCCCGCGCCAACCGACATTCCGCCAACGGTTCACTGATGTACGAGCGGATCGAACCCGCGCAGCTGGACACCACGGCAGATGGCACCCCGTACTCGGCGCGCTTTGGCGATGTCTATCACACCCAGCACGGCGCGCTGGGCCAGAGCCGGCATGTCTTCCTCGAGGGCAACCAGCTCCCGCACCGCTGGCAGCGCAAGCCGCGCTTCGTCATTCTGGAAACCGGCTTCGGTCTCGGGCTGAACTTTCTTGCCACCTGGGCGGCCTGGCGCGACGACCCGAAGCGCTGCGACCGGCTGCATTTCATCTCGATCGAGAAGCACCCGTTCAGCGCCAGCGATCTGGCCGTGGCACACCGCCGCTGGCCCGAGCTGGCCACGTTGTCGGCCCGCCTGTGCGCACAATGGCCCACGCTGACGCCCGGCCACCATCGCCTGTGGCTCGAGGACGGCCGCGTGGCGCTGACGCTGGTGTTCGGCGACGCGAACGACGCCCTCGCCAAGCTCGACGCCCGGGTGGACGCGTTCTATCTCGACGGTTTTTCCCCCGCCCGCAACCCGGACTTGTGGTCGGCCCGACTGTGCCACCAGCTCGCCGCGCTGGCTGCGCCGGTCGCTACGCTGGCCACCTGGTCGGTCTCCCGCGAAGTGCGCCAGCACCTGGAGTACGCCCGCTTCCGCATCGACAAGGTCCGCGGCTTTACCGGCAAGAGCGAGATGCTGCGCGGGCACATTGCCGGCGCGCCCGAAAAGCGTCGCACGCCACACGAGCGTGAGGCCATCATTATCGGCGCCGGGCTCGCCGGCACCTCGCTGGCCCATCGCCTGGTCAAGCGCGGCTGGCAGGTCCTGTTGCTCGACGCGGCCGATGGCCCCGGCCAGGGCGCCTCGGGCAACCTCGCCGGCGTCTTGCGGCCCCTGCCCAGCCTCGACGACAACCGCCTCGCCCGCCTGACCCGCGCCGGTACGCTGGCCGGCATCCGCCATCTCAACGCGCTTGGCGCAAGCGGCCATGCCGTGCGCTGGGCCCCCACCGGCGTGCTGCACCTGGCGCGCGATCCGCAGCACGAAACCCGCCAGCGCGAGGTGGTCGACAGCCAGCAGCCGCCGGCCGACTTTCTCCGCCATGTCGACCACGCTGAAGCCAGCGCCCTCGCCGGCTGGCCGCTGGCGGTGGGCGGGTGGTGGTTCCCCGGCAGCGGCTGGGTCCAGCCGCCCAGCCTGTGCACGGCCAACATCGCCGCCGCGGGCGACGGATTGAGCGTGCGCTACGGAGTGTCGGTCAGCGCCCTGGCGCGCCACGACGACCGCTGGCAGGTGCGCGATCAGCATGGCGACATCCTCGCCGAAAGCGCCTGCGTCATCCTGGCCAACGGCGCCGACATCCGGCGCTTCACCCAGGCCGCTACGCTGCCGGTGCGCGCGGCACGCGGCCAGGTCAGCCACCTGCCCGCAACCGAAGGCAGTGCGCCCGATATCGTGGTGTGCCGCCTTGGTTACGTCAGCCCGGCCATCGACGGCGTGCGCTGCGCCGGCGCGACCTTCCTGGTCGATGACGACGACCCCGCCCTGCGCGAGAGCGAGCACATCGACAACCTCGCCAAGCTCGATTTCATCCTGCCCGGTTTCAGCCAGACGCTTGGCGACACACCCATGGCCGGGCGCGTCGGCTTCCGCCCGGCCTCACCGGACCGGCTGCCCATGGTCGGGGCCATCGCCGCCCCAGGCACCTATCCGCCGGACGCCACACTGGATCAGGTCGCGCGTGAGCCCGGCCTGTACGCCATCTCCGGCTTTGGCGCGCGCGGCCTGGTGTGGTCGGCCATTGTCGCCGAAACCCTGGCCAGCCAGCTCGACGGCGACCCGCTGCCGCTCGAACGCGATCTGGTCGACGCCATCGACCCCGGCCGCTTCGTGCTCCGGCGGGCACGGCGCGAACGCTTTCCCAGCGACGGCTGAATCCGCCTTTTGTAAGGCTTTCTTTCGGCAGTCCTCGCCTGGCGGTGGCCTCGCGTTAAATGCGCATGACCTCCAATAGTGGGACACCCACCATGCGCACATCACTTCACCCCGTTCAGTGGCTGACGGCGGCTGCCGTCATCGCCTTCTGCGTGACCGGTACGGCGGCCTTCATGGGCTGGCTCCCCGGTTCCGACGCTGCGCTCAAGCCCGAGCTGCTCCCCGCCCCGGCGACAGCCGATCAGCCGGCCGACGTACCTGCTCCCGTCACCGTGCTGACCCCCGCGGATATCGCCCCGGCGTCGACGCCAGCCGTGGTGTCCGCACCGGAATCCAATCCGCCCCAGGCGGCCACGGCAGCGGCGCCGGCACCCGCAACAGCCAAACCCAAAGCGGCCGCGGCACCGGTCGTGGCACAGGCCCCGCGGCCGCAACCGGCCCCGGACCCGGTGGTGCAACCGGTCGCCCGATACTGCCCGGATTGCGGCGTCGTGACCCAGGTGGAAACACTCGATCGTCGCGGCAAAGGCAGCGGCGTCGGCGCCATTGCCGGCGGCGTGGTGGGCGGTTTGCTGGGCAACCAGGTGGGCAAAGGCAGTGGCAAGGACCTGGCCACCATCGCCGGTGCGGTGATCGGTGGCGTTGCCGGGCACAACGTTGAACGCAACATGACCCCGACCACCCGCTACCGCATCACCGTGCGCATGAACGACGGCAGCATCCGCACCATCGACCAGGACCAGCCGCCCTCCTGGCGTCCCGGCGACACGGTGCGCGTCGACGGCGGCCGCCTGGCCAACGCGGGCAGCGTGGATTTCTGAACGCAGACGCGGGGCGCGGAATCGGCCACAATCGGTGGCATGCGACACCACATCGCCCAGGCCAGCTACCACGTTCGGGTGCTCGACTCGATTGCCGAGTTGCGCCCCGAAGACCGCGGGCAGATCATCGTCTGTGGCTCACACGGCGGGCAGAGCGCGGCCGGGTACGCACTGGCCATTCCGCCGCGCATCGTCATCTTCAACGACGCCGGCGTCGGCAAACACGCGGCAGGCATCGCCGCGCTGTCACGCCTTGAGGCCGCAGGCATCATCGCGGCCACCGTCGGCCACGACACCGCATGCATCGGCGATGGACTCGACACCTGGCACAGTGGCCGGCTGTCGCATTTGAACGCATTGGCGCAACGCGCCGGCTTCCGGGTTGGCGATGCCGTCGCCGCAGCAATCGAACGGGGCCGGCATCCAGCGGCGTGGCGTCTTTGCCGGTGCGACGACAATGGCAACCGCTTCGTGATCGCACGCCGCCTGACGCAAGCCCAGGCCGACAGCGAACGGGCGCGCTTCGAGGCGCTGGGCCACAAGCAGCACTACTGGATCGAAGCCGACGACGCGCCCGGTGCAGAACCATCCGAGCAATAAAAAACCCCGCCGCAGCGGGGTCTGGGTGGCATTTCCGGTTAGAGGTAGCGCCGTATCCGCGTCAGCACCGTGTCTCGCCCCATGGCCTCGACCACCGCATCGATCGCCGGCGTTTGCGGCTGGCCGACCAGCAACACCCGCAGCGGAATCGCCACCTGCGGCATCTTCAGCCCGTGTGTTTTCATCGTCGCCTTGATCGCCGCGCTGATCGCCTCACGCTGCCACTCACATTGGCCGAACGCATCGGCCAGATCGGCCAGCGCCGCGCGGGCGGCATCGCTCAGATGCTGCGTCAGCAATTCGTCCGACGGGCGCACATCGATGTAGAACGCCTCGACCGCATCGGCCAGCTCGTTCAGCGTCGACACCCGCTCCTTGTACAGCGCCACCAGGGTGTCGAGTGCCGGACCGGTTTCCGGATCGACCTGGCGACGCGCCAGTCGGCTGGCGGTGTCGGCCGCCAACACCTTGTCATCGGTGGCCTTGATGTAGTGCGCGTTGAGCCAGTTGAGCTTTTCGGTATTGAACTGCGCGGCCGACGGGGTGATGTGGTTCAGGTCGAACCAATCCACCAGTTGCGCGCGCGAGAACACCTCGTCGTTGCCGTGGCTCCAGCCCAGCCGGGCCAGATAGTTGATGACCGCTTCGGTCAGGTAGCCGTCCTCGTGGTACTGCATCACGCTCACCGCGCCATGGCGCTTGGAGAGCTTCTGGCCGTCGTCGCCGAGAATCATCGACAGGTGCGCATACTGCGGCACCTCCGCACCCAGCGCGCGCAGGATGTTGATCTGCCGCGGGGTGTTGTTCACATGGTCGTCACCGCGAATGACATGGGTGATCTTCATGTCCCAGTCATCCACCACCACGCAGAAATTGTAGGTCGGCGTGCCGTCCGGGCGCGCGATGATCAGGTCATCCATCTCCGCGTTGGCAATCTCGATGCGGCCCTTGACCAGGTCGTCCCAGGCCACCGTGCCGTCGACCGGATTGCAGAACCGGATCACCGGATCGACGCCCGCCGGTGGCGTCGGCAGGGTCTTGCCCGGCGCCGGGCGCCAGCGGCCGTCGTAGCGCGGCTTCTCGCCGCGGGCACGCTGCGCCTCGCGCATCTCGTCCAGCTCCGCCGGGCTGGCATAGCACTTGTACGCCAGGCCCTTGTCCAGCAACTCGGCCACCACCTCGCGGTAGCGGTCCATGCGCTGCATCTGGTAGAACGGCCCCTCATCCCACTCCAGCGCCAGCCATTTCATGCCGTCGAGAATCGCCTGAACCGCCTCCGGCGTCGAACGCTCCAGGTCGGTGTCCTCGATGCGGAGCACGAACTGGCCGCCGTGATGCCGGGCAAACGCCCACGAAAACAAGGCAGTACGCGCACCGCCAATGTGAAGGAAACCGGTCGGGCTCGGTGCAAAACGGGTACGAACTGGGGAGGCCATGGGCAGATCAGCGCAGAAAAAAATCGAGGCCGTATTCTACGTCAAATCGGAAAGCACACAGGTGAGTTGACGTCTGCCAAAACGCCGCCTAAAATGCGCGCTCTTCTCGAGTGGGCGGTTAGCTCAGCGGTAGAGCACTGCCTTCACACGGCAGGGGTCACTGGTTCGATCCCAGTACCGCCCACCACTCACAAAACAGCCCGCCAGTGCGGGCTTTTTTGTTTCTGACTGTCGAATAACTTTCACCGACACAAGACCCGCAAGGCCTTGTTTTTCCTCGGTGCGACCTGCCCGAATTAGACAGACGCCACCGTGCTTTCCAGCCGAAAAACGCGCGTCCGTTCCATGCCGTCGCCCGCCCCCGGCTGCACACACCCGCTCGGCAGAACCACGATTCCGCCGTCAGGCCGCGTGTCCGCTGGCGGGCTCAGGCCAGCGGCCAGAAGCGGATTTCGTACGGGTGGCATGTTGTCGCCCGCCGACACATGGCGAAGGGGTCACGACCGTCGAACAGCGCGATGCGACCACCATCCGGCCCGGCATGCTGCATGAAGGCAACGATGCCGCGCCGGCCGAACAACGCCTCGGCGGCAGACTCGATCACGGCCGGCAGGCGCTCGGGCGCACCATGGCGCTGCAGCAGCCACTCAGCCAGTCGGTTGGATGCGCCATCGGCACGGCCGCCGGCCAGTGGCCCGGCCAGGACGCTGAGCGGTCCGGTCAGCGGCGCTTTGCAACTGAGCAAGGCAAGACTCAGATGCAAGGCGTCCGTACGACGATAACCCGGTGCGCCAATGCACGCAGCCCAACCGAGCGCCTCGAACAGATCGGTGTCGGTCAGCGCGGCGAACCGGCGATAGGCGCGGGACACGGCCGCGTAGTTGAGATTCAGCATGATGTCGGACCTGTCTATTTGATTGCGTAGCGAAAATCGCCGCCCTTGGTCGCACTGACCTTGATACGGGCGATGGCGGCGCCGTCCGCCATGCGGGTCAGCACCGCCGCGGCCATTTCCGGCAACAGCGTGCCATTGAGGATGTGATCGACATTGCGGGCCCCCGAATCGACCTCGGTGCACCGGGCCAGCACGGTATCGACCAGCCTGGCGTCCCAAGCGAACTCGGCTTTGTGGTTGGCACCGACCCGGGCCCGGATACGCTCGAGTTTGAGCTGGATGATGCTGAGCAGGACGTCATCGGTGATCGGGTAGTAGGGAATGATCGCCATCCGTCCGAGGAACGCCGGCTTGAAGGCCTGGTAGAGCACCGGGCGCAGTCGTTCGAGGAGCATGCCGGGCGTGGGACGGGCATCGGCCGGCTGGTTCAGGCAGGCCTGCATGATCTGGCTCGAGCCCACGTTGCTGGTGAGGATGATCAGCGTGTTGCGGAAATCGACTTCCCGCCCCTCCGCGTCGTCGAGCACGCCTTTGTCAAAGACCTGGAAGAACAGCTCCAGCACGTCGGGGTGGGCCTTTTCAACCTCGTCGAGCAGCACCACGCTGTAGGGGTTGCGCCGCACCGCCTCGGTCAGCACTCCGCCTTCGCCGTAGCCAACATAGCCCGGCGGCGAGCCCTTGAGGCCAGACACCGAATGCGCCTCCTGGTACTCGCTCATGTTGATGGTGATCAGTTTGCGTTCGCCGCCATACAGGACATCAGCCAGGGCAAGCGCAGTTTCGGTCTTGCCGACACCCGAGGGGCCGGCAAAGAGGAACACGCCCTTGGGCTTGTTGGGGTCATCGAGATTCGCCCGTGCCGTGCGGACGCGCTGAGCGATGGCCTCGAGCGCGTGGTCTTGCCCGATCACTCGGCTTTGCAGCAGGCTTTTGAGGTTGAGCACGGTGTTGATTTCGTTCTTGACCATCTTGCCGAGTGGAATGCCCGTCCAGCCGGACACGATCTCGGCCACAACCAGGCCATCGACCTGCAACGGCACCATCGGATGATCGCCCTGCAGGGCACGCAAGCGCGTACCGAGGGCGTCGAGTTCCGCCTGTAGCGATGCTTCCGTCGCGTCGCTCGGGTCTGCGTTGGCCGTGCCGCGACGCTCGAGTTGCTGGTGGCATTCGAGCATGCGCCGGACGAGATCGCCCTCCTCGACATACCGGGCCCGAAGCTCGGCCAGCGTGCGCTCGGTCGTGGCGATGGTGGCGGTCAAGGCCGCGATACGCGGCTGATGCGCGCCCTGGCTGGCCACCTCGCGCGCCAGGGCCGCCAGCTCGGTACGCTCGCGCAGCAGGCGCTTCTGCGCATCATCGATGAGCGCCGGCGTGGCGCTCTGACCCAGGGCGACCTTGGCGCATGCGGTGTCGAGCACGCTCACCGCCTTGTCCGGCAGCTGTCGCGCGCTGATGTAGCGATGCGACAGCCGGACCGCTTCGGTGACGGCGTCGTCCAGCACCCGCACGCCGAAGTGAGCCTCCATCAGCGGCACCATGGCACGCAACATCGCGGCCGCCAACGGCTCGGACGGCTCGTCCACCTTGACGACCTGGAAGCGGCGGGCCAGCGCGGCGTCCTTTTCGAAGTATTTCTTGTACTCGGCCCAGGTCGTGGCGGCGATCGTGCGCAACTCGCCGCGGGCCAGCGCCGGTTTAAGCAGGTTGGCGGCGTCGTTCTGGCCACTCTGGCCGCCCGCGCCGATCAGGGTATGCGCCTCGTCGATGAACAGGATGACCGGTGTCGGGCTCTGCCTGACCTCGTCGATCACGCTCTTGAGACGGTTCTCGAATTCGCCCTTGACGCTGGCGCCGGCCTGCAGCAACCCCATGTCGAGCACATGCAGCCGGACCCCCTTGAGCGGCGGCGGCACGTCATCGGCGGCGATCCGCAGTGCCAGCCCTTCGACCACCGCGGTTTTGCCGACCCCGGCCTCACCGGTCAGGATCGGGTTGTTCTGGCGGCGGCGCATGAGGATGTCGATCAACTGCCGGATCTCGGCGTCGCGGCCAATCACCGGGTCGATCTGGCCGTCTGCGGCGCGCTGTGTCAGGCAGGTGGTGTACTGGTCCAGCGCCGGTGTGGCGCTGCCCCCGGCGCCCTGCCCCGCCGCGGCGGCCGGCGCCGTCTCCGGCCCCGTGTCGCCCGTCGCGACGCTGGCTTCGGCCGACCCTGCCGTCAGCGCTGCGAAGTCGTGCTTGAGCTGATCGAGCCTGACGCGGGCATACAGCGGCGAGGCCCGCATGGCCAGCTGCGACAGTTCGGCGTCGGTCAGCAACGCAAGCAGCAGGTGCCCGGAACGTATGCGCGGGAGATGCGCGTCGAGCGACGCGATCAGCCAGGCCTGTTCGAGCAGCTTGGGCAGGTGTGGCGAGAACACGGGGGTCCGGCTGTTACCGGTTTTGAAACGGGAAATCTCGGCCAGCAGATCACGCTCGAGTCCGCTCGGGCTGATGCCGGACCGCTGGGCGATGACCACAAGGTCGTTGTCGGCGTGCTCGAGCAGACCGAGAAACAGGTGTTCGAGCTCGACCTCGTAGTGGCCGCGCGACAGGCACAGACTGGCGGCGCGTTCGGCCGCCTTCCTGCAGGTGGCGTTCAATTTGCTGATCAAGGTCTTCAGGGAGGTGCTCATGGCGTATGAATGGCGCTTGTGGAAAATCAGTGGGCGGCGTGCAGTTCGAACACGGTGTCGCTGCGGTCGGCTGTGGCCTGGCGGGTCAGCATGAAACTGTCGAAGCCGAGCCGGCACCTGGCATCGGACGCGAGGCGCGCCGGACGCACATCGGACGCACGCAGGCTTGGGCGGATCTCGTATTCGAACTGGTAGCCGGTGGCGAGCGTCAGCAATTTGTCGAGCACCTGGGCCAGCGTGCCGCGGGGCAGAAACTGCATGTAATGTGCGTGCCCGAGCGGGCCGACATGGATGCGAATCCGCAGGTTCCGCTGCCAGACACGCTCGCCAACCAGGCAGGTCTTGCCCAGCAAGGCGTTCTTGCCGCCCAGCGTGGAGCGCTGTTCTCGCGGCAACGGATACCATTTGCCGACAAACTGTTCGACACGGATCGGTACACGGAAGTACGCGGTCAGAACAGACTGCAAACTCGAGGCGGATACCGGCCGTTGCCGCAGCAGGCCGGCGAAATACCCAATGGACTCGTCATCAACCGGCGCGGGCCCCTCGTGCAGTCGGTCTCGCAGCCCGTCGAATCCGAGCCCCGCCAGCGCCAGCACCAGCGGCAGGAAACGGTTCCGGCGGTCGGTTTCGTATTGAACCGGCAGCCGGTATTTCTTCCAGGCCCGATAGAAGTGGCCAACCGCACGATTGGACAGCAAGTCGAAAAAGGCCTGCGCACCGGCATCGCGCTGTGCGCGGTCAAGGTTGGCAAGGCGTTCGGTGTAGTGGATCGGCAGCCCGCCATGGAGACCGAGCATGCCGATGAAGCGCGGGGTGACATCCACGCGACCGGGCATCGCCTCGGAACCGGGGCCGTCGGTCGCACCGGGTGCGTCCAGTGTGAGCTGTTCGATATCGCTGGGGGCAAACGCCAGCGACAAGGAGTTGCGAAACCGGATCTGCCGCGACACCGGATCGCCCCCCTGACCGGCGCCATCCTGCCGCGACCAGCGCTCGAGCACGCGGATGGCTTGAAAGAACTCGAAACGCTGCGGTGCGTCGGCGAGCTGTTCGATCAGCCCAGGATCGATTCGCCGGTACGCGGGGCGCATCGGATCAACTCCTCTCCGGTTCTTGCGGAAACCACGATCAACTGGATGAAACTGTTCAGATGAACATACAGCCCGAGAAACCGGTCCATGCAACGTGAAAAGGCATCCAGCCCCGAGCCGACGAAACGGGCTTCGTCGATCGTCAGGCGCACCTCCAGTCCGCGGACGAAACTGGCGAAGGGCTTGCCGGGGAGCCAGGTGGTGGCGTGCTGATGAGAGATCCCCTGGATGCCGTCGATCTGTTGTCGTGAACTGGCCGAGCGCGGCAGGTCGTAGAGGGCCAGCATTTCCTTGAAGGCGGGCAGACCACTGTTGCTGAGCGACAGGTGGTTCAGGGACAGGTGCGATATCAAACGCCATTGCCCATCGTGGCGATGATCGAAGCGCAAGGGCTGGGTCGGTTTGCGCAGCAAGCGCACCGTGCGCGCACCGGCACCCCCCTCCTGGAAGAGGTCGCCGGAGGGCAGGCCCACGCTCATCAGGGTGGGCAGATCGCGGTTTGTGCAGGTCAGCTGCACGCTGAGAATGTCGGTCTTGGGTGCCACGGGGTCGAAGTCCGCATCGACCAACGACAGCTCGGTTTCGTAGCCCGGGCTGTGCGCGGCAACCAGCGCGTTGCGCTGGGCGACCCAGTAGTTGCCTTGCTGTGCGGGGTTTTCGCCGTGGCGCAGGGAAAAGAACGGCCGGAATTCCTGAATCGTCTCGCCCTGCGGGCTCTGGCGGACCCGTCGCACGGCATCGATCGAATAGACTTCGTACGCAAACGCCCGCCGGCTGTCGGCAACAACCGGATAGCTCGATTGGCGATGGTTCAGCCGGATCGGATCACCGCGCTGCGAAAACAGGTTCACCACCGGCACGCACCCCAGACGCAGATTCTCGGCGCTCAGTGTCTGCAGCAGACGGGAAGCATCGCTGTCGGAACGCAGGCCGGCCAGCACGAAATGAACCGTCAGGCGCCGCGACTGCCGGGCGGACATGGGCAGCGACGGCAGCATCAGGTCGAAGAAGTTGTATTTTTCGGGAAACGCAAAGAATTCGGTCAGGTGTCGATAGGCCGCATGCCCGGTCAAGGGCATGTCGATCAGCGCCTCCGAATCATCGAAGCCCACCTCGCGCACCACGCCGTCACCGGCCTGCCGCCACGGTGAGCCGTCGCCGCTGGCGTAGGTGGCACACACATGGAGGAACACGGCGTCGCGCAAGGCCGCGGCGACCGATGGCTCGGCGTCGATGTACAGCCGCAGCCGGTCGGTCGAGATGGCCGCCCAATGCCCTCCCGCGGCTGCCACATCCAGGTTCAACGACAAGACCGCGCTGCTGCCCACCGGCAGCCGCACGCCGGCGGGCGCCCGGGCCACCGGATCGAAGCCGACCGATGCGACGGTCACGGGGAGCAAGGTCACGTCCCATGCCGTACGAAAACGGCACACGGCCCCCTTGATGGGGCGCGACAACAAGGCCGTACCCCGCACAACCGTCGACGGCGACGACAACTGCAGGTCCGCCCCGGCCGTATCGAAGCACGCAATGGAGCAACTCGGGAAAGGCCGCAGGTAGTGCGGGTAGAGAACGTTCAGCAAGGCCTCGGTGAAATGGGGGTAGCTGTCTTCCAGCTTCTTGGTGACCCGTGCCGTCAACAACGCCAGCGATTCGATGATGCGCTCGACATGGGGGTCGTCGCAGCCTTCGCCCGAGAGCAACAGCTGCCCGGCAATCTTCGGATAGCGTTCGGCAAATTCACGAGAATGGCTGCGCAGGAACGCCAGCTCACGCTCGTAGTAAGGCAGGAGTTCTTCCATCAGGCCGCGGCACCGCGCATGCGCTGGCGCGCGATCGAGTATTGCAGCGTGGTCGGTTGCAGCATGGCGTCGAAGCTCACTGGCTCGTGTGCCGGGCGCACCACCAGCACGGCACGAATGGAAAAGAACAAGGCATTGATCGAGCGGCGGTCCAGTTCGAGGTCCACCTGAATATCCTTGAGGCGCGGTTCATGACAGGCGATGGCACGCTTGATCGACGCACAGATGTCGCGCCGGTCGCTAACGCTCGCCAGGCTCATGCCGGAGAAATCGTTCAACCCGAAGCTTGCGATCGACTGCACGGCCCGGGGAAAGCGTTGCGCCAGGGTGTCGTCAATGAGGGTGCGGGTGTTGAGCAACGCTTCCAGGTCCCGTGCCACGGAATCCTTCACCTCATCGATCGACAGGCGCCGCCGTGACGCCTCGATGGGGGCATTGTCAAAGAGTTTGTCGAACAGCGACGGTTCGAATCCTTTCATCCATGCATTCCGAAAGAATGGCGGAGTCGAAACTCCGCCATTATTCCAAGGCGCCCGCGCCGGTCAGGTCAGGTTCGGGGTGTTCTTGGCCAGGTTCCAAGCGCCCTGGATGTTCACCTTCCCGGACTTGTTGCCATCGATGTTCAACTCGTCATAGGTCCACTTCACGGCTGAGTATTTCAGCGAGAAGGTCTCTTGCGGAATGCCTTCATCCGTCACCGACGGCGACACCGACGCAATGATCGCGTTCTTCAGTTCGATCTTCAGGTACTGGTGGCGGTTTTGCGTCCCGGACGGGTTGCCGGCGGTGTTCTTCCCACCAAAGGCACGGTAGAAATAGATGATCACGTCATTGACCACCAGGCCCGACGAGCATGCCTGATAAAGCTTCGGGCTGGCGCCATCGATGTCCTTGGTGAACATCATCTCGCCGTGCTCGACCCGCTCAGCGGTGTGGCCGCCGGAGCCCGACGCGGTGGCCGACTTGGGCTGGCGGATGGTGTGGCTCCATGCCGAAACCTCGACCGTGTCCTTGTGTTTGGCATCGCGGGAGTCGCCCTTGATGTCGCTTCCTTTGAACTCGACGTAAATATCCTTCACGCTTGATCCCCTTTTGGGTTATGACAGAGAAAAATCATCCCTTGCTCGACTGGGGCAGTTCAGCCACCAGACGCAGGGATACCGACAGTTCGTCCAGCTGGAAATGCGGCCGGATGAACGAGACGGCGCGATAGACACCAGGGCGCCCCGCCACCTCGCTGACCTCGATGGAAGCTTCGCGAAGCGGGAACTGCGCCTTGGTTTCCTGGGACGCCGAGTCATCGGCGGTCACGTACTGATCGATCCAGCGCTGGATGTAGGTTTCAACGTTGGCCGACGAGGCAAAACTGCCGATCTTGTCGCGCATCATGGCCTTCATGTAGTGCGCAATACGCGACACGGCGAAGATGTATTGCAGTTGCGCCGACAGCGAGGCGTTGGCGTTGGCCGAGTCGGTGTCGTACTTCTTTGCCTTCTGGGTCGACTGCGCCCCGAAAAACGCCGCGAAATCGGTGTTCTTGCAATGCACCAGGGGGATGAACCCGAGGTCGCTGAGTTCCTTTTCACGCCGGTCGGTAATGGCGATTTCGGTGGGGCACTTGAGGGCAATCTCGCCTTCATCGGTCCGGAACGTGTGGGTGGGCAAATCCTCGACCAGGCCGCCGCCCTCCACCCCGCGGATGGCAGCGCACCAGCCGTAGTTTTCAAAGGCGTTGGTCAGGCGCGCCGCAAAGGCGAAGGCTGCGTTGCACCACAGGTACTTGCTGTGGTCGCTGCCATCGACCTCTTCGACGAAGTTGAATCCCTCCGTGGTAACGCCATCGATCGGGTTGTACGGCAGGCGCCCCAGGAAACGGGGCAAGGCGAGACCGACATAGCGGGAATCCTCGGCATCACGGAAGGATTTCCATTTTGCATACTCGACGGTATCGAATACTTTCGACAGATCGCGTGGCTTGCCCAGGTCGGTGAATGAATCGAGACCGAACAATTCCGGGGAGGCTGCGGTGACAAACGGGGCATGTGCCGCGGCGGCCACGTGAGACATCTGCTCGATGAAATACATGTCCTCCGGCTGACGGGTCACCTCGAACTGACCGATCAGGCTTCCGAATGGCGCACCGCCGAAAGTCCCGAACTCTTCTTCATAGACCTTCTTGAACAAAGCGCTCTGGTCGAAGTCGATCGCCGTCTTGAAATCCTTGACCAGCTCTTTCTTCGTTGCGCTCATCAGCTTGATCTTGAGCTGTTCACCGGTCGAGGTGTGCTTGCACAGGTAGTGCAGGCCGGTCCAGGCCCCTTCAAGAGCCTGAAACGCCGGTGCATGCATGACCTCGCTGAGCTGCTCGGAGATCAGGCGGTCCAGTTCCGCCACCCGGGCATCAAGCGACGCGGCAAGATTCTCCGAGACGACGACCTCACCCTCAAGCACCTGGCTGGCAAACTCGCTGATGATGTCGCGGGCCCGCGCTTTCTCGATATCCGAGCGGGCAACGCGGCTGTCCTCGATGATCTGCTCCAGCAGATTGACCTCCGCGACGCCGGCGCCTGACGCATGTGCTGCAACCTGGCTCGTCATTCGCTCACCTCCGGTTCATCCGACCGCCCCAACCGCTGCAGTTGCTCGGTGCTCTTGAGCACATCGACCAGCAGATCCTCGAGTTTTTCGTTACCTGCCAGCTTGTTGCGCAGGTCGGCAATCTTGGAGCGCGCCTCAAGCAACTTGCGCAGCGGCTCGACCTGCTCCACCACCGACTCGGGGCGAAAGTCCTCGAACTGGTTGAAGGTCAGGTCCACCGCAATCTCACCCCCCTCCGGCGTCAGGCGGTTCTTGACCCGGAACGCGGCACGTGGCGCCAGGCCCGCCATCACGTCATCGAAGTTGTCGAGGTCGACATTGACGAACTTGCGGTCGCGCAATTTGCCCTGCGGCAGTGCCGACTGTCCGGCGTAGTCGCCAAGCACGCCCACCACGAAAGGCAATTCCTTCTGCTCGATCGCATCCCCCCGTTCAACGTCATAGGTGAGCTGCACGCGCGGCGGGCGAACCTTCTGCAACCGCTTCTGAACACTTTCCTTCTTAGCCACAACACGTCTCCGTTCTGAAATTCATTACGCTGACAGGCGAATCCGGCGCGCTACTTGAGCACGCTGAACGGGTCGCCATTGACCGCCGGCACCGCAGCCGGACGCGGCGGCGGCGCCGCAGCCGCCTTGACCGGCGTACGCCGGACCCGGCGCGAGGACCGCGCCTTTGCCTCGTTTTCTTCTGCTTGCTTGCGCTGCATTTCCGGGGACAACGGCGGCACCAGCACATCCTCGCCGAGTGTCTCGCGAAGCACGTTGGCCAGGCTGACGGCATCCGCCCGTGCGGAGCCTTTCAGATTGGCGTCGTCGCGAAGCTCCGCAAGCGACTGGGTTGCCACGCGCAATCCGCTGACCGCCCGCAGTCCCTTTGCCGTGCGGTCGGCACTGTCACGCTGAAGCGCCTCATCGGCCGCAACAATGGCATTGCCGTAGTTTTCGGCGTCGAAGTACATCCGTGCCATACGCACCCAAGGCTCCTTCCGAGCCGGGTTGTCGTCCGCCATCTTGGTCAGCAAGCCAACCGCCTCGTCGAGCTTCTGCTCGCCGAGCAATGCATCGACCTTGACGCCCGACACCTCCATCGCCTTGGAAAAATCCTCCTGCGACAGCGGAACAGGCTGGCTCGCACATCCTTGCAGGAGAACCAACACCCCGGCGCAAAGCAGGACGGACCAGCGCGTGCGATACAACTGCCTCGATTTCATTCCGACAGAACTCATGTTGAATATGACAAATGTTTGCCTTGAAAAGGCCAAGATAGTACAGTCGCCGCCTCACGGAAACAACTGTTTTGCATACGACGTCGGCATGCTAGCATGGCAAGCACAAAAAGTGACAATGTCATTCTCTCCAACAACCCGGCTTTTCCAATGATTGCCAGAACAGGGCTATACGCTGCCATCGTCGCGCTGAGTGTTTCCGGTTGCGGCGGCCCTGCGGCCGTTCAGGCGGTGGGCGCCGCGGTCAACATCGCCATGCAGCTCTCCGGCATCAAGGCTGAGCCGAACGCCGGCGCCCGCGAACCAACGGCCGTTGCCCTGCACATCTCGGCTGGGCAAGCGCTGAATACCACCGCGTCGGGCGAGCCGCTTTCACTGGTGCTGCGGATCTACCAGCTGCGCAACGACCGCGCCTTTGGCGACATGCCGTACAGCGTGGCCAGTGCCGACGATGCCGGGCGGGCGCTGCTCAAGGAGGATCTGATTGCGGTGCGCGACCTCGTACTCATCCCGGGCAAGCGCTACGACCTGCCCCTGACTCTGCCCGAAGGAGGCACCGTGATTGGCGTGGTGGGGCTGTTCCATTCGCCGGCAAACGGGCGCTGGAAGCTGTCCTTCGATGCCGAAGCGTCGAGCCAGGAGGGGATCACCATCGGCGCGCATGCATGCGCACTGACCGCCGGACGTGGCGCGTTATCGAACGCTACCCCCATCGAAACATCACGGACCCTCGCTGGCGTCCAGTGCAACACCTAGATCGAGAAACCCGATGCAAAGCGCAAAAATCCTGTGGGGCGAAGGCCTGTTTCTCCGACCCCAACATTTCCAGCGGCAGGACGCCTACGCCGAGTCACTGAGTCGCCACGCCCTGATGACCGCTCAGCCCTTCGCCTGGGGGATCAAGGATCTCGAGCTGGATATCGACGCCCTGAAAAGCGGCACGCTGCGGCTGCTGCGAGTCGACGCAGTCTTCCCCGACGGTTCGGTTTTTTCGGCGCCCGGCACGGACCAGCTGCCGCCGCCGGTGGCGCTCGACCCCCTGGTCTCGGAGCAGGACAACACGGTTTTTCATCTGGCGGTCCATCACCTCAAGACGCACGGCGGAAACTGCGCCGAACAACTCGGCGATGCCGGCCAGGCGCGCTTTCTGATCGAAGCCTGCGACACGTCGGACCTGTTCACCGACGCGGCCGATGCCCCGATCAGCACGCTCAGCCAACTGGCCTACCTGAAGGCCGCCAGCGAACCCCTGGACCAGTTTGCCACCCTCCCGCTGCTGCGCATCCGACGCACCGCCAGCGACGGCTTCGAGCGCGACCCGACCTTCCTCCCCCCCTCCGTGTCGGTCCGCTCCGCCCCGCTGCTGTATCTGATGCTCCGCCGCCAGATCGATGCGCTACGGGCAAAGGTCGATGCGCTGTATGGCTTTCACCGCGAGCCTTCGCAGAACGTGATCGAGTTCCGCTCGGGTGACATCGCCTCTTTCTGGCTGCTCCATACCGCCAGCAGCGCTTGCGCGGCGCTCACCCATCTGCACCGCAACCCCGACCTGCACCCCGAGCGCCTGTTCCAGGAGCTGCTCCGCCTCGCCGGCGGCTTGCTGACGTTCTCGAAACAGCACGGCCTGAACGACCTGCCTGCCTACGACCACGCCGCCCCCGGGCCCAGCTTCACACGGCTCGACATGATCCTCCGCGACCTGCTCGACACCGTCATCTCCACCCGCTATTTCGCCATTACGCTCACTCAACCCAAGCCGGCCTTCCATGCCGGCCGGCTGGATTCCGACAAGATCACCGAAGACACCACCTTCTATCTGTCGATCAGCGCCACGCAGCCGCAGTCCGAACTCATCGAGTCCGTACCGCTCCGGCTCAAGGTGGGTGCTCCGGACGACGTCGAGAAGCTTGTCCTGTCGGCCATGTCCGGCGTGCGACTGAGCCACGCGGCCCAGGTCCCGGCGGCGATTCCGGTGCGGCCGGGCGCGCTCTACTTTGCGCTCGACAGCCGCAGCCCGCTCTATGAACGCATGCTCAAGGCGCAGTCGATCATGATCTACGCGCCCGAGAGCTACCAGGATCTCAAACTCGAACTGATCGCCGTCACGCCATGAACAACCCGCCCACCCTGTTTGCCGACGCCGTGCCCGCGCCCCGCCCCGCCGCCGATACCAACGCACGCACACTGGTCGATCTGCTCTACGACGGCTTTTACATGCTCATCCTGCTGCGCAATCAGACCGCGCCCGGTGACGCAGAGAGCTTCACCACGCAGATCCAGAAATTCCTCGCCACCTTCGAACGCACGGCGACAAAACACCATTTCAATGCCGACGACATCTTCGACGCAAAGTACGCCTTTTGCGCCGCGGTAGACGAAATCATCCTCTCCTCGCGCAGCGCCATTCGCGACACCTGGGAACGCCGGCCGCTGCAACTGGCGCTGTTTGGTGACCAACTCGCCGGAGAACACTTCTTCGACAAGCTCGAACAGGCCCGCAATGGCGGCGCCAAGCGGCTCAATGCACTCGAAGTCTTTCACATGTGCCTGCTGCTCGGCTTCAAGGGCAAGTACCTTCTCGAAGGCCCCGAAAAGCTCAAATACCTCACCGCACAACTGGGCGAACAGATCGCACACCTCAAGGGCAAACCCGCTGCCTTCGCGCCGCACGGTGCGCCGCCCGACCAGATCGCCCATACGCTCAAGCGCGAAATCCCGCTCTGGGTGGTTGCCTCGGTGCTCTCGCTTGCCGGCCTGATCGCCTACGTTGCGCTGAACAGTCATGCCGAGCGCGCCGTAGACCAAACCCTCGCGCCATTCCACGACATCGTTCAGCTCGCCCCCCGCGCGCCGACCCTCACCATCACCCTGCCCTGAGCGCCTGAGAGTCTTTCGTTCATGTCCGCTCGTCCTCCCAAAGACGACCTGCTCGTCGTTGCACATGCTCGCCATCGCCCGAGCTATGGCGGTGCTTTGCGCTTCGATCAGACCGTTTTTGGGGCGCCGCTCGGCCACGCCCGAAGAACGCTCAGCCTCCGACGCCACCGACCGCAAGCGACGCGCTCGCCATGACCACCTCTTTCTCGCCCTTCATCTCGCAACACGCCCGCCTGATCGAGATCGCCACCGCGCTCCCGGACGCCGCCCTGGTGGTCGAGCGCTTCATCGGCACCGAGGCCATCTCCACGCCCTTCCACTTCACCATCGACTGTCTGTCGACCCACGCCTATTTCGACCTCAACGCGCTCATCGGCGAAGAAATCACCCTGCGTCTCCTTCTCGCTGACGGCCACGCCCGGACATGGCACGGCTACGTCACACAAGCCCTCCAACTCGGCGGCGACGGCGGTCTGGCGCGATACCGGCTGATCGCCGAACCATGGCTGGCCTTGCTCGGTCAGCGCATCGACTGCGCCATTTTGCAAGATGTCGATGTGTGCGGCGCGCTGGCGGCGGTATTCGCCGACTACCCGGAGGCCGACTGGACCATTCAGGTCACCCAGCCGCTACGCACCCACAGCCGGCTGACCCAGTATCGCGAAAGCGACCTCGCCTTCGTGCAACGCATCCTCGCCGGCGAAGGCCTGTCTTACCGCTTTGAGCACGACCAGCACGCCCAGGCGGGCGACAGCGCCAGCCACGCGCGCCACAAGCTGGTGATATTCGACCGACACGCCCAGCCTCCCGAGTGTCCGCAAGCCAGCATCCGCTATCACCGCGCCGACGCCACCGAAGCCACCGACACCATTCAACGCGTCCACGAAACCCGCCAGATCCAAACCAACAAGGTCAGCCTGGCCGGGTGGGACTACAAGCGCCTCTTCGCACCGTCAGCCGAATCGACCAGCGCCATCGACAACAGCGTGCTACCGGTCATGGAGCGCTACGATGGTGCCGCCGCCTATCCCTTCGACGACACACCGGCCGCCGCTCGGCATGCCGATCTGCAACTGAACGCCATCGAATCTCACGCCCGTCGCTTCGCCGGCCATGGCAGCGCCCGCCAACTCGCCTCGGGCCATCGATTCACGCTCACCCAGCACGCCCAGTACGCTGCGGACGAGGCCAGCCTCCATGTCCTCTCCGTTCGTCACCAGGCGGCCAATAACCTCGGCGCCGGCATGGCCCGTTTGCTTGCCAGCACCGAACTCGAATCCGGCAGCTACCGAAACGACTTCGTCGCCCAGGCCGCGCACAGCCCGGTGGTCCCAACCCCCACCCCCAAACCCAAGGTGCCGCCACAAACCGCGCGGGTGGTCGGGCACCAGGCAGCCGCCCTCACCACCGACCGCGAACATCGCATCAAGATCCAGTTCCACTGGCAACGCGGCGACACCCCCAACCCCGGCGGCCGCTCCGACAGCGAGGGAAAAACCGCCAACGCGCCCGGCGACGAGCGCGCCGGCACCTGGGTACGCCTTGCCGAATGGCTGGCGGGCCCCAACTGGGGCAGCCACTTCCTCCCGCGCATCGGCACTGAGGTGCTTGTCGACTTCATCGGCGGAGATATCGATCGCCCGGTCGTCGTCGCCCAACTATTTACCGGCGAAGACCTCCCGCCATTCAGCGCGGGCGTCGACTCAAACGCCAATCATCCGGGCGTCATCAGCGGCTGGACGAGCCACAATCACGATGCCGGCTACAACCAATGGCTAGCCGATGACGCCCCCGGACAACTGCGGACCCGCCTGGCCAGCAGTGGCGCCGACAGCCAGCTCGGCCTCGGCCACCTGATCCACCACCCCCCGCTCGGCGCCACCCGTGGCCCGTGGCGCGGCAGTGGCTTTGAACTGCGTACCGATGGCTGGCTCGCACTGCGCGCTGGCGAAAGCATGCTTCTCTCGGCCACGGCCCGCAGCAACGCCACGAGCACGCAACTCGATGTCACCGAAACCGTCGGCCAGCTGCGGGCAGCCGAGCGCACAGCCAATGCCCTGTCCGACGCGGCCGCAGGCCAGGGCGCACAGCCCCTGGCCGCAAACGCCCGCCAAACCCGCTTCATCGACGGCATCGACCCGGCCAAAGACGGCAAGTTCACCGGCGCCATCGGCGGGCAAGCGGCCCAAAAGGCCCAGCCTGCCACCCGCCGCCTCGGCGAGCCCACCGAGCGCTTCGCCGAACCCGTCATCCTCACCGAAACCCCCGACGACATCGGCCTGACCTCACCCGCCGGCACGCTCATCTTTGCCGCCGAGCACCTGCACGCCACCGTCCAGCACGACTGGCACTGCGCCGCCGCCCACACCGTCAGCACCACAGCCGGCCAAGCCGCCAGCTGGTTCAGCCACGCCGGCGGCATCAAATCCATCGCCGCGGCCGGCCGACACACCCTCCAGGCGCATACCGATGCCATGGCCGTTCACGCCGACAAGGCCGTCATCCTCACCAGCACCAACGACGAGATCCGCATCCTTGCCAAGACGCAGATCCAGCTCAAGGCCGGGCAAAGCTCAGTGACCCTGTCGGGCGGCAACATCACCTTCGCCTGCCCGGGGCAGTTCTCGGTCAAGGGTGGGGGGAATGCGTTTGAGGGGCCGGGGCGGGGGAGTACCACGCTTGACGGCCTGCCAATAGGGACCGTGATCGACGTCCCGCACTGGATCGAAGTCGAACGCAAGTATTACGACGGATCCGCGGTACAGGGTGCGCCGGTGACAGTCAAGTTCTCGAACGGCACAGTTCGCACGGCGCGCTTGAATGAAGCCGGATTCGCGCGCATTGATGGAACACCGGCGGGGCTGGCGGAAATCGAAGTTGGCGAAGACGTGAGGCCGTGGAAGCTTGACCAGGCCGACTCCCCCCTGCGCAACCCTGCGTATGGAAAACGCCTGAACAAAGAACAAGCCGCCAAGCTTTTCGCATTGTACGCCCGGGAGATCGCCTGATGGACGAAGCGCTCGACTGGTTCTGGGGCGTCCTTCAAGGCGACTTCAATGACGATCCCAGCCTGTCGCAAACCATTGTGTCAGGCATCATCACTGCCATTCCGATCATTGATCAGATTGCCGATGTGCGGGATGTAATCGCCAATCTGCACCAGTTGTCGAAAGATTCGACAGACACCTGGAAGTGGGTGGCACTGGCGATCACCCTGATCGGCCTGATCCCGGTACTCGGTAGCGTTCTGAAAGGCGTTTTCAAGATCTTGATTCAGTTTGTCCGCAAAGGCGGCGAACACGCCGATGAGGCGCTGGAGATGATTCTTGCCGTGGTTCGCGGTGCAGGCAAGGGCGATCCGGTCAAGTGGCTTAAATCCCTGCCGATGGACGATTACGCCCGGCAGGCATTGAAGCATTTCAACGAGATTGCGGACAAGCTCAAGCTGGGTCTGTCGGATGTACGTCACATGTGGCTGGCGAAAGCTGTATTTGGCGAAAAGCTCAAACGCCTTGAGCTCGTAGAGCGGCAGATCGACAAACTCAAGGCCCTTGGCCAGAGCAAGATCCCAGAAGCGATGCGTTTCCTAAAGAAGGAACTCGACGAGCTGCTCTCTCGCGCCAAACCCGCAAGACTGGACGGCTCAGCCGATACGGCAAACACTCTGGCTCACTCGGCAAAACCGCTATTACGGCTAGAGTATGAGGTGGTGGTCAAGCGTCGCGTTGGCGGGCTGGTGGACGGTATGCGCAAAGCAGGAAAGAGCGACGAGGAGATTGCACGGGCCGCGAGCCTTGAGCGACGGCGCATTGGCCAGGACTTCAAGGACAAGACAGACCCGGATTTGCGCAAAATCATCTATCAGCGAAACCAGAATACCTATGGGGATCCACTAGGCCCCACATACGAAGACCTCAAACGCGGGTACGTTACTCACCCTCAAACGCGACGAAGAGTGGCCATTGGCAGAGGCTCTCCCAAGAGTGATGTACAAATCATAGAGGGCGCACAACAGGCCGGTGGCGACGACTTTCCCTGGGACAAGATCATGGAGTACTACCGGGAGAAGAAAACCGGCGATCCAGGCAGGGCAGCGGAGCTATTGCAAAAGATCGACGCGATCGTAAACAAAGCACGTTGAGGAATGACATATGTGGTTGTACAGACATCACACCTGCAGCGAAATCATCGATCTCGATCATGAAACGGGCCGTTGGCACCTTGTGGATGACAGCGAAAAACCCGCCGGCGCGCGCGTACTTGCCGATCTACCCGTCAGAGGCGGCTACGAAGTTGAAGGTGAAAAGTACTATTTTTCCTATTGGACCGATGACGGAGCCTTCGTTTTCCGCACGCCGGAGAATGATGTCTTCGAAATCTGTCGAGAGTCTCACGACGGCACCATCACCGAGTCCAACCCCGGCATGCGACTCGAGATCGAACCGGCAAAGTACAGCGACGGCAGATTGAGGCCGGGGTATAGCGATGTGCGTCTGCGCGACGGCAACGGCGATATCCTTTATGAGTTGAGCTACAACTCTGATTTCTACTTGCGTTTGTACGGCAGTGATTTCACCGCAGCAGCGACGGTGCAGAATTTGTCTGACTGGGATTTTTTTGTCGCGCTGCAGGGCGGGATCGAAATATTCGCCGAGCAAGCCGCCACCGGGCGTATCGAGATGACTTACAACCCCGACGGCAGTGGCAATGTAGGAGCGATGCACATCGCGCCAGACGACATCTTGACCGCCGAAAGCGGAGATGAGTGCACTCGCGCCGGTGTTTGGGCGCATACCGATGACGTTCGGGTTACGGTCTTGCTGATGCAAGGTACGACACTACCCCTGCATGAAGGACGAAAGGCTCTGTGGGTTTGGTGCCGGGCGGCCTGAGCAGCACAAGCACACAGTCTTTCTGTGCGGCAATGACGACATCGTCGACACGCCCGTTTGACGTTGCGATACGGTCGATCGAAGAAATTCGGCAATGACACTACACATCCGCCTGTGCCGCCATCACGCCGCACACGATGTCGTCGCACTTTCGTGGGGCACCAGCCATTGCTTCTCTGCCAAAGCGGGTGAAGCGCCTGGCGATGGCGAGGCATTATTCGATGCCCGTGTCAGTACACCAAGACGAAGTAGGCGAAACGCACGACGCAATCACCGACCGACAGCATCCGGCACATCCTCCACCGGTATCGCAAACCCGATACCCTGCGTACCCAGCAGAACGGCAGTGTTGATTCCCACCACGTCACCGACCTCGGTGATCAAGGGCCCGCCACTGTTACCGGGGTTGATCGGTGCGTCGGTCTGCAGGTAGCGGCGGTCGCCTTCCTGCCGGTAGCCGGAGAAGATGCCTGCGGTGACGGTATAGGTCAGGCCCGAGGGGCTACCGATGGTGTAGAGCCGCTCGCCTTGGCGCAGTTGCGCGCTTTGCCCGGGCTTGATGTAGGGGCAGTTGGCGGCCGGGAGGCGGAAGGTGGCCAGGTCGCGCTGGTCGACATAGTCGATCTGGTGCACATCGAAGGCGGTTCCGTCGACCAGCGAGACCTTGTAGGTTGCCGTTCGTGCATAGAGTTCGGTCTTGCTGATTTCAGAGCGCACGGCATCGCGGACGGTGTCAGGCAGCGCGCGGATATCGTCCTGCAAGGCGTCGATCTTGAGCTTCAAGGTCATGGCAGCGCCGCTGCCCTTGCCATTCTGGCGGACTTCGTCGCGGTACCTGGCGTCGAGCGCTTTGAGATCAGCCAGCAGTTCGGATTGCCGACGATGGAGCTCTTTGGCGATCAGTGGTGATTGTTCTGCCGCGCGCAGTGCGCTTGCGCTATCGAACTGCAGTACATGCCGGTTTGTCACCACTCGGCAGTCGGCATTGACGATAAACCCCGAACCCATGCTCCCCCATGGCGTCTGGATGAAGACAGTGGCATTGCGGGCGGCTTCGATGGGGTTGCCCGGCGGGTGAGACGCCAACAGCTTTCCTGCCAGGCCACTGGCCGGCGCGGGGGTGGAGGGGACGGCGGCGGCCTGGGCAGGCGCCGGCGCCGCATCCGGGGCTTCCCGGCGCAACAGCATCGCGGCGGCACCAATGAGGAGTAGTGCCACGACGACAAGCTTTACCAGTGGAAACGCCCCGCGATCGCCGACAGCGGTTCGGCGTCCCCCGGCGGCGGACGCGAACACCTCCTGCTCGGCAAGGTATTGCGCGTATTTCTCAAAAAAAATGCCGCAGGAATCACACTGTTCGGTGTTCGTCTGGCGATGTCCGCACTTGGGGCAATCCATCGTTTCTCGCTCACTCCAATGGGGTGTCTGTGGTCGTCGTTCAGGTGGCGCGTGGGTCGAACGCGTCGCGCACCACGTCAGCCAGCAAATTGGCGGCAAGCACGAGTACAAACATGAACACGAAGGCCGCAGCAAGCGACCACCACACCATCGGGTCGCGTGCCAGCTCCATGCGGGCGGCATTGATGAGGGTGCCGAAGCTCGCCATGGTGGGGTCAACGCCAATCCCCACATACGACAGCACGGCTTCGGCCAGTACCAGCCCGGAAAAATCCATCACCAGCGCAATGATCACGATATGCATGAGATTGGGCAGCACATGGCGCAGCAGGATGCGGACGGTCGGCACACCAAACGCACGGGCTGCCTGCACATACTCCAGCTCGCGCAGCTTGAGGGTCTCGCCACGCAGCAAGCGGCACAGGCCGGTCCAGCTGGTCATGCCGAGGATCACGCATAGCGCGAGCAGGCGCGCGTCGGAGCGCTCGGCGGCGGTGGCGAACCACTCCGGATGGGTTTCGATGAACACCTGCATCATCAACACCGCCGCAGCGATCAGCAACACGCCGGGAATGGAGTTGAGCACGGTGTACAGGTACTGGATGACATCGTCCACCCAGCCGCCGAAGTAGCCGGCCAGAATGCCCAGGGCGATCGCCAGCGGGAGCGTCACCAGCGTCGTGAGCGTGCCGATCATCAACGCCGTGCGCACGCTTTTCAAGGTCAGGTAGAACACATCCTGTCCGACCTTGTCGGTACCGAACACATGGTAGCCCTGAGCCAGCGATACCAGCATGCCGGCAACAATGGCCAGGATCGATCCGGTCACCCAGGCACTGCGCCAAGCCAGCCGGGTGTCCCCGCGCAGCAGGCGCTTGACGCCGCCGACCAGCGCCCCCAGGCCGATCAGGCCGGCCACGGACAGTGCGACGCCGGCGCCCGCGCCGACCATGAGGCGATGCAGAATATCGCCCGCATGATCCGCCGCGGGGTCTGCCAGGGTCGCGCCGCCGTGCATCAGCCGCGGAAAATCGCGGCGCTGTCCGCCGCCGGGCAGCTCGACGGTTTCCTTGACATAGGCATGCGTCGCCAAGGGGGCAGAATAGGTGCGCTCCACATTCTGGCGCTGCGACTGCAGCATGACATCCAGCACGCTGGAGACTTCAGTGGCATAGACGGTGTCGGTCTGCCCCGCCGCCGGGGGCAGCGCCGCACGAAAATGCAGGCTGTCGAGCACACCGACGGCCAGAAACGCCAGCAAGACGACCATCGCCGCCATGCCCGCCGGGCGTTCGCCGACCCGCGCCCATGAGCGGCGAAGATGTGGCCGGCGCCACGCGTGAACGATGCCAATGCCAAAAGCAAGCAGAAGCAGGAAGAAGCAGGCGTCGGTCCATAGCAGGACGGGCTGAAATCCGTGCGCGATCATTCGAACCTCACCCGCGGGTCAACCAGCGTGTACGACAGATCGGTCAGGATCAGGCCGATGATATAGAGCACCGAACCGATGAACACCATCGCCCGCACCACGGCAAAATCCTGCGCCTGGATGGCATCGATGGTGTAACTGCCAAGCCCCGGAATCCCGAAGAAGGACTCAATGATCAGGCTGCCCATGAACAGCAAGGGGATGACCACCACCACCCCGGTCAGGATCGGAATCATCGCGTTCTTGAGCACATGGCGGAACAGCACGGTCAGTTCCGACACGCCCTTGGCGCGCGCCGTGCGCACATAGTCGCGTGAAATCTCCTCGAGAAAGATGGTGCGGTACCAGCGCGTGCTGCTGCCGATGCCGGCGATCATTCCGAGCACGACGGGCAACACCAGGAAGCGCGGCGCATCCAGCCCGCCGCCGTAGCCCGAGATGGGTACCAGGTGCCACACCTTGGAGATCAGCCACTGGCCACCGATGATGTAGAACAGGCTGGAGATCGACATCATGGCCACGCACAGCACGACGCCCCAGAAGTCCAGCGCCGTCGCGCGGAAGAACACCAGCATCAGGGCAAAGCTCACCGTCACGAACAGCCCGAGCACAAAGGTGGGCACGGCGATGGCCAGCGATGGCCCCATCCGCTGCCGGATCTCCCGCGCAATGTCGCGCCCATCGTCGGCCGCCCCGAAGTCGAACACGAACATCCGCAGGGACTTGTCGAAGAACACCGTGTCGGTCAGTTGACCGCTACCCTCGGCAGCCGCGTTGAAAAACAAGGGCTTGTCATAGCCCCGCTCGGCTTTCCAGCGCTCGATGGCTTCCGGCGTGACACGCTTGACCCCGAGCTGCATCCGCGCCATGTCATCCGGTGTGTTCACCACGAAAAACAGCGCAAAGGTGATCAGATTCACTCCGATCAGGATGGGCAGCGCGTACAGCAGGCGACGGACGAGATAGGCCCACATGGCTCAGCTCCCCGCCGCATCGGCGGCGCGCATGGTCTGGCGCTCGTGGGCGCGATAGCGTCGCACCATGGGCCAGATCAGCAACACCAGCAAACCACCGATCAGGCCGAGTGGCCACACGACCGGGCGATTCCACGCGGCGCGCTGTGCACTGCGCAGCGCGGTGTCGATCCGCTGATACTTCAGCGTATTGCGTACGATCGCGCCAGGCTTGCGGTTCTTCAGCCAACCGTGTTGCAGCACGAAGGCTTTCTGGTGAAAGCCCCAGATCCATGGCGCATCGTGCTGAAGGATGCGGTTCATCTTGCGGATGATGGCCAGCCGCTCGGCCCCGTTGGGCATCACTTTCATGGCTTCAAAGAGCCGGTCGAACTCGGCATTCTGGTAGTTGGCCGCATTTTCACCCTGCGTCGCAACGCGCCCCTGCGGACCATAGAGCAGGAAGTAGAAATTTTCCGGATCGGGATAGTCCGCGTTCCAGCCCATGAAGAACATCTGCGCATTACCCTTGCGCAGCTTGTCCTGGAGGCGGTTCCAGTCGGTCCCCCGCACCACCAGCTGCAGGTCGATTTTTTTCAGTTGTTTGGTCAGCCAGTCCACATAGGACTTTTGCCCGAGGCCCGACGAGGTGGTGTCCAGATGGATCACCAGCGGTTCGCCGGTATTGGCATCCCGCCCGCCGGGGTATCCGGCTTCGACCAGGAGTTGGCGCGCCACCTCGGCCGACTTGCGCACCGGCGCACCATCGACCCAGTCGTACACCATCGGGTTGATCCCCACCTCGCCCGGCTCATGACCGAAGATGCCCGGCGGTACCGGATGCATGGCCGCCGAGCCGCGGCCATTGAGAAACACCGCAATGAATTCTTCCTGGTCGATGGCAATCGACAGCGCAAGGCGCAGCTTGCGCGCCGCCTCGCTCGACCCGCCGACCAACGGATCGAGCATGTTGAAGCCCAGATACATCACCGTCGGCGACACCGAGGTAATCAGGTCGATGCCGCGCTCGCGCATCTCGTCACTTAGCCCCACCTCGCCTTCGCCGCCCATCTGCACGGCCTGGTCGAAGTTGTCGGACGACAGGCCGGATGCGTCGTAGTAGCCCTGCAGGAACTTGTTCCAGTACGGAATGCTTTCCTTCTCGCGCGAGAACACCGCCTGGTCGATGAAGGGGAGCGGCTTGCCGCAATCAGCCGTCATGCCGGCCGCCACATCCTCTTCGCCGGCGTCACACGGATAGGACTCGCCCCGGTAATTGGGATTACGCGCCAGCACCATACGTGCGTTCGGATCGTTCTCCACCAACATGTAGGGGCCAGTCCCGACCGGCCACCAGTCGAGCGTCAGGTTCTTCTCCGCCATCCCCGGCTGAGCATAAAACCGGTCGACCTCACGCGGCACTGGCGCAAAGAACGGCATGGTCATCCAGTACGACAGTTGCGGATACGTTCCCTTGACCCGGATCCGGTAGGTATAGCGGTCGACCACCTCGACCCCCTCGAGGGCAAACGCATCCAGATCGATCCACGCATCAGGGGCAGCCGCCTTGGCGGCGGCATCCAGCGCCGCCTGCAGCGGACGCAGGCCCGGAATATACCCACTCATCAGCTCGAAGATCGGCGAATGCAGCCGCGGGTGCGCAAGCCGTTTGAGCTGATAGACAAAATCATCCGCCGTCAGCTCGCGGGTTCCAGTCAGTGGGAAATCGGGGATGGCCACCACGGTGTCGAGCACGCCGGGCGGCATCGGCACATAGGCCGGCTGACCACGCTCGTCGGTCGCAAACGCAGGGTGCGGCTGGTACATCACCCCCTCGCGGATACGAATATCGTAGACCGTGTAGGCCACCTGCTCGACCGGCGCATCCTCGCCCAGACGGACGCCATCCTTGTTGTAGTGCGTCAGCACCGGCATCTGCGCCGCCGAACCGGGAATCAGCGCATACGGCCGCTGCAAGTAGTGATACTGCAGGGGGGGCTCATAGATCTGGTACAGAAAAGTCGCCTCGTCTTCCGAATACGACTGCACCGGATCCAGATGCTTCGGGCGGTTGGTGAACGCCGAATACAGAATGTTCCCGCCCGCCTCGGCCGCCGGGTACGGATCGTTCCAGGCACTGCCGCACCCGGCAAGCAGCATCGCGACCAACACACTGGCGGCAGACGCCTGTCGCGAACGACACCATTGCCTTCCGGCAAACCGGTGTAGGGCAAGGATCGCGGCCAGACGCAGGAGGCGGGAACGAAGAAACATGGCCCGCAGTTTAGCTGAACCGGACATCAACCGGCATACCGCGTCGCGGCATGCCGCGTGCGATGACGGTTCGGCTATAATTCGGCGATTGGCTCAACGGAGATTAGGAAAAAATGGGGCTTCTCGCAGGAAAACGGATTCTGGTCACCGGCTTGCTCAGCAACCGGTCGATCGCCTACGGCGTGGCGCGTGCGATGCATCGCGAAGGCGCCGAGCTGGCGTTTGCCTATCAGAACGATCGTTTCCAGGAACGCGTCAGCAAACTTGCCGCCGATTTCGGCAGCACACTCATCCTGCCGTGCGACGTTCAGGAAGACAGTCAGATCGACGACCTCTTCTCCCAGATCGGCGACGCCTGGGGCGGCATCGACAGTGTGGTGCATTCCATTGCCTACGCACCGAGCGACGCGCTGGAGGGCGACTTCCTTGAAGGGCTGTCCCGCGACGCGTTCCGCATCTCGCAGGAAATCAGTGCCTACAGCTTCCCCGCCATGGCCAAGGCGGCCCGTCCGCTGATGGCCGGTCGCAACGGTTCGCTGCTGACGCTCTCGTATCTCGGCGCCGTACGCACCATGCCCAACTACAACATCATGGGCCTGGCCAAGGCCAGCCTGGAAGCCTCGGTTCGCTATCTGGCGGCCTGTCTCGGCCCGGAAGGCACCCGTGTCAATGCGGTCTCCGCCGGCCCGATCAAAACCCTGGCCGCTTCCGGCATCGGCAGCTTCGGCAAACTGCTCTCGTTCAACGAGCGCAACGCCCCCCTGCGCCGCAATGTCACGATCGACGAAGTCGGCAACGCCGCCGCCTTCATGTGCTCCGACCTGGCCAGTGGCATCACCGGTGAGATCATGTATGTCGACGGTGGTTTCAACACCACGGCACTGGGCAACCCCGACCAGGGCTGAACCCACACCGCTCGCATCCACAGATACCCCGCCACGGCGGGGTATTTTTTTACGCCCCATCGGGCGCCCGTCGAATGGCGGGCACCAACGAAAAAGCCTCCGCAAGCGGAGGCTCTCTGGCGATGGTGGCGCGCGACTTAGCCGTTGGCGTCGGTGGTCAGCGCCGCCGCGTTGATTTTCACCGGATAGCGTTCGCGCAGCGCACTGAGGAATGCCCGCAAGTCCTGAGCCCCCATCAATTGGGCGTACTGCTCGCCGATTGTCGCCAATCGCGGATCGTCATCGGGCAGCGCTGCCTTCTTGACCGCATCCACCCGGAACAGTGCGTATCCGGCGCCCGGCACGCTCACCCCGGTGTACACCGGCAGCGTATCGGACGGCACCGCAAACACGGCCGCCATGGCATTCGGGGGCAGCATCGGCAAGCCGCGCTGCAGCTTGATCGGCTCGCCCCACTTCAGATCGGCGCTCTTCTCGCCCTTGGTCAGCGCCTCAAGCTGCGCCAGACCGGCCGCTGCGGCGGCCTCGCCAGCTTTTTGCTGACGCAGTTGCGACTCGACCGTGTCCTTGACCTCATCAAAACTGCGGCGCTGGGCCGGTTCATGCGTCGTCACACGGGCAGCGACAATCGTGTTGTTTCCGACGTCAATCGCATCGGTATTGTGCTTGCTCTCGATCGCTGCCGACGAAAACACGGCTTGCGCCAAGGCGGGTGACTCGTAGCCGAGCACCGTGGTCGCCCCTTTTTCGACCCAATCCTCGCTCGAACGGATCTCCAGGCCGAACTGGTTTGCCAGGGGTTCGAGCGAGTCGGGCTGCTCGTAGGCAATGTTCGCAAACTGCTCTGCCGACTCAGCGAAGCGCCGGCTGGCCGCACGTTCGCGCAGCGTGTCCTCGAGGCGGCTGCGAATCTCGTCAAAGGACGGGATGGTCGCCTTGCGGATATCGTCAAGCCGAATGATATGGAAGCCGAAATCGGAGCGAACAGGCTCGCTCATTTCACCGGCGCCAAGGGCAAAGGCCGCATCCTCGAACGGTTTGAGCATCGCACCACGGGCGAAATAGCCCAGATCACCGCCGTTGGCGGCCGAGCCCGGATCATCGGAGGCCGTTTTCGCCAAGGCTTCAAATTTGCTCGGATCCGCCTTGAGGTCGGCCAGCAGACCCGCTGCCTTGGCGCGGGCGGCCGCCACATCCGCCTCCGGCGCATCCGCTGCCACCTGGATCAGGATATGGCTCGCCTTGCGCTCTTCCGGCGACCCCAGCGTGTCCTTGGTCTGCTCGTACTCCGCCCGCAATTCGTCATCAGACACGCTCACGCCGCGCTTGAGGGTGTCGGCACTCAACACCACGTAAGCCAGCTTCACACGCGCCGGCACGGCATATTGTTCGATGTTGGCATCGTAGTAGGCCTTGGCCTCGTCGGCCGAAACCGTCACGGTGTCCACATAGCGATCCGGCTCAAAGCGGGCCATATGGACGGTACGCTCCTCCAGCTGGGCTGCCAGCACACGGGCCACCGCCGACTTGGGCACCATCGCGGCCTCGCCCATCGCGCTGAGCACCTGCTGATATGCCAGTTCGCCGCGGAGCCGCTCCTGGAAGCCCAGATCATTCATGCCCTGGCCGCGCAGCGCCGCCTGGTAACGCGCATTCGAAAACTGCCCGTCTTCCTGGAAGGCGGGAATCCCCGCGATGGTGTCGCGCAGCTGTGCATCCGACACCGACAGGCGATGCTCGCTCGCGAACAGCGACAGCAGCCGCTGATTGACGAGATTGTCGAGCACGGCACGCCGGAATAGCGGGTCCTCGAAAGTGGCCGCATCGACCTGCCCTTCATTGGCGGCACGGATGCGATCCTGCTGTTCCCGAATGGCCTGCTCGAACTCGTAGGCCGAAATCGGCGAACCGCCCACCGTGGCCACTTCGCCAACGGTGCCGCGATCATTGAGATAGGACTCAATGCCGAAGAAGCCGAACGTAACGGAGATCAGGACCAGAATGACTTGCGCGATGCGCTTGTTGTTTCGAACTGCCTCAAACATGCGGATGACCAAGTAGAGCGTTGAAAGACGAATGGTATCGCGAAAGCGAAACACGCATAAAAAAAGGCGAACGCAGCGCTCGCCTTTAGGTCGGTCTGGCGGAGTGGACGGGACTCGAACCCGCGACCCCCGGCGTGACAGGCCGGTATTCTAACCAACTGAACTACCACTCCGCTGTGCGCTGGTGGGTGCTGACGGGCTCGAACCGCCGACATTCGCCTTGTAAGGGCGACGCTCTACCAACTGAGCTAAGCACCCGCGCCCGGGCCTTGCGGCCCGACGAAAGCGCGCTAGTTTACTGTATCTTTCAGGGCTTTGCCAGCGCGAAACTTCGGCACCTTGGCCGACTTGATCTTGATCGCTGCGCCCGTGCGCGGATTGCGGCCGGTGCGGGCCGCGCGTTTGCCAACATAGAACGTGCCAAATCCTACAAGTGTCACCGTGCCGCCTTTTTTCAGAGCCTTTGACACAGCCCCGATCGCAGCATCCAGCGCCCGGCCGGCTGCCGCTTTGGACAGGTCGGCCTCGTCGGCAATTTGATCGATCAGTTCGGATTTATTCACGGAGGTCCCCTTTCGTTCTATGGTGTGTGCAACCACCACAGCTCGCCCCATTCCGGTGCGGGTCTCGCGGCGGTGCTGGCGGGTAACGCAGAGGTTTTATAGCGTGGGCTTTTTGCGACTGTCAAGCCGCGGTGCAGCGCAGAGGGGCTTGAAAAAACGGCCGCAAAAGCGGCCGTTTTCATCCTGCGATCCGGTCAGTGCGCCCGGAGATTTTGTGCGTCGTTGGGCTTTTCCGACTCCGGCACACCGGCACCACCGTCGGCCGATGCCGGCGGCAGTGGCTCCGGCGTCCGCTCCAGCGCATGCTCCAGCACCTGATCGATCCAGCGCACGGGAACGATCTCCAGCGCGTTCTTGATGTTGTCAGGCATGTCGGCGAGGTCCTTGACGTTCTCCTCGGGGATCAAGGCTTTCTTGATGCCGCCCCGTACCGCAGCCAGCAGCTTTTCCTTGAGGCCACCGATGGGCAGCACCTCGCCTCGCAAGGTGATCTCACCGGTCATCGCCACATCGCAACGTACCGGAATCCCGGTCAGGGCCGACACCATCGCCGTCGTGATCGCACCGCCAGCCGACGGACCATCCTTGGGGATGGCGCCTTCCGGCAGGTGGATATGCAGATCGCTCTTCTGATAGAAATCTTCGGCGATCCCGAGCGATCGCGCGCGGCGACGAACCACCGACAGCGCCGCCTGGATCGACTCCTGCATGACCTCGCCAAGCTTGCCGGTGTTGACAACCTTACCCTTGCCGGGCAGCACAACCGCTTCGACGGTCAGCAATTCACCGCCCACTTCGGTCCACGCCAGGCCGGTGACCTGCCCCACCTGGTTTTCTTTTTCGGCCACGCCATAGTTGTAGCGGCGCACCCCCAGATATTTGTCCAGGCTCTTGCTGTTGACGATCACCTTGGTGGATCGCTTGCGCAGCACCAGCGCACGGACAACCTTGCGGCAGATCTTGGAGACTTCACGCTCCAGACTGCGCACACCGGCTTCACGCGTGTAATAACGGATGGTGTCGCGCAATGCGTCTTCGGTGATCGTCACCTCGTCCTTCTTGAGGCCGTTGGCGCTGAGTTGCTTCGGCACCAGATAGCGCTGGGCGATATTGACCTTTTCATCCTCGGTATAACCCGACAGACGAATGACTTCCATGCGGTCCAGCAGGGCCGCGGGGATGTTCAGTGTGTTGGCTGTGGCCACGAACATGACGTCCGACAGGTCGTACTCTACCTCGACGTAATGGTCGACGAAGGTCGAGTTCTGCTCGGGGTCGAGCACCTCGAGCAAGGCCGACGACGGATCGCCGCGGAAGTCCTGCCCCATCTTGTCGACTTCGTCGAGCAGGAAGAGCGGGTTCTTGACGCCGACCTTGGTCATGTTCTGCAGGATCTTGCCGGGCATCGAACCGATGTAGGTGCGGCGATGGCCGCGAATCTCGGCCTCGTCGCGCACGCCGCCGAGCGACATGCGCACGAACTTGCGATTGGTTGCCCGCGCGATCGACTGCCCGAGCGAGGTCTTGCCAACCCCCGGCGGGCCGACCAGGCACAGGATCGGCGCCTTGAGCTTGTCCACGCGCTGCTGCACGGCAAGGTACTCGACGATGCGCTCCTTGACCTTCTCCAGCCCGTAGTGCTCCTTGTCGAGCACCTTTTCGGCTTCCTGCAAGTCCTTGTGGATGCGCGAGCGCTTCTTCCACGGCAGGCCGATGACGGTCTCGATGTAGTTGCGCACCACCGTGGCTTCGGCCGACATCGGCGACATCAGGCGCAGCTTCTTCAGTTCGCTGTTGGCCTTGGTCACGGCTTCCTTGCTCATGCCGGAGGACTTGATCTTGCGATCGAGTTCTTCCAGATCGGCGCCGTCCTCGCCCTCACCCAGTTCCTTCTGGATGGCCTTGACCTGCTCATTGAGGTAGTACTCGCGCTGGCTTTTCTCCATCTGGCGCTTGACGCGGCCACGGATGCGCTTTTCGACCTGCAGGATATCGAGCTCGGACTCGAGCTGGGTCAGCAGTCGCTCCAGGCGCTCCGCCGCATCGAACATCTCCAGCACTTCCTGTTTCTGCTCGAGCTTGAGCGGCAGGTGTGCGGCGATGGTGTCGGCGAGGCGACCCGGCTCGTCGATGCCGCCGAGCGAGGTGAGGATCTCGGGCGGAATCTTCTTGTTCAGTTTTACGTACTGGTCGAACTGGGCGATGATCGCCCGACGCATGGCTTCGACTTCGTGCGAGGCAACTTCACGCACCGGAATCGGCGTCGCCTTGGCGGTAAACACGCTCTCGAGATCGGTCACCGAATCCAGGTTGGCACGCTGCACGCCTTCGACGAGCACCTTGATGGTGCCGTCGGGCAGCTTGAGCATCTGGAGAATGTTGGCGACACAGCCCGTGTCGTAGAGATCTTCCGCACCCGGCTCGTCCTGAGCGGCCGACTTCTGGGCGACGAGCAGAATGCTCTTGGCGCCTTCCATCGCCATCTCAAGTGCTTTGATCGATTTCGGCCGTCCCACGAACAGCGGGATGACCATGTGGGGAAACACCACCACATCACGCAGCGGCAGCAGCGGATACTCCATCTGCTCCTGCGGCAACTCCTGGGTGCCAGACATGACTTTTCCTTCAGAAAGGGATCACGGGCCCAGATGGGGGCCCGTGACGCAAATTCAAGACAGCAACCCCGAATTCAGTTGGAACCGGCGACTTTCTGCTGATCGGCAAATATCAGGATCGGCTGCGCCGTGCCTTCGATGGCCCCTTCGTCAATGACGATCTTCTCGACGTTTTCCATCGTCGGCAGGTCGTACATCACATCCAGCAACGTGGCCTCGAGAATCGAACGCAAACCGCGGGCCCCGGTCTTCCGCTTCAGCGCACGGCGCGCAATGGCACGCAGCGCGGCTTCGCGGAACTCCAGATCCACGCCTTCCATCGAGAACAGCTTGCCGTACTGCTTGACCAGCGCGTTCTTCGGTTCCGTGAGGATCTTGACCAAGGCGTCTTCGTCAAGTTCCTGCAAGCTGGCCACCACAGGCAGGCGGCCGACAAATTCCGGAATCAGGCCAAACTTGACCAGATCCTCCGGCTCGACCTGAAGCAGCGTCTCCGAGGCCGGCTTGCCTTCACGGCTGCGCACCTCGGCACCAAAGCCGATGCCGGCCTGCTCGGTCCGGTCGCGGATCACGCGCTCGAGGCCATCAAACGCACCACCGCAGATGAACAGGATGTTGGTGGTGTCGATCTGCACGAAATCCTGGTTCGGATGCTTGCGCCCGCCTTGCGGCGGAACGGCAGCCACCGTGCCTTCGATCAGCTTGAGCAGGGCCTGCTGGACGCCCTCGCCGGAGACGTCGCGCGTGATCGACGGGTTGTCGGACTTGCGCGAAATCTTGTCGATCTCATCAATATAGACAATGCCGCGCTGCGCCTTGTCGACATCGTAGTCGCACTTCTGCAGCAGCTTCTGGATGATGTTCTCGACATCCTCGCCAACATAGCCGGCTTCGGTCAGCGTGGTGGCATCGGCCATCACGAACGGCACGTTCAGCAAGCGGGCAAGGGTTTGCGCGAGCAGCGTCTTGCCCGAGCCGGTGGGACCGACCAGCAGGATGTTGCTCTTGGCCAGCTCGACATCTTCCTTGGAGGCTTCGAGGTGCTTCAGCCGCTTGTAGTGGTTGTAGACCGCCACAGCCAGGATGCGCTTGGCCTTGGACTGCCCCACCACGTACTGGTTGAGGATCTCGAAGATCTCCATCGGCGTGGGCAGGTCGGTGCGACCTTCGTCGCTACCGTGGTCACCGGCCAGCTCGTCGCGGATGATGTCGTTGCACAGCTCGATGCATTCATCGCAGATGAACACCGACGGGCCGGCAATCAGCTTGCGCACTTCGTGCTGGCTCTTGCCGCAAAACGAGCAGTACAGGAGCTTTTCGCCGCCCGTTTTCTTATCAGTCATAACGCTCTCTCGTTGGCGCTCAGGCCGTATCGGCCCGGCTGGTCAGAACCTTGTCCACGAGGCCGTAGCGAGTCGCCTCTTCGGCCGACATGAAGTTGTCGCGATCGGTGTCTTTCTCGACCTGCTCGATGCTCTGACCGGTATGGTTGGCCAGCATGGTATTGAGACGTCCGCGCAGGGTGAGGATCTCGCGCGCGTGGATCTCGATATCCGATGCCTGCCCCTGGAAACCTCCCAGCGGCTGGTGAATCATGATTCGCGAGTTGGGCAGGCAGTAACGCTTGCCCTTCTCGCCCGCCGCCAGCAGGAACGCGCCCATGCTGGCCGCCTGGCCGATACACAGGGTGCTGACGTTCGGCTTGACGAACTGCATGGTGTCGTAGATCGCCATGCCGGCGGTCACCGACCCGCCCGGCGAATTGATGTAGAAGTAGATGTCCTTGTCCGGGTTCTCCGATTCAAGGAACAACATCTGCGCCACAATCAGGTTCGCCGTCGTGTCATTGACCGGGCCGACCAGAAACACCACGCGCTCCTTGAGAAGGCGCGAGTAGATGTCGTAGGCGCGCTCACCCCGACCGCTTTGCTCGATGACCATCGGCACCATGCCGAGGCCGACGGGATTCCAATCACTGGTCATTGTCGTGGCCGAATGGGTTGTTGTCGGATGTCCGACCTTGATCATGCCGTAGCGCCCATGAGTTCGTCAAAGGCGACGGTCTTGTCTTCAGTCTTGGCGTTGTTGAGCACCCAGTCAACCGCGTTTTCTTCAATCACCAGGGCTTCAGCCTGGGCCATGCGCTGCGGCTGGCTGTAGTACCAGTCGATGACTTCTTTCGGGTCTTCGTAGCTCTGCGCAAAATCCTCGATCAGGGCGCGCACCTGCTCCGGCTTGGCATACAGGTCCTTGGCAGCCACCAGCTCGGCGAGCACCAGCCCGAGCTTGACGCGGCGCTCGGCCTGCTCGGTGAACCAGTCGGGCGACACCGGCAGATCCTTGGTCTGCATGCCACGGCTTTCCATGTCGCGGCGGGCGTTCTCGGCCAGTTGCTCCGCCTCGCGGGTCACCAGGGCCTTGGGCACGTCGATCGGGTTGGCGGCGAGCAGCGCGTCCATGGCCTGCTCCTTGATGCGGGTCTTGATGCGGCGGGCAACTTCACGCTCGAGGTTGGCTTTGACTTCCTCGCGCATCTTGGCCACGTCGCCATCGGCCACACCGAGGGACTTGGCAAATTCGGCGTCGATCTCCGGCAGCTTGGCCGCGCCGACTTCCTTCACGGTGATTTCGAACTCGACGGTCTGGCCGGCGAGGTTGGCCGCGTGGTAGTCCTCGGGGAAGGTCATGTTGAAGGTCTTGGTCTCACCGGCCTTCAGGCCATCGACCGCATCCTCGAAGTCTTTCAGCATGCTGCCGGCGCCCAGCACAAACGGGAAGTCGCTGGCCTGACCGCCTTCGAACACCTCGCCGTCCTTGCGGCCGGTGAAGTCGATCACCACGCGGTCGTCGGCCGCTGCGGCACGTTCGACGGTTTCGTACTCGGTACGCTGCTTGCGCAGCACGTCGATGGTTTTATCGACTTCGGCGTCGCTGACGGTCAGCGAGGGGCGCTCGATCGCCTTGTCGCTCACATCACCCAGGGTGATCTCGGGATACACCTCGAACACGGCGGTGAATGCCATGGCACCTTCGGCGGCTTCCGCTTTCGGCTCGATGCGCGGCTGGCCGGCAACGCGCAGCTTCTCGGCCTGGACTTTTTCGGCAAACGCCTTTTCGAGCGCAGCACCGATGGCTTCGGAACGGGCCTGACCACCATAGTTCTGCTCGATCATCTTGAGCGGCACCTTGCCCGGACGGAAGCCCGGCATTTTCACGGTGCGGCCCAGATGCTTGAGGCGCGCCTGCACTTCCTTCTCGAGCGCCTCCTTGGCGACCGTGATGTCGATGCGACGTTCGAGGGCGTTGGTGGTTTCCTGGTTGGTTTGCATGAACTATCCCGACTAATGACTGGCACGCCACGACTCGTATCGGCCGCACGCACACGCTATGTTGAGTGAAGACAAACGGAAAGTTTATCACAGCGACTGGCCGGAACTGCGCGCCACCAATCGACTCAGGCATACCGGTGATGCAGGCAGGCAACAATCCACGAAAAATCACGCTTCAAGAGGGAACCCCGTGACGCTTTTCCTCCTCTGATCCATGAAAACGCGGAAACTAAAAATCACGCCGATGGCATCAAGCAACGCGGGGGGCTGCCGTTACAGGTATTGAGCGCAGTCCGCTCCCGACGCACCGGCTCCCCACCGCACCGCGAACGCGGCACATTGCAGGAGACGTCAGATGAGCATCTTCAACGCCTATCAAGCCCGGTTCGAAGCGACCCGTGAAGAAGAGATGTCGCTTCAGGACTACCTCGAGCTGTGTCGCGACGATCCCAGCGCGTACGCCAGCGCAGCCGAACGCCTGCTGATGGCGATCGGTGAGCCCGAATTCGTCGACACACGCGACGACCCGCGGCTGTCGCGGATCTTTTCCAACAAGGTGCTCAAACGCTACCCGGCCTTTCCGGAGTTCTACGGCATGGAGGAGGCGATCGAGAACATCGTCTCGTACTTCCGCCACGCGGCGCAGGGTCTGGAAGAAAAGAAGCAGATCCTCTACCTGCTCGGCCCGGTCGGCGGCGGCAAGTCGTCGCTGGCCGAACGGCTCAAGGTGCTGATGGAGCATGTGCCGTTCTACGCCATCAAGGGTTCGCCGGTGCATGAATCGCCGCTGGGCCTGTTCAAGGCGCAGGAAGACGGCAAGCTGCTGCAGGACGACTTCGGCATCCCCAGCCGCTACCTGAACACCATCATGAGCCCGTGGGCCGTGAAGCGACTGCACGAGTACGGCGGCGACATCACCAAGTTCCGGGTGGTCAAGCTGCGGCCCTCGGTGCTCCGGCAGATTGCCGTCGCCAAGACCGAACCGGGCGACGAGAACAACCAGGACATCTCCTCGCTGGTCGGCAAGGTCGATATCCGCAAGCTCGAAGCCCACTCGCAGGACGACCCGGACGCCTACAGCTATTCCGGCGGCCTGTGCCTGGCCAACCGCGGCCTGCTCGAATTCGTCGAGATGTTCAAGGCACCCATCAAGGTGCTGCACCCGCTGCTCACCGCCACGCAGGAGGGCAACTACAAGGGCACCGAGGGTTTTGGCGCGATTCCCTTCGACGGGGTCGTCATGGCGCACTCCAACGAATCGGAATGGGCGGCGTTCAAGAACAACAAGAACAACGAGGCCTTCCTCGACCGGATCTACACCGTCAAGGTGCCTTATTGCCTGCGCGTGTCCGACGAGATCCGCATCTACGAGAAGCTGCTGCGCGAGAGCTCGCTCTCCGAGGCGCCCTGCGCGCCCGACACCCTGCGCATGATGGCGCAATTCGCCGTGCTGTCGCGCCTCAAGGATCCGGAGAACTCCAGCATCTACTCGAAGATGCGCATCTACGATGGCGAAAGCCTCAAGGACACCGACCCGAAAGCCAAGTCGTACCAGGAGTATCGCGACTACGCGGGCGTCAATGAGGGCATGAGCGGCCTGTCCACCCGGTTTGCGTTCAAGGTGCTGTCGCGAGTGTTCAACTTCGACCACCGCGAGGTCGCCGCCAACCCGGTGCATCTCATGTATGTGCTCGAACAGCAGATCGAGCAGGAGCAGTTCCCGCAGGAGGTCGAAGACCGCTACCGCGCCTTCATCAAGGAGTACATGTCGGCGCACTACGCCGAGTTCATCGGCAAGGAGATCCAGACCGCCTACCTCGAGAGCTACTCCGAGTACGGCCAGAACATCTTCGACCGTTACGTGACCTACGCCGATTTCTGGATCCAGGACCAGGAGTTCCGCGACCCCAACACCGGCGAGATCCTCGACCGCAACTCGCTCAACGACGAGCTCGAGAAAATCGAAAAGCCGGCGGGCATCAGCAACCCGAAGGACTTCCGCAACGAGGTGGTCAACTTCGTCCTGCGCGCCCGCGCCCAGAACGCCGGCAAGAACCCGAGCTGGACCAGCTACGAGAAACTGCGCGCGGTGATCGAGAAGAAGATGTTCTCCAACACCGAAGACCTGCTGCCGGTCATCAGCTTCAATGCCAAGGCCAGCGCCGACGAGCAGCGCAAGCACCAGGATTTCGTCAATCGCATGATCGAGAAGGGCTACACCGAGAAGCAGGTCCGCTTGCTGTGCGAGTGGTACTTGCGCGTCCGCAAATCCTCGTAATCCGGCTGGCGGCTGCCCTCGAGGCGGTCGCCACCGGCTTGCGGCACAAGGGGGAAGGACGATGGTCCGGATCATCGACCGACGTTTCGACAGCAAGAAAAAAAGCACGGCCAACCGCCAGCGCTTCATGCGCCGCTTCAAGCGCCAGATCCGCAAGGCGGTGGCCGACGCCATCGACGGCCGTTCCATTCGCGACCTGGACAGCGGCGAGGAGATCTCGATCCCGTCCAAGGATTTGTCCGAGCCGAGCTTCCAGCACGGCAAGGAAGGCGTCTGGGAGCAGGTCTTCACCGGCAATGACCGCTTCGCCTCGGGCGACGCCATCGACCGCCCACTGGGCGGCGGAGGCGGCAGCGGCGGCGGAGGCGGCGCGTCGAACGAAGGCGAAAGCGAGGACGACTTCGTCTTCCAGCTCTCGCGTGACGAATTTCTCGACGTGTTCTTCGACGACCTCGCCCTGCCCAACCTGGTGCGCACCGAGTTGGCCAAGCTCACCGAGTTCAAGACGCAGCGCGCCGGCTTCACCTCCGACGGGGTACCCACCAACATCAACGTGGTGCGCTCGCTGCGCGGCGCCATTGGCCGGCGCAAGGCGCTGGGCGCGCCGCTGGCTGCGCGCGTACGCGAGATCGACGCCGAGATCGAAGCGCTGGAAGAAAACGCCGCCGCCCACATCGACGAAATCAAGGCGCTGCGCGAGGAACGCTCGCGGCTGCTGATCCGCATCGAAGCCATCCCCTTCATCGACCGCTTCGATCTGCGCTACAACAATCGCGTGCGCATTCCCAAGCCCATTTCCCAGGCGGTGATGTTCTGCGTCATGGACGTGTCCGGCTCGATGGACGAGCAGAAAAAGGCCACGGCCAAGCGCTTCTTCATGCTGCTCTACCTCTTCCTGCGGCGAAACTACGAGCACATCGACGTGGTCTTCATCCGCCACCACACCATCGCCAAAGAGGTCGACGAGGACGAGTTCTTCCACTCGCGCGAATCCGGCGGTACCGTGGTGTCGAGCGCGCTGCGCCTGATGACCGACATCGTTCGCGACCGCTACCCGCCCGGCGCCTGGAACGTCTATGGCGCACAAGCCTCGGACGGCGACAACTGGGACAACGACTCCCCCATCTGCTACCAGATCCTGGACGAGGAACTGCTCGCCCTGTGCCGCTACTTTGCCTACATCGAGATCACCACCGGCGAAGCGCAGAACCTGTGGCGGCAATACGACGGCCTGACTCACCACCACCCCAACTTCGCCCTCCAGCGCATCGAGTCGTTCGAAGACATCTACCCCGTCTTCCGCGAACTGTTCAAAAAGGAGCCGGCATGAGCGACACGGTGCTCGAACGCAAGACACTGCCCAGCGGTGCGGAATGGACCTTCGAGGCCATCGACCAGTATCACGACGAGATCGCCCGCGTCGCGGCCAACTACAAGCTCGACACCTATCCGGTGCAGATCGAGATGATCACCTCAGAGCAGATGATGGACGCCTATGCCTCGGTGGGCATGCCGGTCAACTACCATCACTGGAGCTTCGGCAAGCAGTTCCTCGCCACCGAGAAGCGCTACAAGCGCGGGCAGATGGGGCTGGCCTACGAGATCGTGATCAACTCCGATCCGTGCATCGCCTACCTCATGGAGGAAAACACCCTCACCATGCAGGCACTGGTGATCGCCCACGCCGCCTATGGCCACAATGCCTTCTTCAAGGGCAACTACCTGTTCCGTACCTGGACCAGCCCCGACGCGATCGTCGACTACCTCATCTTCGCCCGCAATTACATTGCCCAGTGCGAGCAGCGCCACGGCGTCGACGCGGTCGAAGAACTGCTCGACTCCTGCCATGCGCTGATGAACGTCGGCGTCGACCGCTACAAGCGCCCGCCCAAGCTCTCGCTGGCCAAGGAACAGGCGCGCCAGAGCGAGCGCGAAAACTACCTCCAGAGCCAGGTCAACGAGCTGTGGCGCACCCTGCCGACCCGCGAAACCGAAACCACGGAGAAGAAAACCACCCGTTTCCCGCCCGAACCGCAGGAGAACATCCTCTACTTCATCGAGAAGCACGCCCCGCTGCTCGAACCCTGGCAGCGCGAGATCGTGCGCATCGTGCGCAAGGTGGCGCAGTACTTCTTCCCCCAGCGCCAGACCCAGGTCATGAACGAGGGCTGGGCCAGTTTCTGGCACTACACCCTGCTCAACACGCTGTATGACGAAGGGCTGCTGGCCGACAGCTTCATGATGGAGTTCCTGCACTCGCACTCCAGCGTGATGTACCAGCCCAACTACAACGACCCCTGGTACAACGGCATCAACCCCTACGCCCTCGGCTTTGCCATGTGGCAGGACATCAAGCGCATCTGCCAGGAGCCAACGGACGAAGACCGCGCCTGGTTCCCCGACATCGCCGGCAGCGACTGGCAGGAAACCTTCGACTTTGCCATGCGCAACTTCAAGGACGAGAGCTTCATCGCCCAGTTCCTGTCACCGCGCCTGATGCGCAGCTTCAAGCTCTTTTCGGTTCAGGACGACGACAGCAAAGCCAAGCTGTTCGTCTCCGCCATCCACGAGGAACGCGGCTACCGCGAACTGCGTGAGCGCCTCTCCAACCAGTACAACCTCGGCTGCCGGGAGCCCAACATCCAGGTCTGGAGTGTCGACTTCCGCGGCGACCGCTCGCTCACCCTGCGCTACCAGCCCTACAACCGCCGCCCTCTGGGCAAGAGCGTCGAGGAGGTCATGAAGCACCTGGCGCGGCTGTGGGGCTTTGCCGTACGCCTGGAAACCGTCCAGCCCGACGGCAGCACCACGCTGACCTACGAATGCCGCAAGGAAAAGCGGCGCGGCGACAAGGACCGCCACAACGGCGGGAATTGAACGCGCGCCGCTCGCCCGCGCCGCCGCCCGCCATCTCACATCACACGCTGGGCAATCGCACCAGGTTGCGAGGCGCCCCGGCCGCAATCGCCCCCCCGATCCCTCTCGCCCCCTAAAGCCGGGTTGGCGACGGCCGTTAATTCGGCCATGATGCGTCGCATCGCAGCGGGCGCCATCGGCAGTCGCACCAACCAGGGGATCATCGCCATGTCCACATCGCTTGAAGTCCAGTCCGAAGATCCGTTCGAGAACGCACTCGACGCCTTCTCCCGAACGATCGAGCATGACCTGGCGACCCGGCAGCTCACCTTTCCCACCTTTCTCGACCTGACCATCCGCATCAAGCGCGTCTGCGACAACCCGCAGTCCTCGCTCGACGACATCATCCGGGTCATCCGCGCCGACCCGCTGCTCAGCGCACGCATCATCCGGCTGGCCAACTCCGTAGCCCTCAACCCCTACGGAAAATCATTTACCGCCATTGCCGACGCCGTGCGTCGCGTCGGCCTGGTCAACGTCCGCTCGCTCGCCTTCGCCGTCGCCACCGAACAACTCGCCGCCGAAGCCCGCAGCGCCGATGCCCGCCTGATCGCCTCCGGCTTGTGGATGCACACCATCGATGTCGCCTCCTGGGCCTACGCCATCACCCGCCACCTGCGCGCCGGCGACCCCGACACCGCCCTGTTCGCCGGCATGCTCAGCAGCATCGGACAGTTCTACCTGCTCGCCCGCGCCACGGCTCACCCCGAACTCGAAAAAGACCTCAACCGCCTCGGCGAATTCATCGGCCTGTGGCATGAGCCGGTCAGCCGCGCTCTGCTCACCGCGCTCGACGTGCCGCAATCGGTCATCACGGTCCTCGACGACGGCGACCCCTACGGCGGGCAATGGCCACCGATGGAATTGCGCGACATCCACTTCATTGCCGGGCTCTCGGCCGAGACCCCCAACCCCTTCCTGCGCTTCAGCTCGTCCACCCAGCGCAGCCTGCTGCAGGCAGCCACCCAGCAACTCCCCGAAGACGAGTTCTCGGCCTTGCGCGCCGACGCCCGCGAATCGCGCAACGGACTGCTCGCCGCATTGCGCGGATGACCCGCTCCGGCAGCGCGGCGCGTGTATAATCCGCGGCGCGCTGACCCAGCGCACCACCTCGCGAGGGTGGCGGAATTGGTAGACGCACTGGATTTAGGTTCCAGCGCCTCACGGCGTGAGGGTTCGAGTCCCTCCTCTCGCACCAGCTTTTCCTTCTCAGCGCGCAGGCGCACATGCCGGTCGAACACTACGAGAATTTTCCCGTCGCGTCGCTCCTGCTGCCCGCGCGGCTGCGCGAACCGGTCGAAGCCATCTACGCCTTCGCCCGCAGCGCCGACGACATCGCCGACGAGGGCGACGCGCCGGCCGTGGTGCGCCTGGCGCAACTCAACGACTACCGCCGCGAACTGCACCTGATCGAACAGGGCAAACCCTCGGACACGCCGATCTTTGCCCGTCTCGCGCCCCACATCGCCGCACACGAACTGCCGATTCAACTGTTCCGCGATCTGCTCGACGCCTTCGAGCAGGACGTCGGCAAAACCCGTTACGCCGACTACCCCGAGCTGCTCGACTACTGTCGCCGCTCGGCCAACCCGGTCGGCCGCCTGATGCTGCGCCTGTATCGGGCAGACACGCCCGCCAACCTGGCCCAGTCCGACGCCATCTGCACCAGCCTGCAGCTGATCAACTTCTGGCAAGACGTCGCCATCGACTGGCAAAAGCAACGCATCTACCTGCCCGCCGACGACATGGCGCGTTTCGGCGTCACCGAAGCCCATCTCGCCGAACAACGCACCGACAACGCCTGGCGCGCCCTGATGCGGTTCCAGGTCGAGCGTGCCCGCACACTCATGCACCGCGGCGCCCCGCTCGCCACCGCACTGCCCGGCCGCATCGGCTGGGAGCTGCGGTTGATCGTGCTCGGCGGCCTGCGTATTCTCAAGCACATCGACGCGGTGGGCTACGACGTATTCCGCCATCGCCCCACGCTCGGCAAGCGCGACGCCCTCGGTCTGGCCGCTGCTGCGCTCAACTTCCACGCAAACACACGATGAACCCCCACGAGTACTGCCAGCAAAAGGCCGCCGCCAGCGGATCGAGCTTCTACTACAGCTTCCTGTTCCTGCCGCCCGAGCGGCGCCAGGCCATCATGGCGCTGTACGCCTTTTGCCGCGAGGTGGACGACGTGGTCGACGAATGTCTCGACCCCGCCATTGCCCAGAGCAAACTCGACTGGTGGCGCAGCGAGATCCGCCGTGTTGACCAGGGCCAGGCCACCCACCCCGTCGGCCTCGCCCTCACCGACGTGCGCCAGCGCTTCAGCCTGCCGACCGAGCAACTGCTCGAAATCATCGACGGCATGCAGATGGACCTCACCCAGACGCGCTACCTCGACTTCAAGACCCTGCGCCTCTACTGCTACCGCGTCGCCAGCGTCGTCGGCCTGCTGGCCGCCGAGATCTTCGGCTACCAGGACCGCCAGACGCTCAAGTACGCCCACGACTTGGGCCTCGCCTTCCAGCTCACCAACATCATTCGCGATGTCGGCGAAGACGCCCGCCGCGGGCGCATCTACCTGCCCGTCGAAGACCTGCAACGCTTCAACGTCCCGGCCGGCGACCTCCTGCAAGGCGAACACAGCGACCGCTTCGTCGCCCTCATGCAGTTCCAGACCGAGCGCGCCATCAGCTTCTACGACCAGGCCATGGCCCAGCTGCCGGCCATCGACCGCAAGGCCCAGCGCCCCGGCCTGATCATGGCCGCCATCTACCGCACCCTGCTCGACGAAATCACCCGCGACGGCTTCCTCGTGCTCGATCGGCGCACCTCGCTCACCCCGGTGCGCAAGCTGTGGATCGCCACCCGCACCTGGCTCAAGGGCTGACCCCATGCAGCGCGCCCGCCCCGACGCCCCGCAGGTTGCCGTCATCGGCGGCGGCTATGCCGGCATGGCTGCCGCCGTCGAACTGGTGCGCAAGGGCGCACGCGTGGCCGTGTTCGAGCGCGCCAGCGTACTCGGCGGCCGCGCCCGGCTGGTTGAAAAGGACGGCCTCTCGGTCGACAACGGCCAGCACCTGCTGCTCGGCGCCTACACCGAAACCCTGCGCCTGCTGCGCCATGTCGGCGTGCGCCCCTCGGCGCTCTACAGCGCGCCGCTCGATCTCTACTACCCCGGCAAGTTCCGCCTCACCGCCGCCGCGCTGCCCGCCCCGCTGCACCTCGCCGTCGGGCTGCTGCGCGCCCAGGGCATGGACTGGTCCGAACGGCGCGCCTGCCTGCGCTTCATCCAGCACCTCAAGGCCCAGCGCTTCCGCCTGCCGGTGCACCTCACCGTCAGTCAGCTGCTCGATAACGCCGACCAGCCCGAGCGCCTGCGCCGCTTCCTATGGGAACCGCTGTGCGTCGCCGCGCTCAACACCCCAGCCGCCGACGCCTCCGCGCGCGTGTTTGCCAACGTCCTGCGCGACACCCTCGCCGCCGGCGCCTCGGCCAGCGAACTGCTGATCCCCAAAGTCGATTTATCTGAGCTGTTCCCCGTGCCCGCCGCCCGCTGGCTCGGCCGCAATGGCGGCCAGATCTACGTCACCGAAGCCATCACCGAGATCGTGCCCGACGGCCAACGCTACCGCCTCGAAGGCGACCCGGTGTCCGCCCGGCGTTTCGATCATGTCGTCGTCGCCACCGCGCCCTACCACGCCACCGACCTGCTCGCCCCCTTCGCCACGCTCGCCCCGCTGGTCGCATCGATCCAGGCCCTGCCCTACGAGCCCATCCTCACCACCTATCTGCAATACGACGACAGCGTCCGCCTGCCCGCACCCATGATCGGCGCCGAAGGCGGCCTCGCCCAATGGTTCTTCGACCGCGGCCAGACCGGCGGCCCCACCGGCCTCATCGCCGCCGTCATCAGCGCCCGCGGCCCGCATCTCGACATCCCCAAGCACGAAGTCGAACTCGCCATCCACAACGAACTCGAAGCCCTCCTCGACCGCCGCCTGCCACCGGCCGACAGCATCCTCACCATCACCGAAAAACGCGCCACCTTCGCCTGCCGGCCACAATTGGCCCGGCCGGGCGTGAAGACAGCGCAACGCGGTATCTGGTTGGCGGGGGATTACGTGGACGGGCCGTATCCTGCGACGATTGAAGGGGCAGTGCGAGCGGGGGTGGGCTGCGCACAGGCGGTAACGGGCACACAGTGAAATTCGCGTTGTTCGTCGCTCTGGCATTGGTCTCGACAGCCATCTTCTGGGCCTCGGCGAATAACACCGTGGCAAGAAAGAAAGCGCGCGGCCGAAAGGAGTTTTCGACAGTTCGACTCGACTCGAAAGATCCGCGCTTTGAGTTTTCGGCGGAGTCCTCAGAAGTCGTTCATGAAGAAGAGACAGGCCTCGATCCACGGACATCCAGTTCGAAGCACTACTGCCTGACCATCTACGCCCGGAATCCGCATGGGGAGTATTTCATGTTCAAATCTGGTCAGCAAAAATCCTACGTCAAACACGTTTCGCATGACATGGCGCGTATGGTTTTAGGATCAAAGTACTGCTCACCGGATGCAGGTGCTGTCAGTTCCCAATCTGCTCCCTCTGCATCCAGCGGTTGTTTCATCAACCACTGAAAACCATGCGCAAGATTTTTCTCCTCTGCGCCACTACCGCAGCCTTTTCCGCTCTCTTGATGATTGCTGCGCTTTTGCACCACTCGTTTTTGACCGGCAATGTCCAAGAGCTTCTCGAACTACTTCAACATCAATTCATTGACCGAACAGTACTCGACGTAGAACAAACACAAGTCCTGGAACGAGCACTCATACGCCTTCGTGGCGGCGAAGCCTATCTTTCCAATCTTCATTCCCGCTTGTGGTGGCTTTCAATACTGGGCTTCGGTGGCTTGTCTTTGTGCTCAAGCCTTGCTGCCATGCTTGCCTGGAAAGCAAACAAACGAGCTGAGCATGCTGACACTGAGGGCTCACCTTCTACCGAACACGACAAGCACTCCGCCTAGCCGTCTAAAGCACATCCGCAACCCCCGCCTCACTCAACACCCCGCCCTGCATATGCAGCACCCGGTCACAGCGCGAGGCCAGCGCGTCGTCGTGGGTCACCAGAATCAGCGTGGTACCGCGTTCGCGGTTGAGTTCGAAAATCAGTTCGATGATCGCCGCGCCGGTTTCGGCGTCGAGGTTGCCGGTCGGCTCGTCGGCCAGCAGCACGGCCGGTGACGGGGCGAAGGCGCGCGCCAGGGCGACACGCTGCTGCTCGCCGCCGGACAGATGCTTGGGATAGTGGCCGGTGCGCCCTTCCAGACCGACGCGTTTGAGCCAGTCGCGGGCGGTGGCTTCGGCCTTGGGCTGGCCGGCCAGTTCCAGTGGCAGCATGACGTTGTCGAGCGCGGTGAGCGCCGGCAGGAGCTGGAAGGACTGGAACACGAAACCCATCTGGGCGCCACGCAACTGGGCGCGGGCGTCTTCGCTCAAGGCAAACAGCGACTGACCGGCGAGTTGAACCGATCCGCCCGTCGGCACGTCCAACCCCGCGACAAGCCCAAGCAGCGTCGATTTGCCGGAACCGGAGGCGCCAACAATGGCGACCGACTCGCCGGCTTGCACGGTAAAGCTGATGTCTTTGAGAATGGGCAGCACACCGCCCTGCCCTTCGCGCGCGGGGACGGATTTTGACAAGCCGGACACTTCAATGACCGGCCCGGAGTGGGGAAGCATGGTTCGATCCATTATTGGTTTGCTGTTGGTTATGGGGGCCACACTGGTACACGCGGCGACGGTGCTGGTGCTCGGCGACAGCCTGTCGGCCGGTTTCGGCCTGCGTGCCGAGCAGGCCTGGCCGGCCCATCTGCAACGCAAGCTCGACGCCTTGCCGGGCAAGCATACCGTGATCAACGCCAGCGTGAGTGGCGAGACCACAGCGGGCGGCCGCGCGCGGCTGCCGCAGGCCATGGCAGCGCATGCGCCGGACGTGGTGGTCATCGAGCTTGGGGCCAACGACGGCCTGCGCGGACTGCCGGTTCAGCTGATGCGCGAGAACCTGCTGGCGATGGTGGACGTGGCCGAAGCCGGCGGCGCCAGGGTGGTGCTGGTGGGAATGCGCCTGCCGCCCAATTATGGGCCGGTGTATACCCGGCTGTTCCAGAACACCTTTGCCGAGGTAGCCAAGGCGCGCGACCTGGCGTTTGTGCCGTTTTTGCTGGATGGCTTTGCCGAAGACCGCCGGCTGTTCCAGGCCGACGGCGTACATCCGACAGCGGAAGCGCAGCCGCAGATTCTGGAAACGGTGTGGCCGGCGCTCAAGCCGCTGCTGCCGACGGCGGTATCACGGCGTTGACCGACGTGGTGGGCGGCGAGCCGCCCACCCTACGCCCCCTCCACCGCCGCGGCGCAAACCCGTGGCGACGCGCCCGTAGGGTGGGTGGCTTGCCACCCACCAAGCGGCGTGTGTTATGAGGCACGACGGCGATATCAGCGCACCTGGACAGCCGGCGTACCGGCGTTCAACTGGCCAATCACGGCCGCACCACCAAAGCCCTGGACGCGGAACACATCGAGTACCTGATCGACCGAGCCCGGGTCGCAGGCCACCAGCAAGCCGCCGCTGGTCTGTGGGTCGGTGAGCAGCGCCTGCTGCCACGCACCCAGGCCCTCGCCCAGACGCACGTCATTGCCATAGCCGGCCCAGTTGCGGCGCGAGGCACCGGTGGCCACGCCGGCCTGGGCAAAGCCCACCGCGGCGTCGATCAAGGGAATGTCGCCAAACGCCACCTCAGCCGCCAGCCCCGAGCCTCGGCACATTTCCAGCAGATGGCCGGCCAGACCGAAGCCGGTCACGTCGGTGACTGCATGCACGCCGTCGATCTGCGCCAGCGCCGGCCCCGGGGTGTTGAGGCGCGTGGTGGTGTCGATCATGCAGGCGTAGCCCTCGGCATCGAGTTGGCCCTTCTTGAGCGCGGCGGAGAGCACACCGACGCCCAGCGGCTTGCCGAGAATCAGCACATCACCGGCACGGGCGGTGTCGTTGCGCAACACGCGCTCGGGGTGCACGATGCCCAGCGCCACCAGCCCGTAGATGGGTTCGAGCACATCGATGGAATGCCCGCCCGCGATCGGGATGCCTGCCTCGCGGCACACGCTGGCGCCGCCTTCGAGAATCTGCCCAATCACCTCGGGCGCCAGTTTGTCGAGCGGCATGCCGACAATGGCCAGCGCCATGATCGGCGTAGCGCCCATGGCATAGACGTCGCTGATGGCGTTGGTGGCGGCGATGCGGCCGAAATCGGTCGGATCGTCGACAATGGGCGTAAAAAAATCGGTGGTGGCAACGATCGCCTGCTGATCGTTGAGCCGATACACTGCGGCATCGTCTGACGAGGCGTTGCCCACCAGCAGTTCGGGCGGCATGAGGCCGATCGGCGAGCGCGCGAGGATGTCGGACAGCACGGCAGGCGCAATTTTGCAGCCGCAGCCGCCGCCGTGGGAAAATTCGGTCAAACGAACAGCAGTCATGATGAGCACACAGAGGCGCGCGAACGGCGCCAGCACAGGATGGTGATGAAAAAAGGCAGCGCGACCGTAGCACAGCTTTCCGAGTTTGACGAGATCATCGATGTGCGCTCGCCGGCGGAGTTTGCGGACGACCATATTCCCGGCGCGGTGAACATGCCCGTACTGGACGATGCGCAACGCGCCCGCGTCGGCACGATCTACAAACAGGTCTCGCCCTTTGAAGCCCGGCGCATCGGTGGCGCCCTGGTGGCCGAGAATCTGGCCCGCCACCTGCACACCCATTTCCAGGACAAACCCAAGCACTGGCGCCCGCTGGTGTATTGCTGGCGCGGCGGCCAGCGCAGCGGCGCGTTCGTGACCTGGCTGCGCATGATCGGCTGGGACGCCTGCCAGCTCGAAGGCGGCTACAAGAACTTCCGCCGCCTCGTCATCGAGGCGCTCGACACCCAGCCGGCCGCGCTCGACTTCCGCATCATCTGCGGCCCGACCGGCAGCGCCAAGACGCGCATTCTCGAGGCGCTGGCCGCCGCCGGCGCGCAGATGCTCGACCTCGAGGGGCTGGCATCGCACAAGGGCTCGGTTCTCGGCGCCCTGCCCGGTATCGCGCAACCGACGCAAAAGCACTTCGAAACCGCCATTCACACGGCCCTGAGCCGGTTCAATCCGGCGCGTCCGGTCTATGTCGAGGCCGAAAGCCGCAAGATCGGCCGTGTCCATGTACCCACGGCACTGATCGAAGCCATGCGTGCAGCGCCCTGCATCGCCATCGACGCCACCCGCGAGGCACGCATCGACTTCCTCCTGCGCGACTATGCCTACCTCGGCGACGATGTGGCCGACCTGCAGTTCAAGCTCGGTTGCCTGAGCCGCATCGTATCCAACGAAACGCTGCAGCGCTGGCAGGCCTATGCCGCCGCGCACGATCTGCCGGCGTTGTTCACCGAGCTGATCGACCAGCACTACGATCCGCTCTACAAACGCTCACAGAACGGCAACTATGTCCGCTTTGGCGAAGCGACACGCATTCCGGCGGACGATCTGTCACCTGCCGGCATCCGCGCCATCGTTCAGGCGATCCTCGCCAGCCGGCCGCTGGCCGCCGTGTCAGGCTGACGGCTCGGGCAAGCGCCCCGCCGTCTCGCCCTTGCGTGCGCAAATGCGCTGGATCATGGCCGGCGCAGGTCGTGCCACTTCGCCTTGTTCAAAGGCGATCACGGTAAAACCATCGGCCGTGCGCACCAACAGTTCACCCGGCGCCAGCAAGAAGTCCGGATTGCTGGGTTTGCCGAACGCGGCATTTCCCTGCATGAAGGTCTCGTAGATCAGTACGCCGCCGGGGCGCAGCAGGTCACACAGGCGCGCAAAAGCCGGCCGGTGCAGGTAATTGGTGACCACCACGGCGTCGAAGCTGCCAGCGGCCCACGGCCATGGCGCGCCCGACTCCAGATCAAGCACGCAGCCGGCAACCCCCGCCACGCCGGTCAAGGACGCAATGGCTTCCGCGTTGCGATCGGCCGCCACCACCCGGCAGCCGGCCGCCGCCAAGTAACGCGCATGGCGGCCGCGCCCGCTGGCCAGGTCAAGAACCTCGGCCCCCGGAGGCAACAAGCTCGCAAAGCGCAGCACCCAGGGCGAGGGTGCCGCGATGTCGTGCGCAAGCGATGGGCTCATGGGACAGCTCCGTGACAGCGATCATAGGGTGCCGACACCGTCGTGCCGGCTGGGCATGCCTGGCGTAGCGGCCGAGCTGCCCGATTCTACCTGCGCCACAGCCCGGGGCCGCATCCACCCGCCATCGCGCGGCAGGCTGGCACAAGCGCGTATCATGCCTTATTACCCCATGAAACCACCGCCGGGCCACTCCCGACATGGAACCACACGACCGCCACACCACGCCCGACCATCCGGCATCCGCCACCCGGCGGCTGCTGCAGCGCTCCATCGCGCTGGCGGCGCTGGCGCTGGTGGCGCTGGTGGTGCTGACCGGCCAGTGGTGGATGGCGCGCTCGGCCGATTCGACCAGCAACGCGGCACCGGCCGCGGCGAGCGCGCCCCCCCCTGCGTTGGCCGACGCCACGGGCTGGCTGGGTGCGCTGGCGCTGGCGGCGGCCTTGGTGGCGGGGCTGGTCATGGCCTTTCGCGCCATCCGCAGCTATCGCTTCGCCGTCGATTTTGCCCGTCGGGCAACCGCGGTCACCGAGTTCAACCAGCGGCGTCTGATGGACTTCGTCGAGCTGTCCAGCGACTGGCTGTGGGAAACCGACACCGAGCACCGCTTCACGCTGATGAGCGAAGGCATGCGCAGCATGGCCAACATGGACAGCGGCGAATTCCTCGGCCAGCACCTGTGGACCATGCCGAGCCTCAATATGGACGCCGGGCGCTGGTCTGACCACCGGCAACGCCTCGAGCGCCACGAACCGTTCACCCTGCTGTTGTCGCGCCACGATTTGTCCGGCCGGATTCGCCATCTCGAGTTCGTCGGCCGCCCCCAGTTCAGCCAGGGCATGTTCCGGGGCTATCGCGGCGTTGGCCGCGATCTCACCCTGCGCATCGTGGCCGAGCAGGAACTGCGCGCCAGCGAAGAGCGCTTCCGCACGCTGGTCGAAGGCTCGTTCGACTGGTTCTGGGAGCAGGATGCGCAGTTCCGTTTCACACAACTGGTCACCAGCCCCCGCAATACGGTTGCCATCGAACTGGAAAACGTCGTCGGCAAGACCCGCTGGGAACTCGCCGGGGCCAGCGGTGCGGAGCCAGAATGGCGGGACCATGTGCGCACCTGCGAGTCGCACGAGGCCTTCACCGATTTCGTCTATGCGCGGACCATGCAGGACGGCAGCACCTCCTGGTTCAGCGTCAGCGGACGGCCGATCTACGACGACGCGGGGCGCTTTTCCGGCTACCGCGGCGTGGCACGCGACATCACCGTCGAACGCGGCACCCAGCTGGCCCTGGCGGACAGCGAGGTGCGCTATCGCAATACATTCGAGCATGCGCCGGTCGGCATCATCACCCTGGATGCGCGCGGGCGCAGGCAAGGGGTCAACGCCGCCTTTGCCCACATGCTGGGCTACCCGAAGGGGCAACTGCTCGGACGCGACTTCCGCACCTTTACCCACCCGGACGACCAGGCCGCCGACGACCGCGCCTACCAGACCTTCCTGACCAGCAACCTCTCCTCACACCAGCGCGAAAAACGCTACATCCACAAGGACGGCCACACCGTCTGGGCCAACATCACCGTCCGCGCGCTACGCGACGAGCATCATGCGCTCAAGGGTTTCATCACCATCGTCGAGGACATCACCGCGCGCATCGTCGCCCAGCGCGAGCGGCGCGCTGCCGAAAGCCGCTACCGGCGGCTCGTCGATGTGTCGCCGGACGGCATCATCGTGCATCGAGACGACCGGATTCTGTTTGCCAACGCTGCAGCGATCCGGATTTTCGACACCCCGTCGCCAAGCGAGGTGCTCGACACCCCCTTGAGCCGGTTTTTCCCCAGCCGCCCGGCCAGCACGTCGGCAAAGCGGCTGTCTGCCGGCCAGGTGCTGCCCCGGGCGCAATACCGCTTCGCCGGACTCGGCGGGCGGGCCGTGGACGTGGAGTCGACCGGTGTCGTCATCGACTTCGACGGCGGCCCGGCCACCCTGCGGGTGATCCGCGACATCTCCGACCGCGTGCTGGCCGAGCGTGCGCTGCAGGAGAGCCGCACCCGCTACCAGGAGGTGGTCGAGTCGGTGAACGAGATCATCTTCCAGACCGACCTCGACGGTGTCTTCACCTTCCTCAACCCGGCATGGACACAGATTTCCGGCTATCCGGTCGACACCAGCCTGGGGCAGGCGCTGACCAGCTTCCTGCACCCGGACGACCGCGCCCGCGCCCGCGCGCTGTTCGAACAGCTCAACGCCGGCAGCGACCAGGACGAGGTCAAAGAGCTGCGCATCCGCACCACCGAGGGGGAAGTCCGCTGGCTCGAAGCGCACGCACGGCGCATGAGTGGCGGCGCCGCCGGCATCATGGGCTCGCTCGACGACATCACCACCCGCAAGGTCGCCGAGCTGACACTCAAGAACGTCAACAAGGAACTCGAAGCCCGGGTACGCGCCCGCACCGCCGAGCTCGAGGCCTCCAACCGCGAACTGGAGGCCTTCTCCTACTCGGTATCGCACGATCTGCGCGCGCCCTTGCGCGCCATCGAAGGGTTCTCCAGCATCCTCCAGGAAGACCTCTCCGACCGGCTCGACCCGGCCAGCCGCGCCTATCTCGACCGCATCCGCGCCGCCACCTTGCGCATGGCCCACCTCATCGACGACCTGATCGAACTCGCCCGGCTGACCCGCATGACCTTGCGGCGGGAGAATATCGACCTGAGCCGGATCGTCGACGACTTGCTCACCGATCTGCAGCACGAAGCGCCGGAACGCGTCGTCGTCACCGACATCACGCCCGGCCTGACAGCCCATGCCGACCGCGCGCTGATGCGCGTGGTGCTCGATAACCTGCTGCGCAACGCCTGGAAATTCAGTGCCGAACGTGCGCAAACCCATGTGGCGTTCTACGCGATCCGCGAAAACGACGAGGTAATGTTCTGTGTGGCCGACAACGGCATCGGCTTCGACATGGCCTATGCCGACAAACTGTTCCAGCCGTTCAACCGGCTGCATGTGGGCGCCGAATACGCCGGCTCAGGCATCGGCCTGGCAACGGTGGCGCGCATCATCCAGCGCCATGGCGGGCAGATCCGTGCCGAATCCGCACCCGGCGAAGGCGCCCGCTTCTGCTTTTCGATTGGCCATTGAGAACTTGTGAAGAAATCGTAGCGAGCAGGGTCGAGTGCAAGGCCGCATTTGGCAACTACGCGAGCGAACGACGAGACATATCAAATGGATAGGCGAGGCGTGAGCGAGTGAGCAACGCAGCATTCGGCACGCGCAGTCGATTTATTCACAAGTTCAGAGACGGCCCGGCGCGCAAATCGCGCACCACCGTTGCGCCAATACCACCCCGCTGCCCCGCATTCCTCAAACAATCTGCAAACTGCGCCGTAGTAAAACTGATCTGTGTCAGAATGCGCTTTGCTGCACTGCACTATGTTCTCAGCGTGACGCGCGATGGCAGCCGCCCCCGCCTCTGCCGACATTGACGCCGACCGCCTTTGAGTACGGACCATGACCATGAAAGAAAAGCACTATCTCACACCGCTCTTCGAGCCCAAATCCGTTGGCGTGATCGGCGCCAGCGAGCGTGAAACCGCGATCGGCGGTGTGCTGATCCGCAACATGCTCGACGCCGGCTTCAAGGGCAAGATCTTCGCCATCAACCCCAAACACGACAAGGTGCATGGGGTGAAGTGCTACAAGAGCGTCGAAGACGTGCCGCACCGGCTTGACCTCGTGGTCATCGCCACCGCGGCGCAGAAAGTGCCCGCCATCATCGACGGCTGCGGCCGCGCCGGCGTCAAGGCCGCCATCGTGCTGTCGGCCGGTTTTTCGGAAACCGGGCCACGCGGCGCGGCGCTCGAGCGCTCGGTCATGGACACCGCCCGGCGCCACAAGATCCGCCTGCTCGGGCCGAACTGCCTGGGCATCATGCGGCCCGACCTCGGTCTCAATGCCACCTTCGCCCACGGCCGCGCCCTGCCCGGCTCGATCGGCCTGATCTCGCAGTCGGGCGCGCTGTGCACCGCCATTCTCGACTGGGCCCGGCCGAACAACGTCGGCTTCTCGGCCGTGGTGTCGCTCGGTTCCTCGCGCGATGTCGATTTCGGCGAAGCGCTCGAGTACATGATCTCCGACCCGCGCACCGAGAGCATCTTCCTGTACGTGGAAGGCCTGCGCGATGCGCGCCGCTTCATGAGCGCCCTGCGCGGTGCGGCGCGGGTCAAGCCGGTGCTGCTGATCAAGGTCGGCCGCCATCCCGAGGCCTCCAAGGCGGTGCTCAGCCACACCGGCGCGCTGGTCGGCGACGACGCGGTCTTCGATGCCGCCATCCGCCGCGCTGGCGTCATCCGCCTCTACAACATGGGCCAGCTGTTCGCCTCGGCCAACGCGCTGTTCTCGCACTTCCGACCCCGCGGCAACCGCCTGGCCATCATCACCAACGGCGGCGGACCGGGCGTGATGGCCGCCGACCGCGCGCTCGACCTGGGCATCCCGCTGGCCCAGCTGTCCGAGCAGACCATGGCCAAGCTCAACGCCTGCCTGCCGGCCACCTGGTCACATGGCAACCCGATCGACATCCTCGGTGACGCCGATGTCGACCGCTACCGCGGTGCCATCAAGGCGGTGCTCGAGGGGCCGAACGTCGATGGCGTGCTGGTCATGCTCACCCCGCAGGCCATGACCCGCCCGGTCGAAGTGGCCAAGGCGCTGATCGAAGAAGAGCGCAGCGCCGACAAGCCGGTGGTGACCTGTTTCATGGGCGAGGAGCAGGTCGGCGAAGCACGCAAGCTGTTTGAAGGTGCCGGCATTCCGACCTTCCGCACCCCCGAACCGGCGGTCGAGCTGTTCAGCCATATCTCGGCCTACTACCGGAACCAGAAGCTCCTGGCGCAGACGCCGGCCTCCTTGTCGGAGAACAACCCGCCGTCGATCGAAAGCGCCCGCCTGGTCATCGAAACCGCGCTCAACGAACGCCGCAAGGTGCTCAACGAGATGGAATCCAAGGCCATCCTGGCCGCCTTCCGCATTCCCATCGCCCAGACCGTGGTCGCCCGCTCGGCCACCGAGGCCATGGTGCTGGCCGAGGAGATCGGCCTGCCGGTGGTGATGAAGATCGATTCGCTCGACATCACCCACAAGTCCGACGTGGGCGGCGTACGCCTCAACCTCACCAGCCTGGCCGCGGTGCGCACCGCTTACCAGGAAATCCTCGAAGGCGTGCGGCGCACCCACCCGAACGCGGCCATCAACGGCATTGCCATCGAGCCCATGGTGATCAAGCGCAACGGCCGCGAGCTGATGGTCGGCGTACGGCGCGACCCGGTGTTCGGCCCGATCATCACCTTCGGTGAAGGCGGCACGCGCGTGGAGGTACAGAAAGACCGCGCCATCGCCCTGCCCCCGCTCAACTCCTACCTCGCCCGCGACCTGATCCGCTCGACCCGCGTGTCGTCCTACCTGGACGAGTTCCGCAACATGCCGCCGATCAACATGGAGGCGCTGGAGATGGTGCTGCTGCGCGTCTCCGAGATGGTGTGCGAGCTGCCCTGGCTCAAAGAGCTGGACATCAACCCGCTGATCGTCGACGAGAACGGCGCGGTGGCGGTCGATGCCCGCATCGTGGCCGACAACGTCTCGCCCACAGCGGATCGCTACGACCACATGGCGATCCACCCCTACCCGCAGCACCTGACCACGCACTGGACGCTGCCCGACGGTACCGATGTCACCATCCGCGCCATCAAGCCGGAAGACGCCGACCTCGAAGTCAATTTCGTACGCAAGCTGTCGGCCGAGACCAAGTACTTCCGCTTCATGAACACCATGCGCGAGCTGCCGCCGGCGATGGTGGTGCGACTCACCCAGATCGACTACGACCGCGAAATGGCCTTTGTCGCCACGGTTGCCGAGGAAGGTCAGGAGACCGAGATCGGCGTCTGCCGCTACGCGGTCAACCCCGATGGCGAATCCTGCGAGTTCGCCATCGTGGTGGCCGACGACTGGCAGCACCGCGGCCTGGCGCGCCGCCTGATGGGCGTGCTCATCGAAACCGCGCGCAACCGCGGCCTGGTGTACATGAACGGCGTCTTCCTCGCCAACAACGACCGCATGCTGCGCTTCGTGCAGAGCCTCGGCTTCGTGCTGTCGAGCGACCCGGAAGACAGCACCGTCAAGCTCGGCGTCCTCCCGCTACAGGACTGAGCGCGCAACACGGCTACAATGTCGCCTCCCTCAACCGGAGGCGACATCATGCCCACCGTGCCCGACCCCGCCGACCGCTGCCCCTGGTGCGGCAGCGAGCCCCTCTATGTGGCCTACCACGACGAGGAATGGGGCGTCCCGCAGCATGACGACCGGATGCTGTTCGAGATGCTGACGCTCGAAGGCGCCCAGGCCGGGCTGTCATGGTGGACCATCCTGCAAAAGCGCGAGGGCTATCGCCGCGCCTTCGATGGCTTCGACATTGAACGCGTCGCCCGCTACACCGATGCCGACGTCGCCCGCCTCGTGGCCGACCCCGGCATCGTCCGCCACGCGGGCAAGATCCGCGCAACCATCGGCAACGCCCGCGCCGTGCTCGAGCTGCAAGCGCGCGAAGGCAGCTTCGACCGCTGGCTGTGGCAGTTTGTCGACGGTGAACCGCAGATCAACCGATGGCGCACCCTGGCCGAGGTGCCGGGCAAGACCGCGTTGTCCGACACCCTCAGCCGCGAGCTCAAGCGCCATGGCTTCAAATTTGTCGGCTCCACCATCTGCTACGCCTTCGCCCAGGCCACCGGGCTGGTGAACGACCACCTGCTCGGCTGCCCGCAACACCCCGATCGTCTTGCCGCCTCACGTTGAAAAACCCATGAAATCCAACATCTCGACCATCACGCAGAACGACCAGCCGGTCATTCAGGTCCGCACCGCCGATGGCGCCGAGGCCACCATCAGCCTGTTTGGTGCGCAGGTGCTGCACTGGCAGCCCGCCGGCGGCCGCCCCTGGCTGTATCTGAGCGAAGCGGCCGCCTTTGACGGCAAGACGGCGATCCGCGGCGGCGTACCGGTGTGCTTCCCGCAATTTGCCGCCCATGGGCCGCTACCCCGGCACGGACTGGTGCGTACCCGACCGTGGCGACTCGTCGACCAGCGCGAAGTCGACAAGCAAGTCATGCTCACCCTCGCCATCGACAGCGACGACGGCACGCTGGCCGTGTGGCCCTATCTGTTCGCCCTGGAGCTGACCATCAACATCGGCGCCACCCGGCTCGACATGGAACTGGAAGTGACCAACACCGGCGCCGACGCGCTCGAATTCACCGCCGCGCTGCACACCTATCTGCGCGTCGGCGAGGTCGAGCTGGCCGAGCTGCACGGCCTCAAGGGGCTGACCTATACCGACCAATGCGATGGCGGCGCCCGCAAGACCGACCCCCTGCCCATGCTGCGGGTCGACGACCCCATGGATCGCATCTACCACGACGTCCGCCGGCCGCTCACGCTCGACGACAACGGCCGCACGCTGCAGATCGCGCAGGAAAACTTCAGCGATGTGGTGGTATGGAACCCGTGGGAAACCGGCGCCGCCGCCCTGGCCGACCTGCCCGACCGGGACTTCCGGCGCATGCTGTGTGTCGAGGCCGCTGCGGTGCAGACCCCGATCCGGCTCGCGGCCGACGCCCAGTGGTGGGGCCGGCAAAGCCTGATCGTTGGTGAATGAAGCGATTTAGTTAAGTTGCGGGCTCAGCAGCTCGCCATTGATGCGCACCTGTGCGCGCTCGGAGTCTTCGAGCTTTTCGCCCAGCGGGTGGACGCTCAGGTCGCCGCCGTCGAGCAGTTCCTGCAAACGCTGGCGGGCCAGATCACCGCGGTCATCGGCTACCACGGGCGCATCGAGGGTGTATTGCTGGCCGCCATAGTAGAAGCGCTGCCCGTCGATGGCGTAGGCGCGCACGGGCGGCGTGGGGGCCACGCTGCCGTCGCCTTCGGGCATGCGCACCGCGCCCAGGCGCGAGGGGTCGACCGCCACGGCGGCTGCCGGGCTGGCGGCCCAGGCGCTGCCCTGCATCAGGGCCAGCGCGGCCAGGACGGCGAAACACGAACGAAACACAGCGGTCATCAAACGTCACTTATCCGAAACAGCACCTTCAAATTGTAGCCCGACTGTCCTTCGCGCGCTTGCCGTCGGGCGGCGCATTCTGCACACTTGCCGGTTTTTCCAAACGCCAACGCGACTATGCCCCACTCCATCGAACACCGCCTGGCGGATGAACTCAAGGCCACCCAACGTCAGGTCGTGGCGGCCATCGCCCTGCTCGACGAAGGCGCCACCGTGCCCTTCATCGCCCGCTACCGCAAGGAAGTCACCGGCGGGCTCGACGACACCCAGCTGCGCACGCTGGAGGACCGCCTCGGTTACCTGCGCGAGCTCGAATCACGCCGCGCCGCCATCGTTGAATCCATCGAATCGCAAGGCGCGATGACCGACGTGCTGCGGGTCCAGATCGCCGAGGCCGACACCAAGCAGCGGCTTGAAGACCTCTACCTGCCCTACAAGCCCAAACGCCGCACCAAGGCCCAGATCGCCCGCGAGGCGGGTCTGGCGCCGCTGGCCGAGGCGCTGCTGGCCGACCCGACGCTGACGCCGGAAACCGAGGCCGCCCGCTACCTCAACGCCGACGCCGGCATTGCCGACACCAAGGCCGCCCTCGACGGTGCGCGCCAGATCCTGATCGAGCAGTTCAGCGAAGACGCCGCCCTGCTCGACGCGCTGCGCGGCCTGCTCGGCGAGCGCGGCCGCATCGTCTCGAAAGTGCTCGAAGGCCAGGAGACCGAAGGCGCCAAGTTCCGCGACTGGTTCGATTTTTCCGAACCGCTCGCCAGCATCCCCTCACACCGAATGCTGGCACTGCTGCGCGGGCGCAACGAAGGCGCGCTGCGCCTGTCGATCGAGCTGCCCGACCCGCCGCCAGCCGGCGAGCTGGGGCCGTGCGAACTGACCGTGGCGCGCCACGCCGGCATCCGCGACAACGGCCGCGCCGCCGACCGCTGGTTGATGGACACCGCGCGCTGGGCCTGGTCGGTGAAGATCGCCGTGCATCTCGAGCTCGAACTGATGAACACCTTGCGCGAGCGCGCCGAGGAAGAAGCCATCCGCGTCTTCGCCGGCAACCTCAAGGATCTGCTGCTCGCCGCCCCGGCCGGCCCGCGCGTCACCATCGGCCTCGACCCGGGCCTGCGCACCGGCGTCAAGGTGGCGGTGGTCGACGGCACCGGCAAGCTGGTCGACACCGCCACCATCTACCCGCACGAGCCGCGCCGCGACTGGGATGGCGCCATGGCCGAGGTCGCCCGCCTGGCCAAAAAACATGGTGCCGACCTGATCGCCATCGGCAACGGCACCGCCTCGCGCGAGACCGACCGCCTCGCCGCCGACTTGATCAAGCGCCATCCCGAACTGAAGCTGACAAAAGTGATGGTCTCCGAAGCCGGCGCCTCGGTGTATTCCGCCTCGGCGCTGGCCGCGGCGGAGTTTCCCGATCTCGACGTGAGCCTGCGCGGCGCCGCCTCGATCGGCCGCCGCCTGCAGGACCCGCTGGCCGAACTGGTCAAGATCGACCCGAAGTCCATCGGCGTCGGTCAGTACCAGCACGACATCAACCAGACCCGCCTGGCGCGCATGCTCGACGCCGTGGTCGAGGATTGCGTGAACGCCGTCGGCGTGGATGTGAACACCGCCTCGGCCGCCTTGCTCAGCCGCATCTCGGGCCTCAACAGCACGCTGGCCAACAACATCGTCGCCCATCGCGACGCGCACGGCCCCTTCCCCGACCGCCGCGCGCTCAAGGCCGTGCCGCGCCTGGGCGACAAGACCTTCGAACAGGCCGCCGGCTTTTTGCGCATCAACGGCGGCGGCAACCCGCTCGACGCCTCGGCGGTGCACCCGGAAGCCTATCCGCTGGTCGAGAAAATCCTCGCCGACATCCAGCGCGATGTGGCCAGCATCATCGGCGACAGCCGCACGCTCAAGGCGCTCGACGCCAAGCGGTATGCCGACGAGCGCTTCGGTGAGCCGACGGTGAACGACATCCTCGCCGAACTCGACAAGCCCGGCCGCGACCCGCGCCCCGCCTTCCGCACCGCCGCCTTCCGCGACGGCGTCGAGAAGCTCAGCGACCTGGCCGAAGGCATGGTGCTCGAAGGCGTGGTGACCAATGTCACCAACTTCGGCGCCTTCGTCGACATCGGCGTGCACCAGGACGGCCTGGTACATATCTCGGCGCTGTCGGAGCGCTTTGTGAAGGACCCGCGCACCGTCGTCAAGGCCGGCGACGTGGTGCCGGTCAAGGTGCTCGAGGTCGACCTGCAGCGCAAGCGCATCGCGCTCACCATGCGCCTGTCCGACACCCCGGCCGACGGGCGCAAACCGGCGCAGCGGCAGGACGCCAACCGCGACAAGCCCGCCCAGCGCGGTGCCCGTCCGCCGCGCAAGGACGCGCCGCAGCCCCAGGGCAACATGGCCGCCGCCCTGGCCCGCGCGCTGAAGAAATAAGGCGCTGATTTTCTGAGACAATGCCGCACCACACCCCCGAAACCACCATGATCCGCATCTACGGCATCCGCAACTGCGACACCATGAAGAAGGCCCTGACCTGGCTCGACAGCCATGCCATCGCCTACGCCTTCCACGACTACAAACGCGAGGGCATCGACGACGCCACGCTGGCCGACTGGGTCGCCCGTGTCGGCCGCGAACCGCTGGTCAACACCCGCGGCACCACCTGGCGCAAGCTGCCCGACGAGGCCCGCCGGATCGACTCGGACGCCGACGCCATCGCACTGATGGCCGCCAATACCAGCCTGATCAAGCGCCCGGTGCTCGACACCGGCGACGGCCGCCTGCTGGTCGGCTTCAAGCCCGACACCTACGCCACCGAACTCACGGAGCCTCGCTGATGCTGCGCGAAGACAGCCTCGTCCAGCCCTTTCTGTTCGACGACCTCGACATCCGCGGCAGCGTCGTCCAGATCAACGACGCCTGGCGCGCCATGATCGACCAGCGCGGCTACAGTCCGGCCGTGCGCGCCATCTTCGGCGAGCTGACCGCCGTGACCGCCATCATGTCCGCCAACCTCAAGCAGCCCGGCCGGCTCACCTTCCAGATGCAGGGCCACGGCCCGCTCTCGCTGATGGTGGTCGACTGCACCGAAGCGCTCAACCTGCGTGGCTACGCCAAGACCGACGAAGCCACCTCCGGTGACACCCTGGGCGAGATCCTCGGCGACGGCCGCCTGCAGCTGACCCTCGACATCGCCGGCCTCGACCAGCCCTACCAGAGCCTGGTGCCGATCGAGGGCGACACGGTCGCCGCCGTGTTCGAACACTATCTGGCCCAGTCCGAGCAGCAACCGGCCGCCCTGTGGCTGGTGGCCAACGGCGACACCGCCGCCGGCCTGTTCCTGCAGAAGCTGCCCGACGCCGACCTGCGCGACGCCGACGGCTGGTCGCGCGTCACCCAGCTGGCCGCCACCGTCAAGCCGGAGGAGCTGCGCAGCCTCTCGCCCGACGCCCTGCTCGCCCGGCTGTTCCACGAAGAAACCGTGCGGATTTTCGCCCCCCGCCCGGTCCTGCACCGCTGGCCGGCCGACCCGGACAAGGTCAAGCGCATGCTGCGCGGGCTGGGCCGCGAAGAGGTCGAGGCCATCCTTGCCGCCGAAGGCGTGATCGAGATCCACGACGACATGAGCAACCACACCTACCGTTTCGACGCCGACGCCGTTCACGAACTGTTCGCCGCGCCGGACGCTCCGCCCACCCAACACTGACCGGCTGGCGGCGAGATTCCGCTGGAATCTTGCCCCCAGCCCCGACGGCCAGTAAACTCGCAGGATTTGACAGCACATCGACCCCGCATGAACCCAGCTTCTGTTTCATCCAAACCCATTGAATTCCGGGGTGCAACGCTGGGCGTCATGACCGCGCGCCTGCGCGATACCGACCCGATGCGCCTGGCCGATGCCATGCACACCCTGCTCGGTGGCATGCCCGACTTCTTCAACCGCGAAGCGACCATTCTCGATTTCGCCGAGCTGACCCAGCTACCCGAGCGCATCGACTGGCCCGGCCTGGCCAGCCTGCTGCGCCGCTACCGTCTGCAGCCCGTCGCGGTGAGCAACCTGCCCGAGGCCTTCATCGACGGCGCGCGCAAGATCGGCCTCGCCGTGCTCGACGCCGACAACGCCGCCACCACGGCCCCCGAAGCCCCTGCAGCAGCCGTGGCACCGGCGCCTGCACCCGCCGTCGCCGCACCGGCACCGGCATCAACCGCGGCTGCCAAGCCAACGCTGATCATCGACCGCCCGCTGCGCTCCGGCCAGCAGGCCTACGCCCGCGCCGGCGACCTGGTCCTGCTCGCCGGCGTCAGCCACGGCGCCGAAGTCATCGCCGACGGCAACATCCACTGCTACGGCCCGCTGCGCGGCCGCGCCATAGCCGGCGCACAGGGCAACACGCACGCGCGCATATTCAGCACCAATTTCGGCCCCGAGCTGGTCTCCATCGCCGGGGTCTATCGCACCTTCGAAAAAGGCATCCCCGAAGCCGTGGCCGGCAAGACCGCGCAGGCCTGGCTCAAGGGCGAAGGCGACCACCAGACATTGACGATTGCGCCGCTGCAAACCCAGTAAGCACGGCACTCACAGAAAGGAAGCATCGTGACTCGAATTATCGTAGTAACGTCCGGCAAGGGCGGCGTCGGCAAGACGACCACCAGCGCAGCCTTCGCCTCGGGCCTGGCCCTGCGCGGATTCAAAACCGCTGTCATCGACTTCGACGTCGGCCTGCGCAACCTCGACCTGATCATGGGCTGCGAACGCCGCGTGGTGTATGACCTCATCAACGTCGTCAACGGCGAGGCCAAGCTCAACCAGGCGCTGATCAAGGACAAGCACTGCGAGAACCTGTTCATCCTGCCGGCCTCGCAGACCCGCGACAAGGACGCGCTGACCGAAGAAGGCGTCCAGGCCGTGCTCAAGGAGCTCGAGCACATGGGCTTCGACTACGTGGTGTGCGACTCCCCCGCCGGCATCGAGCGCGGCGCCGTGATGGCGCTCACCTTTGCCGACGAGGCGATCATCGTCACCAACCCCGAAGTGTCCTCGGTGCGCGACTCCGACCGCATCCTCGGCATCCTGCAGTCCAAGTCGCAGCGCGCCAAGGACGGCCAGGAGCCGGTCAAGGAGCACCTGCTGGTCACCCGTTACTCGGCCAAGCGTGTCGAGGATGGCGAGATGCTCTCCTACAAGGACGTGCAGGAGCTGCTGCGCGTCGAGCTGATCGGCGTGATCCCCGAATCCGAAGCCGTCCTCCACGCCTCCAACCAGGGTTCGCCGGCAGTGCACCTCAAGGGTACCGACGTCTCCGAAGCCTATCTCGACGTGGTCGCCCGCTTCCTCGGCGAAGATCGCCCGATGCGCTACGTCACCTACGAAAAGCCGGGCTTGATGAAGCGCCTGTTCGGAGGGAAGTGACATGTCCCTACTCAGCATGCTGTTCGGCAGCAAGCCGAAGACCGCCTCCCTGGCCAAGGAACGCCTGCAACTGATCATCGCCCGCGAGCACGGCACCCGTGACGGCTCGCCGGACTTCCTGCCCGATCTGCAGAAAGACCTGATCGCCGTGATCTCCAAGTACGTCAAGGTGAACCCGGACGACATCAAGGTGCAACTGGAGCGCCAGGACAACTACGAAGTGCTCGAGGTCAACATCGTCCTGCCCGAACAGGAGCACTGAGCTCAACGCACCGGATGCCCGGATGGTGAAATTGGTAGACACAAGGGACTTAAAATCCCTCGGCCTTCGGCCGTGCGGGTTCGATTCCCGCTCCGGGCACCACCGCTCTACATCGCGACGGCACAGCACGTGATCGTACTCAATCTGCGTTGTTGCAACGGCCACGATTTCGAAGGCTGGTTTGCCTCGTCCGACGCTTTTGACAAGCAACTGGGCGCCGGCCAGATCGACTGCCCTCACTGCAACAGTCACGACATCCAGCGACTGCCAAGCGCGCCCTACGTCCGCACCGGCCACCCATCCCCTTCCCCCAGCGTCGAATCGCCCCCGGGCCATGCCGCGGCGCTCGCCATGGCCAGGTTACGCCAGCAGGCGCTGAAGGCGGAGGATGTCGGTGCGGCCTTTCCGGTTGAGGTACGGCGTATTCATCACGGCGACGCACCCGATCGCAGCATCCGTGGCCAGGCCAGCCTGAATGACGTTGCCGAACTGCTCGACGAGGGAATCAGCGTGCTGCCCGTACCGCCCGCCAAGGAGGACCTGCACTAGCAGGTGATCGACACCAGCGGGATCAGCATCTCCGCGGCCGATACGCCCGCGTGCACGCCCAGCATCGGATACTGCCGCTCCTGCGGCAACCAATCATGGATCGTCCAGTTCTCCCGGCCGATCAACGCAAAATCACCGATCCGCTCACGCAGTCGCCGCGACGGCTTGCCGGCCGGGCCAAATACACCCGCATCGATCAATCGCGCGCTCGGCACGACATGAAACCGATCGCCCAGCTGCGCCAGGGCCTCGACCTCGAACTGTGCCCGATCGGCCCGTCGGACGCGACAGTAGGCCACCCGCCGCTCGCCCCACAAGGGCCCATCCAGATAGCCTTGCAAGCCGCCCTCAGTGGCAATGTCACACTGGCGCTCGGGCGGTGAATCGATGAAGCCATGATCGGCCGTCACCAATAACTGCACACCGCTGTCGGCCAGTTGCGCACTCAATCGGGCGACCATGGCATCGAGCGCCAGGAAGTGCGCGTCGCACTGGTCAGAGGCAATGCCAAACTGATGCGCCAGCGCGTCGTAATCGGCATGGTAGGCATACACGAAGCCTTCCAGCGAGCCCAGATCTGCCACGGCCTGTACCAGCTGTGCTTCCAGCCCGGCCAGGTCTTGATAGCCATAGCGCCGCGCCACGCCACGCGAATGACGCATGTTGAACGGAGAGCCGAGAATGGCCTCTGGCGCGACCATCACGCTGCGCACATCAAGCCGCTGAAACAGGCTGGGATAGGGAAACAAGCGCGGAATGCGCCACCAGCCGGTCATCGGCTGGCGGTCGCGGCGCACCATGGGCAGCGGCGCCAGCACGCCGCCGAAACGGTCATCGCGGATATACCAGCCGGTGAGCCCGTGTTCGGCCGGGGTGATGCCGGTCAGCGTGGTCGTCACCGCGCTGGCGGTGGTCGCTGGAAAGACGGTGGTCAAGGTCCGCGCCTGGTGGCGGGCGAGAAAGCGCCCTGCCCCGCGCGTGGCCAGATCATGTGCGCCAAGCCCGTCGATCACCAGCAGCACGACGATGCGCGCCGAGGCCAGCCCTAACTGCGGGTGATCGCGCAGTCGCCAGGGCGACGCCCGATGGTCACCAAAGCGCTCGCACAACGAGGCCATCAGGTTGAACAGGCTACCCCCACGATAGTCAGGGGCAACGGTGTCGGGCAGATCGAGGAAGGGAGCGAAGGTCATTGCAGCCATCCGGCGGGTACACGGCCATGATAGCCTCGCCGGCGGTCAGCACAAAAACAGAAGGGGAAGCCAGATGGCTTCCCCTTCATGCTTTTTTGGAGCGGGAAACGAGGCTCGAACTCGCGACCTCAACCTTGGCAAGGTTGCGCTCTACCAACTGAGCTATTCCCGCAATACTTTCCTGGAGGCGCGGGGCGGAGTCGAACCGCCCTGGAGGGATTTGCAGTCCCCTGCATAACCGCTTTGCTACCGCGCCACTGACCGACTGCCAGGTCGGTCATTCACTGTCCGATTTCTCGGGAGTGAAAAGGGGAAAGCGGTGCTTTCCCCAGAATACTGGAGCGGGAAACGAGGCTCGAACTCGCGACCTCAACCTTGGCAAGGTTGCGCTCTACCAACTGAGCTATTCCCGCAAAACAGACCGTCATTATAGACCGTCTTTTCCTTCTGTCAAGGCGTTTTCAGCCTTTTTCACTGTCCCGCAACATGGGCATGGCTCGGTACAAATAATAGCCCATCGACCACAGTGTCAGCACCGCCGCGACGTAGATCAAGAGGGTACCGATCCACTGCGACTGCACTGAAAGAAGCGGCGCATTATACAGAAGTAAGGGGATTGCAACCATCTGTGCCGCCGTTTTTAATTTGCCCACGAAAGCGACCGCAACGCTGGCCGAACGGCCGACCCGGGCCATCCACTCGCGCAGTGCGGAAATGGTGATTTCGCGGCCGATGATCACCACCGCAATCATGGCATCGGTGCGCCCCAGTTGCACCAGCATGATCAGCGCGGCGGCCACCATGAGCTTGTCGGCAACGGGATCGAGAAAGGCGCCGAAGGCCGAGGTCTGCCCCAGGCTGCGGGCCAGGTAGCCGTCAAACCAGTCGGTCACCGCCGCCAGGCTGAACACCAGCGTGGCAGCAAGGTTCCGCTCGTGCAGCGTCATCATGCCATCGGGCAGATAATAGACGCCGACAAACACGGGGATCATGATGATCCGGGCCCAGGTCAGCGTATTGGGAATATTCAGTGGCATGAGTCTGTGGGTGTGATCGCCCCGCCGGTCGGGGCCGACCGGGAGTCCTGGCGCGAAGTGTAGCCGCTGGCGGCAAGGCTTGTCACGAATCGCCGCCGGCAAGCTCGGCATGGATCACCTCGGCAAGCGTACGGCTGATGCCGTCGACTCGGCAGAGGTCATCCACCGTCGCACTGCGTACGCCATCAAGACCGCCGAAAGTCGCCAGCAGCGCCCGTCGTCGGGTCGGCCCGACACCGGGAATGCGCTCGAGCTTTGACCCGACACGCGCCTTGCCTCGCTTGGCCCGGTGGCCGCTGATCGCAAAGCGATGCGCTTCGTCCCGGATTTCCTGCACCAGGTGCAGGGCGGCCGATTCGGGCGACAAATGCATTGGCGAGCGGCCGTCGCCGAAGATCAGCGACTCCAGCCCCGGCTTGCGCCCTTCCCCCTTGGCGACGCCCACGGCAGGCAACGCGGCCAGGCCCAGTTCGGCAAACACCTCGAGCGCCATGGACAGTTGTCCGCGGCCGCCGTCGATGAGCACCAGATCGGGACGCACGCCATCGCCAGAGGCCACCTTTTCGTAGCGCCGCGACAGCACCTGACGCATCGCCGCGTAGTCGTCGCCCGGCGTGATGTCGGTGATGTTGTAGCGGCGGTACTCGCTGCGCTTCATGGCGCCGCCCTCGCACACCACGCAGGACGCCACGGTGGCCTCGCCCATGGTGTGGCTGATGTCGAAGCACTCGATGCGCTCCGGCGCCTCGGCGAGGCCCAGCGCGTGTTGCAGTGCCTGCAGCCGGGCAGCACTGCGGTCGGACATGGCCAGCCGCGCCTCGATGGCAAGTGCCGCATTGCGCTCGGCCATTTCGATCCAGCCCTTCTCGATCGGACGGCGTGGCGACACGACGGGCGCTTGCTTGCCCAGACTCTCGAGCACGGTCTTGACCGCCGCACTGTCGACGGCGGCAACGATCTTGCCCGGCAGGGGCAACATGGCGTAGTGCTGTTCGATAAAGGCCAGCAACACATCCTGGGGCGTACATTCGCCGCTGACCACCGGAAACTGCGGCCGGTCGCCGAGGTGGCGGCCGCCGCGGATCATGGCCAGGTTGACGCACACCAGCCCTTCACGCTGCACGGCGCAAAGCACGTCGACATCTTCTTCCCTGCCGCTGTCGACATACTGCCGGTGCAGCACCTGCTGCAAGGCGCGGATCTGGTCGCGCAGCGCGGCGGCCTCTTCGAAGGCCATGCGCTCGGCGGCCGCGGCCATGGCATCGGTCAGGCCGTTGATCACCTCCGAGGTGCGTCCCTCGAGAAACAGCGTGGCGAGGCGTACGTCGGCGGCGTAATCCTTTTCGGAGATGAGGCCCACGCAGGGTGCGGTACAGCGCTGGATCTGGTGCAGGAGACAGGGCCGCGAGCGGTGATCGAAGACACCGTTCTCGCAGGTGCGCAGCTTGAACACCTTTTGCAGCAGATGGATGCTGTCGCGGACCGACACGCTGCCCGGGAAGGGCCCGAAGTAGCGCGCCCCCTTGGTGAAGCCGCCACGATGGAAGGCCAGACGCGGAAAGCCGTGCGCGGTGAGCGTGATGTAGGGGTAGGACTTGTCGTCGCGAAACAGGATGTTGTAGCGCGGCGACAAGGACTTGATGAGATTGTTCTCGAGGATCAGCGCTTCGGCCTCGGAGCGCGTCGCAGTCGTCTCCACCCGCACGATCTGCGCCACCATCATGGCGATGCGCGGGCTCGCCAACTGCCCCCGAAAATACGATGACAGCCGCTTTTTCAGGTTCTTGGCCTTGCCGACATACAACACCTGGTCGCCCTCGCCGATCATCCGGTACACCCCGGGGTCGGACGGCGCGTTGCGCAGGAAGCTTTTAGGGTCGAAGTCGGTCACTGGGCTCGGCGATCATGCGCGGCGTGGCGCCTCGGCCAGCGCCGCGAGTTCAGCCGCCGCGGCCACATAAGCCGGGCTTCCCATGCAGACGCGGTCGGCACACTGACGTGCGTGCAGCGCGCACAGCCGGTCGGACAGCGTCGTCGGCACGACTGGCCGCCAGCGCGACAGCAGGGTATCGGCCAGATCCGGACGATTGCACACCAGCACCATGTCACACCCGGCTGCGTGCGCCGCATCGGCGCGCCCGACGATATCGCCGGCCTCGGTAGCGGCCTCCATGGTCAGGTCATCGCTGAAGATAACCCCGGCAAAACCCAACTGGCCACGCAAGACGGTTTGCAGCCAGAATGCCGAAAAGCCGGCCGGGCGCGGGTCGACCGCCGGATAGATCACATGCGCCGGCATGATCCCCGCGAGGCGGCTGGCGAGGGTGCGGAAGGGGCGCATGTCGTCGGCGCAGATGGCATCGAAGTCGCGCGGATCGCGCGGCATGTCGACATGGGAATCCGCCTCGACAAAGCCGTGACCGGGGAAATGCTTGCCCACGCACCCCATGCCGGCATCGGCCATGCCGTCGATGAGCGCGGTGGCGAGCATGACGGTGGCCTCTGGGTCGCGATGAAACGCGCGGTCGCCGATCACGCGGCTCACGCCGTAGTCCAGATCGAGCACCGGGGTATAGCTCAGGTCCACCCCGTGGGCGATCAGCTCGCTGGCCAGCACACGGCCGGCATCGCGAGCGAGCTGGCACCCCCGCGCCGGGTCCGCCGACCAGGCCTTGCCCAGCACCCCCATCGCCGGCACCGCACTGAAACCACTACGAAAACGCTGCACCCGCCCGCCTTCGTGATCGACGGTGATCAGCAGCGCTGGTGATCGCAGCCCGCGGATGTCGGCGGTCAGTGCCGCCAGTTGCGCGGGGTTGTCGTAGTTGCGCGCAAACAGGATCACACCGCCGACCAGCGGGTGGCACAGGCGCGTGCGCTCCGCGTCGGTCAGGGCATGGCCGGCGACATCGAGCATCACTGGCCCGAGGGGCAGCGTCGTTGGCATCAGGTCGGGTCCTTTTCGATGACGGCGAAGGCGATCACGTAGTCCAGCTCGTCGCTCAGGCTCAAGTGGGCGCGCAGGCCGTCGCGTGTGGCGATCTCGCCCATCGGGCCGTGAAAGACGAAATGCGGCTTGCCCCGCGGGTCGCGCCCGACGGCGACCGAATGCAAGGTCGCCGGCACAGCCACGCCAGTACCGTAGGCCTTGCCGAAGGCCTCCTTGGCGGCAAAACGCTTGGCGAGCAGGCGCTCGGGCTCGGGGGCGTCGTGGTAGGCCGTTCGCTCGCTGGGGGCGAGGATACGATAGGCAAAGCGGTCGCCATGCCGATCCAATGCCTGGCGGATGCGTGCGACGCTGACCATGTCGGTCCCGATGCCGAGGATCATGCCCTGCCCGGCTCGCCTTGCGCCGCGCCTTCGCGCATCAGCCGCTTCATTTCGCGCACCGCCTCGCGCAGGCCGGAAAACACGGCACGGGAGACGATGGCATGGCCAATATGCAGCTCGCGGATGCCGGCGAGACGCGCGACCGGCTGGACGTTGTAGTAGTTGAGCGCATGGCCGGCATTGAAGCGCATGCCGGCGGCGCGGATCATCTCGCCGGCGCGGCGGATCTTGTCGATCTCGGCCACCACGGCGGGACTTTCGGCGTCACGGCCAGCCCGGTGAAAGGCCGCTGCGTACGGCCCGGTGTGGATCTCGCAGACACGCGCGCCGATGCGCGCCGCCGCCTCGACCTGTGCCGGATCAGCGTCGATGAACACGCTCACCGAAATGCCCGCGTCGGCGAGCCGGCTGACCGAGCCACGTAGCGCCGATTCCTGCGACACGATGTCGAGCCCGCCCTCGGTGGTGACTTCCTGCCGCCCCTCGGGCACGAACATGGCCATCTCCGGCTTGAGCGCGGCGGCAATGCCAACCATTTCCTCCGTGGCGGCCATTTCGAGGTTGAGCTTGACCTGGGTGAGGTCGCGCAGCTTGCGCACATCCTCGTCGTTGATATGGCGGCGGTCTTCGCGCAGATGCACGGTGATGCCATCAGCGCCGCCCAGATGCGCCTCGACGGCAGCCCAGACCGGGTCCGGCTCCCAGGTGCGCCGCGCCTGCCGCAGGGTGGCGACATGGTCGATATTCACGCCCAATTCAATCACAGTGCTTGCAACTCCTTGAACATGCGGCGCGAATGCAGGGGCTGGGCGCCGAGGTGGTGCTGGATGAGATGGCGCAGCAAGGCCTTGCTCTGCACCAGGGTCTTGGGGTCGTCGAAACGCCCGGCAGCCATGTCGATCAGCGTCTGGCCCGACACCACCGGCAGGCCGTCTTCGGGCGATACGCCGAGCACCGGGCCGCGATCGATTATATAGCCGTAGCGCGCCTCGGCCACGATCGGCGCGTCGGTCTCGGCGTCATGCTCGAGCGGAACGCCGTAGCCGAGTTCGGAGAGCAGCGTCAGCTCAAAGGCGCGCAGGACGGGTTCGAAACGGGTCTCGCCGGGCAGGCGCTGGATCAGCGCGGCGTAGTGGGCATAAAGCTCGGGATGGGCGTCCTCACGCGGCAGCAGCTTGACCAGCAACTCGTTGAGGTAATAGCCGCACAGCAATTCCTTGCCGGTAAGCAGCGGCTGACCGCCGAGCCATTCGGCCCGCACCAGGGTCTTCACCTCGCCACCGCCGGACCAGTCGAGCAGCAAGGGCTGGTAGGCCATCAGCACCCCGCGCAAGGCCGACATGGGGCGCCGTGCGCCCTTGGCGACCAGTGCCATGCGGCCATGGTCGCGACTGAAGACCTCGACGATCAGGCTGGTTTCCCGATACGGGTGGGTGTGGAGGACAAAACCGGGTTGTTGATCGACGCGCTGCTTCTGGCCCACGGCGCGCTCACTCAGTCGTAGCCGAGGCTCTTGAGCGCACGCTCGTCATCGGCCCAGCCGGATTTCACCTTGACCCACACTTCGAGGTAGATGGTGGCGCCGAAGAGCTCTTCCATCGCCTTGCGCGCTTCGGTGGAGATGCGCTTGAGGTGCTGGCCGCCCTTGCCGATGACGATGCCCTTGTGACCGGGCTTGTCGACAATGATGGCGGCGTTGATGCGGCGCAGATTGCCTTCGACCTCGAAGCGCTCGATCTCCACCGTCATACCGTAGGGCAACTCGTCACCGAGCAGCCGGAACAGCTTCTCGCGCAGGAACTCGGCCGCCAGGAAACGCTCGCTGCGGTCGGTGATGTCATCCGGCCCGAACATCGGCGGGCCTTCGGGCAGATAGCGCCGCGACACGGCCAGCAGGGCATCCACGTTCTTGCCGTGTTCGGCCGACAGTGGCACCACCTCGGCAAACGGGAAGGCGCCGCGGGTCTTGTCGATGAAGGGCAGCAGGCTGGACTTGTCGGCGAGCGTGTCGACCTTGTTGATCACCAGCACCACCTTCGCGTCCGGCGGCAGCAAGGCGACGACCTGTTCGTCTTCCGGGCCGAACTTGCCGGCTTCGATGACCAGATAGACCAGATCGACATCGGCGAGCGACTGCGTCACCGTGCGGTTCATGGTGCGATTGAGCGCATTCTGGTGGCGGGTCTGGAAACCCGGGGTGTCGACGAACACGAACTGCGCCGTGTCGTCGGTCAGGATGCCGGAGACGCGGTGGCGCGTGGTCTGGGCCTTGCTCGACACGATGCTGACCTTCAGGCCGATGAGCCGGTTCATCAGCGTGGACTTGCCGACATTGGGCCTGCCGACGATGGCAATGAAGCCGGTGCGGAACATGTCGCCGTCCGGGGTGTGATTATCCTGCATGATTCTCCAAGGTTTCCATCGCCGCCAAGGCTGCCTGCTGCTCCGCCGCGCGCCGGCTTGAGCCGACGCCACGGGTCTGCATGCCACCATCGATCGTGCACTCGACTTCAAACTGTTGCGCGTGCGCTTCACCGTGCGTGGCCACCAACCGATACTTTGGCAGCTGCCGGCGCCGCGCCTGCAGCCACTCCTGCAGACGGGTCTTCGGATCCTTGAGACTGGTCGTCGGATCCAGCGTGGCCAGACGCGCTGCAAACAGGCGGTCGATGACGGTCTTGGCGGCATCGAAGCCACCGTCGAGGTACACCGCGGCAAAGACGGCTTCGAGCGCATCGGAGAGAATCGACGGGCGCTCCGCACCGCCGCTCTTCAGCTCGCCTTCCCCGAGTCGCAATACGGCGCCGAGTTCGAGATCCAGCGCAATGCCATGCAACGCATCCTGGCACACCAGCTGGGCTCGCAAACGCGACAAATCGCCTTCACGCAATTGCGGGAAACGGGAAAACAGCGCCAGGGCCACCACGTGGTTGACCACGCTGTCGCCGAGAAATTCCAGCCGCTCGTTGTTGGGCTGGCCATAGCTGCGGTGCGTCAGCGCCTGCCGCAGGCCGGCTGGCGCCTTGAAACGGTAGTCGAGCCGCTCCTGTAAGGTATCGAACGTCACCCGACCACCATCAGGACCCACCGCGCAGCGTGCCGGTGTCGAATTCAATCAGCAGGCTGACATTGGCCACCACGGGCACCTTGCGGGCATAGCTCACCGACATCTCGAACTTGTTGCCGCGCTTGACGATCACCAGGTCGCGACCGGAGACATGCTTGACTTCGTCAATATAGGCCCGCTTGTCGAAATCGCCGCGCAACTGGGTAATCGGCGTTTCAGGCGACGGGTTGGCGTCGATGATCGCGTTCATGATCCGCTTGACGGCCATGTATTCGGTCACCACCGGCACCGTACGCATGCCGATGAGGAACAGAAAACCGAGGATGGCGCCAACGATCAGCACGCCGATCAGGGACAGACCCGTTTGCTTGTTCTTCATGCGTTTGCCCTTCAGTGGAAAAAGCCGATACGGCTCGGTTCATTGAAGTTGAACCAGATCAGGAACGCCTTGCCGACGATGTTCTGCTCAGGCACGAAACCCCAGACACGGCTGTCGCTGCTGTCGTCGCGGTTGTCGCCCATGACGAAATAATGCCCTTCGGGTACCGTGCAACGTACGCCGTTGTTAGTATAGGTGCAGTTCTCCCGCTGGGGGAACTGCTTGACCTGGGGCACATAGGATGGCTTGTCGCCATCATTGAGCATGGCATGCTGCACCTCGCCCAGCGTCTCGGTGAACTGGCCGCTGGCATAGAGCCGGTCGCGGTGCACATACTCGCCATCGGCCACGGTATCGACCGGCTTGCCATTGATGCTCAAGCGCTTGTCGAAGTATTCCACCGTATCGCCGGGCAATCCGACAACCCGCTTGATGTAGTCAAGCGACGGGTTTTCGGGATAGCGGAAAACCATCACGTCACCGCGCTCGGGCGAATTCATGTCCACGATCTTCTTGTTGATCACCGGCAGGCGGATGCCGTAGGTGTATTTGTTGACCAGAATGAAGTCGCCCACCAGCAGCGTCGGAATCATCGAGCCGGACGGGATCTTGAACGGTTCGACCAGAAACGAGCGCAGGAAAAACACCGCCAGGATCACCGGGAAGAAGCTTGCACCGTACTCCACCCACCACGGTTCGCCCGCCTCCGGGGCCCGGCGCTTGCGCGCATAGAGTTTGTCGGCCAGCCACAGCACGCCGGTAGCAACCAGCAGCAGGAAGAGGATCAGGGCAAAATTCACATCGTCTCCGGTTTGAATCCCAGGGGCTTACTTGCTGTCGTCGGTTCGCAGCACGGCCAGGAAGGCTTCCTGCGGAATCTCGACCGCGCCCACCTGCTTCATCCGGCGCTTGCCGGCCTTCTGCTTCTCGAGCAGCTTGCGCTTGCGCGAGATGTCGCCGCCGTAGCACTTGGCCAGCACGTTCTTGCGCAAGGCCTTGATGTTCTCGCGCGAGACGATGGTCGAGCCGATGGCGGCCTGCACGGCCACGTCGAACATCTGGCGCGGAATGATGCCGCGCAGCTTGGCGGCCAGCTCACGACCGCGGAAGTGCGCATTGGCCCGGTGCACGATGACTGACAGCGCATCGACCTTTTCGCCGTTGACCAGCATGTCGAGCTTGACCAGGTCGGCCGCCTGATAGCTGTGCAGCTCATAGTCGAGCGACGCATAGCCGCGCGATACCGACTTGAGCCGGTCGAAGAAATCCATCACCACTTCGTTCATCGGAATGTCATACACCAGCTGCACCTGGCGGCCATGGTAGCGCATGTCGACCTGGGAGCCGCGTTTCTGGGTGCACAGGGTGATGACGACACCGACATATTCCTGCGGCAGGTAGATGGTCGCGCGGATGATCGGCTCGCGGATCTCGTCGATTTTCGACGGATCGGGCAACTTGGCCGGGTTCTCGACCTTCATCACCGAGCCGTCCTTCATCAGCACTTCGTACACCACGGTGGGTGCAGTGGTGATCAGGTCGATATCGAATTCGCGCTCGAGACGCTCCTGCACGATATCCATGTGCAGCAGGCCGAGGAAGCCGCAGCGGAAACCGAAACCCAGCGCCTGCGACACTTCGGGTTCGAAGCGCAGCGCCGCGTCGTTGAGTTGCAGCTTTTCGAGCGATTCGCGCAGTTGCTCGTATTCGTTGGATTCGACCGGGTACAGACCGGCAAACACCTGCGACTTGATTTCCTTGAAGCCCGGCAGCGGCTTGGCCGCCGGCCGGGTGGCCAGCGTGACGGTATCGCCCACCTTGGCGTCCGAAATCACCTTGATGCCGCTGATGATGAAACCCACCTCACCTGCCGACAGCGAATCGCGCACCAGCGATTTCGGTGTAAACACCCCGACCTGGTCCACCGGATACTCCGCGCCCGTCGCCATCAGGCGCATGCGGTCCTTGGCCTTGATGCTGCCATCGATCACCCGCACCAGGATCACCACGCCGACATAGCTGTCGAACCACGAATCAATGATCAGCGCCTTCAGCGGCGCCTCGGGGTCACCCACCGGCGGCGGCACGCGACGCACCACGGTCTCGAGGATGTCATCAATGCCCAGGCCGGTCTTGGCCGAGCACAGCGTCGCCTCGGAGGCATCGACACCGATCACGTCCTCGATCTCGGCACGCACCCGCTCCGGGTCGGCGGCCGGCAGGTCCACCTTGTTGAGGACCGGGATGACTTCCAGGTTCTGCTCGATCGCCGTGTAGCAGTTGGCCACGGTCTGCGCCTCGACGCCTTGCGAAGCGTCGACCACCAGCAGCGCGCCTTCGCAGGCCTGCAGGGAGCGTGACACCTCATAGCTGAAGTCCACATGCCCCGGGGTGTCGATCAGGTTGAACTGATATTCCTGGCCGTCCTTCGCCTTGTAGAGCAAGGAGGCGGTCTGCGCCTTGATGGTGATGCCGCGCTCGCGCTCCAGGTCCATCGAATCGAGCACCTGGGCATCCATCTCCCGGTCGGCCAGGCCGCCGCAGCGGTGGATCAGGCGATCGGCCAGCGTCGACTTACCGTGATCGATATGGGCAATGATGGAGAAATTACGTATGTGGCGCATATTCACAACAAAAAAGGTGCCTTGCGGCACCCTCGTTTCCCGGGCGAAGTCAATCGGCGGATTCTAGCGGAAATCGGGTCAAATAGGCACGTACCGCCGCCTCGTCAAGGTGATAGTGACACAGCTCGTGCCCCTCCACGGCCAACAGCACCGGGACCAGCTCGCCCCAGCGTGCCTCGAGCGCCGGGTCACTGTCGACATCCACCACATTGACGGACACCTGCACCGCATCCGTCAGCGGCGTCAGTGCGGCCAGCATGTCGTCGCACAAATGACACCAGCTCCGGCTCAGGAGTGTCAGCGTCGCCATCAGCGGGCCTCAATGCTCACGAAACTGCGCGCCGTGCCCCGCTGCAACAACACGGTCAGCGCATCGTTGGGGCCCAGGCGGCCCAGCGCCGCATCGAGGTCGTCGAGCTTGCGCAGCGGACTTTGCTTGCCTGCATCGACCGATGCCACCAGCAGGTCACCTTCGCGCAGCCGCGCACGGGCGGCCGGCCCTTCTGCCTTGCGCACCTCGAGCCCCCACTGGGCGCCGAAGGTCTTGAGCCGGGCGCCATTGGGCACCAACACGTCCAAGCCTCGCCGGGCGAGCGCTTCCGACGGGCGCGGCGCACGTCGCGAGGGCACTGTGCCCTCGTCGGCACTCGGCCACTGCCCCAGGGTAACGCGCAGGGTCTGGCGCATGCCGCCGCGGACGACTTCCATCGGCACCTCGCGCCCCGGCGCCACGCGGGCGACGATGCGCGGCAGATCATCGGAGCGCAGGATCGCGGCCTCGCCGAAGCGCACGATCACATCCCCCACCGCCACGCCGGCATGCTGCGCCGGGCTGCCCGGCTCGACCATGCCAACCAGCGCCCCTTCCAGCGACGACAAGCCGAAAGCCGTGGCCAGCGCCGGCGTCACTTCCTGGATGCCGACGCCGATCCGGCCCCGCTCCACCTTGCCGCCACTGCGCAACTGGGCCTGGATATCCATCGCGATGTCGATCGGGATGGCAAACGAGACCCCCATGAAGCCACCGGTACGGCTGTAGATCTGCGAGTTGATCCCGATGACCTCGCCGGCCAGGTTGAACAGCGGCCCCCCGGAATTGCCGGGGTTGATCGCCACGTCCGTCTGGATGAAAGGCACGAAGCTCTCTTCCGGAAACACCCGCCCCTTGGCACTGACGATGCCGGCGGTCACGCTGTTCTCGAAGCCGAAGGGCGAGCCGATGGCCACCACCCACTCGCCAACCGCCACCCCCTCGGGCCGCCCGAAGCGGACTGCCGGCAGGCCGGTGGCCTCGATCTTGAGCAAGGCGATGTCTGCACGCCGATCGGCACCGACCAGAGTCGCCGAATAGACCCGGCGATCGAGCAGGCGGACCTGAATACTCTGTGCACTGGCCACCACATGCGCGTTGGTCAGAATGTAGCCGTCATCGGAAATGAAAAAGCCGGAGCCCTGCGACTGCTCGATGTCTTGCGCCTCGGGCTCGGGCGCATCCGGCAGCAGGCGGCGCAAGAAGTCGGGCACATGGGGGTTCTCCCCCGGCTCGCCCCGCCCCGCTGCCGGCACGGGATCGGCCTGCGAGATGCTGATATTCACCACCGAGGGGCCGTGCTCGCGAACCAGCGCGCGGAAGTCCGGCAGCACATCGGCGAGCGCCACGCCCGCACCGACCCACCACAGGCAGATCAGCAGACCTGACTGACACAAGCGTTTAATCATGAGGAATCGGCGCATCCTGACGCGAGACAGAACAGATTGAACCATCGGCCGCCAGCCGAACCGACAAGCGCTGGCGCCAGGCCTGCCGGCCACCGAGCACGCGCACCAGCCGTACCGCCACCAGCAACGCGGCGACCAGCCCGATCACCGCGCCCGCATTGCCGCCAAGCCAGGTCCCGAGTCCTGCGCCGAGCAGCGCCGCCACCGTCGGCAGGCCATAGCTGAGCGCGGCGGCACCGAGCGCAGCGCCATCATCGATCTGCAGGCGCACCCGGTCGCCCGGCAGGAACCGGTCGGGGTTGTCGACATGGAAGACTTCATCGGGCTTGCCGAACGCGTGGGCAATCTTCGCGCCGCCACACCCGCCGGGCTCGTTGCAACGCCCGCATCCCGTGGGCTGATCGTCGACACGCACCCAGGCATCGGATTCGCCGGCACGCAATACGACACCGCGGGCTTCGATCACTGGCTGACCGCCATCATGCCGTCGCCAACACGGCGCAAGGCCTCATGCGGTGCCTCGCCCAACACGGTGAGCCGGTGCCCAGCCACATGCCGGGCATACACCGCAATCGACCCCGCCTCAAGGAAACCGGTGCTTGCCTCGGCCGCGGCGGCAGGCTCGACAAATACCGAGATGTTCGCCAGGCCATCCGACAGCACCATGTGCAACACCGACTGCCCCTGCACCCCAACCGAACGGCGAACCGTCGACACCAGTCGATAGCCCGGCAGCATGTCGCCCACCTGCCAGGCGGCAGCAGCGTGGTTCGCCTCGTCGCCCTTGGCATCCACGGTCTGCCAGTCGTCGGCGACCGCATATTTCTGGCGCAGCAGCGCGGGATCGACATCCTCGCCGATGCGGATTTCATTGAAGGCGAATTGCTCGATCAGCTCGCCGCTGGCGTCCACCAGACGGGCCTTGAGCAGCAAGCCACTGTCCACATCCGCCCACAGCTGATGGCCATAGCGCAGATTGTCCTTGGGCTCAAGCACTACCAGCTGCGCCTTGCGCCCGGCCACACGGCTGACATCGCCGCGGGAAATGCGGTAGTACTCGTTGAGCGCCGCCACCGCCATCGGCACCCGCGCCGGGAACGCCCGGCGACTGCCGACACGGTCGACAATCACGGTTTTCAGGTCGGGCAGGACACAACGCACCTCACCGTTGGTCCGGATCACCTCCCGCGGATTGCCATCCAGCGTCTCGATCCGCTCCACTTCACCGTTCGGCCCCACCACATGGGCGATCCGGAGGGCTTCCAGGCGCTTGCCGCTGAGATACGAAAACGTGCCGGAGAAGCTGATTTTCTGCGAGGCGCTGGCCATGCGGTTCATCCAGAACACGGCATCGTCTTCGGCGGCGAGTGCCGCACCGCCCAGGCAGAACCACAGCGAAAACGCGACGAGGCATCGCCTCATCGTTGCCCCCGCGGCGAGACTTCAGCCACCGTCCGCACGAACGGCGCCACGGCGGGAATCGCCCCCTGGTTGGCCAGGCTCTGGTGGGCGAACAGATAGGCGCGCAACGGCTCCTGATCACGCCGGCCGGATTCGGCCGCCGCAACCGCCACCGGCGCCGGGCTCATCCGGGCCATCTGGATGGCTGTCGCATCCTGGGTCTTGGGCAGGGCCAACCAGCCGACCGCCGCCACACCAGCCACCGACGCTGCCAGCGGCAACACCCGTTTCAACAACATCCGCCCGGCAGGTTCGGGCCGGGCAATGGCTGCGGGTGCCAGCACCGTCGGTTCGAGGTCGAGGCGTGCCATCACGCCGGCAGTCAGGTCTCTGTCCAGCTCGGGCTCTCCCCGCAGCGCATCGCCGATCAGGCAATACGCATCCCACTGTCTTCGGGCATCGGCAGACGCCCTGACCGAGGTCAGCGCCGGCTCCACCGCCTGTGCATCGAGATCACCATCGAGCAGTGCCGAAATACGTTCCTTCATACCTACCACCGTTGATCAGGGGCCGTGTCCAACAACGGCCGGAGTTTCTCTGCAATCGCCTCGCGGGCCCGAAATATCCGGGAGCGCACTGTCCCGATCGGGCACTCCATGATGCCGGCGATTTCCTCGTAGCTCATTCCTTCGATCTCACGCAAAACGATTGCCGTCCTCAGCTCTTCGGGCAATGCCTCCATCGCAATCTCGACTGTCTGTCCGATCTGACGCGACATCATCAGGCGCTCTGGCGTGTTGATGTCCCGCAACTGCTCTCCGTCGTCGAAAGTCTCAGCCTCTTCCGAGTTGAAACCCGTGGTCGTCGGCGCTCTGCGGCCCTGAGCAACCAGATAGTTCTTCGCCGTATTCACACCGATGCGGTACAACCAGGTGTAAAACGCACTCTCGCCACGAAACGCCGGCAAGGCACGGTAGGCCTTGATGAACGTTTCCTGGGCAACATCCTCCACCTCCGCCGGATCACGGATCAGTCGCGACAACAAGCGCAACAACTTGCGCTGGTACTTGGAAACCAACAAGCCAAAGGCCTGTTTGTCTCCGCGCTGGACGCGCTCGACAAGTTGTTGATCCAGTTCTCGGTCGGTCATTTGGCTCGGGACAATCGGGAAACCATCGCGGTGGCGAATAAACCGCGAAAGTATAACCAACCCGGTGCCCGTCGCCAAAAGCGTATCAACCTGTGCAATCGACCACCCCCCGATCGAATAGTTCAGACAACGCAAGGGTTTTTGCAGCACCAGCGACGGCATTCCGGGTGATATAGTTGGCGCCGTTCTTTTTTCGCTGGAACCTGTCGGTGGAAGTCTTCGACGTCGTCATCATTGGAAGTGGCCTCGCCGGCCAATCGCTCGCCCTGCGCCTTGCCGACCACCGCCGCGTCGCGATCGTCACCAAGCGCAGCCTTGCCGACAGCGCCAGCGCCTGGGCCCAGGGCGGCATTGCCGCCGTGCTCGACCCGACCGACAGCGTCGAATCGCATGTCGACGACACCTTCGATGCCGGCGCCGGTCTCAACAGCCGGGCCGCCACGCAGCATGTGGTCGAGAACAGCCGACGTGCCATCGAGTGGCTGATCGAGCGCGGCGTCCCCTTCACCCGCGACGACAGCGCCCCAACCGGCTACCACCTCACCCGTGAAGGCGGGCACAGCCACCGGCGGATCATCCATGCCGCCGACGCCACGGGCGCCGCCGTCCAGGCCACGCTCACGCAGCAAGTCATCGCCCACCCGAACATCACGGTGCTTGAAAAGCACATCGCCATCGACCTGATCCCGGGCAGCAAACTCGGCCAGGCCGAGCGCGGTTGCCTCGGCGCCTATGTCCTCGACATCGACAACGACCATGTCAAGACCCTGAGCGCCTCGGCCACCGTACTGGCCACGGGGGGCGCGGGCAAGGTCTATGTCTACACCACGAACCCCGACACCGCCACCGGCGACGGCATCGCCATGGCCTGGCGGGCAGGCTGCCGGGTGGCGAACATGGAGTTCATCCAGTTCCACCCCACCTGCCTCTACCACCCTCAGGCCAAGTCCTTTCTTGTGTCGGAAGCGGTTCGCGGTGAGGGCGGCCTGCTGCGCCTGCCCAACGGCGAACGCTTCATGCCGGAGCACGATCCGCGCGCCGAGCTGGCACCGCGCGACATCGTCGCCCGCGCCATCGACTTCGAGATGAAAAAGCGGGGTCTGGACTGCGTCTTCCTCGACATCAGCCACAAGCCCGCCGACTTCCTCAAGACCCACTTCCCGACCATTCACGCCCGCTGCCTGGAGCTGGGCATCGACATCACCACCCAGCCGATTCCGGTCGTGCCGGCCGCCCACTACACCTGCGGTGGCATCGTCACCGATCTCGACGGCCGCACCGATCTGCCGGCGCTCTATGCCGTCGGCGAAGCGACGTGTACCGGCCTGCATGGCGCCAACCGCCTGGCGAGCAACTCATTGCTCGAATGCGTGGTATTCAGCGAAAGCATCGCCAATGCCATTCTGGCCCAAGCGCCGCAACCCGCCCTGCCGCTGCCGTCCTGGGATGAGAGTCGTGTCACCGATGCCGACGAAGAGATCGTCATCTCCCACAACTGGGAAGAGCTGCGCAGGTTCATGTGGGACTACGTCGGCATCGTCCGCACCAACAAGCGCCTGCTGCGCGCGCAGCACCGGATTCGCCTGCTGACGCGTGAAATCAACGAGTTCTACACCAACTTCCGGGTCACCAACGACCTGATCGAGCTGCGCAACCTGGTCACCACCGCAGACCTGATCGTCCGGAGCGCACTGCGCCGCAAAGAGAGTCGCGGGCTGCATTTCAGCCGCGACTACCCCGATACGCTGCCCGCCCCCAAAGACACCGTCCTGCGCCCGCGGCGGGCGACGGCGCGCTGATCAGCGTTCGCCATCCGGCCCCTCGCCCCCAGCCGCATCCGCCTCGCCCGGCGCATTACGGAACCACACACACAGCCAGCGCCAGCCCTGCGGATGCACCAACGCATCGGGCATGACCATTAGGGCCAACCGGCGGCCATCCGGGCGCCGACCGTGCAACCACAACACACCGAAGAGATCGACACTCGAGCCGGCCAGGGCACAGGCCTCGGTCTGCCCGGGCGCGATCCATTGCGCCTCGGGCAGCAAGGTCAGCACACCGCCGACCGGCTGCATTCGCCGTGCGCAGATCAGCAGAAGCAGCACCACGAGACCACCGGCGACCCGCAACCCGATCTGCGGCGTCAGCACAAAAACCGAAGCCGTCCCGACCGCTGCCGCCATCGCAAGATGGTGCAACCGTCGGGACGGCTTCAATTCCAGCGTCAGCGGCAGGCGGAACACCGCCTCCGCCATGCTCAGACTTTGGCCAGCGCCAGCGTGCCGTTGGTACCACCGAACCCGAAGGAGTTCGACAGCGCCACACGGATCTCCATCGGCCGGGCCTTGTTGGCGGCGTAATCCAGATCGCAGGCCGGATCCTGATCAAAGATATTGATCGTCGGCGGTGCGACCTGATGATGCACGGCCAGTGCGGTAAACACGGCTTCGACCCCCCCCGCGGCACCAAGCAGGTGGCCGGTCATCGACTTGGTGGAGCTGACCACCAGGTTCTTGGCGTGGTCTCCGAAGCAGCGCTTGACCGCCACCGTCTCGGCCACATCGCCCAGCGGCGTCGAGGTGCCGTGCGCGTTGATGTAGTCGAAATCCGAATGCGACAGCTTGGCATCGCGAATGGCATTGGCCATGGAGCGCGCGGCACCGTCACCATCCTCGCACGGCGCGGTCATGTGGTAGGCATCGGCGCTCAGACCGTAGCCCACCACCTCGGCGTAGATCTTGGCGCCACGCGCCTTCGCGTGCTCGTACTCTTCGAGCACCACCACGCCGGCGCCTTCCCCAAGCACAAAACCATCGCGCCCCGAATCCCACGGACGGCTGGCCGTCGCGGGGTCGTCATTGCGGGTCGACAAGGCCTTGGCGGAGGCAAAACCACCGATCGCCAGCGGCGTGATGGTGGCTTCGGCACCGCCGGCCACCATGACGTCAACATCGCCGTACTGGATCATGCGGGCGGCTTCACCAATGCAGTGGGTTGCCGTGGTGCAGGCGGTCACCATCGCCAGGCACGGCCCTTTGAAGCCGTACATGATCGACAGATGGCCGGCGATCATGTTGATGATCGTGCCCGGAATGAAGAACGGCGAAATCTTGCGATGCCCGGCCTTGAGATAATCATTGTGGGTCGCCTCGATCATCGGCAAACCGCCGATACCCGAGCCGATATTCACGCCAATGCGCTCGGCATCGGCTGCGCCCTCTTCCAGTCCGGCATCACGAACGGCCTGAATGCCTGCGGCCAGCCCGTAGTGGATGAAGGTGTCCATCCGCCGCGCCTCTTTTGGCGACAGGTAGGCCCCTACATCGAAATTCTGGACCTCCCCGGCAATACGCACCGGGAAGGCCGACGCGTCAAAACGCGTAATCTCCGTGATACCGGAGCGGCCATTTACAATGTTGTCCCAAGCCTCCGGGATGGTATTTCCGACCGGGGATACGATCCCCAGGCCGGTCACAACAACTCTGCGACGGGTCAATGTTCGCTCCGGTATTGGTTGATTACTTGTTCAGATGCGCAGTCACGTAATCGATCGCTTGCTGCACGGTGGTGATCTTCTCAGCCTCTTCGTCCGGAATCTCGCACTCGAATTCTTCCTCGAGTGCCATCACCAGTTCCACGGTGTCCAGCGAATCTGCGCCCAGATCGTCCACGAACGAGGACTCGTTCTTGATTTCGGACTCGTTAACACCGAGTTGCTCCGCGACGATTTTCTTGACGCGTTGTTCGATGTTCTCCATGAAATAGCTCCTTCCCGGATATGCGGGTATGTAGTTAAGGCGGGCGTATTCTACCAAAAAGGCAGCGCACCGATAGCGTCATGTTTACGCCATGTACATGCCACCATTGACATGCAAGGTCGTACCAGTGACATAGGACGCAGCAGGCGATGCCAGAAAGCCCACCGCTGCTGCAACTTCTTCAGGCCGGCCAAGCCGGCCGGCGGCAATTTGACCCGTCAAGGCCTCGCGCGCGGCGTCCGGCAGCGCACGGGTCATGTCGGTATCGATAAAACCCGGGGCCACGCAGTTGACCGTGATGTTGCGGCTGCCCAGCTCGCGCGCCAGCGCGCGCGACATGCCGGCCACACCGGCCTTGGCAGCGGCATAGTTGGCCTGGCCCGGGTTGCCGGAACTGGCCACCACCGACGTCACATTGATGATGCGACCGTGGCGCGCCTTCATCATGCCGCGCATCACCAGGCGCGACATGCGGAAAACCGCCTTGAGGTTGGTGTCGACAACCGCCTCCCACTCCTCGTCCTTCATGCGCATCGCCAGGTTGTCACGCGTGATGCCGGCGTTGTTGACCAGAATGGCGATGGCACCGAATTCCTTCTCGATCGAGGCAACCGCCGCTTCGCATGCCGCCGCGTCGGTCACGTTCAAGGCCAGTCCGGTCCCCTTGCAACCGCTTTCGGCCAGAGCCTTGGCGATCTCGGCAGCGCCGCTTTCCGAGGTGGCCGTGCCGACAACCGTGGCCCCCATGCCGGCCAGTTCCATGGCAATGGCGCGGCCGATGCCGCGGGATGCGCCAGTGACCAGCGCAACGTGCCCTTCCAGTACCTTCGTCATGCGTTTTCCTTTACCAGTGCGATCGCCTCGAGCAGCGACGCTTCATCGGCCAGCGCGGCACCGTGCACATCGCGGGCAATCCGCTTGGTCATGCCGGCGAGCACCTTGCCCGGACCACATTCGAACACCGCGGCAGCACCGTGCGCGGCAATCGCGGCCACCGATTCAATCCAGCGCACCGGCGAATAGGCCTGGCGCACCAGCGCATCGCGGATGGCGTCCGGATCATTGCAGAGCGCCACATCGACATTGTTCAGCACGGGAATGCTCGGCGCCTGGATGGCGACCGATGCCAGACGCTCGGCCAACTGTTCCGCCGCCGGCTTCATCAGCGCGCAGTGGAACGGCGCGCTGACCGGCAACAGCACGGCACGCTTGGCGCCCCGCGTCTTGGCCAGCGCGATGGCGCGTTCGACCGCGGCAGCACTGCCGGCGATCACGATCTGGCCTGGCGCGTTGAGGTTGGCCGCCTCGACCACATCCCCCTCAGCCGCCTCGGCGCACACCGCAACCACGGCATCGGCCTCCAGCCCCAGCAGCGCCGCCATGGCGCCCTGCCCGGCCGGCACGGCTGCCTGCATGGCCGCAGCGCGAAAACGCACCAGCGGCACGGCATCGGCAAACGCCAGCGCGCCAGCAGCGACCAGCGCGCTGTATTCGCCCAGGCTATGACCGGCAACGATCGCCGGCGCGGGACCACCCGCCGCCTGCCAGGCCCGATAGACCGCGACCCCGGCCGTCAGCATCAGCGGCTGGGTATTGACCGTCTGCGACAAGCGCTCCGCCGGACCGTCGGACACCATCGCCCAGAGGTCTTCACCCAAGGCATCGGACGCTTCCTGGAAGGTATGACGGATCTCGGGCGAGTCGCCGTAGGCGGCCATCATGCCGACGGACTGCGACCCCTGCCCCGGGAAAACGAGTGCGAATTTCATGGATGCTCCTTGAACAGCGCCTATCAATACTGGACCAGCGCAGCGCCCCAGGTAAAGCCGCCGCCGACGCCCTCGAGGACCAGGCGCTGGCCGCGCTGAACACGGCCGTCGCGGATCGCGGTGTCGAGCGCCAGCGGAATGGAGGCCGCCGAGGTATTGCCATGGCCGGCTACGGTACTGACCACGCGCTCGAGCGGTAGCCCCAGTCGCTTGGCCGTAGACTGAATGATGCGCACATTGGCCTGGTGCGGAATCAGCCAATCGACACTGTCCACATCGGCGCCCGCGGCTTCAAGGACTTCCTGAGCCACATCGCCGAGGACCTTGACGGCAAACTTGAACACGGCCTGGCCGTCCATGCGCAGGAACGGGTCGCCCAGCACCTTGCCGGACGCCACCGTACCCGGCACACACAGGATCTGGTTGTGCGCCCCATCGGCATGCAGGGCGGTCGCCAGAATACCCGGTTGCTCGCTCGCCTCAAGCACGATGGCGCCGGCGCCATCGCCGAACAACACACAGGTGCCGCGGTCATTCCAGTCCAGAATGCGCGAGAAGACTTCGGCGCCCACCACCAGCGCCCGCTGGTGACTGCCGGAACGGATGAATTTTTCGGCAACGGTCAGCGCATAGACAAAACCGCTGCACACGGCCTGCACGTCGAAGGCCGGGCTGTCGTTGCGGATTCCGAGGCGGGCCTGCAGCAATGCGGCGGTGCTCGGAAAGATGTAATCGGGGGTCGAGGTGGCGACGATGATCAGGTCGATGTCTTCGGCCTGCACTCCGGCCGCCTCGATGGCGCGGCGGGAGGCAATTTCCGCCAGGTCGCTCGAGTTCTGGCCATCGGCGGCGAAGTGCCGGGCGCGAATCCCTGTGCGCGTCGAAATCCACTCGTCGGACGTTTCGATACCGCGGGCCACCAAGTCGTCGTTGGTAACCGGCTCACCCGGCAGACAGCTCCCGGTCCCTGCGATTCGCGCGTAAATCATTCAGCATTCTCCCGCACACCCATCCGCTCGGTAATGCGCTCCAGCAAACGGTTCCCGGCAGCTTCCGCCGCCCGTGCAATCGCCTGCTCGAAGGCATACGCATCGGCCGACCCGTGACTCTTGACCACCACCCCGCGCAAACCCACCAAGGCTGCGCCATTGTAGCGACGATGATCCACCCGCCCCTTGAAGCGCTTCAACACGGGCGAGGCCAGCAGCGCCATCGCCTTGGTCAGCACATTGCGGCTGAACTCTTCGCGCAGGAAGGTACCCATCATCTGGGCCAGCCCCTCGGAAGCCTTCAACGCCACGTTGCCGACAAAACCATCGCACACCACGACATTGGTGGTGCCTTTATAAATATCGTTGCCTTCGACGTTGCCGTAGAAGTTCAGCCCGCTGCCGCGCAGCAGTTCAGCGGCACGCTTGGCCACCTCGTTACCCTTGATTTCCTCTTCGCCGATATTCAGCAGCCCCACCGTCGGACGATCGATATGCTCCACCGCGGCCACCAGGCTGGCGCCCATGATACCGAACTGGAGCAGGTGATCGGCCGTGCAGTCGACGTTGGCCCCGAGGTCGAGCACATAGGTGCGACCACGCATCGATGGCAGGATCGACGCGATCGCCGGGCGGTCCACGCCGGGCAGCGTCTTGAGCACAAAACGCGAGATCGCCATCAGCGCGCCGGTGTTGCCGGCCGACACGGCCGCCTGGGCCTCGCCGGACTTAACGAGATTGATCGCCACGCGCATCGAAGAGTCTTTCTTGTTGCGCATTGCGTTGGCCGGCGGCTCGTCCATCCCGACCACCTCGGTGGCAGCCTGGACACGAACGCGCGCACGCAGCGACGCCGGGATCGCAGCCAGGAACGGCTCGATCGCTTCCGGCCGACCGACGAGCACAATCTGCGTACCGGCACTGCGTTTGAGGAAATCGCAGACGGCAGGCACCGTCACGGACGGACCGTGATCGCCACCCATGCAGTCGACAGCAATGGTTACGTTCATCGACGTCGGGTCAGAATTACTGGAAAGATAGGGACGAAAAAACGGCGCGAACGCAGGACGCGTCGCGCCGGATTTTCCGACAAGGGTTACTCGCCCTTGGTCTTGATGACTTTCTTGCCGCGGTAGAAACCGTTCGGGCTGATGTGGTGACGCAGGTGCACCTCACCCGTGGTCGACTCAACGGCCAGCGGCGCAGCGGTCAGGCCATCGTGCGAACGACGCATGCCGCGCTTGGAGGGCGATTTTTTGTTCTGTTGAACTGCCATTGCAAAAACTCCTTGATGCAATCAATTTTCAGAGCCTTTTCCCGTCTTCAAAGCTTCAAGTACGGCAAACGGCGATTTTTTAACTGCACCGCCCAACGGCAGCGGCGCATCACATTGTTCGTGTCTTGGCGCGAACGGCAGTCCGAGCAGGATTTCTTCCTCCACCAGCGGTAACAACGCCAACGCGCTGTCCGCATGGATCGGATCGAACTCTTCCTCTTCCAGGTCGTCATCGGGCAACGGCACACCCGGCGGAACAAGCAACAAACGCCCCGAGACCTCGACCGGCAAGGACATCGCTTCCAGACACCGCTCACAGCGCACTGCCAATTCGCAGCTCGCAGCGATATCAAGAAAGGACTCGCCCTGATCGCTCCGCACCCCGGTCACGGTAAACACCACATCACCGGACGGCGCGCATACCAGTCTGGACAGGCGCTCGAAGCCGCTCACCGGCATCTGACCTGTCTTGTGCCTGCCCTCGCGCGCGAAGGCCAGCGAATCAATCACGTAGCTATCTCGCGACATAAGCGGCGCATGATAGTATTTTCGATTACCCGTGTCAAAGCCCTGCCACTTCCGAAAACGGGCGCCTCCACAACGCACCATGCCTCTGATCCTTGCCTCCACCTCCATCTACCGCCGCCAACTGCTCGAACGCCTCGGCATTCCCTTCACCGTCGGCCGCCCTGACATCGATGAAACTCCGCTCGATGGCGAAGCGCCTGCCGCCACCGCGGAACGACTGGCCGTCGCCAAAGCCCGCGTGCTGGCCGACCAGCATCCTGACGCGCTGGTCATCGGCAGCGACCAGGTCGCCCACCTGGGCGAACACCGGTTTGGCAAGCCCGGCTCGGTCGAAAAAGCTGTTGCACAGTTGCAACAGATGCGCGGCCAGCGGGTGGTTTTCCATACCGCCGTGGCGCTGATCAACAGCCGAAGCGGCCACACCCAGATCGTCGGCGTGCCGACCATCGTCCACTTCCGCGACCTGAGCGACGAAGAGATCGTTCGCTATGTCGACAAGGAAATGCCGCTGGACTGCGCCGGCAGCGCCAAGGCAGAAGGGCTCGGGATCAGCCTGCTGGAAGCCCTGAGCGGCGACGACCCGACCGCCCTGATCGGCCTGCCGCTGATCGCCTTGTCGCGCATGCTCCGCGCCGAGGGCGTTCAGCTGCCATGAGCGCCATCCGCGGAAAGCTCTATCTTGTCCCGGCCAGCCTCGGCGACAGCCCGTGGACAGCCACCCTGCCCGCCGACGCTGCGGCGATTGCCCGCCGCCTGACGCACTTTGTGGTCGAAAACGCCAAGACGGCCCGTGCTGACCTCAAACGGCTCGAACACCCGACCCCCCTGCGCGAGCTCGACATCCAGCCCCTGCCCGAGACCCCGACGCCGACTGCGCTGCGCGAGTTGCTGGCCCCGGCAATGCGCGGCAGCGACATCGGCCTGATGTCCGAAGCGGGCGTTCCGGCGGTCGCCGACCCGGGCGCGCTACTGGTCGACGCGGCGCACGCAATGGACATTACCGTGGTGCCACTGGTGGGTCCGTCCTCCTTGCTGCTGGCGCTGATGGCCTCGGGGCTCAATGGCCAGCAGTTCGCCTTTCATGGCTACCTGCCGGTCCACGACGCGGAGCGCATGAGCGCCATCCGCGCGCTGGAAGCAGAATCAGCACAAAAATCGCAGACCCAGCTGTTCATCGAAACCCCCTACCGCAACCAGCGCCTGCTCGAGGCACTCGTCGCCGGCTGCCGCCCCACCACGCGCCTGTGCATCGCGCGCGGCGTCACCACCACCGACGAGTGGATCCAGACCCGTAGCGTGGCACAGTGGAAAGCGCGCCCGCTACCGGAACTGGGCAAGGTACCCACGGTGTTTCTGCTGCTTGGCTGAGCCGTCAGCCGGCCTCATCCAGCAGCCAGACCCCGCCGTCAATCTCCGCCACCGGCAGCTTCTGCAAGGAGGCGCCTCGACACGGCCCGGCGACACACACGCCGGTCACCGGATGGTAGGTGGCCCCATGCGTGGCGCAGATGAGGTAGGCGCCATCCGCATCGAAGAATGCCCCCTCCAGCCAGTCCAGTTCGACCGGCACATGGGCGCACGCATTGACGAATGCCCGCGGCAGCCCCTCGAAGCGCACCACGAAGGCCGGCCGCAGCCCGGACGGCGTTTCAACCTCGAAACGCACCCCGGCGGCGCCATCGATCAGCGCGCTCGCGGCGCAGATCAGGCGTTGTCGCGCAGCCATTGATCCAGCGCACCGGGCGTCGCCACCATGGCCACCGACGGCACGCTCGCCAGCGTGTCGACATCATGCGCACCAAAGCTCACCGCCACGGCATCGACACCCGCGTTCTGCGCCATCGACAGATCGTGAGTCGTGTCGCCGATCATCAGCGTCTGCGCCGGTGGCACCGACAACTCGGCCATCAACTCCTCAAGCATGGCCGGATGCGGCTTGGAGAAACATTCATCCGCCGTGCGCGTGGCATGAAAATGCGCACCCAGCCCGCTGTGCGTCAAGGCGCGATCCAGACCCACGCGGCTCTTGCCGGTGGCCACCGCCAGCCACCAACCGCCGGCCGCCAGCCGCTCGATGGTTGCCGCCATGCCATCGAACAACACCAGCTCCTGGTCGCGCGACAGATAGTGATAGCGATAGCGCGCCACCATGTCCGGGTAGCGACTGCGGGTCAGCGTCGGCACCGCGTAATGCAAGGCATCGTCGAGCCCCAGCCCGATTACGTGGCGGGCACGCGCATCGTCCGGCACCGGCAAGTCCAGGTCGCGACACGCCGCCTGAATGGCGCGCACGATGGCGCCGGCTGAATCCATCAGCGTGCCATCCCAGTCAAACACGATCAGTTCATACCGCTTCGCCGGCATCGCGCACCTCGTTTTTGTCCAGCAGCTTCAGGAAAGCCTGCAACTCCGGCGGCAGCGGCGCCTCAACCCGGACCATTTCGCCAGTGATCGGGTGCGCGAACTGCAAACGCGCCGCATGCAGGAACATGCGCGTCAGCCCGGCCTCCTTGGCCAGGCGCTTGTTGAGCGCGAAATCGCCGTACTTGTCATCCCCGACCAGCGGGAACCCCTGGTGCGTCAGATGCACCCGGATCTGATGCGTTCGCCCGGTTTTCAGTTCCACGCCCAGTTCGCTCATCGACTGCCAGCGCCGGCGCAAGCTCACGATGCTGTGCGCCTCCTTGCCATCGGCCTGGGCCCGCACCCGCCGTTCACCATCGGCGGTCAGGTATTTATAGAGCGGCGTGCGGATGTGCTGACGCGGGTTCATCCAGCGGCCGCTGACCACGGTGATGTAGTGCTTCTCGATCCCGCCATTGCGCATCAACTCATGCAGCGCGGCCAGCGCCGAGCGCTTCTTGGCCACGATCAGCAGCCCCGACGTTTCCCTATCCAGCCGGTGCGCCAGCTCGAGCAGGCGCGCCTCGGGCCGCTGCTTGCGCAACTGCTCGATCACCCCATAGCTCACACCACTGCCGCCATGCACGGCCTGCCCGGCCGGCTTGTCGAGCACGAGCAAGGCATCGTCCTCATAGACCACCGGCAGCGCATTGCCCACCGGCACCACCCGCTGCTCGCTGGCGGTACTCACCTGCACCGGCGGGATGCGCACCACGTCCTCGAGTTGCAGGCGATACGTCTGGCTTGCACGCCGTCCATTCACCCGCACCTGACCGCTACGCAAGAGCCGATACACATGGCTCTTGGGCACCCCTTTCAGGATGCGAACGAGGTAATTATCGATGCGCTGCCCTTCCGACGCCGCGTCGATCTGTTCATGCCGAACCTCAAGCTTTTTGCTTTGCGCCATCATCCTGCCATATACTTGCGCCCTGACCGGTTTGGTCCGGCGCCAGGCGGCATTGTGCGGAACTGCCAATGCTCGCGACGGCACCAAGAACCCGTTTTTTGTGGTTCCCGGCCAGTCAGCAGTTTCCGCTCGTAGCCAAAAGGCTGCGATGGTAACGCAAGCAAACCCTGTTTTGTCTTCTTGCTTATACGCGTCACCCACACGCAGGATCAGAAGTTCCGGCCCTTTGGGCGGGAAACATGAGAACCGACCAGCCGACCCTCGATAGCTAGAACATACCGGATGAGAGCCGTTCTCCTAAAAAGATAACTCGCTAAACTCCGTCTCGCACGATGGTGCGCGCCGCTCGTCCTGCCCGTGTGGAACACGCGGGAGAACGAACCCATGAAACGCATGCTTTTCAATGCGACGCAGGCCGAAGAACTACGCGTCGCAATCGTAGATGGTCAGAAACTGATCGATCTCGATATTGAATCGGCCGCAAAAGAACAACGAAAGAGCAACATCTACAAGGCAGTCATCACCCGGATTGAACCCAGTCTGGAAGCCGCGTTTGTTGATTACGGGGCAGACCGCCACGGCTTTCTTCCCTTCAAGGAAATTGGCCGCAACTACCTGGGCGCCGGTGGCGACGGGCAGGGGCGCGTGCGCCCGCAGGACGTCCTCAAGGAAGGTCAGGAACTGATCGTCCAGGTCGAGAAGGATGAGCGTGGCAACAAGGGCGCCGCCCTCACCACCTACATCTCGCTGGCAGGCCGCTACCTCGTCCTGATGCCCAACAACCCGCGTGGCGGCGGTGTGTCGCGCCGCGTCGAGGGCGACGAACGCGCCGAGCTGCGCGAAGTCATGGACGCGCTCGAAGTCCCCGCCGGCATGAGCCTGATCGCGCGCACCGCCGCCATCGGCCGGACTGCCGAAGAGCTCCAGTGGGACCTCAACTACCTCCTGCAGTTGTGGAGCGCCATCGACGGCGCTGCCCACGCGCAGGCCGGCGCTTTCCTGATCTACCAGGAAGGCAGCCTGGTCATCCGCGCCATTCGCGATTATTTCCAGCCCGACATCGGCGAGATCCTGATCGACACCGACGACATCTACGAGCAGGCGCGCCAGTTCATGGCCCATGTCATGCCGCAGAACGTCAATCGGGTGAAGCGCTACAGCGATGATGTGCCGCTGTTCTCCCGCTTCCAGATCGAGCACCAGATCGAATCCGCCTACGCCCGCCAGGTCACCCTGCCCTCCGGCGGCGCCGTGGTCATCGACCACACCGAGGCCCTGGTATCGGTCGACGTCAACTCCGGCCGCGCCACCAAGGGCGCCGACATCGAAGAAACCGCCCTGCGCACCAACCTGGAAGCGGCCGACGAAGTCGCCCGCCAGCTGCGCCTGCGCGACCTCGGCGGCCTGATCGTCATCGACTTCATCGACATGGAGTCGAGCAAGAACCAGCGCGAAGTCGAAAACCGCCTGCGCGACGCCCTGCGCCATGACCGCGCCCGCGTCCAGACCGGCAAGATCAGCCGCTTTGGCCTGCTCGAGCTGTCGCGCCAGCGTCTGCGCCCGGCCCTGGCCGAGACCAGCTACATCCCCTGCCCGCGCTGCTCGGGCACCGGCCATATCCGCAGCACCGAGTCCTCGGCACTGCACATCGTCCGCATCCTCGAAGAAGAGGCGATGAAGGAAAACACTGGCGCGGTGCACGTGCAGGTGCCGGTCGACGTCGCCACCTTCCTGCTCAACGAGAAGCGGGTCGACATCGCCCACATCGAGATGCGCCACAAGGTCAATCTGCTGATTGTCCCCAACCGCCATCTCGAAACCCCGCAGCACGAAATCGTTCGCCTGCGCCACGATCAGCTCAACCAGGAAGACACGGCCCTGCCGAGCTACCAGATGGTGCAGATGCCGGCCGAGACCAACTACAGCGAAGCGGTCATCGAAGGCAGCAAGAAGCCGGCTCGCGCCGAAGCCGCGGTGCGCGGCATCGCCCCCGCCCAGCCGGCCCCGATCGCCGAGGTCAAGGAAGAAACCCCGGTACCGCCCGCAGCCGCACCGGCCGCCTCGGGTGGCTTCTTTGGCTGGCTCAAGCGCCTCTTTGGCGGTGAGCAACCCGCCACCGAAACCCCGGCACCGGAGGCGCCGCGCCGCAAGCGCAGCGACAGCGGGCGTGACGAGCAATCCAGGAACGACAACCGTCGTGGCCGCGGCCGTCGTGGCGAGCGCAACGAGCGTGGCGAACGCAAGGACGGTGAGCGCAAGGACAGCAGCCGCAACGAAGCCCAGAGCGAAAGCCGCCCCTCGCGCGAGAACCGCAACGATGACGAATCGCGCGGCAACAACCGCCGTGGCCGCAACCGCCGCGGTGGTCGCAACGACGACGCCCAGACCGACGTCCAGGCCAGCGACGAGGCACGCAACACCGAGGCCGATGTCCTGACCGCCGGCGTGGCCGCTGCAGCCGCAACGCCCGCCGACGAGTCGTCCGGCAACCGTCGTCGCCGCAGCCGCCGTGGCCGTGGTCGCCAGAATGAAAACACCGAGGCCAGCGACACGGCCGAGGTGCAGGCCCAGGACGACACCGTCGTCGCCACGGAAGCCACGGAAGCCACGGATGCCGACACGGCACCGACCGACAGCGGAAACGCCGAGGAAGCCGCTTCCGAAGGCCGCAGCCGTAGCCGTCGTCGTCGTCGTTCGCGCCAGAACCGCGGCGAGAACACGGTCGACGCCGCCGAGGCAGGCAGCGAGAACAGCACCGACGCAACCGCCGATGCCGACACGGCAACGACCGACGCCACGCCGGCTCAGGTCGCAGCCACCGCTGCAGCGCCGGTCGCTGCGCTCGCCGACACGGCCGGTGCGCAACCCACCGAGGCAGCCGAGGCAGACACCCCGGCCGACACCCCGGTGCTCGCCGCCGACGCGGCCCCGGCCCCGGTCGCCGACCTGCAGGATAGCGCTGCGGCACCGACGGCAGAAACGGCCGTTGATGCCGCCGAGCCGGCCCCGACGGTTGAGCCGGTCGCTGAGACTGAGTCGCCGGTTCAAGCGCTTGAAGCCACGCCGGCCGATGCGGCCCCCGCAACGGTCGTCGACGAAGCTGCCGACACCGAGGCTGCCGCCACGGCGGAAGCGGATATCCCGGCCGAAGAGGCAGCCACCGAGGCGGCGCCCGTCGTCACCGACGCGCCCCCCGCCCCGGCCGCCAAGCCGGTGGCTGACAAACCGGCTCCGGCGGTCGCCGCCGCGCCGATCAGCCTGGGCGAGGATCTCGCCAAGAGCGGGCTGACGATGATCGAGACACGGCCCGAAAAAGTGGTCGCCCAACCGGTCGTGGCACCTGCCGTACCGCTGGGCCGCCCCCGCCCGGCGCCGGTCGCGATGCCGCAGGAAGGCGAACTGAAGCAGGTCGAAACCCGGAAGTAATTCCGGCACGACCCCGGCGGCAACGCCAGAAAAAAGGCTCAGCGCATCATGGCTGAGCCTTTTTTCTGGCCTGTGCGGGCGGCGCGGTCAGTGCCTGTCGCGCAACATGTCGATCAGGCTGTGCACCCCTGCTTCGCACAGATCGAGCACCTCGTCGAACCCTTCCCCTGCGCCGTAGTACGGATCGGGTACCTCCGTTCGCCCGCAGGCCGGTGCCAAGCTGAGAAACAGCTTCAGCTTGGACTGATACTCCGGCGGGCACTTCCGTTGCATCACCGTCAGGTGGCCGCCGTCCATGGCGAGGAGGAGATCGAACTGTGCGAAGTCCTCATCGCGCAACTTGCGGGCCCGCAAGCGGGACAGGTCGTAGCCCCTGAGCGCCGCAGCTCGCTGGCTGCGCGAATCGGGCGCCTCGCCGGCGTGAATGCCTTGTGTGCCGGCCGAGTCGACGGTGATTTCGCCGTCCAGGCCGACCATCTTCAGCCAGTGGCGGGCCACGGCCTCGGCGGTGGGTGAGCGACAGATATTGCCGGTGCAGACAAACAGGATGCGGTGGGTCAAGGCGGGGGTTCCTCCTCAGGGTTCGTCGTGACGGTCGGCGCCAAAGGCCTGGCTGCGCAAGCGGAACAGTTCGTCCCGCAGTTTTGCGGCCTGCTCGAATTCGAGATTCTTGGCGTGCGCCTGCATTTGCTTCTCGAGCTGGCGGATGGCGCGCGCGAGCGCCTTCTCGTCCATCGATGCGTAGTCCACTTTCGGTGTTTTTTCGGCGGCGGCCACGTCCGAGGCCGCGTCCGAATAGACTCCGTCGATGATGTCCTTGATCCGCTTGACGACCGACGCGGGGGTGATGCCGTGCTCGGCGTTGTGGGCCAGTTGTTTATCCCGCCGCCGCTCGGTCTCGGCCATCGCGCGGCGCATGGAATCGGTGATCACGTCGGCGTAGAGAATGGCCGTGCCGTGCACATGGCGCGCCGCCCGGCCGATGGTCTGGATCAGCGCACGCTCCGAACGCAGGAAGCCCTCCTTGTCGGCATCGAGAATCGCCACCAGGGACACTTCGGGAATATCGAGGCCTTCGCGTAGCAGGTTGATCCCCACCAGCACATCAAACTGGCCCAGGCGCAGGTCGCGGATGATCTCGACCCGCTCGACGGTGTCGATATCCGAGTGCAGGTAGCGCACCCGGATCCCGTTCTCGAGCAGATAGTCGGTCAGGTCTTCCGACATGCGCTTGGTCAGCGTGGTGACCAGCACGCGCTCGGTCTTGTCGGTACGGCGCTTGATCTCGGCCAGCAGGTCGTCGACCTGGGTGGTCGCCGGGCGCACCTCGATGAGCGGGTCGACCAGGCCGGTCGGCCGGACCACCTGCTCGATCACTTGCGCCTGGTGCTCGGCCTCATAGCCACCCGGCGTGGCGGACACGAAAACGGTCTGCGGCATCAGCCGCTCGAATTCCTCGAACTTGAGCGGCCGGTTGTCCACCGCCGAGGGCAGACGAAATCCGTAATTGACCAGGTTTTCCTTGCGCGAGCGGTCGCCTTTGTACATGGCACCGACCTGGGGAATGCTGACATGCGACTCGTCGACAAACATCAGCCCGTCGGGCGGCAGGTAGTCGATCAGCGTCGGCGGCGGCTCGCCCGGCGCTCGGCCCGATAAATGCCGGGAGTAGTTCTCGATGCCTTTGCAGAAGCCCAGCTCGTTGAGCATCTCCAGGTCGAAGCGGGTGCGCTGCTCGATTCGCTGCGCCTCAACCAGCTTGGCTTCGCGTTGATAGGTCTCGATACGGTCGCGCAATTCGGCCTTGATCCCCTCGATCGCCTTGAGCACCGTGGCGCGCGGCGTCACATAGTGGCTCGAGGGGTACACCGTGAAGCGCGCGAGGCGGTGCTTGAGATGGCCGGTGAGCGGATCGAACAGGGTCAGGTGTTCGATCTCTTCGTCGAACATCTCGACCCGCACCGCCAGTTCGGCGTTTTCGGCCGGAAAGATGTCGATCACGTCGCCGCGCACCCGGAAGCTGCCGCGCCGGAAATCCACGTCGGCCCGTGTGTACTGCATGCTCACCAGGCGCCCGAGCAGCTCGCGGTGCGCCACGCGTTCGCCCTCGCGCAAGTGCAGCACCATGCTGTGATAGTCGACCGGATCACCGATACCGTAGATGCACGACACGGTCGCCACGATCACCACATCCCGCCGCTCCATCAGGCTCTTGGTGGCACTGAGGCGCATCTGCTCGATATGCTCGTTGATGCTCGAGTCCTTCTCGATGAACAGATCGCGCGAAGGCACATATGCCTCAGGCTGGTAGTAGTCGTAGTACGACACGAAATACTCCACCGCGTTTTCGGGGAAGAACTCCTTGAACTCCGAATACAGCTGCGCCGCCAGGGTCTTGTTGTGGGCCAGCACCAGCGCCGGCCGCCCGCAGCGGGCGATCACGTTGGCCATGGTAAAAGTCTTGCCCGAGCCGGTCACACCCAGCAGAGTCTGGTACATCAGGCCGTCCTGGATACCGGCCGTCAGTTCGTCGATGGCCGTGGGCTGATCACCCGCCGGCGGAAACGGTTGATGCAAGCGGAAAGGACTTCCGTCAAAGCTCAGGAGGCGATCGGAATTCGCGGACTTCGTCATGCTAGAATTTTCGCCTTGTGCACGCAGGCGCACCGCGTGCCATGGGTGAATTGAATTTTCGATTATTTCGCGTCGCACCTGCCGGCGCAACTCACACCGGGTGGCGCTGCGCTGCCCACAGATGGAGCGAACATGACCTCGTCGATCTTTGCTGCGGTAGAAATGGCGCCGCGCGATCCGATCCTCGGCCTCAACGAAGCCTTCCAGGCGGACACCCGTGCCGAGAAAGTTAACCTCGGTGTCGGCGTGTACTACGACGACAACGGCAAGATTCCGCTCCTGGCGGCGGTCAAGGCCGCCGAAGAGCAGCGCCTCAAGCTGGCGCCGCCGCGCGGCTACCAGCCCATCGAAGGCGCCGCCGCGTACAACAAGGCGGTGCAGACCCTGCTGTTCGGTGCCGACTCGGCCCTGGTCGACGCAGGCCGCGCAGTCACCATCGAAGCACTCGGCGGCACCGGCGCGCTCAAGGTCGGCGCTGACTTCCTGAACCGCCTCAACCCCAACGCCAAGGTCTACATCAGCGATCCGAGCTGGGAAAACCACCGCGCGCTGTTCGAGGCCGCCGGCTTCGACGTGGGCACCTACCCGTACTACGCCGCCGCCACCCGCGGGGTCAACTTCAGCGCCATGCTCGACGCGCTCAATGGCTTCGCGGCCGGCTCGATCATCGTGCTGCACGCCTGCTGCCACAACCCCACCGGCGCCGACCTCACGCTCGCGCAGTGGCAGCAAGTCGTGGACGTGATCCGCGCGCGCAACCTGGTGGCCTTTGTCGACATGGCCTACCAGGGCTTTGCCGACGGCATCGAGGCCGACGCCGCCGCCCTGCGCCTGTTTGCCGACTCGGGCCTGGAGTTCTTCGTTTCCAGCTCCTTCTCCAAATCCTTCTCGCTCTACGGCGAACGCGTTGGCGCCCTGACCGTGGTCACCGCCGATCGCGATACCTCGGCCCGCGTGCTGTCGCAGGTCAAGCGCGTCATCCGCACCAACTACTCCAACCCGCCGACCCATGGCGGCATCGTGGTCGCCACGGTGCTGTCCGATGCGGGCCTGCGCGCACAATGGGAAGAAGAGCTGGCCGGCATGCGCGACCGCATCCGCCTGATGCGTACGCAACTGGTCGAGCGTATCGCCGCGGCCGGGGTCAAGCAGGACTTCTCCTTCGTGATCGCCCAGCGCGGCATGTTCTCCTTCACCGGCCTCACCGCCGCGCAGGTTGAACGCATGAAGGCCGAGCACGGCATCTACGCTGTCTCCACCGGCCGCATCTGCCTGGCCGCGCTGAACAGCAAGAACATCGACACCGTCGCCAAGGCCATCGCATCGGTGCTTGCCTGAACGTTCGGCAGTAAGAAAAACGGCGCCTCGCGGGGCGCCGTTTTTACATTCAGGGGCCGCCTACTGCAAGGTGCCCGGTGCGACCGGCACTTCCAGCGACACGCTCGTCGACCCCGCCTCGGGCGTATCATCCGCAGCCTCTGGCGCCGCCGAGGTCGGCACGACCGAGGCCGGCGGCAGGCGGGCTTCCAGCGTCGGGGCGGCAAGCGAGCCGCCCACATCCACCGGCAGGCGCACACGTCGCGCGCCGGCTCCGACCACCGTACTCATCTGCCCCGACAAGGCCTCCAGCGCCCCCACCTGTACGCTTCCGCGGGCATTGAGCGCCCCTGCGTCGAGCCGGGAGACCTGGATCTCGACCCCCCCATCCTTGCGCGTCACCGCGCCGGCCAGCAGCTCGAACCGGGTCTCGCCACCCTGGATCTTCCCGCCTCCCCGTTCGCGCATGGCGGCACCAAAATCCATGCCGCCGAGCACGCCGTTGCTGAGTTCGAAGCGCCCGTCAAGCACGGAGGCCACGCGAATTTCAGAGGGGTGCGCGGCAATGCCTTCGAGCACAAAATTGCCAGACAGCGACCCGCCGATCCGCCCCCCGGCTCCGAGCCGGTTCAAAAGTCGCTCAACATTGATCTGAGCAAGCGACACATCGGCCGCAATCCGGGCACCTTCCCCCCAGGTCAGCCGGGCAGCGCCGGACAGCTTCCCATCCAGCGCGGCGGCGCCAAAACTGGATATGTCGAAGGCGTCGTCGCTGAGCCGCCCGACGATCTGCAGCGTATTGACCGGAATCTGCGGAAACACCGGCAGCAAGCGATCCACCGCCACCGCATCGATCCGCAAGGCCTCACCATCATGCGATGCCGTTACCGATACGCCGCCGAGCGCGTCCCGCAGGCTCGCCATAGCCCCCTGCTCACCCTGCGCAATCACGCCCGATAACTCACCCCACTGCTCCCCCGCCACCGCCACACTGACACGCTCCAGCGTCGTTTCACTCACCATCTCGGGACGCGAGGGCGCGGCAAGCAAGCGCGCCAAGGCAGAGGGCGCCCCCTGCAAGTCGGTGATACGGACATGAAAACGCCAGTCGACGGCGCGAATCGACGCCGCCCAATCGGGAATCAGGTAGACCTGCTCCGCCCGTAGCGACGGCAAGGCGTCGACGCGAACATCACGCAACTGCAAGGCACCGCCACCGGCGAACGCTACGCGCACACCGCCAAACCGTGCCGGCGTTCCCAGGTACGCAGTCATACCCGCTTCAATGTCGCCACGGTAGCGCTCAGGCAGCAGGAACGCGCCGACAATCAGCACCCCCACCAGCACCACGGCGAGTGCCGGCAAAAACCCCTTCCACAGCCGCTCGACGAAGAATCCGACAGCAATCAGCCCCCCACGGGTACTGTCGCCAAGGCGCGGGCGAACCTCCAGCGTTGGCGGCGGCACGTCGGCCGGTTTGGCGTTCAGCACCGGCTCCTGCATTGAAGACGGATCATCCGCCACGACCGGAAGCGCCTCGGCCACCACCACCGGCTCAACACGCGCCTCGGCCAGGTCGCTCTCGGCCAGGGCATCGGCAGCTTCCGGCTGCGCCGGCGCTTCTGCTGGACGGTCGTCAGGCAGAGGAATGGTGTCGTCTGGCGCAGCTGCGTCCAGTTCAGCGTCGTCGGGCGCATCGTGATCGACCGGCACAACCGCCGGTGCGGCCTTGGCCTGGATCAGCCCTTCGCGCAACAGTTCGCTGACCGCCGGATCAATGGCCAGCGAGGATCCGAAGCGGCGCTTCATCTCACGCACCGTAATCCGGCCATCGATCAGCAACAGCGTCGCCCGCAGTTCATGCGAACTGATCGAGCGCGGTTGCTTTGCTCTGGCGTCACCGAGTTCGGTCTTTACGTAAACCGTATCTTCAAAATTCATGGCAACTCACGACAGGAGGTTGCAGGCGGATTAGTCGGATAGCATTTTCTCACATAATCGACAAAAAGACGTTGACAGACCCTCTTACCGTTTCTATAATTTGCGCTTCTTCAGTTCCCCGATAGCTCAGTCGGTAGAGCAACGGACTGTTAATCCGTGTGTCCCTGGTTCGAGCCCAGGTCGGGGAGCCAAGAATACAAGGGGTTGTCGCCATGCGACAGCCCCTTTTTCTATTCTGTTGTCGAGCGTATCAGATCGACACGATCCATAGCGCACCCGCCACCGCCCTGCTGCGCAAATGCCCCGGAATTGCGTGCGAACAAGACCGTCCCCGCGCTGTCTGCTATAACATCGGCAGGAATTCACCAAACTGTTGAATCCGATGGCTCCCAATTCGATCAGCACCGCCGAACCGTTCAAGCTCACCGACCAGCGCGGGCGCCCCGTGCGCGACCTGCGCATCTCGGTGACCGACCGCTGCAACTTCCGCTGCGTGTACTGCATGCCGCGCGCGGTGTTCGGCAAGGACTACCCGTTTCTCGCCCGCTCCGAGCTGCTCAGCTTCGAAGAGATCGTGCGCATCGCACGCATCTTCGTCGCCCATGGCGTACGCAAGATCCGGATCACCGGCGGCGAGCCGCTGCTGCGCCGAAACGTCGAGCAACTGATCAAAGCCCTGGCCGCACTACCGGATGTCGAGATCACGCTGACGACAAACGGTGTACTGCTGCCCCGCATGGCACAGAAGCTGGCCGACGCCGGCCTGCACCGGGTCACCGTCAGCCTCGACGCACTCGACGACGCCATTTTCAAGAAGATCAACGACGCCGACTTTCCGGTCGCCGACGTGCTCGCCGGCATCGAAGCCGCGCGCGAGGCCGGACTGATGCCGGTGAAGGTCAACATGGTGGTCAAGCGCGGCGTGAATGACCACCAGATCGTCGACATGGCCCGGCACTTCAAGGGCTCCGGCCACATCCTGCGCTTCATCGAATACATGGATGTCGGCGCCTCCAATGGCTGGCGGCTGGATGAAGTCGTGCCCTCACGCGAGGTCATCGACCGCATTCACGCCGTGTTCCCGGTCGAATCCTCCGAGCCGAACTACACCGGCGAAGTCGCCGAGCGCTGGCGCTACCTCGATGGGGACGGCGAAGTCGGCGTGATCTCATCGGTCACGCAAGCGTTTTGCAGCACCTGTACGCGCATCCGCCTGTCGACCGAAGGCAAGCTCTACACCTGCCTGTTCGCCAACGAGGGGCACGACTTGCGCACCGCACTGCGCGACGGCGCCACCGACGAGGAACTGGCTGCGATCATCCATCGCACCTGGCAGGGGCGCAATGATCGCTATTCGGAAATCCGCACCGAAAATACGCATGCGCTCAAGCGCATCGAGATGTCGTATATCGGCGGATAAAAGGGCCCCCACGCTCACTCCGTTCGCTGCCCCCCGAGGGGGCCGCGCCCGCCCTTGGGGCGGCCCGGCGGGCGGGCGAAGGACCCCCAGCTCACTCCGCTCGCTGCCCCCCGAGGGGGCTGCGCCCGACCTTGGGGCGGCCCTGCCGGCGGGCGAGGAGCTCCCGGCGTTCACTGTATTCGCTGTGCCTCGTGGGGGCTGGGGCGGCGAGTTGATGTCATGATGCGAGCATCGGGCGAGCCGTTAGGCGTCGTCGGGCTCATCGGAGTCTTCGCCGAGGTCTTCGGGCAGTTCGTCGAGCTTGGCCGACTCGATCTTCTGGAAGTGCGCGCTGATCTTGCGTGAGCTGACCTGAACGTCCTTGACGTCCTTGCCGGCCTGTTCGATGTGCCGGGCCAGCGCCTGCATGCGCTCGTCGAAACGATGAAAATCCTTGGCCAGTTTGGCGAGCGCGTCCTTGATCACATGGATCTGCTTGCGCGTTTCCACGTCCTTGAGCACCGCGCGCGCCGTATTGAGGATAGCCATCAACGTGGTCGGCGAAACGATCCACACCCGCCGCTCCTGGGCGTAGGCCACCAGCTCCGGGTGATAGGCGTGGATCTCCGCGAACACGGCCTCGGCGGGGACGAACATCACCGCGCCATCGGAGGTCTCGCCCGGAATGATGTACTTGCCGGCGATCGCGTCCACATGGCGCTTCACGTCCGTGCGGAAACCGCTTTGCGCCACCCGGCGGTCGGACTCGGCCAGCCCGGCTTCGAACATCCGGTGATAGTTTTCGAGCGGGAACTTGGAGTCCACCGCCACCCGGCCGGTCGGCTCGGGGAGCGTGAGCAGGCAATCGACCCGCACGTTGCCCGACAATGTCGCCTGGAATTCGAAGCCATCGGGCGGCAAGGCATTGCGCACCAAGGCCTCGAGCTGCACCTCGCCAAAGGCACCCCGGGCGCGCTTGTCGCCAAGCAACTCCTGCAGGCTCACCACATTGGTGGTCAGACCGTCGATCTTCCGCTGCGCCTCGTCAATGGTGGCCAGTCGTGCCATCACATTGGCGAAGGTCTCGTTGGTCTTCTTGAAGCCCTCGTCCAGGCGCTGATGCACCTGGCCGGTGATCGCCTCCAGACGCTCGTTGACCGTACGGTTGAGCGCCTCGCTGCTCTGCGCCATCTGCTCGGAGGCACTGCGCAGGCCGTTCTGCAGCAGCTCCCGGTCGGCACGGGCATGTTCGCCCAGCCGCGCCAGGGTCTGCTCGATCATGTCGCTGCGCAGGCGGGCATTGGCGCTTTGCAGGGCGCTGCTCAGCTCGTTCAGCCGCAGCTGCATCTCGCTGCGCTGATCGGCCAGTTGCGACTGCATCAGCGACTGCAAACCATGCATCGCGTCACGGGTCAGGCGCAGTTCGCCGTCGACACGCCCGCGCAGCCGCTCGCCTTGTGCTTCGCTGGTCTCGGTGAGCCGGTCGGTCTGCCGGCCCAAGCCGCTGTGCAGATCGCCGAGCATTTCTCGGTGCTGGGTTTCCAGCGCATCGTGCACCGCGCTAACCAGTTGCCCGGGCAAGGCCGACTCCAGCCGCCGCACCCGCAGGATCAACACCAGAACGGCCAGCAACAACACCCCCAGGGCGGCAATCAAGGCGTATTGAATCTCTTGCTCGGTCACTGCAATGTCCGTCGGAAAAAGGAGGCCGAGTATATCAGCGGCATCCGCTTACACCGCCTCGCGCAGCAGTTGCAGCGGCGACTGGCGCAACAGTTTGCCAGCACCCAGCCAGCCCACCAGCATGACCCCCAGCGCGCCGGCGAGCGCGCCAATCAACACCGGCCCCGGCGCAGGCGCATACGGCATGTCGAACACCCGCACGGCGAGCAGCCAGCCGACCAGGCTGGCACCGGCGCCGGCAAGCGCACCCGCGGCAGCCCCCATGGCGGCAAACTCGATCAGCAGGCTCTGCCGGAGCTGCTGCGCGCGTGCCCCCAGGGTACGCATGACGGCAAACTCGCGCGCGCGCTCATCGCGGGTGGACTGCAAGGCGGCGAACAGCACCACCACGCCGGCGATGACGGCAAAGCCGAAGACCAGTTCAACGATGGTGATCAGCTTGTCGATCATGGTCTCGACCTGCCCCATCACCGCGCCGACATCGATCACCGAGATATTCGGGAACGCACGGATCAGCGCCAGCGAAAACTCCTGCGCCTCGCGTGGCAGGTAGAAGCTGGTGATCAGGCTGGCCGGGAATTGATCGAGCACGCCCGGCGAAGCGAGGAAGAAGAAGTTTACCCGCATCGAATCCCAACGCAGGCTGCGCTGGCTGGTCACCGGCGCCGTCACCTGCTGGCCGGCCACATCGAAGGTCACCGTGTCGCCGACCGACACGCCCAGCGACCTGGCCACCCCGGCCTCGACCGAAAACGCCGGCCCGCCGGTGCCATGCCAGGCGCCTTCGTCGAGCACATTGCCCTGGGGCAAGGCGCTCGAATACGAGAGATTGAACTCCCGCTCGGCCAGCCGCCGGGCGCGGTCCTCCGCGTAGCGCTCCGGCGCCACGGCCTGGCCGTTGATGGCCATCAGCCGTCCGCGGATCATCGGCATCAACTCGGGCTCGGGCTGCCCCGCATCGCGGAAAAACGCCAGAAAGGCCTGTTGCTGGTCTGGCTGGAGGTTGATCACGAAACGGTTCGGCGCATCGGGCGGGACGGTATCGCGCCAGGCCGACAACAGGTCGGCACGCACCAGGGTCAGCAAGAGCAAGGCCATCAGGCCGAGGCCGACCGCGGTGGCCTGGATCACCTGGCTGCCCAGGCGCCGCTTGAGCGCCAGCAGCCCCTGCCGCCAGCCGCCATTGACGGTTGCAGCGAAACGCGCCAGCACCGTAAAGCCGGCGCCGCTCAGGGCTGCGAAGCCACCGAGCGCGGCCAGGAAACCGACGGAGATCCACAACCCGAGCTTGAAGTCATTGGCCACCCACAGCACGATCGCCACCAGCACGGCCAGCCCGCAGCCCCAGGCCAGCCGGGCCAGCGCGATGCCCTCGCCCATTTCACGCCGCATCACCCGCAGGGCCGGCACCCGCGCCAGACCGATCAGGTAGGGCAGCACGAACCCCAGCAGCAGGGCCAGCCCCACCACCAGGCCGTGCATCACCGGCAGCAGCGACGGCGCCGGCAAGGCAACCCGCAGCACCTCACCGAGCCCACCGGCCAGCAGCGTCTGGAAGGCCCAGCCCAGCACGATGCCAATGACCGAGGCGATCAGCCCGAAAACCACGAACTCCACCAGAAACAGCTGGATCAATTGCGTCTGACGGGCGCCGAGGCAGCGCAGCACGGCGCAGCCATCGAGGTGGCGGGCCATGAACCGGCGCGCGCTCAGGCCGATGGCCACGGCGGCCAGCACCACCGACAGGCTCGCCGCTAGACGCAGGAAACGCTCGGCGCGCTCCAGCGCCACCCGCACTTCGGGTCGGGCGTTGTCGATCGACTCGATGCTCTGCCCGCGCGCGAGGACGCTCGTCGCCCGCTCGCGGAAGCGACCGACCGCTGTGGATTCGCCCGCCACATGCAGACGGTAGGACACGCGCGATCCGGTCTGGATCAAGCCGGTGGCGGGCAGATCGGCGGCATTGACCATGACCCGCGGCAGCATGCTGAAGAAATTGGCGCCGCGGTCGGATTCAAAGGTCAGCACGCCGGCGATCGTCATGTTCAGCAGACCGAGTTGCACCGTATCGCCCACCGACACGCCGAGCGCGGCAATCACCCGCTCGTCCGGCCAGATCTCGCCACGGCCGGGAATGGCGCCCACCACGGCATCCGGCGCGTTGCGGGCCGGGGCGATACGCACACTGCCACGCAGCGGATAGCCGTCGCCAACGGCCTTGATCGCCGCCAATTGCACCGCCGCCTCGGTGCCCACCATGCTCGAGAACACATAGGTATCGGCCAGCTGAAGGCCTTCGGAGCGCGCCAACTGGCGGAAAGACTCCGGCCATTCGTGGTCGGCGCTGAGCAGCAGGTCGCCGCCGAGCAGCTGGTTGGCTTCGCGGTCGAGGCTGCGCCCGACCCGGTCGGTGAGAAAGCCGACACTGCTCAGGCTGGCCACGGCGACGATCAGGGCCAGGGCGAGCAAATGCAGCTCGCCGGCGCGCAGGTCGCGCAGCAACATGCGCAAGGCGAGGCGCAGGATGTTCATGCGTGGGTTCCGTTGATCACGCCGGCGTGGCCGCCAGCAGGCGTTGTGCAAGATTGACCCAGTAACTCACCCCGGTTGGAATCACCGCATCATTGAAATCGTAGTTAGGGTTGTGCAGCGTGCAACCGCCCTCGCCCGGCCCATTGCCCAGCCAGACATAGCAGCCCGGCTTCTCGTGCAGGAAGTAGGCAAAGTCCTCCGCTCCCATGCTGGGTTTGACATCGGTGCGCACCCCACCCTCGCCCACCAGCGCGCGCGCGACCTCGGTGCACACGGCCGCTTCGGCGGGGGTGTTGATGGTCGCCGGATATCCCCGCATGTAATTGAAGCGCACATTCACGTTGTAGGCGGTGCCGATGCCCTGGCAGATGCGCTGCATCGCCGCCTCGACCAGCGCCTGCACTTCGGTCGAGAAGGCCCGTACCGTGCCGGTGAGGCGGGCCCGGTCGGGGATCACGTTGTAGGCCTCGCCGGCATGGAACTGGGTGACCGACAGCACCGCCGGGTCGAGCGGATCGCGCGTGCGGGTGACCACGGTCTGCAGTGCCTGCACCAGGGCTGCGCCGGCCACCACCGGGTCCACGCCGAGATGCGGCATGGCGGCATGCGCGCCGTGGCCGAGGACTTCGATGTCGAAGCGGTCGGCCGAGGCCATCACCGGGCCGGCATGCACGGCGAAGCTGCCGGCCGGCAGGCCCGGCCAGTTGTGCAGGCCGAACACCGCGTCCATCGGGAAGCGTTCGAACAGGCCGTCTTCGACCATCTCGCGCCCCCCGCCGTCGCCCTCTTCGGCCGGCTGGAAGATGAACACCACGGTGCCATCGAAGTCGGGGTGGCGGGCCAGGTGTTCGGCCGCGCCGAGCAGCATGGCGGTGTGTCCGTCATGGCCGCAGGCGTGCATGCGCCCCGGGTGCTTGGAGTGGTGGGGAAAGGTGTTGCGCTCCTGCATCGGCAGCGCATCCATGTCGGCACGCAGGCCGATGGCACGCGTCGAAGTGCCGGCGCGGATCACGCCGACCACGCCGGTGCGGCCGATACCTCGGTGGGTTTCGATGCCGGCGGCTTCGAGCCGGTCGGCCACCAGTGCCGCCGTGCGGTGTTCGTCGAAAGCCAGTTCGGGGTGGGCGTGGGTGTGGCGGCGAAAGGCCGTGAGTGCAGCGTGTTGT
>QQUN01000031.1 GCA_008501585.1 Pseudomonadota bacterium | reverse complement strand
TGCGCTCGACCGTTTCATGTTCGGGCGGGGGGGCGCGAAACCCGGTCGACGGGCCTGGCCGGTCTTCAAGGATGAAGACCGGGCTGCCGCTGCTGCGGGCTGCCGGCTTGGGCGCGGCGGGGGCGATCGACACGGCCGGTTCGGTGTCGAGGGTGTCGAGGGCGTTGAAGGTGTGCCGGCAGTGCCCGCACCGGACCATCCCTTGCCGCGCCCGCAGCTGCTCCGAGCTGATGCGGAACAGGGTCTGGCAGGCGGGGCAGCGGGTGCGCATCACCGTTTGGTGCCTTCCAGTCGGGCCCAGCCGTCGTGGGTCTTGCCGATGCGCAGTTCAATCCAGGGGGCGTAGGCGTCGATGACCTGTTGTGTCTGGGTGTCGAGCACGCCGGACAGGGCCAGTTGCCCGCCGGGCGCGACATGGGCGCACAGCGCCGGCGCGAGGACGCACAGGGGGTTGGTGAGGATGTTAGCGACGACGAGGTCGAACTGCTCGGTCAGCGGTGCGGAGGACACCTGTAGCACGATCTCGACCTGGTTGCGCTCGGCGTTGTCGCGCGCCGCCTCGACCGCCTTCTCGTCGATATCCACCCCCGCGACACGGTCGGCGCCCAGGCGGCGGGCGGCGATGGCGAGGATGCCCGAGCCGCAGCCGTAGTCGAGCACGCTGGTGCCCGGGGTGACGGTCTGCTCGAGCCACTCCAGGCACAGCTGGGTGGTCGGGTGCGAGCCGGTGCCGAAGGCCATGCCGGGATCGAGGGCGATGTTGATCGCGTCCGGGTTGGGGGCGTCGTGCCACGAGGGCACGATCCACAGCCGGTCGGTGATGCGGATCGGGTCGAACTGGGACTGGGTCAGCTGCACCCAGTTCTGTTCGGCGATCTCCTCAAGCGTGAACGGCGGCACCTCGGCAAATCCGACGGCGCCGGAGGCACGCGCCAGGGCGCTGGTGATGTCGGCGTCCTTGTCAAACAGCGCCAGCACGCGGCTGTGGTCCCACAGGCTGGCCGGCGCCATGCCGGGTTCGCCGAACTGGGGCTTTTCGGCGTCGGTGCCGGCGTCGGCATCTTCGATGCTGACCGACAGCGCGCCTTCGTCCATCAAGGCATCGGAGAGGCGTTCGGCGCGGTCAGCATCGGCCAGCAGGGTGACGGAGATCCACATGGTTCAGGGCTTGTCCCGTTCGGCCAGGCGCTTTTCCAGGTAGTGGATGCTGGTGCCGCCTTCGATGAAGCGCGGGTCGCGCATCAGCTCCTGGTGCAGGGGCACGTTGGACTTGATGCCGCCAATCACGGTTTCGGACAGCGCGATCTGCATGCGGCGGATCGCCTGCTCGCGGGTGTCGCCGTAGGTGATCAGCTTGCCGATCATCGAGTCGTAGTGCGGCGGCACGGTGTAGCCGTTGTAGGCGTGGGAGTCGACCCGCACGCCCGGGCCGCCGGGCATGTGCCAGTTGGAGATGCGGCCGGGGCTGGGGGTGAACTTGAAGGGGTCTTCGGCGTTGACGCGGCACTCGATGGCGTGGCCGGCAAAGCGGATGTCCTTCTGGCTGAGCCACAGCTTTTCGCCGGCAGCGACGCGGATCTGTGCCTGGACGATGTCCACGCCGGTGATCGCCTCGGTGACCGGATGCTCGACCTGCACGCGGGTGTTCATCTCGATGAAGTAGAACTCGCCGTCTTCGTACAGGAACTCGAAGGTGCCGGCGCCGCGGTAGCCGATCTTGCGGCAGGCCTCGGCGCAGCGCTCGCCGATCTTGGCGATCAGTTTGCGGTCGATGCCGGGGGCGGGGGCTTCTTCGATGACTTTCTGGTGCCGGCGCTGCATGGAGCAGTCACGCTCGCCCAGATGAACGGCATTGCCGTGGGCGTCGGCCATGACCTGGATTTCCACATGGCGGGGGCGCTCCAGGTATTTTTCCATGTACACCACCGGGTTGCCGAAGGCGGATTGCGCTTCGGTCTTGGTGGTGGTGACGGCGTTGATCAGGGCAGCCTCGGTGTGCACCACGCGCATGCCGCGCCCGCCACCGCCGCCGGCCGCCTTGATGATGACCGGATAGCCGATGTTGCGCGCGATCTTGACGATCTCTTTCGGGTCGTCGGGCAGGGCGCCGTCGGAGCCGGGCACGCAGGGCACGCCGGCGGCCTTCATGGCGTCCTTGGCGGAGACCTTGTCGCCCATCAGGCGGATGGTCTCCGGGCGCGGGCCGATGAAGACGAAGCCCGACTGCTCGACGCGTTCGCCGAAATCGGCGTTTTCGGAGAGGAAGCCGTAGCCGGGGTGGATGGCTTCGGCGTCGGTCACTTCGGCCGCCGAGATGATGGCGGGGACGTTGAGATAGCTTTGCGAGGAGGGCGCCGGGCCGATGCAGACCGATTCGTCGGCCAGCTTGACGTACTTGGCTTCGGTGTCGGCGGTGGAGTGTACCGCGACGGTGCGAATGCCCAGTTCGCGGCAGGCGCGCAGCACACGCAGGGCAATTTCGCCTCGATTGGCGATGAGAATCTTATCGAACATGCCAGCGGGTCCGGTTGTGATTGGCGGTGGGATGCGTCATCCGGGCTTAGCCGATGACCATCAGCGGCTGGCCGAACTCGACCGGTTGGCCGTTCTCGACCAGGATGGCCTTGATGGTGCCGGCCGCGTCCGCGTCGATCTCGTTCATCAGCTTCATGGCCTCGATGATGCACAGCGCGTCGCCGACGGCCACCGAGTCGCCCACACTGGCGAAGGGCTCGCCACCCGGGGACGCGGCGCGATAGAAGGTGCCGACCATCGGCGAGGTGAGCACATGGCCGGCGGGCAGGGTGCTTTCCGGGGCGGCGGCATCGGCGGCTGCCGGCGCGACGGCTGCGGCAACGGCCGGGGCGGTATGCACGGTGTGATGCACCGGCTGCGGGACGGCGTGCGAGATGCTGTGCTTGGCGATTCTCACCTTTTCCTCGCCTTCGGTGACTTCCAGTTCGGAAATGCCCGATTCCTGGACGAGGTCGATCAGTTTCTTCAGCTTGCGCAGATCCATGAGTTTCTCCAGTAGATGCCGGCCGAGCGCCGGCCTCTCAGTGTTGTGTCAGCTGGGTGAGGGCGAAATCGAGTGCGGCCAGGTAGCCATCGGCCCCCAGCCCACAGATCACGCCGACGGCCTGGTCGGAAAAATACGAGTGATGGCGAAAGGCTTCCCGGCTGTGGATGTTCGACAGATGCACTTCCACATAGGGGATGGCCACGGCTGCCAGCGCGTCGCGCAGGGCGACGCTGGTATGGGTGTAGCCGGCCGGATTGATGATGATGAAATCGACGCCTTCGGAGGCTGCCGCCTGGACACGGTCGATCAGCTCGCCTTCATGGTTGCTCTGGAATGACTCCAGGCGAACGCCGGCCGCGCCGGCCCGGTCGCTCATGCTGGCGTGGATGTCGGCCAGCGTGGTGCGACCATAGACTTCAGGTTCGCGGGTGCCCAGCAGGTTGAGATTCGGCCCGTGCAGGACGAGCACGAGGGCCTGGTCAGATGGCGGCTGTTGCGCCTTTTTTTGGCGATTTCTCGGCGTCATGTCAGCAAGTTTGCCGCATTTCGCAACATTTTGTCCAGTGCGCGAGAGGCCCGGTCAGGGAAGCAGCGCCGAGATTTTGCCTTCCAGGTCGGATTTGCTCAAGCCCCCGACCGACAGGTGGCGGATGTGGCCCTTGCGGTCGAGGATGACGGTAAACGGCAGCGCGCCGGCCGGGTTGCCCAGTGCGGCGGCCAGATCGACGGTCGCCGCATCGCCCAGCAGCAGCGGGTAGGGGACCTGCATGTCGTCGCGGAAGGCGGCAACGCGTTCGGCCGTGTCGAGGCTCAGGCCGACAAAGCGCACGCCCTGGTCGTGATAGCGGCGCGAGACGTCGATGAAGTCCGGAATTTCCTTGCGGCAGGGGGGGCACCAGGTGGCCCAGAAGTTGGCCACCACCACCTGACCCTGCAAGTCGCTCAATGCGTGCAGCTTGCCGTCAACATCGGGCAGCGAGGCGGCCAGCAGCCGGGCGCCGGCCTCGGGGGCGACGGCATCGCTGCCGGCTTGGCCGGGCGACGTGGCGAGGGGGCGGATAATGGACGGGCTGGTGCTGCGGCTGGTCCAGTAGCCCAGGACGCCGGCGGCGATGGCCACCAGCACGATGAGGATCGATTGCGGCAGACGGGTCATGGCTGGGGCACGGACTCGGCGAGCAGGCGTTCGACCGTGTCGAGGCGGGCGCGGTCGGCGTGGCTGCGTCGCTCGGCGCGGGCGTCATAGACCGACAGGCGCACCGGCACCTCGTTCCACTCGAATACCAGGATGGCTTCGGGCGTCTCGTGGGTCAGGCGGCGCGGCTCGCGGTGTTCGTAGCGGATGTCCTGGTTGAGGAAGAAGATTTCGATGTCCTTGGCGCTGTCGGCAAAGGCCTCGATGTCGATGTCGGAATAGCGGCCGGCGGTGCCGTCGAGGACCGGGCCGGTCAGATAGGCACGGAAGGGGGCGAGCAACGTGAGCACCTCGGCGGCGACGCAGCGCATGGCATACAGCCGCTCGGCGTGTTCGTCGTCCTGGTAGATGGCCTGGTACTCGCGCAGCGCGGCTTCGATTTCGGCGTTGGTGGGCAGGGTGTCGGCGTCGGTGGCGCCGAGCTGCCTGGCGGCCTTGCGCTTGGCAAAGCCGAAGTCCTGCACGCCATCCTCGGCCATCATGCGGGCGGCGAGGGCGGAGATTTCCTGACGCAGGTGACTGGTCCGTGACCCTGAGTGTCGGCTTGACATGCGCGGCTCCCTGATCGCCATCGGTTAGAATCTCTGGCCTTGTGACTCCGGACGGCGCGGCCAGACGGAACAGACCAGCACATTCTACACGTCCGGATGACAGCCCGCCTTTTGCGGATCTTCGGCACGGGAGCGTTCATGCATATCCACATTCTCGGCATTTGCGGCACCTTCATGGGCGGGGTTGCCCTGCTGGCGCGCTCGGCGGGCCACACCGTGACCGGCTGCGATGCCAATGTCTATCCGCCGATGAGTACGCAACTGGAGGCCGAGGGGATCGCCCTGACCAGCGGCTACGATGCGGCGCAGATGGCGCTGGCGCCGGATGTCTATGTCGTCGGCAACGCGATTTCGCGCGGCAACCCGCTGCTCGAGGCGATTCTCGATGCCGGCGCGCCGTATGTGTCGGGCCCGCAGTGGCTGGCGGATCATGTGCTGCGCGACAAGTGGGTGCTTGGCGTGGCCGGCACCCACGGCAAGACGACGACGGCGTCGCTGCTGGCCTGGATGCTGGAAGACGGCGGGCTCAACCCGGGCTTCCTGATTGGTGGTGTGCCGAAGAATTTCGGCGTGTCGGCGCGGCTGACCGACTCGCCGTTCTTCGTGATCGAGGCGGACGAATATGACACCGCCTTCTGCGACAAGCGCTCGAAGTTCGTGCACTACCGGCCGCGCACCGCGATCCTCAACAATCTGGAATTTGACCACGCGGACATCTTTGCGGACCTGGCAGCCATCGAGACCCAGTTCCATCATCTGGTGCGGATCATGCCGGCCAGCGGCCGGATCATTGCCAATGCCGAGGCCGACGCGTTGGCGCGGGTGATCGACCGCGGTTGTTGGTCGGAGATCGAATGGTTCAACCGTCCGGAGGGTTGGCAGGCCACGCTGGATGAGAGCAGCGTGGCGCAGTTCGCCCTTGCCGGGCAGGCGCTGGGGTCGGTGGCGACGCCGATGGCGGGCACGCACAACCTCAGCAATGCCCTGGCCGCCGTCGCCGCAGCGCGCCATGTGGGCGTGCCTCCGGCCGCCGCGATTGCCGCGCTGGGCCGGTTTGAAGGCGTGCGCCGCCGGCTGGAAGTGCGGGGCGTCGTCAATGGCGTGACGGTGTATGACGATTTTGCCCATCACCCGACAGCCATCGCACTGACCATTGCCGGCTTGCGCAAGCGCATCCAGCATGGGCGGATCCTGGCCATCCTGGAGCCGCGCTCCAACACCATGAAGCTGGGCGTGATGAAGGCGCAGCTGCCGGAGAGCCTGGCCGGTGCCGACGCGGTGCTGTGCTATCACGGCGGCGTGGATTGGGATGTGCCCGGCGCGCTGTCGCCGCTGGGCGAAGCCGTGCGGTGCTTCGATGACGTGTCGGATCTGGTCGCTGCGGCCGTTGCTGCGGCCGAACCGGGTGACCATATGCTGGTGATGAGTAACGGCGGCTTTGGCGGCATCCACGAAAAGCTCTTGGCCGCGCTGGCCTGAGCGCGTGAGATGCTAAGGCGCGCGTCGCCAGCCGATCTCGGCGGCGGTGGCCGGGCCGACCCGCACATAGCGCAGGCTGAGCGGAATGTCGGCCCGCTCCGGGGTGAGCGGAATCCGCCCGGCCATGACTTCCGCCTGGGTCTGCGGCGTGGCGGGGCGCTGCTGCGGGTCGGCGTAGCCATCGGGGAAGCGCGGCAGCAGGGTGGCCGGATCGTATTTGTCGGTGGCGCCCACGGTGTGGAGCATCTCGTGGGCGATCACCATCAGGTTGCTACCGTGCTCTGCGCGGCTGGCAAACACGTTGGCGAGGCCGATCAAGCCTTTTTCCAGTCCGACCGAGTGTTGCACGGCCGTGGTTACCGCCGGGTCGTGGTACTGCACGAAAAGGCGCACATCGGGCCGCGGGCCGGGACTGTCGTCGTTGCGCCACGCCCAGTAACGCATTTGCAGGCTCCACACGATCGCCTCCAGCGCGCTGGGCGCGCGCAGGGGTTGCGGCGGCAGGCTGTTGCGCGGTGGCGCCAGTGTGATGGCGAGGGGTTTGAGGGTGTCGATACCGTAGCGCTGCGCTTCGCGGCTCAGCCAGTCGGCGATGGGCTCGAAGTGCTGAACCTCAAGCTGGTCGATGTAGCGCGCCGTCGCCTCGCGACCGTCGGCATTGATCGGGTAGATGGTGACATGCAGCGTATTGACCCACGACGTGGCGCGGTGTTGCGCCCGCCAGGCCCCGAGTGCGACGGTGGCCAGCACGACCAGCAGCACGGCGATGCGCAGCGCTCGCCACACCGGATCAGGGCCGCGCGGCGGTCTGGTTGGCCGCGGTGATCAGTTCGGGCGGCGGCTGGTAGGCCCAGCGTTGCCAGGCGGCGTGGACCTTGTTCGGGTAGTCGGCCTTGCCGAGGCTGCCGTTGTAACGGCCGAGGGCGCGGAAGAGGTTGCCGTTTTCGATGTCCAGATAGTGGCGCAGGATGGTGCAGCCGTAGCGCAGGTTGGTGCGCAGATGAAACAGGTTGTCTTCGCTTTGCGCGAGCAGCTTGGACCAGAATGGCATGACCTGCATGTAGCCGCGCGCGCCGGCCGATGACACGGCGTATTTGCGGAAATTGCTTTCCACCTGGATCAGCCCGAGCACCAGTTGCGGATCAAGTCCGGCGCGGGTGGCTTCGTAGTGCACCGACAGCAGCAGGTCGTGGCGATAGCGTTCGTCAGGGATGCGCTTGGCCAGCTGGCGGCTCATCTCGGACAGCCAGTGGTCCCGCAAGGCGTGGCTGGCGAAAACCGGGTGGCCCGGCGCACGGTCGCTGACGGCGCCCTGCAACGCGGCCTGCACACTGGCCGACAAGGGCTCGTATTGCTGCTGCCCCGCCTGCGCGCCGGAGATGCCCGCCAGCGCCATCAGCGAGACGATCGCGGTGGCGCCAAGCAGGCGGCGGGGCAGGCGGGTGAGGGGCGTCATGCGGCGAGCTTCTCCCGGATGAAGGCGGCCAGGTCGGCGACCGGCACGGCGGTCGCTTCGGCGTCGCGCCGGCCCTGGTACTCGGCGGTGCCGTCCTTCAGGCCGCGGTCGCCGATGACCACGCGATGCGGCACGCCGATCAGCTCCCAGTCGGCGAACATCACGCCGGGGCGCTCGTTGCGGTCGTCGAGGATGACGTCGATGCCGGCATCGTTCAGTTCGGCGTACAGGGCTTGTGCGGCCTCGCGCACGGCGTCCGACTTGCTCCAGCCCACCGGGCAGATGACCAGCTGGAAGGGGGCGATGGCGGTCGGCCAGATGATGCCGCGCTCGTCGTTGTTCTGTTCGATGGCGGCGCCGAGAATGCGCGACACGCCGATGCCGTAGCAGCCCATTTCCATGGGCTGTTCGCGGCCGTTTTCGTCGAGGAAGCGCGCGCCGAGTGCTTCGGCATACTTGGTGCGCAACTGGAAGATGTGACCCACTTCGATGCCGCGGCACAGCGCGAGCGCGCCCTTGCCGTCGGGCGACGGGTCGCCGGCGACGACGTTGCGCAGGTCGGCGATCTCCGGGCCGGCAAAATCGCGGCCGAGATTGGCGCCGGTGTAGTGGTAGTCGTCCTCGTTGGCACCGATGACGAAGTCGCTCATGGTGGCCACGCTGCGGTCCATGATCACCCGGCCGGCAAACCCCACCGGCCCGAGCGAGCCGGGGTTGGCGCCGAAGGCAGCGGCAATGGCTTCGGGCGTGGCGAAGGTGAGCGGGGACTTGATGCCCTCGAGCTTCTGCGCCTTGATTTCGTTGAGCTCGTGGTCGCCCCGTAGCAGCATCAGCACCGCTTTGGGCTCCTCGTCGTCGGATTCCACCACAATGGCCTTGACCGTCTGGGTGGTCGGGATGTTGAGGAAGGCGGCCAGCTCGGCGATGGTTTTCACGCCGGGGGTGTGCACCTTGGTCAGCGGCTCCTTGGCCACACCGTGCACGGCGCTGCCCGGCAGGGCTTCGGCCAGCTCGACGTTGGCGGCGTAGTCCGACTCAGGGCAGTAGGCGATGTCGTCTTCGCCGGTCTCGGCGATGACATGGAATTCATGCGAGCCGGTGCCGCCGATCGAGCCGGTGTCGGCCGCCACGGCGCGGAACTGCAGGCCGATACGGGTGAAGATGCGGGTGTAGGTGGCGTACATGTTGTTGTACTCGCGCACCAGGTCGTCGAAGCTGGCGTGGAAGGAATAGCCGTCCTTCATCAGGAATTCGCGCCCGCGCATGACACCGAAGCGTGGCCGGATCTCGTCGCGGAACTTGGTCTGCACCTGGTAGAAGTGCTTGGGCAGCTGCTTGTAGCTGCGAATGTCGCGGCGCGCGATGTCGGTGATCACCTCTTCGTGCGTGGGGCCGATCACGAAATCGCGGCCGTGGCGGTCCTGGAAGCGCAGCAGTTCCGGCCCGTAATGGATGGCGCGGCCCGACTCCTCCCACAGCTCGGCCGGTTGCACCGCAGGCATCAGCACCTCCAGGGCGCCGGCGCGGTTCATTTCCTCTCGCACGATGTTCTCGACCTTGCGCAATGCTTTCAGTCCCAGTGGCATCCAGCTGTAAATGCCTGCAGCGGTCTTCTTGATCAGGCCGGCGCGCAGCATCAGCTTCTGACTGGTGACTTCGGCGTCGGCCGGTGCTTCCTTGAGGGTGGCGATGAAATAGTGCGAGGCGCGCATGGTCGAATTCCGGGAATGGGATGGTGTCAAAGGCTGTGATTCTACCGTAGCCGATTCGCGGATCGGCAGGGCCGGCGCGATTCGTGCTATGCGCCAGCTTTCAATGGCGCAGGAAGTATGGAAAAATCGCTGTCAACTCAGACAAATTCAAGGTTCCATCATGCTCGATCGTGAAGGCTATCGCCCGAACGTCGGCATCATTCTGGTCAACCATCGGGACGAGGTTTTTTGGGGTAAGCGTATTCGGGAGCATTCCTGGCAGTTTCCGCAAGGTGGCATCAAGCACGGCGAATCGCCGGAGCAGGCCATGTACCGGGAACTCCATGAGGAGGTTGGACTGCTTCCCGAGCATGTCAAGATCCTCGGTCGAACCCGTGGCTGGCTCAGGTATGACGTGCCCAAACACTGGATCAAGCGCCAGTGGAGAGACACTTATCGCGGGCAGAAGCAGATTTGGTTCCTGCTCCGGCTGGTCGGTCGCGATACGGACGTCTGCCTGCGGGCGTGCACGCATCCCGAGTTCGATGCCTGGCGCTGGAGCGAATATTGGGTTCCGCTCGACACGGTGATTGAGTTCAAGCGAGGGGTTTACCAGCAGGCGCTCAAGGAATTGGCCGACCTGCTGTCACGCCCGCGGCAGACGCCGCAGAACCGTTCGCCCGATCCGATGGTCTGACCCCGGGAGCTGCCATGCTCCCGAGGCCGCCGGTTCGCGGCGCACGACCGAAGGAGGAGACGATGGATCAGACCCAGAACAAGACCAATCCGCTGCCCGCCATTCGCCTGGGCGAAGTCCGCTACCAGGTGCCGGAGCCCGGCATGCCACGACGCGTCACCGCCCGATCGGCGGCGGTCGAGGTCATGACCGACCTGCATCGCGTACCGGCGGCGACCATTCCGGCGGCGATGTCGCTCGACGACGCGCGGCAGGCCATGATCGTTCGTGGCGTACGCATGCTGCTCGTCACCGACGAGCGCCGCGCCGTCCTCGGTCTGGTGACGGCCACCGACCTGCTCGGCGAGCAGCCCGTCATGACCGCACGGCACCGGTCGGTTGCCGTGGCTGACCTGACGGTGGCTGACATCATGACCATGGTCGATGCCATCGAGGCGTTTGCGCTGCAGGACGTGCTCAATGCCCATGTTGGCGACGTGGTGCGTGAGCTGCGTTCGCTCGGGCGTCAACACGCACTGGTGGTCGAACCCGCCGAAGCCGGCGAGCAAGCGCAGATTCGCGGTGTGTTTTCCGCGTCGCAAATTGCACGTCAACTCGGCATTCCGCCGTTCGTGGGCGAAGTCGCCCGGACATTTGCAGAAATCGAGGCCGCCATCGGGGCCTAGCCGGCCGCGCCATCAAGCGCCGGGCCGATCACAGGGAGAATGCATGCAGGCAAGGGATTTTTCATGGGCCGTCAGCGCGGCCGTATGGGTTGCGCTGACCGCATGCAACACCAGCGCGGAGCGGGTCGAACCGTGGCGAGAGCCCGAGAAGACCAAGTGGGAGGAGGCCGAGACGGCGTTGCCGACCGCACTGCCGCTTGCGTCCGACCTCATCGAATTTGAGGTGCGCCGACGCGATCGCGGCAGCTTCTTTGTTGACCGTGCCCATCTTGTGGTCGGCCCTGACGGAATTACGCGCCTGGCGCTGATTTCCCAGTCGGTATCAGGGGCCCGCTCGGCCACCTATGAGGGCTTCCGCTGCGCGACGGGCGAAAACCGGCTGTATGCCATCGCTGGTGATGATGGGTGGTCCGAGCCGCGAACCAGTGTGTGGCGCGATGTGCCAAACAGCAGCTTCGATCCAAGAAGCGTGTTGATGCAGGACTTCCTCTGCGATGCAACGACGCCGCGCTCGCCAGAGCAGGTGGTTCAGCGGCTGCGCTATCCCAAACCCGATTGGCGATGAGAGGCCTGCCATGATCGATGCCGCGATACTGCAGTTCGACCGGGCGCTGCGCACCGTGTTTGCCACCGCCGCCAGCCAACGTCCAGTACCGGGGGATGACCTTCCGGAGCCGGCGCTCACCGAGGAAGAGCGCAAGCACGCCGCCGCGCTGATGCGCATCAACCATGTCGGCGAGATTTGTGCGCAGGCCCTGTATCAGGGCCAGTCCCTGATGTCCCGTCAGCCTGAGGTCACCGCGGCGCTGCGTCGGGCGGCCGATGAAGAGACCGAGCACCTGGCCTGGACCGAGCAGCGGATTCGCGAACTCGGTGGCCACAAGAGCTTGCTCAACCCACTCTGGTATGGCGGCGCGCTGGCCATCGGCGTGCTGGCCGGAAAATTCGGCGAGGCCTGGAATCTTGGCTTTCTCGCCGAAACGGAGCGTCAGGTGGGAGCGCATCTCCAGTCCCACCTCGCGCAATTGCCCGAAGGTGATGCCCGCTCACGTGCCATCGTCACCCAGATGATGCTCGACGAGGCCGAGCATGCCGACACCGCCGTCTCGCTCGGTGGCGTACCGTTGCCCGGCGCGGTGTGTCATGCCATGCGCGGCGCCTCGCGGATCATGACGAGCACGGCCTACTGGGTCTGAGCCGCGCCGGTATCCACGATCTCCCAGGTGTGGCTGACCTCGGCGGTCTGCCCCAGCATGATCGAGGCTGAACAGTATTTTTCCGCCGACATGTGGATCGCGCGCTCGACGGCTGCCGGTTTCAGGCCGTCTCCGCTGACCACGTAGTGGTAGTGGAGGCGTGTAAAAACCTTGGGGTCAGTCTCGGCCCGGTCGGCCTGGATCCGCACCTGGCAGTCGGCAACCGGGTGGCGCCCGCGCTTCAGGATGAGTACGACATCGAATGCGGTACATCCGCCGGCGCCCACCAGCAGCATTTCCATCGGCCTGGGCGCCAGATTGCGGCCGCCTGCCTCGGGGGCGCCATCCATCATGACGGCATGGCCGCTACCGGTCTCTGCCATGAAGCTGGCGTCGCCAACCCACTTTACAACGCATTCCATAGGGGGAGTTCCTGTGCTGTCGTGGCCGGGAGCGAAAGCGCTTCCCGGAAGGCGCGATTCTACCAACCCCGGTCGAGGTCGGGCGAGTGTATGTTGTGCGCTGCAACATTCGCCCGGCGGTGCCGCTTGGCCGGGGGCGGTGCGTGGGCATGCGCACTGCTCAAATCCAGTGCCTGCAAGGCATTTGAGATCATAAATAGCGTTTATGACCAAATCGAAACATTTATAGTGCAATGCACAAAAAAAGCTTGCGAGGGCGGGCCGGCTTGAACATAATTGGAACCGTTCGAGATTGGTGTGTGCCTCAGGTGCCCGATCTCCAGATTGTCTCCTCCACCCTCCTCCTTTGGTGTGGATTTAACGCAGCCTACCCGGCTGCGTTTTTTTTGCCTGCTACCCCTTTCGTTCGCCAAAATTGGCATTGACATCGACTTGGTGCCTCGTTTAGGATTGGCGGCTTTCTATTCGGTGGCCGTCGAGACAAGAAGGCCTGACGAGAAAACGAGGAACAAACATGAAAACCTTCTCTGCCAAGCCGCACGAAGTTCAGCGGGACTGGTTCGTCGTTGATGCGGCGGACAAAGTGCTTGGCCGTCTCGCTGCCGAGGTGGCCCGTCGCCTGCGCGGTAAGCACAAGCCGATCTTCACGCCGCACGTCGATACCGGCGACTTTATCGTCGTCGTCAACGTGGACAAGCTTCGCGTCACCGGCAATAAAGCCGCCGACAAGAAGTACTACCGTCACTCGGGCTATCCGGGCGGTATCTACGAAACCACCTTCTCCAAGCTGCAACAGCGCAAGCCGGGCCGCGTGCTCGAGCTCGCGGTCAAGGGCATGCTGCCGAAGGGTCCGCTGGGCTACGCGATGCTGAAGAAGCTCAAGTGCTATGCCGGTGCCGAGCACCCGCATACCGCCCAGCAGCCCAAAGTTCTCGAAATTTAAGCAGGAGCCTCCAAATGGCTGTGACCTACAACTACGGCACGGGGCGTCGCAAGAGTGCGGTGGCACGTGTTTTCATCAAGGCCGGTAGCGGCAACATCGTCGTGAACGGCAAGCCGGTCGACGAATTCTTTTCGCGCGAAACCGGTCGCATGATCGTTCGTCAGCCGCTGGTGCTGACCAGCAACGAAACGACCTTTGACATCCTCGTGAATGTCGATGGTGGCGGTGAGTCCGGCCAGGCCGGCGCGGTTCGCCACGGCATCACCCGTGCGCTGATCGACTACAACCCCGAGCTGAAGGGCGACCTTCGTCGCGCCGGGTTCGTGACGCGTGACGCCCGTGAGGTCGAGCGTAAGAAAGTCGGCTTCCACAAAGCACGTCGCCGCAAGCAGTTCTCGAAGCGTTAATCGTTTCGGTTCAGCAAAAGCCGCCCTCGGGCGGCTTTTGTCGTTGTGGTGCCGCAGGTTTTTGGGTAGCGTCGTGTGCTGGCGGAACTCCGTTCAATGCGCTACCGTCTACGCAATACATGATGGATCGGGCGTCCTTGCCACGCCCTCAATACCCCAGGAGAGATGATGGAAGCGACGGCAGCGGACTTGAATGACCTGTTGGTGTTTACCGATAGTGCGGCAAACAAGGTCAAAGAACTGATCGAAGAGGAAGGCAATGACGCGCTCAAGCTGCGCGTCTTTGTGACCGGCGGTGGTTGCTCCGGCTTCCAGTACGGTTTTACTTTCGACGAAGAAGTGGCTGAAGACGACACCACGATGGAAAAGAATGGGGTGACCCTGCTGGTCGACCCCATGAGCTACCAGTATCTGGTTGGCGCCGAGATCGACTACTCCGAAGGGCTTGAGGGGGCGCAGTTCGTGATTCGCAACCCGAATGCGTCGACCACCTGTGGCTGCGGTTCGTCGTTTTCGGTGTGAGCTGATCAGCAAACAAAAAGGCCGATCGTGTTGCGATCGGCCTTTTTGCGTCTGTCGGATCAGTTGATGGTGCGATCCGGATCCAGCAGCGCAATGCGCTTGCGGTAGGCTTCCGTTTCGGCGCTGAAGCGTGCCAGTTCGGTGCGTGAAAGGGGTTTTGCGGTCGGTAGTGCGATCGACATCGGATCCTTGGCGGTGTCGTTGACCCGGAACTCGTAGTGCAGGTGCGGCCCGGTGGCCCAGCCCGTCTGTCCGACATAACCGATGATGTCGCCTTGCGACACGGCAGCGCCTTTACGCAGGCTCTTGTTGAAGCCGCTCATGTGGGCATAGAGCGTGGTGATCTTGTCGCGATGGCGAAGAATCACGACATTGCCGTATCCGCCTTTGGTGCCCATGAAATCCACCGTGCCGTTCGACGTTGCCTTGATCGCGCTGCCCGACGGCGCGCCGAAGTCGACGCCCTTGTGCTGACGCCATTTCTTCAGGATCGGGTGGAAGCGCTGGGAAAAACCTGATGTGACCCGGGTGAACTCAAGCGGAAAGCGCAGGAAGGCTTGCTTGAGGCTGCGACCGTCTTCGGAGTAATAGTCTTCGCGGCCGTCTTTGTCGCGATACAGCACGACCGAATGCTTGCGTCCTTGATTGACAAATTCAGCGGCCAGTACGCGGCCGATGCCCTGGGCGCGTCCATCGCCCTGTACCAGCGTTTCATAGACCACGCTGAAGCGGTCGCCGGTGCGCAGGTCGGTGCGGAAATCGATTTCGGTGCCAAACAGCTCGGCCAGGCGCGTTGCAACGGCGTCCGGCAGGCCTGCGGCTTCGGTGGCGCCAAACAAGGAATGCCGGATTGTGCCAGATCGCATCTCGACGATGCTGGTCAGGGCGGATTGTGCTGCCTGGCTCGTGAACGTGTCGCCGCTGCGTTCAAGCGAGAACGTATCTTCGCCCCGCGTCTGCGGGAGTGTCAGGGTAATCAGGCGCCCGTCGGGGGCGACCGTTGCGCTGACAGGCTTGCCGGCACGCAACTGGCGGAGGGCCTGGCGGCCTTCCTCGGAACTGCGCATGAATCGCACTGCCTCGGCGTCGTCGATTCCCAGGCGCTGAAAAATCGTTTCAAGCGTGTCGCCGCGTTTGACGCGGTCTTCCTGGATGAAGGGCAGGTCGCTTGCGGCGGCGATGCTGAACTGCGGTGTGCCGAGCGCTTCAGAGACCGGCTGTGCAGACACGTTGGCCGGTTGGTTCGGTGCGACGGCGGTGGCGGCAACAACGGTGAGGGACAGCGCACCCACCACGCCGACCGTCAGCCAGCGGCGCGACAGAACGGGCGCGCGCTCGGTGGCTTGATCGGCTAGAATTTTGGGCTTCCGGGTAAGCATGGCATTCTCGGCGACAAAATTTTTTCGAGTCTAGCAAAAACCAGAAGGGCTCGATACCAGAAAACTGTAAGGTGGTTGCATGGGCGATATGAGTGACGCGCTTGAGCTGATCAAGCGCGGTGCGGACGAGTTGTTGGTCGAATCAGAGATGGTGGCGAAGCTTGCATCGGGGCGGCCGCTCCGGATCAAGGCCGGTTTTGATCCGACCGCGCCGGACCTGCACCTGGGACACACGGTCCTGTTGAACAAGCTGCGCCACTTCCAGGACCTTGGCCACCATGTCATGTTCCTGATCGGTGACTTTACGGGAATGATCGGTGATCCGAGCGGCAAGAACGCCACCCGCCCACCGCTGTCGCGGGAGCAGATTCTCGAGAATGCCCGAACCTACGAAGCGCAGGTATACAAGGTGCTCGATCCGGAGCGCACCGAAGTGTGTTTCAACTCGGCGTGGATGAACGACCTGGGGGCTGCCGGCATGCTGCGCCTCGCGTCGCATTACACTGTTGCCCGCATGCTCGAGCGCGATGACTTTGCCAAGCGCTATGCCGGCAACCAACCCATCGCCGTGCATGAGTTTCTCTATCCGTTGTGTCAGGGCTACGACTCGGTTGCCATGAAGTCCGATGTTGAACTTGGCGGAACGGACCAGAAGTTCAACCTGCTGGTTGGCCGCGAGCTGCAGAAGGATTTCGGCCAGCCGCCACAATGCGTGCTGATGATGCCGCTCCTCGAGGGGCTCGATGGCGTCAACAAGATGTCCAAGTCGCTGGGGAACTACATTGGTATCGACGAGGCGCCAGGTGAAATCTTCGGCAAGCTGATGTCGATTTCCGATGTATTGATGTGGCGTTACTTCGAGCTGTTGTCGTTCCGGTCTTCTGGGGACATTGCTGCGCTTCGCCGTGCTGTAGAGGAGGGGCGCAATCCTCGGGATGTCAAAGTCGAGCTCGCCAAGGAGTTGGTGGCGCGTTTCCACAGTGCGACGGCGGCAAATGCCGCCCTGGAAGAGTTCGAGGCGCGATTCCAGCGCGGCGTGCTGCCTGAAGATATGCCCGAGGTCGTGGTGGCGTCGGGTGGAGAGGGTTGCCTGCTGGTTCAGGCCATGAAGCAGTCCGGCCTGACCGCCAGCACGTCGGAGGCGCTGCGCATGATTCAGCAAGGGGCGGTTCGCCTGGATGGCGAGAAGGTGAGCGACAAAGATGTGCTGCTGCCGGCTGGAGTGCGGGTGGTGGTGCAGGTGGGCAAGCGCCGTTTTGCACGCCTGGAAATAAATTAGGTTTTGGGTGTTGACACGGATTTTGTGGTGTCTATAATTCGCACCTCGCTTGAACGCAGTGCGGTTGAGCGAGGCGCCTGAAGCGGGTTTCGATAAAAAGAAAAGTTGCTGCAGGGGTTGACGAAGCGGGTTGT
>QQUN01000003.1 GCA_008501585.1 Pseudomonadota bacterium | reverse complement strand
GCGTTTGGCGATTTTGAAACCGTCCTGGCCAGTGACCGGGAGAGCGCCATCGCGCAGTTGCGCCGTCACGAGCCGCCCGTGGTGACCATGGATCTCGGCCTGCCGCCCGAGCCCGATGGCGTCGGCTAGGGCTTTGCGCTGCTGCAGGAAATGCTGGCCCTGGCCCCCGACACCAAGATCATCGTGCTGACCGGCCAGCACGACCGCGAGAATGCCGTGCGCGCCGTCGGCATGGGCGCCTACGATTTCTTCGCCAAGCCCTTCGAGCCCGAGTTCCTGACGCTGACCATCGACCGCGCGTTCCGCCTGTACGACCTGCAGCGGGAGAACCAGCGCCTGCAGGAAGAACGTGGTGCCGGGCTCAGCGGCATGCTCACCCGGGACCCGGGCATGCTGAAGGTGTGCCGCACGGTTGAAAAGGTGGCCTCAGCCAACAACGTGACCGTGGCCTTGCTGGGCGAGAGCGGCACCGGCAAGGAGGTTGTCGCGCGGGCATTGCACGAGTTGTCTTCCCGCGGCAAGCAGCGCTTCGTCGCCATCAACTGCGCGGCCATTCCCGATGCCTTGCTTGAAGCGGAGCTGTTTGGCTACGAGAAGGGCGCGTTCACCGGCGCCGTCAAGCAAACGCCCGGCAAGATCGAAACCGCCGACAAGGGCACCCTCTTTCTCGACGAGATCGGCGACCTCCCCATGCCCCTGCAGGCCAAGCTGCTGCGCTTTTTGCAGGAGCGGGTCATCGAGCGTATTGGCGGTCGCAGCGAAATCCCGGTCGATGTGCGTGTGGTGTGCGCCACCCACCAGGATCTCAAGCGCCTGATCGAGGAAGGGCGGTTCCGCGAGGATCTCTATTACCGGCTGGCCGAGATCGTGATCGAGATCCCGCCGCTGCGCGACCGCCCCGGTGATGCCAGCCTGCTCGCGCATGCCTTCGTCCAGCGTTTCGCCGAAGAGAACGGGCGCGGCAGCATGCGCCTGACCGACGAAGCGGTCGCGGCCGTCGAGGCCCACCGTTGGCCGGGCAACGTGCGCGAGCTGGAAAACTGCGTCAAACGCGCGGTGATCATGGCCGATGGCAACCGGGTTACCGCGGAGGATCTCGGCCTCGAGACGGCCGACGATGCGCTGGAAATGCTCAATCTGCGCCAGGTGCGCGAAGCGGCGGAACGCTCTGCCGTGACCAAGGTGTTGTCGCGCGTCAACGGAAACATCGCGCGTGCCGCGGAAGTGCTCGGCGTCAGCCGGCCGACCCTGTACGACCTCATGAATCGCTTTGGAATCAAGAAGGAGGCCTGATCGTGCCTGTGTCCCCTCTCTCGTCGCGCCGGGTGCGGCCCAGCCGCCTGATGACCTTCCTGCTGGCGGCGGCGCTGCTGTCCGGCTGCGGCAGCAATCCGGACGAGATGCTGGCATCGGCCCGCGGCTATCTCGACAAGAACGACACCAACGCCGCAGTCATCCAGCTCAAGAACGCGCTGCAGGAAAAGCCCGACCTGCCCGAAGCCCGCTACCTGCTCGGCAAGATCTACTACGATCGCGGCGAACTGGCCAACGCGGTCAAGGAGCTGCAGTTTGCACTTCGGCTGGGGTACGACGAAGCGGTGGTGACCCCGATGCTGGCGCGTGCGCTGGTGCGGCAGGGGCAGCGTGATGAGGTGATCAAGACATATAGCGGCACTGCGCTGAAGGATCCGAAAGCCCTGGCGGAGTTGCTGACGGTGCTGGGCGATGCCCGTATCGGATCGAGCCGGGACGAAGCGGCCCGCGACTATCGCGAGGCGCTCAAGGCCGATGCCGGCAATGCCCTGGCCAAGGTCGGACTGGCACGGGTGGCGGCGCTCGATGCCCGGTATGACGAGGCGCTCAAGGCGCTGGACGCGCTGCTTGTCGAGGCGCCCGATGTGCCCGAGGCCCACGCGGCCCGGGCCGAAGTCCTCTTTGCCAGCAACCAGCTGGACGAAGGCCTGGTGGCGTTGCAGAAAGCCATCGACCTCAAGCCCAAGGATGCCAACTACCGCTTTGCGCAGGTCAGCACGCTGCTGCAGAGCCAGCGTCTGGAAGAGGGCAAGGCCCGGCTCGCCGACATGAAGGCGGCGATCGGGGCGTCGCCGGTGGTGACCTATCTCCAGGCCTATGTCGATTTCCAGGAAGACCGGCTCACCGAGAGCCGGGACGGTGTGCAGGAGGTCCTGAAGCTGGCGCCCGACTACCTGCCGGCCAACCTGCTGGCCGGTTCCGTCTACTACCGACTGAATGACCAACTGCAGGCGCAGGTTCACCTGAAGAAAGTGCTGGCCGTCACGCCAGGCAACCCGGCGGCGCGCCGTCTGCTGGTGATGTCATACCTCGCCCAGCGCGACGGTGCCCGTGCCGTCGAGGCGGTGCAACCGCTGCTCGCCTCGTACGGAAACGTGTCGGAAGTGCTCACACTCGCCGGGCAGGCCTACCTCCAGGCCGGCGATTTCGAGCGTTCGGCAAGCTACTTCTCCAAACAGGTGGACAAGCAGCCCGATGACGCCCGCGCACGGACACGCCTGGGGATCACCCGGCTGGCGGCGGGTGATGTCGATGGCGGGCTGAAGGAGCTGGGCGAGGCCAGTGACCTCGACACGACAGAGGGCTATGCCGACTTTGCGCGCGTGACGGCCTTGCTGCGAGAGCGCAAGTTCGATGAAGCGCTCAAGGCGCAGGCGGTGCTGGAAAAGAAGATGCCGGACAACGCGCTGGCACAGAATCTTCGGGGCGGGATTCTGCTGGGCAAGGGGGATCTGGACGGGGCGCGCAAGGCGTTTGAAGCGGCACTCAAGATCCAGGCAGATTTCCTGCCCGCGGCAACGAATCTGGCACGCATCGAGTTTCGCGCGGGCAAGGTGGATGCCGCGCGGGCAATCTACAAGCGCATTCTGGACCAGTCGCCCGCACGCTCGGATGTCTATCTGGCGGCGGCCGAACTGGAGAAGGCGGCCGGGGGCAGTTTCGAGACCATCGACGGCCTGCTCCGCAAGGCGGTCAGCCATGCCCCGGACCAGCTGGCACCAAAGCTGCAACTGGCCGATTTCCTGCTGCGCAGCCAGCGCCAGGTCGAGGCGCTGACCGTGTTGCGCGATGCGGCAACGATTGCCCCCGAGCACCCCATCCTGCTCGGTTTGCTCGGGCATGCGCAGGCCGCCAACGGTGACGTCCAGCAAGCGGTGTCGGCCTTCCAGAAGCGTGTCGTGCAGGAGCCGGTCAACGCCGAGGCCTTGATGGACCTGGGGCGCGCGCAGTTCATGAGCGGCGATGCGAAAAGCGCCGAAGCCACACTACGGCGTTCGCTCGCCCAGCGCCAGGATCTCTACGAGGTGCAGCGGGTCCTCATTTCCATCCTGATCGACGGCAAGCGCTTCGATGAAGCCCTGGCCATGTCGCGCGACCTGCAGAAGCAACTGCCGAAGTCCGGCCTCGGTTATCTCTTCGAGGGGGACGTGTATGTCTCCCGCGACGACTGGGCTGCGGCCGTCGCACCCTTCCGCAAGGCCCACGCCTTGACGCCGACATCGCAAACCGTGGTCAAGCTGCATGCAGCCCTGGTGCGTACCGAGCGCGGCAAGGAGGCCGACAAGCTGTCGGATGACTGGCTGGCGGCGAACCCGAAGGACCTCGCGGTGATGGCCTATACGGCTGAGCATGCCTTGACCAAGGGGCGGCTGGATCAGGCGTATACGCTCTACCAGTCGCTCAACGAGATGACCCCCGACAAGCCGTTGGTGCTGAACAACCTGGCCTGGATCGCCAGCCAGAAGAAGGATCCGAAGGCCCTGAGCTACGGCCAGCGTGCCCTGGAACTGGCGCCGGACAATCCGGCCATCCTCGATACGGTGGGCATGATCGAGGTCGAGGGCGGCGCGGCCGCGGCTGGGGTCAAGAAGCTCGAGCAGGCCCACAAGCTGGCGCCCAAGGCGGCCATGATTTCGCTGAATCTGGCCAAGGGTTACATCAAGGCCGGGCGCAAGGACGATGCCCGGACGATCCTGAATGCGCTGACCGGGGAGTATCCGGTGGGCAACCGCTTCTACGAAGAAGCCAACGCGCTGCGCAAGACGCTATAAGCCATAATTGAAACTCTGTCTCTGAAGGAATGCATCCGTGACCACCGTTGCCGTGATTGGGCTGGGCTATGTCGGCTTGCCGCTGGCCGTCGAGTTTGGCAAGAAATTCAAGACCCTCGGGTTTGACTTGTCCGCAGAGAAGGTCGCCGCGTACCGCGACTTTCGTGATCCGACCGGCGAGGTCAGCAGCGAGGATCTGCGCGCGGCCAGCCAGCTGACATGCCATACCGATCCGTCAGTGATCGGCGAGGCGGACTTCATCGTCGTGGCCGTGCCCACGCCGGTCGACGCGGCACGCCAGCCCGACCTGACACCGCTGGAGAAGTCGTCGGCGTCGGTTGGCAAGTACCTCAAGAAGGGCGCGATCGTGGTGTACGAGAGCACCGTCTACCCCGGCGCCACCGAAGAGGTGTGCATCCCCATCCTGGAGCAGACCTCGGGGCTGAAGTGGAAGCAGGATTTCTTCGTCGGCTACTCGCCCGAGCGCATCAACCCGGGCGACAAGGAGCGCACGGTCACCAAAATCGTCAAGGTGGTGTCGGGGGACACGCCGGCCACGCTCGAGAAGGTCAAGGAGGTGTACGGTGCGGTGATCACCGCCGGCGTCTATCCGGCGGCGACCATCAAGGTGGCCGAGGCGGCCAAGGTCATCGAGAACACCCAGCGCGACCTGAACATCGCGCTGATCAACGAACTGGCGGTCATTTTCCATGAGGTCGGCATCGACACGCTCGACGTGCTCGAAGCGGCCGGTACCAAGTGGAACTTCCTGCCCTTCCGGCCGGGCCTGGTCGGGGGCCACTGCATTGGCGTCGACCCCTACTACCTGACCCACAAGGCCGAGATGCTGGGCCTGCACCCGGAGGTCATCCGGGCCGGGCGGCGCATCAACGACGGCATGGGCAAGTATGTGGCCGAGCAGACGGTCAAGCAGATGATCCAGGCCGGGCATTCGATCAAGGGCTGCAAGGTGATCGTGCTGGGCCTGACCTTCAAGGAAAACTGCCCCGACCTGCGCAACAGCAAGGTCATCGACGTGATCCGCGAGCTGCAGAGCTTCGGTTGCGAGGTGGTGGTGCATGATCCGGTCGCCGAGGCGGCCGAAGCCATGCATGAATACGGCGTGACGCTGGTCGACTGGGCCGATCTGCCCCGCGCCCAGGCGATCGTCGCCACCGTGTCGCACCGCGAATATGGCCAGATGGACCTGGCCACCTTGACCGCGCCGCTCGACGACAATGGCGTGTTCGTCGACGTCAAGTCGGCATTCGACCGCCACGCGCTGGCCGAGGCCGGCGTGCGCGTCTGGCGTTTGTAAGGCATGCGATGATGCGCCGCGGGCTCGTCCTTTGCGCGTCGCTGGCCCTGCTGGCGGGGGCCGCGCAGGCGGCACGGATGGGCGAGACCCCGCTCACGCCAGCGGAGCAGGATGCGCTCCGCCAGCATGCCGATTACCTGCACGAGGCCGGCCTGCGTTTCGAGCATGGCGAGGGCGTGCCGCGCGAGCCGGATCGCGCCGCGGCCTGCTACTGCGAGTCGGCCCGGCAGGGCAGCGCCGATGGCATGTATGCGCTGGGCTGGATGTACGCCAACGGGCGCGGCGTGCCGCGCGACGACGCTTACGCGGGCACCCTGTTCGCCATGGCGGCCATGCTGGCGCACCCCCAGGCCGACCGGATGCGGCGCTTCACCGGCCCGTATACCGGCAACGTCCCCGACTGCCTGCATGCCCCGGCCTGGGAGCAGGATGAAGGGCTGATCACGCGATTGATGGCCCGCTTGCCGGCCGACCGTCATCCGATCATCGAGCAGGTGGCGCGGACCGCGCCGGATTTCGGGGTGGACGCCCGCTTTGCTCTGGCCATTGCGGCGACCGAGTCGGCCTTCAATCCGCAGGCGCTGTCGCCACGCAACGCCATGGGGGTGATGCAGCTGATCCCCGAGACGGCCGAGCGTTTCAAGGTGCGCAACGCCTACGATCCGGCGCAGAACATCCGCGGTGGCCTGGCCTACCTGCGCTGGCTGCTGGCCTATTTCCGTGGCGATGTGCGCCTGGTGGCGGCCGCCTACAATGCCGGCGAGGGCGCCGTCGAGCGCTTCAAGGGGGTGCCACCCTATCCGGAAACCCAGGCCTACGTGACGCGGATCCTCGGTTTTTTCAGCGAACGGCAACACCCTTATGACGCGAGTGTGGTTGAATCGTCTGCAGTCATGACGCCTGTGTTCATGGCCGACCGATAAGGGGGATTGCCCATGAGCCGCTGGCTCCGACTTGCCGTGTCCGTGCTGGTCTTGTGTATGACGGGCGCGCCCGCGCTGGCCGACCTGCCGGCTACCGTCGCGCGCATCAAGCCGTCCATTGTGGCCATTGGCACGTATGAACCGACGCGCAGCCCGGCCTTCCGTTTCCTCGGCACCGGCTTTGCCGTGGCCGACGGGCTGACCGTGGCCACCAACGCCCATGTGCTGCCGGCCACGCTCGATGCGGCACGGCGCGAGACGCTTGCCGTCGCCATTCCGATGGGCGACAAGGTGAATGTGCGCTCGGCCGAGAAGCTCCGTTCCGATCCGGCGCACGATCTGGCCACCTTGCGTATCGTCGGGCCGGCACTGCCGGTGCTGGCCTTGTCGGGCAGCGGGGTGGATGAAGGGCAGGCGGTGGCCTTTACCGGTTTCCCGATCGGCAGTGCGCTGGGGCTCAAGCCGGCGACCCATCGCGGCATCGTCTCGGCGATCACGCCGATCAGCATCCCTCGCGGCAATGCCAGCGAGCTCAACGCCCGGCAGATCCGCAGCCTCGGGAGCGATCCGTTCGCGGTCTATCAGCTCGATGCCACGGCCTACCCCGGCAACAGCGGCAGCCCGCTGTTCGATCCGGACTCGGGCGCGGTCATCGGCGTGCTCAACATGGTCTTCGTCAAAGACACCAAGGAGAACGTGCTGAGCAAGCCCTCGGGCATCAGCTATGCCATCCCGGTGCGCTACCTCGACGACCTGCTTCGCTGAGCCTCAGCGGCGGTAGTAGCCCACCGCCACCAGGGTGTCACCGACAATCTTGAAATAGGTGTGCTTTTTCTCGACCGCGCCGGTGGCCGGGTTGCGCCAGGCGTAGTCCGACTCACCCTCGGCGCTGTCCTTGGCCATCTCGGCCATCCGCCGCACCACATGGCTGCCGTCCGGGCCGACCAGCTCGTAGCTGTTGGTGCCCACCAGCGCCGGTGTGGCGCCATGGGCGAGGAAGCTGCCGTCGGACAGACGCACCACGAACACATACAGGTCGTCGCGGATGAAGGCGCCGTCGAGCCGCTGGAAGTGTTCCAGCGCGGCCGACGGGTTGCTTGCCATCGCCTTGGCCGCGTCGCGCAGCAGTCCTTGTGCCTGCATGGGCGTGGCGCGGGGCGGATAGTAGCCGGCGGCGACGATGATCTCGCCCACGGCACGGAACACCGCCACCTTGGGCTCGCCGCGGGCGTCGGCCGGATTGAACCAGCGGTACTCGACCCGCCCGGCGCCGAAAGTCCTGGCTTGCTCGATGATCTCGCGGAAGAAGGGCTTGCCGTTGAGATCCACCTCCTTGAGCACGTTCTGCCCCACCAGGGCGGCCGAATCACCCCCGCTGGCCAGGAAGCTGCCGTCGGTCTTCAACGCGTAGGCGTACAGGTCCTGGTCGATGAACTCCGGCCCGTGGCTGAAGGCGACGGTACCGGCCTCGCCCTTGGCCTCGACATGGGCAACCGCCCGCTCGAGCAAGGCCATGGCGCGTTGCTCGACGCGGGAGCCCTGCATCGGCTCACGTGGCGGGCGGTCCGTGGCGGCCAGCGACAGGCTGGCGGCGAGGCTGCACAGGGCGAGCAGCACGGCGCGAAGGTGACGACGGGGGGCTGGGAACATGGGTTTCTCCCTGGAGGCAGTCTCGTTGCCGGTGTGGCGGCGAGGGTCGAGTGCGTGAAGCGGGGCCGGGCCGTGGTGCGACCCGGCCCCGCCGGTCAGTAGCCCAGCTGGCCGGGTAGCCAGAGGGACAGTTGCGGAACGTAGGCGATCAGGAAAATGGCGATCACCGAGACGATGACGAAGGGGTGGATGCGCGAGACGATGGCTTCGATGCTCGAGCCGCCGATGCCCGAGGCGACGAACAGGTTCTCGCCCAGCGGCGGGGTCATGAAGCCGACCGACAGGGTGCAGATCACCACGATGCCCACATGGGTCGGGTCGACCCCGATGGTGTACATCACCGGCAGCAGCACCGGTACCAGGATCATGATCGCCGCCAGGGTTTCCATGAACATGCCGACGAACATCAGGAAGAAGATGATCATCGCCCAGATCAGGTAGAGGTTGTCGGTCAGGCTGAGCATCGATTCGGCGATGATCGCCGGAATGCGCTGCTCGACCAGCAGGCGACCGAAGACGGTGGCGGTGAACAGGATCAGCAGCACACGGCCGGTGATCCAGGTGGTGGTGCGCAGCGAGTTGAGCAGCGCCGGGAACTTCAGCTCGCGGTGCAGGGCGACGCCGACGAAGAGCGTGTAGAAGATCGCCACGATGGCCGACTCGGTGGGCGTGAACAAGCCGGTGTAGATGCCGCCGAGGATGATCACCGGTGCCAGGATGGACCACACGCCGCGGCGCAGCGAGGCGCGGATGTCGCCGAAGGACCACTTGTCGGTCAGGCCGACATAGCCGTGCTTCTTCGAGATGAAGTAGTTGATGATCAGCAGGCTGCCGGCCATCACGATGCCCGGCACCACCCCGGCGATGAACAGCTTGGGGATCGAGATCGAGGCGAACTCGCCGTGCTTGGCGACGGCCTCGGGCGGCGGCATCAGGCCCAGCGCGGCGATGCCGAAGATCACCATCGGGATCGACGGCGGGATGATGATGCCCAGGCCGCCCGACGCGGCCGTGACGGCCGAGGCGTAGGGGCGGTCGTAGCCGCGCTTGGTCATGGCGGGGATCATCAGCATGCCGACCGCCGCGGTGGTGGCCGGGCCGGAGCCGGAGATGGCGCCGAAGAACAGGCAGGCCAGCACGGTGGCGGCGCCGAGGCCGCCGGTGATCGGCCCGGCCAACGCTTCGGCGATATCCACCAGCCGTTTCGAAATGCCCGCCGCTTCCATCAGCGCGCCGGCCAGCACGAAGGCCGGCAGGGCCATCAGCGGGAAGCTGCCGACCGAGGTGAAGGCGATCTGCACGAAGGCGATCGGGTTCTTTTCCACCACCACGAAGGTGGCCAGCGCCGCGCCGCCGAGGGCGATGGTGATCGGCGCGCCCAGCAGCATCAGGAAGAAGAAGCTGCCGAACAGGATCTCTACGATATAAGCGTCCATGACTGTCTCTCTGCGGTGGGCCGCGTTTTATTGTTGTGCTGTGGCGCTGTGCTTGAGCTTCTCGATCTCTTCGGTCTCCGGATCCACCAGGTTCACGCCCTTGACCAGGGTGAGGTAGTTGTTCCAGAGAATGCGGATCGACATCAGCGTGAAGGCGATCGGCAGGATCACGTAGAAGTACTTCATCGGCAGGCCGAGGGTCTGCGACTTCCAGAACAGGTTCATGCGGTTGAACACGAAGTCGTAGCTCAGGTAGACGAAGTACAGGTTGAAGCACACCCACAGCAGGTCGGCCAGGGCCATGCACACCTTGCGCACGATCGGCGGGGTGAAGTTGAACTGGAAGGTCACCCGGTTGTGGGCCGACATCTTGGCCGCCACGGTGGCGCCGAGGTAGGCGAACCAGACGAACATGTAGGTGGCCAGCTCCTCGCCCCAGGGCAGGGAGTACTGGAAGAACTGGCGCAGCAGGATCTGGACGAACAGCAGGACCACGAAGCAGGCCAGCAGGGCTTCTGCCAGATACTCCTCGATGTTGCCGAGCAGTTTGAGGATGAATTTCTTGAGGGACATGGCAGGCTCCACGGGGTCGTGAACACGCGAATGCGGTGATCGCTCCGGTCGGTGGCGCTGCCGGGGGGACGGTCCCCCGGCAGCTTCGCCGGGCCGGGGCAGGGCGCCCCGGCGATCGACGCTTATCGGCCGAGGCTCTTCAGTGCCTGGTCGAGCTTGGCCTTGCCGCCAATGCTCTCGTAGAACTTCGGCCAGACGGCGGCCGTGGCCTTTTCGATGAACTCTTTCTCGCCATTGGCGGCATCGCTGATCTGCATGCCCTTGGCGGCCAGTTCCTTCTTGATCTTGTCTTCGGTCTCGAGCAGGTACTTGTAGCTGTGCTCGGTCGCTTCCTTGCCAGCCTCGAGGATGGCCTTCTGGACCTCAGGCTTCTGGTCCTGGAACACCGATTCGCTGACGATCAGCGGCTCGAGCGAGAACAGGTAGCGCACGTTGGTGATGTACTTCTGCACCTCGTTGAACTTCATCGCCGAGACGGTGATGTAGGGGTTGTCCTGCCCGTCGACCACGCCTTGCTGCAGGGCGGTGAAGGTTTCGGACCAGGCCATCGGCGTCGGGTTGATGCCCCAGGACTGATAGGTGGCGATCATGATCTCGTTCTTCGGCACGCGGATCACCAGGCCCTTCAGGTCGGCCAGCGAGGTGACCGGGCGCTTCGAGTTGGTCAGCACGCGGAAGCCCGAGTAGGCCCAGCCGACGATGCGTACGCCGGCGTCGCGGATGGTGTTCTCGGTCAGCTCCTTGCCGATCGGGCCCTGGGTCAGCGTCTTGGCGTCTTCGGCGCTCTGGATCACATAGGGCAGGGTCAGCACGCCGACCGAGGGCGAGAACGGCGTCACGTTGTTGATCGCCAGCACCGAGAAGTCCAGCGTGCCCAGCGCGGCATTGTTGACGGTGTTCTGCTCGTCACCGAGCTGGCCGTTGGGGAAGAGGTCGACGGTGTGCTTGCCGCCGGTCTTCTGCTCGAACAGGGTCTTGAAGGTCTGGCCCAGTTCCCACTGGGTACCGCCGGCGGCATCGCCGAGGGCCATCTTGAATTTTGCGGCCATCACGCCCGGGGCGGCGGCCAGCAGGCCGGCGGTGATCAGGGGCAGCAATACGGTCTTTTTGATGTTCATGGTTGTCTCCTGCAAGGGTCTGAGTATTGTCCGATACGTGGTGCTTGTGTTGCCTGGCTACGGGGTCGGGGCATTCGTGTCGGCCCGGGTGGGCGTTGCGCATGACCGTCGGGGTGCCAAGTTCTCCTTTGTGTGGCGGGTGATGGGCAGCGGCCCGGATCGGGCCGCCGGGCGATCGGCGGCTTATGGCCGCTCGTCGTTATAGGCGTACCAGCGGTACAGAAAGCGTTGGCCGAAACGGCGGAAGGGCGCGAAGGCCTGCGATTCGACCATTTCGCGAATGTTCGGGAAGGGCAGGCGCGAGGTGAAGATCGGCAGGGTCAGCGACTGCCCCTTGCCGGCGATCCATTGCGCCAGGCGCTTGCCGGCCTGGGCCGAGTACATGACGCCGTTGCCGCCGTAGCCGAGCGCGTAGTAGATCGTCTCCTTCGGATCGGGCTGGTGGATGCGCGGCATCATGTCGTGGCTCACGTCCACCCAGCCCCACCACGAGTAGTCGATCTGCACGCCTTTGAGCGCCGGGAACTTGCGCACCATGTCGTCGATCAGCCGCTGCTCGTACTGCTTTTGCGGCGCATCGTTGCCGGTGATGGCGCTGCGGCTGCCGATCTGCAGGCGGTTGTCGGGCATCAGCCGGTAGTAGTGGCGCAGCACGCGGGTGTCGGTGATCACCTGGGTGGTGCGCAGGCCGCAGGCCTCGATCTCCTGCGCCGTCAGCGGGCGGGTGACGATCGAGTTGGAGAGGATCGGCAGCAGCCGGTTCTTCAGCTCGCGGTGCAGATGGTTGGAGGTGTAGCCGCCGGTGCAGACACCGACCGCGCGGGCGCGGACCACGCCGCCGGGCGTCTTCAGGTAATGCACGCCGCCGCGCGTCTCCCAGCCCTGCACCGGGCTGGCCGGATGCACCGTGGCGCCGAGTGCGCGGGCTTTCTTGAGGTAGCCGAAGGCGAGCTTGCCGGCGTGGATGCCGATGCCCTCGGGCTCGTGCATGGCACCGCAGGCCTCCTCGTCGCCCACCCACGCGTTCTTGACCGTGGCGGCGTCGAAGATGCGCGCGTCGTACTTGAAGGTCTCGCGCAGCAGCTTCGCTTCCTTTTCCAGCACCGGCATGATGCGCGGGCGGTGGGCGATGTACAGATGGCCGCCGGGCTGCGGATCGCAGTCGATGTCGGCGATCAGGCCCTTGAAGGTCTCCATGCCATCGACACACTCGCGGTGCAGGGCCAGCGCGGCCTCCAGGCCGTAGCGGGTGATCCACTGCGAGCGCTTGAGCCGGCCCGAGGCACACTGCGCCTGGCCGCCGTTGCGGGTGCTGCAGCCCCAGGCCGAGCGGTTGGCTTCGAGCACGGTGGCCTTGACGCCGTATTCCTGCGCCAGGTGGATGGCGGTGCTCAGGCCGGTGAAGCCCGAGCCGATGATGGCCACATCGACATCGATGTCATGGGTGATCGGTCCGTCGTCGGCCGGCGGTTCGCCGGCGGTGCCGATCCAGTAGGTGGGGGCGTAGTCGCGGCCCTGGCCCGGCGTCGGGCTGACCAGCGGATCGTAGGCCGGGTCGTAGGGGCGGGACGGCGCGGTGGTGCGCCCCGCGGCGGCCTCGCGCAATACAGCGTTGGCATCCATGGTGTCGTGTCCTTCGCGGTGCGTTCGGGGGCGGGGCTTAGCGGCTGGCCGTGGCGACCGGCGGGCGGTCCTTGCGGTAGGCGTTCTTCACCGCGATCTTGCCGTCGCGGAAGGTGAACACATCCACCATGCGCGCCTCGATGCGGGTGCCGTCGGCCTTGGTGCCGCAGAAGGTCGACTCCGACACGCCACGGTCGCCGGCCACGAAGTGGTCGCCGTCGAGCCAGGCGGCGTCGGGGAAGGTCTGCCAGGCCAGGGCGAAGCCCTCGCGTACGGCCTCGCGGCCGATGAAGCTGCGGCCGAGTTCATCGGGGCCGGCCACGGCATGGAAGGCGCAGTCGTCGGCCATGAAGCTCATCAGCGCGTCGAGGTCGTGACGGTTCCAGGCCTCGGCGAAGGCGGCGAGGAATTCGGCGGTGGGTTGGGCTGTGTTGGACATCTGGATCTCCTTGGGCTGCGACGATGGGCCGGGCGCTTCTGCGGGGGCGCTCTGGCGACATCGCCGGAATGTTGTGGAGATCAGACTACGGGGGGCTGGCCCAATCCCTTAGAGCCAGTTGGATGGAATCGTTTGGTCCAGCGGCCGGGCCGGGTGTGCCGGCGTAGGGAATGCGGGTGCGCTGTGCGCTCGTGAGCGACTGCCCGTGGCCGCGATTTGTGTCTTAAACTGTTGAAAAACAACGACAATGCTCTTGTCGTGCTCAGCGCTTGCGCGTGGGGGCCAGGGCGCGCAGCGTCTGGGCCAACAGGGCGATGCCAGGGTCGATCTGCGCATCCGGGATGGACGAGAAGCCGAGCCGGAAATAGTGCCGGGGCGGTGTGGCCTGGTTGAAGAAGACGCTGCCCGGCTCGATCAGCACACCCTGTTCGGCGGCGGCGCGGGCCAGCTCGGCGGCGTCCAGCCACTCGGGGCCGCGCACCCAGCACGAGGCACCGCCCGACACCGGGGTGGCGTGCACTTCCGGCAGGTGGGTGTTCAGCGCCTCGATGAGCCGTTGTGCGCGCTGGCGGTAGGCGGCCGACAGGCGGCGCAACAGGGCGTCGTGGTGGCCGAGCGAGAGGAACAGCGCGAAGGCGCGCTGCATGTACACCGTGGGGTGGCGCAGGTTGAGGCGGCGAATGCCGCGCAGTTCGGTGACCAGTTCGGCCGGGGCAACGATGTAGCCCAGCCGCAGGCCGGGGGCGATGCTCTTGGACAGGCTGCCGACGTAGATCACCCGGTCGCTGCGGTCGAGGCTCTTGAGCGTGGGCAGCGGCTCGCCGTGCAGGCGGTTCTCGCTCTCGTAGTCGTCCTCGATCAGCACGAAGTCGGCCTTCTCCGCCATCTCCAGCAAGGCGTGGCGGCGTGCCAGCGGCATGGTGACGGTGGTCGGGCACTGGTGGCTGGGGGTGACGTAGATGTAGTCGCAGGCATACAGCGCATCGCTCACCTGCAGGCCGCCGTCGTCGATGGGCAGGCTGAGGATGCGTTGGCTGCGGCTGCTGAAGATGTTGCGCGCATCCGGGTAGCCGGGCGACTCCAGGCCCACCGGGGTGTCGCTGCTGACCAGCAGGTCGGCCAGCAGGTAGAGGGCCTGCTGGGCGCCGACGGTGATGATGATTTCGTCGTTGCTCGCCCAGACGCCGCGCCGGGGCAGCACGCGGGTGCGGATCTGCTCGACCAGCGAGCCGTCGTCGCGGTAGATCATGTCCTGCGCCCACTCGTTGATCTCCAGCACGCTCAGCGTCTTCATGCAGCATTCGCGCCAGTCGGCGATGGGGAAAAGCGAGCTGTCGAACTGGCCGTAGAGGAAGGGGTAGGGGAAGCGCTGCCAGTCGGCGCGCTTCTGGATGTTGCGCTGTTCGGTGGGGCGGAAGCGGAAGCGGCGCGACCACTCCGGTGGTGCCAGCGGCGCCTCGCGCGGCGGTGTGCTGCGCTCGACCCGGCCGGCCAGGATGTTGGTGTTGATGAAGTAGCCCTTGCGTTCGCGCGAGACCAGATAGCCTTCATCGACCAGCTGCTGGTAGGCGATCACCACCGTGTTGCGCGCCACCCCGAGCTGCACTGCCATCTCCCGGCTCGAGGGGATCGGCGCGTCGACCGGATGCTGCTCGTCGAGGATGACCGACACCAGCATCTGGCGGATCTGCCCCTGCAGGCTGAGGCCGGTGTTGGCCCAGCGCTGGAAGAAGGGGTGCCACTGGGTGGCATTGGGCTTTGAGGACATCGGGTGATGGCGGTGGTCGGATGACTCCCGAGGGTAATGCTTTATGTCGCGTTCGAAAACCGGCGCGGCGCGTGCGGCGGTGTGGCCGCGCACGCGCCGCGCGGTGGTTCAGGTGGCCAGCCCGGCCATCGGCGACGACGGCGAGGCGGCAAAGCGCTTGGGCATGCGCCCGGCCAGGTAGGCGTTGCGCCCGGCGCGCACCGCATCGCGCATCGCCAGCGCCATGCGGATCGGGTCGCGCGCCTTGGCGATGGCGGTGTTCATGAGCACGCCGTCGCAGCCCAGCTCCATGGCAATGGCGGCGTCCGAGGCGGTGCCCACGCCGGCATCGACGATCACCGGCACCTGCGTCTGCTCGATGATCAGCGACAGGTTCCACGGGTTGAGGATGCCCATGCCCGAGCCGATCAGGCTGGCCAGCGGCATGATCGCCACGCAGCCCATGTCTTCGAGCATCTTGGCCTGGATGGGGTCGTCCGAGCAGTAGACCATCACCTCGAAGCCGTCCTTGATCAGCGCCTCGGCCGCCTTGAGCGTCTCGGGCATGTTGGGGAACAGCGTCTTCTCGTCGCCCAGCACTTCGAGCTTGCACAGCGCATGGCCGCCCAGCATCTCGCGCGCCATCTGCAATGTGTAGACCGCGTCGGCCGCGTTGAAGCAGCCGCCGGTGTTAGGCAGGATGGTGAATTCGCCCGGCGGCACGAAGTCGAGCAGGTTGGGCTCGTCCTGATGCTGGCCGATATTCACCCGGCGCACCGTCACGGTGACGATGCTGGTGCCGCTCGCCACGATGGCGTCGCGCGTTTCCTGAAAGTCCTTGTACTTGCCGGTGCCCACCAGCAGCTTCGAGTCGTAGGTCTTGCCGGCGATGGTCAGCTGATGGTCGGTGTTGGCGCCCGCGGGCAGGTCGTTGAGGTTCATGCAGAAGTCTCCGGTTCAGCCGCCGCCAATGGCGTGGACGATTTCGATACGGTCGGCCGTCTTCAGTCGGCGGTTCGACCAGTCGCTGCGCTTGATCACCTCGCGGTTGATCGAGATGGCCAGGCTCTTGCCGCTCAGGCCGAGCTTGGCGACCAGTTCCTGCAAGGTATAGTTGGCGTCGGCCGGATGCGGCCGACCGTTGAGTTCGATCTGGATGGCGTTCATGGTCACTGCTTCCGGTAGATTTCAGCGCCGGCCTTCACAAACTCCACCGCCTTCACCTCCATCCCCTGCTTGAGCGCAGCCTGCTCGTCGATCCCCTGCTGCGCGGCGTAGTCGCGCACATCCTGGGTGATCTTCATCGAGCAGAAATGCGGCCCGCACATGGAGCAGAAGTGGGCGACCTTCGCCGACTCCTTCGGCAGCGTCTCGTCATGGAACTCGCGCGCCTTGTCCGGATCGAGGCCGAGGTTGAACTGGTCGGCCCAGCGGAACTCGAAGCGCGCTTTGCTGAGCGCGTTGTCGCGGATCTGCGCGCCGGGGTGGCCCTTCGCGAGATCCGCCGCATGGGCCGCCAGCTTGTAGGTGATGATCCCTTCCTTCACATCGTTCTTGTTCGGCAGCCCGAGGTGCTCTTTGGGCGTCACGTAACACAGCATTGCCGTGCCATACCAGCCGATGGTGGCCGCGCCGATGCCGCTGGTGATGTGGTCGTAACCCGGGGCGATGTCGGTGGTCAGCGGGCCGAGGGTGTAGAAGGGCGCCTCGTGACACTGCTCGAGCTGAAGGTCCATGTTCTCGCGGATCAGGTGCAACGGCACATGGCCCGGGCCCTCGATCATCACCTGCACATCGTGCTTCCAGGCGATCTGGGTCAGCTCGCCGAGCGTCTTCAACTCGCCCAGCTGGGCTTCGTCGTTGGCATCGTAAATACTGCCCGGGCGCAGCCCGTCGCCGAGCGAGAAGGCCACGTCATAGGCCTTCATGATTTCGCAGATTTCCTCGAAATGCGTGTAGAGGAAGCTCTCCTTGTGATGGGCCAGACACCACTTGGCCATGATCGAACCGCCACGCGAGACGATGCCCGTCATGCGATTGGCCGTCAGCGGCACATAGCGCAGCAGCACGCCGGCGTGGATGGTGAAGTAATCGACGCCTTGCTCGGCCTGTTCGATCAGCGTGTCGCGGAAGATCTCCCAGGTCAGATCCTCGGCCTTGCCGTCGACCTTCTCCAGCGCCTGGTAGATCGGCACCGTGCCGATCGGCACCGGGCTGTTGCGGATGATCCACTCGCGGGTTTCATGGATGTTCTTGCCGGTGGACAGATCCATCACCGTGTCGCCGCCCCAGCGGATCGACCAGGTCATCTTGTCGACCTCTTCGCTGATCGACGAGCCGAGCGCCGAGTTGCCGATGTTGGCGTTGATCTTCACCAGGAAGTTGC
>QQUN01000079.1 GCA_008501585.1 Pseudomonadota bacterium | reverse complement strand
CCGCCGGCCATCGGCGAGCCAGTCGCGCGCGCGGGTGAGTACGTCCAGATCGAGGCTGTCCATGGCGCTTACGCCTTGAGCTGGTCGCCGATCGGCAGGCGGCGGATGCGCTTGCCGCTGGCGGCGAACAGGGCGTTGGCCAGTGCCGGAGCCAGTGGCGGTACGCCGGGCTCGCCGACGCCGGTGGGCTTTTCGGCGGAGGGCACGATGTGCACCTCCACCGCCGGCATCTGGTCGATGCGCAGCACTGGGTAGTCGTGGAAGTTGGACTGCACCACCTGGCCGTCCTCCAGCGTGATCTCGCCGGTGAGTGCCGCGGCCAGCGCAAAGCCGATGCCGCCTTCCATCTGCGCGTGGATCACGTCCGGATTGACCGCCACGCCGCAGTCGAGCGCACACACCACGCGGTCGAGCTTGAACGCGCCGTCGGCGGCGACGCTCACCTCGGCCACCTGGGCGACGATGGTGTTGAACGACTCATGCAGCGCCACGCCGCGCCCGCGCCGCATGCCGTCGCGCCCGGCCAGCGGGGCCGACCAGCCGGCCTTGTCGGCGGCCAGGCGCAGCACCGCGGCGTGGCGCGGGTGGGCGTCGAGCAGTTTGAGGCGGTAGTCGACCGGGTCGGCGCCGGCGGCGCTGGCCAACTCGTCGAGGAAGGCCTCGGTGGCAAAACCGGTGTGGGTCGAACCCACCGAGCGCCACCACAGCACCGGCACCTTGACCTCGGCGTTGGTGCTGTGCAGCTCGACCTGCAGGTTGGGTACGTGGTAGGGAAGGTTGGCGGCGCCCTCGACCGAGGTGGCGTCGATGCCGTCCTTGATCAGCACCGGCTCGAAGGGCGTGCCGGCGATGATGGACTGGCCGACGATGCGCTGCGACCAGGCCAGCGGCCGGCCGGCGTCGTCGAGCGCGGCGCGCAGGTGGTGCAGGTAGAGCGGGCGGTAGTGGCCGGCGCGCATGTCGTCCTCGCGCAGCCACACCAGCTTGACCGGGGCACGGCCGCCGATGGCCTTGACGATATGGCCGGCCTCCAGCAGGTAGTCGGAATCCGGCGCGGCGCGGCGGCCGAAGCTGCCGCCGGCGAACAACATGTTGAGCTTGACCTGCTCGGGCTTGAGGCCGAGCAGGGCGGCCAGGGCGTGCTGGTCGGGTGTCTGGAGCTGCTCGCCGTTCCACACCTCGCAGCCGTCGGCGTCGAGGCGGATGACGCAGTTCATCGGCTCCATCGCGGCGTGCGCGAGATAGGGAAAGACGAACTCCGCCTCAAGCACGCGGCCGGCCTTGCCGAGCACCGCCTCGGCGTCGCCCTCGCGGCGCGCGAGCGCGCCCGGTGTGGCGGCGAGGTTGCGGTAGCGCTCGACCAGCGCGGCGCTGCCGCCGCGCCAGCCGCTCGCCTCGTCCCACTCGATGGCGAGCGCGTCGCGCCCCTTCTTGGCGCTCCAGGTGTCGCGTGCGAGCACCGCCACGCCGCCGGGGATCTGCACCACGTCGACCACGCCGGGGCTCTTGCGCGCGGCCGCATCATCGACCGATTTCACCGTGGCGCCGAAGCGCGGCGCGTGCGCCACCACGGCCACGAGCATGCCGGGCAGCTGAACGTCCTGGGTGAACACGGCCTTGCCGGTGGTCTTGGCCAGGCTGTCCTTGCGCGGTACGTGGCGGCCGATGAGGCGGAAGTCCTTCGGGTCTTTCAGCGTCGGGGCGTCGGGCACCGGCTGGCGCGCGGCGGCCTCGGCGAGCGCGCCGAAGCGCGCCTGGCGCTTCGAGCCGGGATGGCTCACGACACCGTCCCTGACCACGATCTCGCCGGCCGGCACGTGCCACTCGGCCGCCGCCGCCGACACCAGCATGGTGCGCGCGGCGGCGCCGGCCTGGCGCAGCTGCATGAAGGAGTTGGCAATGGCGGTGCTGCCGCCGGTGCCCTGGGCCTTGCCCCAGAACAGGTTGTTGTAGCGGGCGGCGTCGGCCGGCGCGCCTTCGACCACCACGCGCGCCCAGTCGGCGTCCAGCTCTTCGGCCACCAGCGTGGCCAGGCCGGTGTGGGCGCCCTGGCCCATCTCCAGGTGCTTGGCGATCACGGTCACGGTGTCGTCGGCGCCGATGCGCACGAAGGCGTTGGGGGCAAAGCCACCGGCCGTCACCGGGCCGCTGCCGGCGATGCCCGGTCCGGCGCCAGCGGCCAGCAGTTTGGCCGGTACGGTCGGCAGGATCACGCCGAGGGTGAGGCCAGTGCCCTGTTTGAGGAAGTCGCGGCGCGAGAGGTTTTCGATGCGGGGATGTCGGGTCGTCATGATCGCGTTCCTCAGGCCAGCGTGCGGGCCGCTTCGTGGATGGCGGCGCGGATGCGCACATAGGTGGCGCAGCGGCACACGTTGCCGGCCATGGCGGCATCGATGTCGGCGTCGGTGGGCCTGGGGTTGCTCTGCAGCAAGGCCGTGGCCGACATGATCTGGCCGGACTGGCAGTAGCCGCACTGCACCACGTCGAGCTTTTGCCAGGCCTGCTGCACTGCGGCGCCGACGCGGTCGGCACCGACGGTTTCGATGGTGGTGACGGCCTTGTTGGCCACATCGGCCAGCGGCGTGGAACAGGAGCGCACCGGGCTGCCGTCGACATGCATGGTGCACGCGCCGCACAGGCCCATGCCACAGCCGAACTTGCTGCCGGTCAGCGCGAAGCCGTCGCGCACGGCCCACAGCAGGGGGGTGTCGCCGGGCAGATCGGTGCTGACCGGCTTGCCGTTGAGGGTGAAGCGAATCATGAGGTCTCTCCAGGGATTGGGGGGCAGCCTCTGCGGGCCATCACCGGTGCACCATAGGATGATTCGCTATTAAGATCGACGCTTTAATTCGAAACAGTCTGTTTAGATGAGCTTAAAACTGGATCCGACCTTGCTGCCGGCACTGGCCGCCTTCGAGTGCGTGGCCCGTCATGCCAGCTTCAGCCGTGCAGCGGAGGAGATGGGGGTGTCGGCCTCGGCGCTGTCGCAATCGGTGCGCTCGCTCGAGCGTCGCCTCGACGTGCGCCTGCTGGCGCGCACCACCCGCCGGGTGGGCCTGACCGAGGAAGGCGCGGCCATGCTCGACGGGGTGCGCGCGGGGCTGGCGCAGCTGGGCGGCGCGGTCGACACCGTTGAGCACAGCCGCAGCGAACCCGCAGGCACGGTGCGGATCACGCTGCCGCGCATGGCTTTTGCGCGTTTCTTTCTGCCGCGGCTGGCGGAATTCTCGGCGCGCTATCCGGCGGTGGGGGTGGAGTTCGCGCTCGATGACCATTTGGTGGACCTGGTGGCCGAGGGTTTCGATGTCGGCGTGCGCATGGGCGAGCAGATTGCGGCCGACATGGTGGCGCTGCCGCTGGGGCCGATCACGCGACTGGTCACCGTCGGCGCACCGGCCTACTTCGCGCAGCGCCCGATGCCCGACCGCCCCGAGGCGCTGGCCGGCCATGAATGCTCGCGCTACCGCTACGCCTCCAGCGGGCGGCTGTCGCCCTGGCAGTTCCAGCGCGACGGGCAGCCCTTGGAAGTGGACGTGAGCGGGCGCTTCATCATCAATGACCTGGCCGCCGAGATCGATCTGGCGCGCAGCGGGCTGGCCCTGGTGCAGACCATCGAAGCGCTGGTGGCCGAGGACCTGCGCAGCGGCCGGCTGGTGCCGGTGCTCGAGGACTACGCGCTGTCGCTCGGCTCGCTCTATCTGTACTTCCCCAGCCGGGCGCACATGCCGCCGCGGTTGCGGGTGTTCATCGATCACTTCAAGGCCTAGCACCGAACAGCCCCGCCACCTCGACCGAGGGGCGTTCGCCGACATGGTGGCCCGATTCCGCGTGCCATTGCCGGGCGCGCTCGCGGCCCAGGTCGTGCAGCAACTGGAGGAAGGAGCCGCTGGGCGAGAGCTTGGACTCGGCCGATAGCCGGCTCATCACCTCCGAAGCCTCGATCAGGTGAAAGTTGGTCGACAACAGGCGCCGCTCCAGCCGGCCGCGCGACCACCACGGCTGTTGCGCAGCAAACTCGCGGGCATGGGCAAACATGCGCATCTCGCGCAGGAAGTTGGCGCTGAAGCCCAGCACCATGCTGCGGGTGCGGATTTCGTCGGCGCTGCGCGGCGTCTTGCTGTGGCGCATGGGGTTGATCAGCACCAGCAGGATGTCGCGGCTCCGGCCATGGTAGAACAGCGGGGAGACCGCCGGATTGGCCGCGAAACCGCCGTCCCAGTAGTGCTCGCCGTCGATCTCGATGCTGTGGTGCACCGATGGCAGACAGGCCGAGGCGAGCAGGGCGTCGGCGGTCAGCTCGTGCTCGCGAAACAGCCGCAGTCGCCCGGTGTTGGCCTCGGTGGCGGCGATGAACAGCCGTAGCGGCGAGGCATGGCGCAGGCGGTCGAAATCGATCTGCTTCGTCACCACGTCGCGCAAGGGGTTGTGGTCGAACGGGTTCAGCTCGTAGGGCGAGAAGAAGTTGGCCCACATCAGCATCATCTTCATCGCCGGCGCCAGCGTGCCGCTGTGCCCATCGAGCGTGCGTACGGTGACATCGAAGGGCACGCTGCTGGCCACCGCGCGCCAGAACGCCGCCAGCGCCTTGCGCGCGCCCTCGCGCCCGCCCGCCATCAGGCCCTGCGCCAGCACCGCCGCATTCATGGCGCCGGCGCTGGTGCCGCTCACCGCGTCGAAATCAAGGTGGCCGACTTCGAGCAGGTAGTCGAGCACGCCCCAGGTAAAGGCCCCGTGCGCGCCGCCGCCTTGCAGGGCCAGGCTGATGGTCTTTCGGTGAGAGAAGGGTTTGATCCGCATATCGACCTCCCTGCCGACGGTTCGCTGGCACGGATGCCTGCGCAGGCGTCAGAAAGTGGGTGAATGAACGGAGATACACTACAGCCAAAAGATGTTGCGCTGCAGCAATAGTGCGATTGGTTTTGTATCAGGGTGCGACGAAAGCCACGATGCGGGTAGCGAAATCAAGAGGAGTCCAGCTATTGAGTCGCCGCGCACGGGCCGCTAGTTTTTTTGGTATCCGCCAAGCAGGGTACGGGCGCCCCACACCAGCGCCAGCGACATCGTAAACGTACAGGCCAGCGCGGTAATCAGCTCGATATCAGACGCGAGGCCGGGATTGGCGCCATCCGATAGCCGGGCATTGATCCAGGTCCAGGCCGCCTCCGACCAATCACTGGCAAACCACAAACGCATCTGTCCATAGGTAAGTGCCAGCGTGATGATGCTCATGGTGGCAAGCTTCCGGGGTTTCATGTCACCACCAAGCTGCCATATGCCTGCAAGGAAGCTCCAGGCACCACTTGTGGGCGAACGCTTTTGAGCAGGGTGCGCAGATGGACATAGTCAGCGGGTCGGTCAATCACTATGCAGCCTTCGCTGCGTCCAAGTTGTCCTTTTGGGTGCAGCCGGAAACTACCGCGTTTTACCGCATCGCAAAAGGTTTCATCGTCAATGCGCCCATCTGCGGCGTACAGCGCAAACCAATCGTCCCGACCCGTAAAGAAATCTCTGAGCGGACCGAGCAGGCCGCCGGACTGGCGGTCGAAAATGTAATAGGTGCCGGGCGGGATCGGGCCGACGCCCACCGTGCAGGCCATGGCGCGCTTGTTTGCGGCTGTACCGAGGCCTGAGAAAGCCGGGAGCGCGAGGGCGCCGACCTTGAACGTGCTCAGTGCCTCATCGTTGAGTTTGAACGTGCAACGAAACATAGCTTCGATGCTCTGCAATTTGTGCCAGAGATGCAGCGTAATGTTTTTATGAAAAATGTCAAACGCATGCTTTGTTGCCGGGGTGGCTTGCAGTTCGCGTCGTGCATGTGATCAGGGAGCGCCACCCACGCGTCGATGTGAAACGGTCGGTGCGTGCGACCCTTTTTTGAACGGCATCGCTCGGCAGGTCGATGTGGGCCACCCGTGCCTCGCAGTCGCGGTCGAGCAGATTGACCGTGAAGAAGCAGCACCCGCCCGGGAGGCGATTTCGGCGGTAGTCGGGCATTCAGGCGGTGCTTCTTTGTGCTTTTCGCGGTGGCGGTGGGTGCGGAGAGCGTTTGGCGGAAGGCGCTTCGCTTTTCCGCCCTACGCGGGCTCAATGCCAGAACCGTCCTCTCAATGCATGCATAAAGCATTCCGTGACACAGGGGGGCTCGCGAACAGGCGCCTTTGTCGCGCCGCTGTCGTTGCTTCCGTCAGGTGTCCAGCGGTTCCAGCGCCCGGCGAACAGCATCCCGGGTTTCGTCGCTAAATTCGTCAAGCTCCGGTGTCGTCAGCAGATCGAGGCGAGCCAGGTTGATCAGGGTCTCGATCGCGGTGGAGCGGCGCAAGTCATTGAAGGCTGCAGCCAGTGTCTTGTCTCGTGCTTTGATCAGGCGGTACAGCGCGCCATAGCGCTGGTGTGCCGACGGGCCGTCACATGTCGCCGCCTGCACGCATTCGTTGAGCGTACGCTCACAAAAACGCTCTAGCGCAATCGGATGCAAACGGCGTAATACTTTCCAGTCAGATTCTCGAATAGGTTTCATTCGCCGAAAGCCCTGTGATGTGGTCAGTCGGCCACGCAGCCGAACGAAACTGAGCGCCCATTCTATTGGCGTCGCGTGCGTTCATAAAGCGGCGGGCAGTGACGGCGTTTTCCTGGCCGCGGTTGAGCGGGCGGATAGGGTGGAGTCCACAGACGCCGCGAAATCGCCATCTTCGCTGATGCCCTGGGTCCTGAGCGGTCGGCCTATTGCACCAGCGTCCGGCACCGCAGCGTCCCTTCGATCCGCCGCAGCCGCGCCAGATCGTCCGCCGACAACGCGGCATCGATATCGATCGCCGCATACCCCAGTTCCGGCCCGGTCTGCAGGTACTGCGCGGCGATGTTGATGCCGGCGGCGGAGACGATGTCGTTGATCTTGGCGAGCACGCCGGGAACGTTGCGGTGGATGTGGAGGATGCGGGTGGCGCCGTGCTGGACGGGGAGCGAGAGCTCGGGGAAGTTGACGGCCATGAGGACGGAGCCGTTCTGGCCGTAGCGCATGAGATGGGTGGCCACTTCGGTGCCGATGTTTTCCTGCGCTTCGAGCGTGGAGCCGCCGATGTGGGGGGTGAGGATGACGTTGTCGAAGCGGGTGAGCGGCGAGGTGAAGGTGTCGCTGTTGCCGCCGGGCTCTTGCGGGAAGACGTCGATGGCGGCGCCGCGCAAGTGGCCGCTGGCCAGGGCCTTGGCGAGGGCGTCGATGTCGACCACGGTGCCGCGCGAGGCGTTGATGAGGTGGCTGCCGGGTTTCATGTGCGCGAGCCGGTCGGCGTTGATGAGGTTTTGGGTGGCGGCGGTTTCGGGCACGTGCAGGCTGACCACGTCGGCCTGGGCGAGCAGGGCGTCGAGCGTGGGCATGGCGCGGGCGTTGCCCAGCGCGAGGCGGCTTTCGATGTCGTGGAAGATCACGCTCATGCCGAGCTGTTCGGCGAGGATGCCGATCTGGGTGCCGATGTGGCCGTAGCCGATGATGCCGAGGGTCTTGCCGCGGGCTTCGTGGGCGCCGGTGGCGTGTTTCATCCAGCCGCCGCGGTGCTGGACGGCGTTCTTTTCGGGGATGCCGCGCAGCAGCATGATGATTTCGGCCAGCACCAGTTCGGCGACGCTGCGGGTGTTGGAGAAGGGGGCGTTGAACACCGGGATGCCGCGGCGGGCGGCCGCGCCGAGGTCGACCTGGTTGGTGCCGATGCAGAAGCAGCCGATGGCCAGCAGGTGCTCGGCCTTGGCCAGCACGGCTTCGGTGAGGCGGGTGCGCGAGCGGATGCCGATGAAGTGGGCCTTGGCGATGGCGGCGTCGAGCGCCTCGCCCGAGAGCGCGGTGGCGTGTTGCTCGACATGGGTGTAGCCGTGGCTTTCGAACACGTTCACCGCCGAGGCGTGAATGCCTTCGAGCAGGACGCAGCGCATGGTGTCGGGGTGGAAGGCTTCGTCGATCATGGCGGGGGCTCCGGTGATGTGTTCGGGCGATCGCGGGATGCGGTGGCGGACGACCTCGTCGTAGGGTGGGCAGCTCGTCTGCCCACCGGTGGTGCGCCGAACAAGCGACGCGTGGTGGGCAGCGAAGCTGCCCACCCTACGGGGGCTGGCGCTGTTCGGTAGGGCGTTAGAACATGCCCATTTCGAGTCGCGCGGCGTCGCTCATCATTTCGCGGGACCAGGGCGGGTCCCACACCAGATGAACCTCGGCCTCGTCGACCCCCGGGATGGTGAGCAGCTTGTCGCGTGCTTCGTCGGCGATCAGCGTGCCCATGCCGCAGCCGGGGGCGGTGAGTGTCATGTTGGCGACCACGCGGAAGGTCTCGGGGCCGATGGCTTCGGCGGTGCAGGCATAGACCAGGCCGAGATTGACGATGTCGATGGGGATCTCGGGGTCGTAGCAGGTGCCCAGTTGTGCCCAGGCGGCCTGCTCGATGCTCTCGATGCTGCGCTCGCCGGTGTCTTCGGGCGGCGGGGTGTCGGGCAGTTGCGGTTCGAGGCCGAGCGCGTCGGCGTTGCGCTCGTCGATGCGGTAGAGGTTGCCGCCGCTCATGACGGTGATCGAGCCGCCGAGGCGCTGGGTGATGAGCACATAGCTGCCCACCTCCAGGGTCTCGCGCTGGCCCCAGGGCACGCTGACCGCGGCGCAGTCGCGCAGCAGGGTGCGGGAATCGGTTTCGCCGTAGGCGTCGCCCATGATGCGCTCCTTATTCAGTTTGCGCCGGGGTGTGATCCCCGATCAGCGCGTTGTGCAGGGTATGCCAGGCCAGCGTGGCGCATTTGACCCGGGCGGGGAATTCACGTACGCCGGAGAGCACGGCGAGTTTGCCGAAGTCGCGCTCGGGCGGGGTGTCGGTGAGCAGGGCGTGGAAGTCCTTGAACAGTGCCTCGACCTCGGCCACCGTCTTGCCCTTCACGGCCTCGGTCATCAGCGAAGCGGAGGCGGTGGAGATGGCGCAGCCATGGCCGACGAAGCTCACGTCCTGGATCACGTCGTCCTCGATGCGCAGATACACCGTGAGCTGGTCGCCGCACAGCGGGTTGTGGCCGTCGGCGTGGTGATCGGCGCCGGGCATGTCGTGGAAGTTACGCGGCTGGCGGTTGTGATCGAAGATCACCTCCTGGTACAGCTCGCGCAGGTTGCCGTCCATGGCGCTCATGGTTTTTTCCTCGTGCCGAACAGGTCTTGCGCCTTCTCGATGGCGGCGACCAGCGCGGTGATGTCGTTGTCATCGTTATAGACGGCCAGCGAGGCGCGTGCCGTGCCGGGAATGCCGAAGCGGGTCATCAGCGGCATGGCGCAGTGGTGGCCGGCGCGGATGGCGACGCCGTCGCTGTCCAGGATGGTGCCCAGGTCGTGCGGGTGAATGTGCTCGATCATGAAGGACAGGATGCCCGCCTTGTGGGCCGCGGTGCCGACCATGCGCAGGCCGGGGATGGCGGTCAGCGCGGCGGTGGCGTGGTCGAGCAGGGCGTGCTCGTGGGCCACGATACGGTCCATGCCCAGCGCCTGCACATAGTCGATGGCGGCGGCCAGGCCGACCGCGCCGGCGATGTTCGGCGTGCCGGCCTCGAAGCGCTGCGGCGCTTCGGCGTAGGTGCTGCGCGCGAAGCTGACGGTGCGGATCATGTCGCCGCCACCTTGCCACGGCGGCATGGCGGCGAGCAGCTCGGCGCGGCCGTAGAGCACGCCGATGCCGGTCGGGCCGTAGAGCTTGTGGCCCGAGAAGGCGTAGAAGTCGCAGCCCAGCGCCTGCACGTCGACCGCCTGGTGGGCCACGGCCTGTGCGCCGTCGACCAGCACCACGGCGCCGACCGCATGGGCGCGCTCGACCATCTCGGCCACCGGGTTGATGGTGCCCAGCGCGTTGGAGATATGCGTGATGGCCACCAGCCGGGTGCGTTCGCCCAGCAGCGCGTCGAAGCCGTCGAGTTCGACCTCGCCGGCGTCATTCACCGGCGCCACCTTGAGCACCGCACCGGTCTGCTCGCACAGCATCTGCCAGGGCACGATGTTGGAGTGATGCTCCAGCGTGGTGATGAGGATCTCGTCGCCGGCGCTGAGATGCTTGCGCCCCCAGGTGTTGGCGACCAGGTTGATGGCCTCGGTGGTGCCGCGGGTGAAGATGATCTCGTCCGCCCGTGCGGCGCCGATGAAGCGCTGCACCGTGGCGCGCGCGTCGTCGTACAGCGCGGTAGCGTGTTGCGACAGCCAGTGCACGCCGCGGTGGATGTTGGCGTTGGACTCGCGGTAGAAGCGGGCCTCGGCTTCGATCACCGCATTGGGCTTTTGCGTGGTGGCGCCGTTGTCGAGGTAGGCCAGCCGGCGGCCGTGCACCGGCCGGGCGAGGATCGGGAAGTCGTCCGCCACCGGCAGCGCCATGGCCGCAGGGGCGCGGAGCGGGTCAGCGATGGTGTTCACAACAGTTCCTCCAGCAGTTCGGCGCCGGGCAGGCGGGCCAGCAGCGCGGCGCGGGCCTGCTTGCGCAGCGGCAGCAGCGCGATGCGGTCGAGCGCGTCGGCGGCGAAGGCGTAGGTCAGCAGCTGCCGGGCATGGGTGTCGTCCAGCCCGCGGGTGCGCAGGTAGAACAGGCTGTCTTCGTCGATCTGGCCCACCGTGGCGCCGTGCGCGCATTTGACGTCGTCGGCGTAGATTTCCAGCTCGGGCCGGGCGTCGGCTTCGACCGCGCGCGACAGCAGCAGGTTGTCGCAGCGCTGCATGGCATCGCTGCGCTGGGCGTCTTTGGCAACGATGATGCGGCCGGTGAACACGCCCCGCGCGTTGCCGTCGAGCAGGCCACGGTAGAACTCGCGGCTGCTGCCGCGCGGCTGGGCGTGGTTGATGCTGGTGTGGTGGTCCACATGGCGCCGGCCGTCGAGGTGGTAGAGGCCGTTGAGCAGCGCCTCGCAGCCTTCGCCATCGAAGCGGGTATGGATGTCGTTGCGCGCCAGGCGGGCACCGAAGGACAGCGAGTGCGAGGCAAAGTGCGCGCCCCGCCCCTGCACGGCGTCGATGCTGGCGAGGTGGATGGCCGGCTCGGCCTCCTGCTGCAGCTTGAGATGGGTGATGCGCGCGTCGGCGGCAACCTGCAGGCGGGTGGTGGCGGTGGTCAGCGTGGTGGCTTCGCCTTCGCCCAGGTAGTGTTCGACGAGGGTCGCTTCGCTGTTGGCCTCGGCGACGATCAGGTTGCGCAGGTGCTGGCTGGCGGTGTCGGCGCCGCCGATGAACACCAGGTGCACCGGCGCGTCGAGCGCCACGCCGCGCGGCAGGTGCAGCCAGGCGCCGTCGGTGGCCAGGGCGAGGTTGAGCGCGGCCGGGCTGTCGCCGTCGGTGGCGCTGCCAAAGGCGGCCTGCACGGCCTCGGGCTGCGTGTCCAGCGCCTCGGCCAGGCTGCTCAGCTGGACGCCGGCGGGCAAGGCGCCGATGGCCGACAGGCCGGCATTGAAGCGGCCGCCGATAAACACCAGCCAGTGGCCTTCATTGTCGGCGCGCAGGCGGCTGAGGGCGGCTGCGGCGTCGGGTGCAACGGTGTTGGCGGCAAAGTCCTGCTGGTCCATGAAGGCCAGCGAGGTGTGCTGCCAGCGCGGATGGCGGCGGGTGGGCCAGCCTTCGTCGGCGAAGCGGTACAGCGCCTCGCGGCGCAGCGCGGCGAGCCAGGGCAGGTCGGCGCCCGGCTGGACGGCCGAGCCGGCATGGAAGGCAGACACCCAGGTGTCGACAGCGCTCATTGGGCACCTCCTGCAGCCGGCGGGGCGGCGTGGATCTCGCCTGCGTCGCCGATCCAGCCGTAGCCTTTTTCTTCCAGCTCAAGCGCCAGCTCGCGGCCGCCGGAACGCACGATGCGCCCCTGCGAGAGCACGTGCACGTGGTCGGGCACGATGTAGTCGAGCAGGCGCTGGTAGTGGGTGATGACGATCAGCGAACGCTCGGGCGAGCGCAGGCGATTGACGCCGTCGGCCACCACCTTGAGGGCGTCGATGTCGAGGCCGGAGTCGGTCTCGTCGAGGATCGCCAGGCGCGGTTCGAGCAGCGCCATCTGCAGCACTTCGTTGCGCTTCTTCTCGCCGCCGGAGAAACCTTCGTTCACCGCGCGGTAGAGGAATTCTTCCTTCATGCCGACGGCCTTCATCTCGGCCTTGACGCGGGTGAGGAAGTCCATGGCGTCGAACTCGGGCAGGCCGCGGTGCTTGCGCACGGCGTTGACCGCCGCCTTGAGGAAGTAGGCGTTCGACACGCCGGGGATCTCGACCGGGTACTGGAAGGCGAGGAACAGCCCGGCGCGGGCGCGCTCCTCGATGGGCATGGCGAGCAGGTCCTGGCCGTCCCAGGTGACCGAACCGTCGGTCACCTCGAAGGCGTCGCGACCGGCCAGCACTTGCGACAGCGTGCTCTTGCCCGAGCCGTTGGGGCCCATGATGGCGTGCACTTCGCCCGCCTTGACCTGCAGGTCGAGGCCTTTGAGGATGTCCTTGCCTTCGACCGAGGCTTTGAGATTCTTGATATCGAGCATGTGTGAGTTCTCCTGAGTGTGTGTTGGCGGGGCGGCGCGATGCGCGGGCACCCGGTCCTTATCCGATGCTGCCTTCGAGGCTGACCCCGAGCAGGTTCTGCGCCTCGACGGCGAATTCCATGGGCAATTCCTTGAACACCTCGCGGCAGAAGCCATTGACGATCATCGACACCGCGTCCTCGGCGGTCAGACCGCGCTGCATGGCGTAGAAGAGCTGGTCTTCGCCGATGCGCGAGGTGGTCGCCTCGTGCTCGACATGCGCCGTGGGGTTGCGCGCCTCGATGGTCGGGAAGGTGTGGGCGGCGCACTGGTCGCCGATCAGCAGCGAGTCGCACTGCGTGTAGTTGCGCGCGCCCTCGGCCTTGGGGGCGATGCGCACCAGGCCGCGGAAGGTGTTGCTGCCGTGGCCGGCCGAGATGCCCTTGCTCAGGATCGTGCTCTTGGTGTTGCGGCCCATGTGGATCATCTTGGTGCCGGTGTCGGCCTGCTGGCGGTGGTTGGACAGCGCCACCGAGTGGAAGTCGCCCACCGAGTCGTCGCCGCGCAGGATCACGCTGGGGTATTTCCAGGTGATCGCCGAGCCGGTTTCCACCTGCGTCCAGGAGATGTGCGAACGCGCGCCACGACAGTCGCCGCGCTTGGTCACGAAGTTGTAGATGCCGCCCACGCCGTCCTTGTCGCCGGGGTACCAGTTCTGCACCGTGGAGTATTTGATCTTGGCGTCGTCGAGCGCGATCAGCTCCACCACGGCGGCGTGCAGCTGGTTCTCGTCGCGCATCGGCGCCGTACAGCCTTCGAGGTAGCTGACCGAGGCGCCTTCCTCGGCGATGATCAGCGTGCGCTCGAACTGCCCGGTGTCGCGGGCGTTGATACGGAAGTAGGTCGACAGCTCCATCGGGCATTTCACGCCCTTGGGGATGAACACGAAGGAGCCATCGGAGAACACCGCCGAGTTGAGCGCGGCGTAGAAGTTGTCGCTCGGCGGTACCACCGTGCCGAGGTACTGGCGCACCAGCTCGGGGTGGGTTTTGACCGCCTCGGAGAACGAACAGAAGATGATGCCGTGCTGGCCCAGTTCCTTCTGGAAGGTGGTGGCCACCGACACCGAGTCGAACACCGCATCGACCGCCACGCCGGCCAGGCGGGCGCGTTCGTGCAGCGGCACGCCGAGCTTCTCGAAGGTCTTGAGCAGCTCGGGGTCGACCTCGTCGAGGCTCTTCGGGCCGTCCTTTTTCTTGGGCGCGGAGTAATAGACGATGTCCTGGAAGTCGATCTCCGGGAAGCTCACTGCGGCCCATTTGGGCGGGGTCATGGTCAGCCAGCGGCGATAGGCCTCGAGCCGCCATTCGAGCAGGAACTCGGGCTCGCCCTTCTTGGCCGAGATGACCCGGATCACGTCCTCCGACAAGCCCTTGGGCAGGGTGTCTGCCTCGAGCAGGGTTTCGAAGCCGGCGGAATATTCCTGATCGAGAAAGCTGTCGATCTTCCGGGCGGGGGTGGCGGTTTTCATGGGAGGCATCTCCTGTTTACTGCGGCGAGCATTTGCGGTTGGGGAGGGCGCGGCGGACCATCGTGGCCTCGCTGGCCAGCGGCATCGGTTGCACCATGTCGGCCAGGCTGACATCGTCGAGCACCCGGCGCACCACGGTGTTGATGCGCTGCCAGTTGGCGCGGATGCGGCAGTCGCCCTCGATGTCACAGGTGCCGGCGGTGGCGCTGCATTCGGTCAGGCCGAAGGGCTGGTCTTCGAGCGCGTCGATGATCTGCGCGACGCTGATCTGCGCCGCCGGGCGCGCCAGGGCGTAACCGCCGCGGGCGCCGCGCACGCTGGTGACCAGCTCGTGCCGGCCGAGCGCCTTGAGCACCTTGCTGATGGTCGGCGCGTTCAGGTGCAGCACCTGGGCCAGGTCGGCGACGCTGAACAGGCGCTCGGGAAAGCCCGCCATGTGCGTGAGCACCAGCGTGCCGTAGTCGGTCAGTTTGCTTACGCGCAGCATGATTGCTCCTCTGCGCTCATCGGCGTGAGCGGATGGCGGCCGTCGTTGGCCGCGAGTTGTGCCAGTGCCGGCAGACGGTGAGCGTTGCGCAGCAAGGTCACGGTCAGTGCCGGCGTCGGCAGGAGGCCGAAGTAGTGGGCCGAATCGGTCAGCAGGCGATGGATGGCCGGTGGGGTGATCATTGGGGCGGCTCCATGAGTGTTGTGGTTTTAAACAGAACTATATTGGTCCTATTTAAATTCGTCAACTCAACACGCGGCTGCGCGGCGTCATGCCGCGGGCGGGAAACCCTTGTGGGAGAAGGGGTTTGGCGGTATGCGGCTCAGGCCGCCGGCAGCTGCAGCGAGGCGCGCAGGCCGCCCAGCGGCGAGGCGGCGAGGCGCAGATCGCCGCCGTAGGCCTGTGCCAGATCGAGCGCGATGGCCAGGCCCAGGCCGGAGCCGGGGGTGTGTTCGTCGGCCCGCACGCCGCGGGCCAGCACCGCGGTGCGCTGGGCCTCGGTGAGGCCGGGGCCGTCGTCGTCGACCACCACGGTGAGTTGCCCGTCATGCGTGGTCGCGCTGACCCGCACCTGGCGCCTGGCCCATTTGCAGGCATTGTCGAGCAGGTTGCCGAGCATCTCCTGCAGGTCCTGCGCGTCGCCACGGCAGGCCAGCGTGTCGGACAGGTCGGCACATGCCATGTCCAGGGCGCGCGCCGCGTGCAGGCGCTGCATGACCCGCAGCAAGGCGTCCACGACCGGCCGCAGCGGCGTCTTCAGACCGGGTTGCTGCCCGGCCGCCGCAGCGCGGGCGCGGGCGAGGTGGTAGTCGACCTGGCGGCGGGCGTCGGCCACCTGCTCGTCCACGAGCCGGGCCAGCGCGCTGTCCTCGCCGGTCGCCGCGTTGGCGAGGATGGCCAGCGGCGTCTTGACCGCGTGGGCGAGGTTGCCGGCCTGGGTGCGGGCGCGCTCGACCATGGCCTCGTCGTGCGCCAGCAGGGTGTTCAGTTCGTCCACCAGCGGCTGGACCTCCTGCGGATAGGCACCCTCGAGCCGCCGGCTGTGACCGGCCCGCACGGCGCCAAGCGCGGTGCGCAGGCGGCCGAGCGGGGCGAGGCCGACGCTCACCTGGACCGCTGCGGCAAGGATCAGCCCCAGGGCGAGGATGCCAAGGGCCACGCCCAGCAAGGTGGCGAACTGTTCGACCGGCGCGTCGATCTGGCGGGTGTCGAGGGCGACGATCAGGCGGTAGGCGGTGTCGGGCTGTTCGGCGGGGCGGACGATGCGCTCCATCATGCGCAGCCGGCTGGTGTCGGGGCCGTCGACCTCGTGCACATGCACTTCACCGTCGGCGAGGGTGTCGGGCGGCACGGCCAGCGCGGTGTCCCACAGCGAGCGCGAGCGCAGCAGGCCGAGGGTGTGGCCGGGGCCGCCGTCGACCTGCCAGTAGAGGCCGGCGTAGGGCCGGCTCAGGCGCGGGTCGGACAGCGGCATGCGCAGCGCGGCGTTGCCGTTGGGTGCCACCTCGAACAGCGCGGTGAGCTGGTCGAGGTGGCCGTGCAGTTCGGCGTCGACACGGTCGCGCACATGCTGGCCAAACAGGTCGGCGAGCAGAAAGCCGGTGATCGCCACGGCGGCGAGGATCCACACCAGCGAGCCGGCGAGCAGGCGCAGGCGCAGCGAGCGTATCGCCGGCCGTGTGCTCACCGGGCCACCAGCCGGTAGCCGAGGCCGCGCACGGTCTCGATCATGCCCTCGGGCAGCTTCTTGCGCAGGCGGCCGACGAAGACCTCGATGGTGTTGGAGTCGCGGTCGAAGTCCTGCGCGTAGAGGTGTTCGGTCAGCTCGCTGCGCGAGATGACCTTGCCCGGGTGGTGCATGAAGTAGGCCAGCAGCCGGTATTCATGGCTGGTGAGCGACACCGGCCGGCCATCGTCGGTGAGCTGGCCGCTGCGGGTGTCGAGGCACAGCGGGCCGCAGTTGAGCAGGGCGCTGGCGTGGCCGCCGGCGCGGCGGATGAGGGCGCGCAGGCGCGCCAGCAGCTCGGCCATGTGGAAGGGCTTGGTGAGGTAGTCGTCCGCCCCGGCGTCGATGCCGGCCACCTTCTGGTGCCAGTCGTCGCGCGCGGTGAGGATCAGTACCGGCATGCTGCGCCCGGCGCTGCGCCACTTGCCGAGCACGGTGAGGCCGTCCATCTGCGGCAAGCCGAGGTCGAGCACCACGGCGTCGAAGGGCTCGGTGTCGCCCATAAAATGCGCGTCGAGGCCGTTGTCGGCGCGGTCGACCGCGTAGCCGGCGTCTGTCAACGCGTCGGCCAGTTGGCCGGCCAGGGTGGGTTCGTCTTCGACGACGAGGATGCGCATCAGTGGTCCTCCCGTTCGCGGTGCTTGCCGCGCGCCTTGAGGACGCGCGCATCGGCGGCGTCCACCTCCAGCTTGAGCAGGCGGCCGCCCGGTTGCACCAGCTTGATCTCGTAGATCCAGCGGTCGTCCTCGTCTTCCAGCTCCACTTCGAGCACCTGGCCGGGGAAGTCCTGCGCCACGCGGTCGAGGATGACCGGCAGCGGCAGCACCTGCCCGGCCTCGCGCGCACGGCGGGCGCGGTCATGGTCGCCATCGGCCAGGCCGGGGGCGATCAGGGCGGTGCTCAGCAGCAGGGCAAGCAGCCAGCGCATGGCGGGTCTCCGTGTCTTGATGCCTATTGTCTACCCCCGCGAAGCTGAATGGGGCGTGAACAGCCGTTTCAGGATCGATTCAGGCGCCACTGCGCACACTGCACGCCATGTTCCCCGTCTGGAGATGACGATGCTGACCCTGATCCGAATGGCGCTGCTGTCCGCGATGGCGCTCGCCACAACCGCGCAGGCCACCCCACGCGACGAGGTGCTCGCCGGCTACGCCACGCAGGCCAGGGCCGACGATGCCGCCTTTGCCGGCTTTTCGGCCGCTCGCGGTGAAGCGCTCCACCGCGAGCGCCACAGCGGCGGCAAGCCGGACTCGCCCAGTTGCACCAGTTGCCATGGCGACAACACCCGCGCCGCCGGGCGTACCCCGGTCGGCAAGGCCATCGACCCGGTCGCCGTGTCGGCCGCGCCGACGCGCTACACCGATGCGGCCAAGGTGGAGAAGTGGTTCCGCCGCAACTGCCGCGAGGTGCTGGGCCGGGAATGCAGCGCCCGTGAAAAGGGCGACTGGCTCACCTACATGATCACCCAATGACCCCAGGAGACCGACCATGACCACCCTGATCCGATCAATTGCCGTGGGTGCCGCGCTGTTTGCCGCCGGCGCCGTGATGCTGGGCCGCGCTCAGGCCGGCAGCGACGAGTACTTTCCGCCAGTCAGCGATCCGCTCACCCGCCAGGAGTGCGGCAGCTGCCACATGGCCTTCCCGGCCGGTCTGCTGCCGGCGCGTTCGTGGCAGAAGATGATGGGCGAGCTGGACAATCACTTTGGCGAGGACGCCAGCGTTGATGCCGCCACGGCGAAGCAGATCACCACCTACCTGGTGGCCCACGCCGCCGATACCGCCCGTGGCGACATGCGTCGCTGGCTGCGCGGGGTGTCGGCCAGCGCGGCGCCGCAGCGCATCACCGAGCTGCCCAAGTGGGTGCGTGAGCACCGCGAGGTCTCGCCCGGCGACTGGACGCGCAAGGAAGTGGCCAGCAAGGCCAACTGCGTGGCCTGCCATGTGGATGCCGAGCGCGGCTATTTCGAAGACGATTGAGACCCCCTTTCTCAAGGCGTAACCTGAAGCTGAACGAGGCGAATGTCATGCGAACCTTTCTCGCCCTCTATATCGCCGGCGTCGGCCTGATCTGGGCCCTGGCCGGCACCGGGCCGGCCCAGGGCGCCGGCAGCCTGCCGTGGCTGCTGCGCCACCAGGCCCTGTACCTGACCGGCCTGTGGGCCTTTGCGCTGATGTCGCTGGCGATGGTGCTGGCGACCCGGCCGGCGTGGCTGGAGCGTCCCTTCGGCGGGCTCGACAAGATGTACCGCACCCACAAGTGGGCCGGCATCCTGGCCATCGGCTTTGCCGCGCTGCACTGGCTGGTGGAGATGTCCGACGACGTCCTCAAGGCGCTGTGGGGGCGCGCCGGGCGGCTGCCCAAGGAACACGGCGACGGCGTCTTCGAAGCACTGCGCGACATGGCCGAAGAACTCGGCGAGTGGGCTATCTACGCGCTGCTCGGCATGCTGGTGCTGACGCTGTGGAAGCGCTTCCCCTTCCACCTGTGGCGCTATGTGCACAAGCTCATGCCGGTGCTTTATCTCACGCTGGCGGTGCACGCCGCCTTCCTGGCGCCGGTGGCCTACTGGTCGCAGCCGGTGGGCTGGCTGCTGGCAGCGATGATGGCCGCCGGTTCGGCTGCTGCGCTGATCGCGCTGCTCGGGCGCATCGGCCGGCAGCGGCGTCATGCCGGCACCGTCGAGGCGGTGAGCACGCCGGCCGCCGGACTGACCGAAGTGGTGTGCCAGCTGCCGCGCTGGCCGGGGCACCGGGCCGGGCAGTTCGTCTTCCTCAACTTCGACCGCTTCGAAGGGCCGCACCCCTTCACCATTGCCAGCGCCGACACCGGCGACGGGCGCCTGCGTTTCGCGATCAAGGCGCTGGGCGACTACACCGAAACACTGGCGCGGCAGGTGCAGCCGGGGCAGGCGGTGAGTGTCGAGGGGCCGTATGGCTGCTTCGACTATCGCCGTGCCCGCCGCGGCGCACGCCAGATCTGGGTGGCAGCGGGCGTGGGCGTGACGCCCTTCCTGGCCTGGCTGGCGCGCCTGCAGGCCGCCCCGGAGACGGCGCCCGCCGCCGATCTGTATTACTGCGTGCGCAACCGCGACACCGACCCGCTCGTGGCGCGCGTCACGGCGCTGTGCGCGACGCTGCCGGCGGTGCGCCTGACGGTCATCAGCACCGACCGCGAGGCGCCCTTGACTGCCGACCGCATGAAGGTGAGTGGCACGGCCGATGTGTGGTTCTGCGGCCCGAAGGCCTTCGGCGCGGCGCTGCGCCGGGGGCTGCGCGGCTGGCGGGTGCGCTTCCATCAGGAGGCGTTCGAGATGCGGTAAGCCGCTCGGGTTCCGTTGCCGCGGGCCACTATCGGCGCCGTAGGGTGGGCGGCTTGCCGCCCACCATTCATCGGCTGTTTGGGCATCGCTGGTGGGCAGCGGCGCTGACCACCCTACGGGGGCGCGTCTCGCCGCTCAGCTGCCGCAGGCCTGGATCAGGAACTCGCGCAGGGCTTCGGCCGGCTCGGAGAGGGTGGCGTCCCGGTTCCAGATGAGGCCGACTTCCATGTGGGGCACGGCGTCGAGGATGGGGCGGGCTTCGATCTTCTTGCCTTCGAGCGACCACGGGCGATAAACCATGTCGCTCAGGATGGTCACACCAAAGCCGTGCGCCACCATGCCGCGCACCGCTTCCATGACGTTGGTGCGGAAGGCCACGTTGGGTTCGATGCCCTTGTCGAGCCAGAAGCGGCGGTTGGATTCCTCGCCGCCGTCGATGGTGAGCAGGATGTAAGGGTGGGCGGCGATGTCTTCCAGCGAGGGGTAGGGGCTTGCCAGCACCGGGTGGTCGGCGGCGGCCCACAGCTGGCGCCGCGAGCGCATGAGCACATGGTGGCCGAAACGTTCGGGCGCCTCCATGTTGGAGAGGATCACCACCCCCAGCTCCATGCGGCCGTCGAGCACGTTGGCCTCGATGTCGAGCCGGGCCATGTCGTGCAGGTCGAAGTCCACATCGGGGTAGGCAGCGCGAAAGCGGGCGAACAGCGGCGGCAGGAAGTAGCCCAGCACGGTGTAGCTGGCGGCGATGTGCACGCTGCCCGACAGGCGCCCCTCGGCCACGCGCGGCGAGTGCAGGGCGTCGCGGACCGAGTCGAGAATGTGCCGCGCATGCTGGTAGAAGCGCTCGCCCTCGGCGGTGAGCGCTACGCCATGCGGCCGGCGCTCGAACAGGCGGGCGCCGAGCCGGTCTTCGAGCAGCCCGATGGCGTTGGTGATGGCCGACTGCGACACGAACAGCTGGGCCGCCGCCATGGAGAACTGGCCGGTTTCGGCCGCGGCGGCGAAGTAGCGCAGCTGGCGCAGGGTGATTTCTACTGACATATATTTTAGTAATACCTGTGCGCGATATTTGTGATTTTACGATATCGCATGGGTTTTCTAAGATGTCACGAAACAAAAATCCATGCTTGGCGTCCGGGCTTCCGGCCGATGCGAGCAAACCCCGATCCGACACTCATTACGAGGAGACAGTCCATGAATGCACCCCACAAGGATGCAGGATCTGGCGTGCTGAAGTCCGTATCCCTGGACGACAAGTACACGCTCGAGTCCGGCCGCGTCTATCTGAACGGCACCCAGGCCCTGGTGCGCCTGCCCCTGCTGCAGCGTGCGCGCGACCAGCGCGACGGCCTGAACACCGCCGGTTTCGTGAGCGGCTACCGCGGATCGCCGCTGGGCAATGTGGACCATGAGTTCTGGCGGGCGAAGAAATTCCTCGAGCCGAACCATGTCAAGTTCCAGGCCGGCCTGAACGAAGACCTCGCCGCCACCGCCGTGTGGGGCACCCAGCAGGTCAACCTCGACAAGAACGCCAAATACGACGGCGTGTTCGCCATGTGGTACGGCAAGGGCCCGGGCGTGGATCGCACCGGTGACGTGTTCCGCCATGCCAACGCTGCGGGCACCTCGAAGTTCGGCGGCGTGCTGGCCATTGCCGGCGACGACCATGCGGCCAAGTCCTCGACCCTGCCGCACCAGACCGAGCATGTGTTCAAGGCGCTGATGATGCCGGTGCTGGCCCCGGCCGACATCCAGGAATACCTGGACATGGGCATCCACGGCTTTGCCATGTCGCGCTACTCCGGCTGTTGGGTGGCCTTCAAGGCCCTGGCAGATACCGTCGAGACCTCCGCCTCGGTGAACGTCGATCCCTTCGCCGTCGAGACCATCATCCCGACCGATTTCCCGATCCCGGCCGACGGCCTCAACATCCGCTGGCCCGATCCCCCACTGGTGCAGGAAAAGCGCCTGCTCCATCACAAGCTGTACGCCGCGCTGGCCTATTGCCGCGCCAACAAACTCAACAAGGTGGTGATCGACAGCCCGACCCCGCGCCTGGGCATTGTCACCAGCGGCAAGAGCTACCTCGACGTGCGCCAGGCGCTGGAAGATCTGGGCATCGACGAGGCCGTGGCCGCCAAGATCGGCCTGCGCCTATACAAGGTTGGCATGGTCTGGCCGCTCGAGGCCGAAGGCGTGCGCGAGTTCGCCGAGGGCCTGGAAGAGATCCTGGTGATCGAGGAGAAGCGTCAGTTCCTCGAGTACCAGATCAAGGAAGAACTCTACAACTGGAGCGAGTCGGCCCGCCCGCGCGTGATCGGCAAGTTCGACGAGAAAGGCGAGTGGTCGCTGCCGCACAGCGAGTGGCTGCTGCCGGCCGCCGGCGAGCTGACCCCGGCCATGATCGCCCGCGTCATCGCCGCGCGCATCGCCCGCCACTACACCTCCGACCGCATCGCCGCGCGCCTGGCCTTCCTCGAAGCCAAGGAAGCCGCGCTGGCCAAGCCGAATCGCGCCATTGCGCGCATCCCGCACTACTGCTCGGGCTGCCCGCACAACTCCTCGACCAAGGTGCCCGAGGGCTCCAAGGCGCTGGCCGGCATCGGCTGTCACTACATGGCCACCTGGCTGTCGCCCGAGTCCACCCAGACCTTCTGCCAGATGGGCGGCGAGGGTGTGCCCTGGGTCGGCCAGGCGCCGTTCACCGAAACGCAGCATGTGTTCGCCAACCTGGGTGACGGCACCTACATGCACTCGGGTCTGCTGGCCATCCGCCAGTCGATCGCCGCGGGCGTGAACATCACCTACAAGATCCTCTACAACGACGCCGTCGCCATGACCGGCGGCCAGCCGCACGACGGCCAACTCTCGGTGCCGATCATCGCCCGCCAGCTGGCCGCCGAGGGCATCCACAACCTGGTGGTGGTGACCGACGAGCCGGGCAAGTACGCCGGCGACGTCGGCTTGCCGCATCACACCCCCATCCGCCATCGCGACGAGCTCGACACCGTGCAGCGCGAGCTGCGCGAGATCGCCGGCGTGACCGCGATCATCTACGACCAGACCTGCGCGGCCGAGAAGCGTCGCCGTCGCAAGCGCGGCAAGTTCCCCGATCCGGCCAAGCGCGTGGTCATCAACGACCTGGTGTGTGAAGGCTGTGGCGACTGCTCGGAGAAATCCAACTGCATGTCGGTGGTGCCGGTCGAGACCGAGTTCGGCCGCAAGCGCACCATCGACCAGTCCAACTGCAACAAGGACTTCTCCTGCCTCAAGGGCTTCTGCCCGAGCTTCGTGACCATCGAAGGCGGCGCGCTCAAGAAGGGCAAGGCCGCCAGCCCGGCCGACACCCTGTTCGCCTCGCTGCCCGAGCCGACCCTGCCGGCCACCGCAGCGCCGTGGGGCATGCTGATCACCGGCGTCGGTGGTACCGGCGTGGTGACCATCGGCGCGCTGCTCGGCATGGCCGCCCACCTCGAAGGCAAGGGCGTGTCGGTGCTCGACATGGCCGGTCTGGCGCAGAAGGGCGGCGCGGTGTGGTCGCATGTGCGCATTGCCGACACCCCCGAGCAGATCTTCGCTGCGCGCATCGCCGCGGGCGAGGCCAATGCGGTGATCGGCTGCGACCTGGTGACCACCGCCAGCGACGAGTCGATTGCCAAGATGCGCGCCGAGCACACCCGCGTGGTGGTCAACAGCGACAAGAGCAACACCAGCGACTTCGTGCGCGGTTTCGCCGCCCAGGCCCGGTCCGGCGACGTGCAGAAGTACCCCGATCCCCAGTTCCCGCAAGACGGGATGGAAGCGCGCATCGCCGAGGCCGTCGGCGCGGACAAGGCGGAATTCCTGGACGCCTCGCGCCTGGCCACGGCGATCATGGGCGACGCGATCGCCACCAACCTGTTCATGCTCGGCTACGCCTGGCAGAAGGGGCTGGTGCCGCTGACCCGCGGCGCCATCATCCGCGCCATCGAGATCAACGGTGCGGCGGTCAAGGCCAATATTGCCGCCTTCCAGTGGGGCCGCGTGGCTGCAGTTGATATGGCCGCCGTGGCCAAGGCCGCCCAGCCGGCCCATGTGCCCGCGCATCACCAGCTGTCGACCACGGTCGACCAGGTGATCGCCCGCCGCAAGGCGCAGCTCACCGCCTACCAGGACGCGGCCTACGCCGAGCGTTATGCCGCGCTGGTGAACACCGTGCGCAAGGCCGAAGAGGCCGCCTCGCCGGGCATCACCCTGCTCACCGAAGCGGTGGCCCGCGGCTACTACAAGCTGCTCGCCTACAAGGACGAGTACGAAGTGGCCCGCCTGTACACCGACAGCGACTTCCTGCAACGTGTGGAGGAGCAGTTCGAAGGCGACTACAAGCTCGTCTTCCACCTGGCGCCGCCGATGCTGGCCGACAAGGACCCCGCCACCGGCCAGCTCAAGAAGCGCAGCTACGGCCCGTGGATGCTGAAAGCCATGCGCCTGCTGGCCCGCTTCAAGCACCTGCGCGGCGGTGCGCTCGATCCGTTTGCCCGCAGCGCCGACCGCAAGCTGGACCGTGCCCTGATCGCCGAGTACGAAGCCCTGGTGGAGGCCATCCTCGCCGGCCTCAAGCCCGGGAACCATGAAGTGGCGGTCGAGCTGGCCAACCTGCCCGAGCAGATGCGCGGCTTCGGCCATGTACGCGAGCGCTATGTGGAGCATGCCCGCAATCAGCAGAAGGTGCTGATGGCCCGCTTCCGCGGCGAGCGCACCCTGGGTGAGGCCAAGGTCATCGCCCACATCCCCAAGGCCACGGCCTGATCTGACTCAAACCCGCAGTACGCCCGCCCAAGTCGCCACAAGAGACGGCGGCGGGCGTGCTGCATCCATTCGGATCCCTTGACGGGTATCCATACCAAGAAGGAGACGCAGCATGTCGGTTTTTTCCCAGCGTGATTTCGCCGATCACGAGCAGGTGGTGTTCGTCAGTGACGACGCCAGCGGCCTCAAGGCCATCATCGCCATCCACAATTCCAACCTCGGCCCCGCGCTCGGCGGCTGCCGCATGTGGCCCTACGCCAGCGAGGACGAGGCCATCCGCGACGTGCTGCGCCTGTCGCGCGGCATGACCTACAAGTCCGCCCTGGCCGGCCTCAAGCTCGGCGGCGGCAAGTCGGTGATCATCGGCAACCCGCGCACCGACAAGAGCCCGGCGCTGCTCGACGCCTTCGCCACCGCGCTCAACCGCCTCAACGGCCGCTACATCGCCGCCGAGGATTCGGGCACCAGCGTGGCCGACATGAAGTACCTGGCCGAGCGCACCGCGCACGTGGCCGGCATCGTCGACAAGCCCACCGACACCGGCACCCGCAGCGGCGACCCGTCGCCGGCCACTGCGCTGGGCACCTTCGTCGGCATCAAGGCCGCGGTCAAGGCACAACTGGGCCGCGACTCGCTCGAGGGCGTGCGCGTGGCCGTGCAGGGCGTGGGCAACGTCGGCTTCGACCTCGCCCAGCAACTGCATGCGGCGGGCGCCCAGTTGTGGGTGACCGACATCCACAAGGACAACCTGGTGCGTGCCGGCAGCGAGCTGGGCGCCACCGTGGTGGCCCCGGAAGCCATCTACGGCCTGGATGTGGATGTGTTTGCCCCCTGCGCGCTCGGCGCCATCCTCAATGACCAGACCATCCCCCAGCTCAAGGCCCGCATCGTCGCCGGCGCCTCCAACAACCAGCTGGCCGAGGCCCGCCACGGCTCCGAGCTGATGCGCCGCGGCATCCTCTACGCGCCGGACTATGTCATCAATGCCGGCGGCATCATCGACGTGTACTACGAGCGCACCGGCTTCGACCGCGCCGCGCTGCTCAAGCATGTCGAAGGCATCTACGGCACGCTGCTCGAAATCTTCGAGCGTGCGGCCAAGGAGCAGCGGCCGACCGGGGAGGTGGCCGACGCCCTGGCCGAGGCGCGCTTCAAGCGCTAAACCGCAGCACCTGGGCCGGACATCCAGAAAAAAAGAAGCGTCGTCCGGCCCATCGACTCACCAAAAAACGCAAGGAAGGAGACACGCATGTCAGCAGTCAAACAAGGCCACGGTCAGTGGTCGTCGCGCATGGGCTTCGTGCTCGCCGCCGTCGGATCGGCGGTGGGCCTGGGCAACATCTGGAAATTCCCCTACATGGTCGGCCAGAGTGGCGGCGCCGCCTTTGTGGCCGTGTACCTGGTGTGCATCGCGCTGATCGGCCTGCCGATCATCGTGGCCGAATGGATGATCGGCCGTCGCGGCCAGAAGAACCCCATCAACTCGATGGCCGACCTGGCCGAGGCCAACGGCCGTGGCAAGGGCTGGGTCATGGTCGGTGTCAGCGGCACGCTGGCCGGCTTCCTGATCCTCTCCTTCTACAGCGTGATCGGCGGCTGGGCGCTGTCCTACCTGCTCGACGCCATGAGCGGCAGCTTCAGCGGCATGGACTCCGACGCCGCCGGCGCCGCCTTCTCGGGCATGCTGGGCAACCCCGGCTCGCTCACCATCTGGCACACCGCCTTCATGGCGCTGACCGCCGGCGTGGTGGCCCTGGGCGTGTCGGGCGGCCTGGAGCGCGCCTCCAAGATCCTCATGCCGGCGCTTGGCGTGCTGCTGGCGCTGATGGTCGGCTACGGCGCGGCCTCCGACGGCTTTGCCCGCGCGCTGGAATACCTGTTTGCGCCGGACTTCTCCAAGCTCACCGGCGAAGTCGTGCTGGCCGCCCTCGGCCATGCCTTCTTCACCCTGTCGCTGGGCATGGGCGTGATGATCGCCTATGGCTCCTACCTGGGGCAAAAGGTGAACCTGCTGCGCGCCGCACGCACCGTGGCGATCATGGACACCGTGATCGCGCTGGGCGCCGGCCTGGCGATCTTCCCCATCGTGTTCGCCAACGGCCTCGACCCGGCCGCCGGCCCGGGCCTGATCTTCGTCACCCTGCCGCTGGTCTTCGGCAAGATCACCGGCGGCGTGATTCTCGGCACCATGTTCTTCCTGCTGCTGACCTTCGCCGCGCTCACCTCGGCCATCTCGCTGCTCGAACCCTCGGTCGAGCTGCTGCAGGAGCGCACCCCGCTGGGCCGGGTTGGCGCCACCGTGCTGGCCGGTGTGGTGATCTGGGCGCTGGGCATTGCCGCGCTGCTGTCGTTCAACGTGTGGAGCGATGTGCTGATCTTCGGCAACAACATCTTCGACCTGCTCGACAAGCTCACCAGCAAATTTCTGCTGCCGCTGACCGCGCTGGGTGCCGTGGTGTTCGTCGGCTGGTGCCTCAATCGCGAGAGCGTGCGCGAGGAGCTGGACCTGAGCAGCGGCGGTTTTGCGCTGTGGAACCTGGTGGTGCGCTTCGTCGCGCCGATCGGGGTGATCGTGGTGTTCGTCTCCAGCCTCTGAGGCGCGTCACCTTGAGGTAAGAACGCCCGGCTTCGGCCGGGCGTTTTGCATTCAGGCCGCCGGCGCGAAGCCGCCCAGCTTGTCGGGGTTGCGCTGCACGAAAATGCCGGCAATGCGTCCGTCGCGCACGTCGAAGTGGAAGGCCGACACCAGTTGCCCGGCGTCGAAAACCAGCATGCCCGGCGCGCCGTTGAACCAGCGTTCGCGCACCTCGGGGCCTGGGCCGTTGCCGCGCATGAAGATGGCTGCCAGAAAGCGCAGCACCGCCGTGCGGCCTTCCACCGGCCGGCGCGCGGCCGACACCTTGCCGCCGCCGTCGGCGCGCAGCACAACGTCCTCGCTCAGCACCGCCTGCAGGCCGGCGATGTCGCCGCCGCGGATGGCGGCGAAGAAGGCCTGGCCGAGCCGTTGCACGGTGTCCGCGTCGCGCGGCGCGCGCACCCGCTCGCCGGCCAGGTGCCGCCGCGCGCGCGTGGCCAGCTGGCGGCAGTTGGCCGGGGAGAGGTCGAGCATGCTGGCGATGTCGTCGAAGCCGTAGTCGAACACGTCGTGCAGCAAGAAGGCGGCGCGCTCGGCCGGGGTCAGGCGCTCGATGGTGGCGAGCAGGGCCATCGACAAGCTCTCGTCGAGCACGGCGCGCGTCTCGCTATCGTCCACGAAAGGCTCGGGCAGCCACTCGCCCACATACTGCTCGCGCGTGCGGTGGGCCGACTTGAGCCGATCCAGGCACAGGCGGGTGCAGGTGCGGGTGAACCAGGCGCGGGGGGTGTCGAGCGCCGGCTCGCCGGCCGCCTGCCAGCGCAGGTAGGTGTCCTGCACCGCATCCTCGGCATCGGCGACCGAACCGAGCATGCGGTAGGCCAGGCGGACGAGATAGCCGCGCTCGCGCGCGAAGGCGTCGAGGCTCATCAGAAATCCAGCGTTGGTTTCTGGCAGGCGCTGGCATGCATCAGCGCGCGCTTGATGGTGGGGAACAGTCGGCTGCCGGCAATCGCCGTGGCCAGCTCGGCAAAGCCCGCCTCGCCGTGGCGGGCGCGGATCCGCGCGGCGCGCTCCGGGTCGGGCAGGCCGCCACCGGCCACATCGAGCACATGGGCGCGGATATCGGCCAGCTCGGCCGGCAGTGCGTTGGGGCGTTCAAGCAGCGTGGCCAGCACGTCGCGATCCACCCCGGCCTCGACCGCCATGCGCAGGTTCAGCTGGGTGCAGGCGCCGCAGTCCTCCGCCTGCAAGGTGGTGATGCGGGCGACGAAATGCGCCGCCAGCGGCAGCGCCTGGCGGTGGCCGGACAGCGGCATGGCCGCAGCAAAGGCGGCATAGGCCGCCGGCGAGGCGTCGAGCAGTTCGGTCATGTAGGTCGTATCGTAGTCGTACTGCTGGCCGAAGGCAGTGATCATGGCGTGTTGGTTGCTCAGGTCGTTCATGGGGCATCCTTGAAATGAAGAAGCGGTGCCGACATGACGAGACAGGCTCGTGTAATGTGACACGCCTGTGCCTTCTGACCTGATTGCGGAGTCCCGATGTCTGCCGAACTGCTGCCCTGCGTTGAAATCGAAACCGGTCCCCAACCCACCCATGCGGTGATCTGGCTGCATGGCCTGGGCGCCGACGGCCACGACTTCGAACCCGTGGTCGACGCCTTCGACGAAGCCGCGCTGCCGCCGACGCGCTTCGTCTTCCCGCACGCGCCCACGCGCCCGGTGACCATCAACGGCGGCTACGTGATGCGCGCCTGGTACGACATCGTTTCGCAGGACTTCTCTGCCCGGCGCGAAGACCCGGCCGGCGTGCGCCAGTCAGCCGCGCAGATCGAAGCCCTCATCGCCCGCGAAAACGCGCGCGGCATCCCCGACGCCAACATCGTGCTCGCCGGCTTCTCGCAAGGCGGCGCCATCGCCCTGCACACCGCGCTGCGCCATCCGAAGCGCCTCGCCGGCGTGCTCGCGTTGTCCACCTACCTGCCGCTGGCCGACACGCTGGCCGCCGAAGCCAGCGACGCCAACCGCGACGTGCCCATCTTCATGGCCCACGGCCGCGACGACGGCGTGATCCCGCATGACTTCGCCCTCAAGTCCTTCGCCCTGCTCAAAGAGGCCGGCTACCCGATTGCCTGGCAGACCTACTTCGTCGAGCACGGCATCGTGATGGAGGAAGTGCGGGATATCGAGCAGTGGCTGGGGACGGTGCTGCTGCGGTAGGGGTGGGATGCCGGTTGCGTCGCCCGGATGGAGCGCAGCGAAATCCGGGAGCATCGGTCGATCAAACGGTGATTCCCGGAGGCGGCCCTGCGGGCCTTGTCCGGGCGACGTTTGCGGGTGCGGAAGGGGCCGGCGTTGCCTCAATGCGGGTGTCGGTGGTGGATGTCCGGGAAATGCGGGTGTTTATGGATCAGCACGGCGTGTGCATGCCGATGTGAGTGGGGTTCATTCCCGTCCCACGCGCCATCGTGATCGTGTTGATGGTGCGCATCATGAATGTGTTTGTGGGTATGGTCGATGGGCTCGTGCCGGTGCTCGTGCTCGTGATGCTCGGTCAAATGTAGCCAGACACCCCACGCCATCAGCGCCGCGGCTACCCAGAACGACGGGGTGGACGACTCTCCAAGCATTAGCAAAGCGACGGCCGCACCAACGAATGGGGCGATGGAAAAGTAGGCGCCGGTTCTCGCCGTACCGAGCCCCCGCAAGGCGAGGACGAACATGACCAGGCTGACGCCATAGCCCAGAAAGCCGACGGCCAATGTGCCTGCAAGCGTTGTAGCGCCTGGCAGGCTTGCGCCCAGGGACAATGCCAGCATGCAATTGACCGCGCCCGCCGTCAGGCCCTTGAAACCGGCAATGAACAGCGCATCCGCGGTCGACACCTTGCGCGTCAGGTTGTTGTCGATTGCCCAGCACAGGCAAGCGGCGGCAATGGCAGCCGGGCCCATCCAGGCGCTGGTCGCTCCTCCTTCCGCGGAAGACGGCCATGCGAGCACCACACCTCCGGCGACGATGGCCAGCATGCCGAGGACGATACGGCGATCTGCATTCTCACGAAAGACAAGCCAGGCGATGACGGCGGTGAGAACCGCTTCGAGGTTCAGCAGCAGGGATGCCGTCGCCCCGCTCGTATGGGTTAGCCCGAAGAGCAGCGCAATCGGGCCGAGCGCGCCGCCAAACAGGACCGCGCCGGCGAACCACGGCCACTCTTGCCCGCGCAGTCCGGAGGCGCTCCAGGTTCGGTCACGCGCCAACCGGATCAGCGTCAGACCGACGCCACTGCCCAGATACAGCAGGCCTGCGAGCAGGAGCGGCGAGATCGCGCCAAGCAGCAGTTTTGCGAAAGGGGTGCTGGCGCCGAAGAGGACTGCCGCGAGCAGGGCATAGGCGATACTACGGTGCATGCTTGAGTGCTCCGAGCGGCCGGCCCTGGCGGGCCAGCCGGGTTGCATGCCGCCCCGGTTGGGCGGGCAGCAGGGACTTACAGGACGCGTTCGATCTGCCCGTAGTCACCTTCGGTTTTCAGCGTGACGGTAACGTCGCGGCCCGAACGATTGCGCCAGAACCACCCGTGCTTGCCGTCAAAGGCGGCCTGCAAGGTGCCCGTCTGCGCCGTTTCGTTACGCCCTTTGCCGTAGCCATGGTAAAAATTCTTCGGCGCATTGACCGGATCACCGTGGGTATCGTAGTTCACGCCACCGCCCTCGGCCGACCATTCGTAGCGTACGGTGGCCCCTTTGTCCATCGATAGCTTGATCTCGGCGGCCTGTCCCGGCTTGAGCGAAATCGTGACGGTGTGCTCGCGCATGGGGTCGGCGATTGCCGCCGCGGCTTGTGATTGCGTGTCGGCCCCGGGGGGGACGGACGACGTCGCTTCGTGGGTGTGTCCGCTTCCGGCCCCATGGTCATGTCCGTGATCCGGCACCGCCGGCGCAATGGGTGCCGCCGCAATCTGCTGGGCCTGGGCGGCTGAAGCGTGGCTGGCATCGCTGGCTTGCGCCTCTTTTGCCAGCGACGTCTTGATATCCCCCATCTGGGTCAGGCCGAGGGTACGTCCGATGCCCGTGGGGTCGATGCCGAATTCGGCGGGCAGGATGGCGGTGATGAGCAGAGCTGCGGCAATCAGTGCGGCCAGGCCGGTTGAACGCAACAACTGGCGAGTGGTCGGGAGATCGGCGCGGTTCGGACGATTGGTGTTGTACATGGAATGAAGCTCCGCTGAATTCAGGAAATGACGAGGCCGGTGAGCTGATAGCCGATCAGCATGAAGCCGGCGCACATCAGGGCGACATTGGCGGTGTAGGCGTGCTTGACGAAAGACGCCGTGCGCCGCCAGTAGCCCATCGCGATCAGGATTGCGCCCAGGGCCAGCAGCTGACCGATTTCAACGCCCACGTTGAAGGCCAGCAGATTCGGCAGCAGCCCCTCCCGTGCCATCTCGAACTCCTGGATCTTTGCCGCCAGGCCAAAGCCGTGAAACAGGCCGAAGATCAGGGTGGCTGCGCGCGTGCTGGGCTGGAAGCCAAACCAGCGTTGATAGGCGCCCAGGTTGTCGAGGGCCTTGTACACCACAGACAGGCCGATGATCGCGTCGATGACGTAGGGGTTGATGTCCACACCGGCGTAAACGCCATAGAGCATGGTCAGCGAATGCCCCACGGCGAACAGGCTGACGTAAAGCCCGATGTCCTTGAGCTTGTAGAGAAAGAAAATCACCCCGGCCAGGAACAGCAGATGGTCGTAGCCGGTGACCATGTGCTTGGCGCCAAGATAGGTGAAAGGCAACAGGTGGGTACCCGAAACCTCCTGGATGTAGCCCTTGTCGCCATCGGCGACGCCGTGGCCGTAGGCCACCGCGCTGAATACAAAAGTAAGCAATAAGCCAAGCAGGAGTTGAGCAACTGTACCGATACGGGACAGTCGCGGTCGCAGCCCCCGTTGGTGAAACGGTGTCATCATGAGTTGGATCCGGTCAAATTGAGAATGCGCCGCGTTGTCATGCAAACAACGGGCCAGTGCATCAGATGAGCGGATTGACTCTGGGGGGGCGTTCGAACGGGAAGTGAGGGCTGGGTGGCATGGTGGCGTGTGCTGTCGGTGCCCAGACAGTCACGCCATCGAGCGCGACGGTGGCGCCACGGTGCGGCAGGTTCTGCTTGTCATGGCCGTGGTCGAGGGCATTGTGCCCATGCTGATGCATGTCGCCATCGTGCCCCGCAGACAGCAGCGGATCGCCGTGGTCATGGGCATGATCGCCCACCGCGAGCGACAAGGCTGAGCCCTCAGCGTGCGCCAGCCATGCCGCCGGTTCATGCGAACCGGACACGACGTTCGCGTAGTTCGCCCAACTGTAGAACAGGGTGACGAAAACGACCATCACCCGTGCCAGCGAGGCCGCGCGTTGTCGAAATGCTGATAACGATCGAGCGGTGATGATCGACATTCGGTGGGCCAGTTCGTTTTTCGCCGCAAGGCCATGCTTCGAGCCGGGTTTATAAACGAAGCGGTGCGAGTGCGCAACCCGGCTCGCCTTTGGAATCATCAACGGGTTGCTTCGCGTCGGCAGCTTACTCAACCGGCGCCATCCGCCCCCAACTTGTCCTGCGTCCTCAATTCAAAATCCGACGCATCATGCCGCTCGTGCAACTGCTCCGAGGGCTCGCCCCAGGTGCGGTTGACCATGCACCCACGCTTCACGGCGGGGCGCTGGGCGATCTCGCGGGCCCAGCGGTTCAGGTGCGTGTAGCTGGCGGCGTCGAGGAATTCGGCGGCGCCGTAGGCCTGGCCGAGCACGAGCTTGCCGTACCAGGGCCAGGTGGCGATGTCGGCGATGGTGTAGTCGTCGCCGCCCAGGTAGCGGTGCTCGGCCAGTTCGCGGTCGAGCACGTCCATCTGGCGCTTGGCTTCCATGGTGAAGCGGTTGATGGGGTATTCGAACTTTTCGGGGGCGTAGGCGTAGAAGTGGCCGAAACCGCCGCCCAGATACGGTGCCGAGCCCTGTAGCCAGAACAGCCAGTTGAGCGCTTCGGTGCGTGCCGCCAGGTTTTTGGGCAGGAAGCGGCCGAATTTTTCGGCGAGATAGAGCAGGATGGCGCCGCTCTCGAAGACGCGGCTGCCGGTGGTGGTGTCGAGCAGGGCGGGGATCTTGGAGTTGGGGTTCACCGCGACGAAGCCGGTGGAGAACTGCTCGCCCTCGCTGATGCGGATCAGGTGGGCGTCGTACTCGGCGCCGCGCTCGCCGGTGGCCAGCAGCTCTTCGAGCGCGATGGTGACTTTCTGGCCGTTGGGCGTGCCCATGGAGTAGAGCTGCAGCGGGTGCTTGCCGCGCGGCAGGGTGGCCTCATGCGTGGGGCCGGCGATGGGGCGGTTGGTTTTGGCCCATGTGCCGCCGCTTTCGGCGTCCCAGGTCCAGACCTTGGGCGGGGTGTACGGGGTTGTCTCGGACATGTGGGTGGATTCCTTGTTCTGTGTGGGTGAGGGCTTAGTCCGGCAGGCTGGCCAGTTGTTCAAGGATGCGTGTGTAGTTGTCGACGCCTTGCGCGCCGCTCACCAGGTAGCGGTGGTTGAAGATGATGGCCGGCACGGCCTGGATGCCCTGGGCCTGCCAGTGGCGTTCGGCCTCGCGCACGGCGGCGGCGAAGCGCTGGTCGGCGAGCACGGCGGCCGCGTCGGCGTGGTCGAGCCCGACGCTGGCGGCGATGTCGGCCAGCACGGCGGGGTCGGACAGATCGCGCCGGTCGGTGAAATGCGCGGCAAACAGCGCCTCCTCCAGCGCGTGCTGGCGGCCGTGCTGGTCGGCCCAGTGCAGCAGCTGATGCGCATTGAAGGTGTTGTGCATGCGCATGTCGTCGGCAAAGCGGAAGGCGAAGCCCAGCTCGGCACCGAGCGCGGTGATCTGCTGGCGGCTCGCGTCGGACTGCTCGGGCGTGGTGCCGTATTTCTCAATGAGGTGCTCGCGCAGGTTCTGGCCCTCGGGCGGCATGGCGGGGTTCAGTTCGAACGGGTGCCAGCGGATCTCGTGCGGCGTGCCGCTGGCCGCCAGCGCGCGGGCCAGCTGGCGGTAGCCGATGAGACACCAGGGGCAGACGACGTCGGAGACGATATCGATCTGAAGCGCTTGGGCAGGGTGGGGCATGGTGTCTCCTGGGGCATGGCCGGTGGCGTGGCGGACGCCGGCCGGACAAAGTTGGTGGATTTGAACCGATCGGTCAACTCACGGCGCGGGGAGGGGGCATGGCCGGCGTGCGGACACCACCTGAAACCATCGGCGGCTGCGGGAAAATGTCGGGCGCTGGTAAGCTGGTGACCGGGCGAGGAGGCTGCGAATGAGCGCGTCTGATACACAAGAAAAAGACTGGAAGATCACGGCCCGGCGGTGGGTCATCGGCGTGGCCGCGGGTGTGGCGCTGTATGCGCTGCTGGGTTTTTTCGCGCTGCCGGCGCTGGTCAAGTGGCAGTTGCCGGTGCAGGCCGGCGACGCGCTGGGGCGGCAGGTGACGCTCGACGAGGTGCGCTTCAATCCGTTTTCGCTGAGCCTGTCGCTCTCGGGCCTGCGCGTGGCCGAAGCCGATGGCCAGCCGGGTGCGGCGCAGATTGGCCATCTCGATACCGACCTGCAGTGGCGCTCGCTGTATTACTGGGGCCTGGTGTTTTCGCGCCTGAGCATTGACGCGCCTACGCTGCGCCTGACGCGCTTTGCCGATGGCAGCCACAACTGGTCGGATGTGGTCGAGCGCCTGACCCGCCCCGAGCCCCGGCGCCCGCGGCCGGAGGTTGAGCCCGGCCCGCCGCGTTTCTCGATCAACAATATCCAGATCACCGGCGGCAGCATCGATATCGACGACCAGCCGGCCGGTGCGAAGCACACGGTGCGCGATCTGTCGCTCGGCGTGCCTTTTGTTTCCGGCTTCCCCGCCGAGGTCGAGCGCCATGTGCAGCCGGCGCTGTCGGCGCGCGTCAATGACACGCCCTTGCAGGTCGACGGCTACACCCGGCCGTTTGGCGAAGACCTCCAGACGGTGATCGATGTCCGGCTCGATGGGCTCGACATCACCCCTTACCTGGCCTACCTGCCCTTTGAACCGGCCTTCGAACTGCCCACCGGTACGCTCTCGGTGGCGCTCGAGCTGGCGTTCTCCGAGCCCCTGGGGCTGGCGCCGCGGCTGCTGCTGGCGGGCAACATGACGCTGGACGACCTGGCCGTGCGCCACCGCGACGGCCGGCCGGCCATCCGCTTGCCGAAGCTCGCCGCGGTGATCGGCGAGTACGATGTGTTCGGCCAGTCGCTGCGCTTCGAGCGGATCGAGATCGACCAACCCGCGCTCGACCTGAACCGCCTGGCGGACGGCTCGCTCGACATGATGCAACTGCTGCCGCAGCTGCCCGAGGCCGCGCCGGCCGATGCCGATACCGATACCGAGGCGAAGAGCGCAGCGCTTCTGGTGACGGTCGACCAGCTGGATCTCACTGGCGGGCAGTTCCGCTTCAGCGATGCCGCGGCGCCGGCGGGGCGCTTCCAGACCGAACTGTCCGACCTGAGCGTGTCGCTGACCGGTTTCGTCTCCAATGGCAGCCGGCCCGCACAGCTGAGCCTGGGGGCGCGCAGTGCGGCCGGCGAGCAGATCGCCCAGCAGGGGGCGCTGGCGCTTGCTCCCTTGCGCGCCTCGGGCACCGTAGAGCTGACCGGTGTCCCGCTGGTGCATTACCAGCCCTACTACGCGCAGCAACTGGTGGGTGCCCGGCTCTCCGGCGGCACGCTCGCCGCCACGCTGCCCTATGTGTTCGACGACGCCGGCTTCCGCCTCGACCAGGCCCGGCTCGATCTGGCCAAGGCCGCCTTGCAGCTGGACAAGCAACGCACGCCGGCCGTCCGCGTCGACGCGCTCAGCGTCGAGGGCATCGACGTGGACGTCGCCGCGCGCAGTGTGTCGCTGGCCCGGGTTGCCAGCCGTGGCGGGGCGCTGGCGGCGGTTCGCGCCCGTGACGGCGGCATCGACCTGGCGCAGATCGTCGCGCCGTCCGACGCCGCGCCGGCGCCCGATGCGCCGGCCTGGGATGTGCGCGTCGGGCAGACCGCACTGAGCGGCTGGATGCTGCGTTTCGAAGACCGCGCGGTGAGCACCCCCGTGGTGCTCCAGGCCGAGCGCACCGCCGTGTCGCTCGGGCCGCTGGGCACGGCACCGCCGCAGCCGGTGGCGCTGAGCATCGAGTCGATCATCAACCAGGGCGGCTACCTGGCGGCCAAGGGCACGGTCGACACCGCGTCGCTGGCGGCCGACCTGCGGGTGGACATCAAGCGCCTCGGCCTGCGGCCGCTGCAGGCCTACGCCACCGAAGGCATCGAGGCCAGCCTGCGCTCGGCCGACCTGTCGCTGGGCGGGCAGCTCAGCGTGGGGGCGGCCCGCGGGGGCGAGGCGCCGGCGGTGCGCTTTCGCGGCGAGGCGGCGATCGACGACCTGATCGCCGTTGACACCCGCAACGATGTCGATGTGCTGACCTGGAAGCGGCTGGCGGTGAGCGGGCTGGACGTGCGCACCGCGCCCCTGTCGCTGGCCGCCGACGAGATCGCGCTGAGCGATTTCTTCTCGCGTCTGGTGCTCAGTGCCGAGGGGCAGCTCAACTTCCGCGAAATGACCGCCGCCGAGAAAGACGCCGTTGTGGCGCAGGCTGCGGCGCCCGAGGCGGCGCCGAGCAGCGCCGCGGTGATGCCCGGCGAATTCGACGGCGGCACGGGCGGTGCGGCCGCGCCGACGACATCCACCGCCACGGTGAGCCCGCCGTCGCCCGCGCTGCCACCGATCCGCATTGGCCGCATCGTGGTGGACAAGGGCAATGTCGCCTTCTCCGACCGCTTCGTGCGGCCCAACTACGATGCCAATCTCACCGAGGTGGCCGGCACGCTCGAAGGCCTGTCGTCCGACCCCGACAGCCTCGCCACCTTGTCGCTCACCGCGGCCATCGACCATGCCGCGCCGGTGACCATCACCGGCCAGCTCAACCCGCTGCGCGACGACCGCTACCTCGACATCGCCGCCAGCATGCGCGGCTTCGACCTGCCGACCGTCTCGCCCTATTCCGGCAAATATGTCGGCTACGGCATCGCCAAGGGCAAGCTGTCGGCCGACCTGAGCTACAAGATCACCGACCGCCAGCTCAGCGCCGAAAACACCATCCTGCTCGACCAGCTCACCTTCGGGGATGCGGTCGACAGCCCCGACGCGGTGAAGCTGCCGGTGCAACTGGCGGTCGCCTTGTTGAAGAACGGCAAGGGCGAAATCAACCTGTCGGTGCCGGTCAGCGGTTCGCTGGACGACCCCAAGTTCAGCGTGGCCGGCCTGGTCTGGCGGGCCTTTTTCAATCTCATCGCCAAGGCCGTCACCTCGCCCTTTGCGCTGCTCGGCTCGGTGTTTGGCGGTGGCGAGGAATTGTCTTACGCCGAGTTTGCGCCCGGCTCACGACAGCTGAGCCCCGAGACGGTGAAGAAGCTCGAAACCCTCGCCAAGGCGCTTGCCGACCGGCCGGCGCTGAAAATCGACATCACCGGCCATGTTGCCCCGGTGGCGGACGAAGCCGGCCTGCGTGAGCAGTGGCTGCTCGAGCGCATGCGCGCGCGCCAGCGCGAAGCGCTGCTCGACGCCGGCCAGACACCGCCGCCGCTCGACGCCATCGAGATCCCCGCCGACAAGCGCGACGCCCTGCTGGCCGAGGCCTATGACGAGGCGGAGTTCGAGGGCAAGCCGCGCAACTTCATCGGCCTGAGCAAATCGATTCCTGCCGACCAGATGCGCGCGCTGATGCTCAAGAATGCACCGGTGGGCGAGGCCGAACTGGCCGCGCTGGGCAAGGCCCGCGCGCAGGCGGTGCGCGACTGGCTGGTGGGTGTCGGCAAGGTCAGCGCCGAGCGTGTCTTCATGGTCGGCCCGTCGGCCAAGGCCGCCGCCGGCTCGCCGGCGTCGGACGAGAAGAAGGACACGACGGGCAGCCGGGTCGATTTTTCGCTGAAGTAAAGGGGCTGGCCGAGGGGGCCGGCGACTGCACCCCGTCGGGCGGGTTTCAACCCGCCACACCATGCCATTCGGCACCACCGATGGCGGGATGCCTCCCGCCCTACGATCCGCGCTTCATGCCCCTGTGGCCATCGATGACGAGGCAATGCTACCGCGCCATCGGCCAGCGTGCTTCCACGCTGCGCAGGAAGGCGTCGACCGCGCCGGTGTAGGCCGCGTCGCGGCCCAGATCGACATTGATCTCACGGTGAGAGCGGGCCTGCGGCAGGATCTCGACGCGCATGCCCAGCGGCCGGGCCGTGGCGGCAAAGGCCTCGGCGTTGGGGCAGGGGCCGTCGCGGCGTTCGGTCGAGCACACGGCCAGCAGCGGCGGGCCGGCGGTGCGCTGCTGGTGGCGCGGCGAGGCGGCGCGCCAGTGGGCCGGGTTGTCGCCGAAGGCCTGGTCGTAGAGGCGCAGGTGCGGGCGCTGCATGATGGCGGGCAGGTCGAGCGCCGCGCTGTCGAGCGAGACGGTCGCCGCCCACGGCCGTGCGCCGGCGGCCGCGACGCGTTCGGGCGAGGCGCCGAGCAGGGCCACCAGATGCGCGCCGGCCGAATGGCCCATCAGCACCACCCGGTCCGCATCGCCGCCCCATTCGCTCGCCCGCTGCTGCACCGCGGCCAGCGACCGGGCCACGTCGTCGGCCTGTTCGAGCGGGCCGGCCTCGGGCAGCAGGCGGTAGTTGGTCGATACCAGGATCACGCCCTGGCCCACCCAGTGCCTTACCTTGTGCTCGACCACGCTGTCGGCGGCCTTGTCGCCATGGCGCCAGCCGCCACCATGCACCAGCAGGATGACCGGCGCGCCGGTGGGGCGCGGTTTGGGCAGATACACGTCGAAGCGCTGGCGTTCGTGCGGTCCGTAGGCAAGGTCCTTGAGCTGTTCGAACGGGGCGGCCTGCTGGCGGCGCTCGGCGATCCGGTCGCGCAATGGGCCGGCGTGGATGGGTTGGGCCAGGAGGAGGGCGACGGCAAGGCAAGCGCGTATTGCGCGGGCGATGGCGCGCGTCATGGGCAAGGCGCTGCAACGCGGCGGTGGCGCGCAAACAGGCCTGAGCCCAAAGGGGCGTGGGCCTCAGGTGCGCTTGGTTGATGTCGTGAGCACACCTCAGGTGTAGCCTTCTTTCCAGCGTACCGGCGCGAAACGGATGCGTGGCAGCGGCGGGTGATGCGGTGAGCGCAGTGCGTCGGACAGGTCGACGGCCAGCCCGGTGGTCTCGGGTGAGGGGGTGGCGATGTCGAAATCAATGGACAGCAGGTAGCGGCGGCCGGCTTGCGTCAGCGTGAATGCGTCGCCGACCGGGCGGTGCTGCCAGCTGCCGCCTTGCTGTACCCGCTGGCCCGCGGCGTCCCACATGCCGAATTCGTAGCCGGCCATGCCGCCCACCCGCCGATCGCCGATATGCAGATTCGCCTGCGTGGGCCGAAACACGTAGCCGGCCTCGGTGGGCGTGACGGTCAGGAAAAGGCGGGTTTTACCGGGCTGGTTGTTTTTGGTGAACACCGCGCGCGGGTCCACCGACACCGGCAGCGCGAAAAGGATGACTTGGGTGTCGTGTGTGCGCAGCGCGTTGTCGAGCGCGATATCCAGTTGCAACCCGGGAAAGTGCAGGGTCGTGGGGCGGCTTGCGCCTTCATCGTCCGACCCCCGTGCCGGCGGGATGTCGCCGACATAGGCCACACTCTTCCAGCCGCCGCGGTAGCCGGCGCATGCGGCCACGGCCGCGATGAGCAGCACGCACAGCAGGGTGCGGCGTCGGTGGCCTGCCACGGCGGCGCGCGCGTGCCCGGCGGGTTGATCGTCCTTGATGTCCATGGCGTGCCTCCATGAATGGGTGCCCGGCCCCGGGGCTGACCGCTCTGGGGGCGAGGGAAGTCTAGTCCCCGGTCGGTGCGGATTCAACCGGGGCGGCCGGGCCTGCGCCGCCGACACGCTCGAAGCGGGTGAGCCGGACGTCCACGGTGACGGCCAGCGATGTCAGCGCGGCGGCGCGGGCGCGGCCTTCGGCGTTGGCACGATAGAAATGCGGGGTCATGACCAGCAGGTCGGCCAGGGTGTCGGCGCCGGCGAGGGTGAGCGGATAGCGGAGGGTTTCGCTGTGCGTGCGGACAAAGCCGGGCGGTGTCGGGGTGTCGGTGGTGCGCTCGGGTTTGAGGCTGGGGTAGATGATCTGGCGCAGCTCGCGCAGGTGATCCGGCCCGGCGTCGACCTGCAGCAGCACGCCGCCGGGCTTGAGCACGCGGGCGAACTCGGCATACACCGGGAAGCCGAACAGGCACAGCACGCGGTCGAGCGTGCCGGGCAGTACCGGCAGCCGGGCGTTGCTGCCGACCACCCAGGCCGGGCGGGCATCCTGCCGGGCGGCGGCGAGTGTGGCCCATTTGGAGATGTCGAGCCCGAGGAGGGCCAGCGGGCGGTCGTCGTCGGCCTCGGCGAGCTGGCGCAGGTAGTAACCTTCGCCGCAGCCGGCATCCAGGCAGCTGCCACCGCTGGCGGGCAGGCCGGCCAGCGTGGCGCGGCGCACGGCCTCGGCAATCGGCTGGTAGTGGCCGGCGTTGAGGTAGCGGCGCCGGGCGGCGACCATGGCCTTGCTATCGCCGGGGTCGCGCGAGCGCTTTTGCTGCACCGGCAGCAGGTGGACATAGCCCTGGCTGGCGATGTCATAGCTGTGGCCGGCCGCGCAGCGCCAGGCGGCGCCGTCACGCTGCAGCGGGGCGCCGTCGAGCGGGCAGGCGAGGTCGGTGAAGGCGGTGATGCGCATGCGGCGGGTAATGGCTGGGAAAGGGGCCATTGTAGGGCGGAAATGCGGTGCCCGGCGGGGCGGTGTCAGACCGCGTGAATACATCGACTGCGCGCACCGATTGCTGCATGACGTGCTCGCGTGATTGCCAAATCCGGCCTCGCACGCGGCCCGGCGCGTTACGGCGTCTTCACACGTGCTCAGGCGGCGGGCACGGCGTTGTCGGGTTTGCGGGCGACGATGAACACCGCGGCGCCGGGCTTGGGTTGCCAGCAGTGCGCAATCTCGAAGCCGGCGGCAAGCAAGGTGTCGCGCAGGGCTTGCTGGGTGAAGGCGGTCAGCGAGGGCAGCAGGCCGACCACCGCGCCGAGCGACACCACCGCCTTGATGATCCGCTGCGTGAGCGAGTCGCCCAGGCACATGGTGCTGCTGATGAACACGCCGCCGGGCTTGAGCTGCGCATGAACCTTGGCAATGACCGCTGCCGGGTGGTCGACCAGGTGCAGGATGCTGTGGCCCATCACTGCGTCATAGCGCGACGGGCCGTCTTCGAGCGTGTCGATGCTCGACACCTCGAAGCCGACGTTGTCGATGCCGGCGGCCGCGGCCTTGCGCCGGGCGATGTCGATCATCTTCGGGGAGATGTCGATGCCCCGGATATGGGCCACGTACGGCGCATGGGCGATGGCCGTCGAGCCCGTGCCGCAGCCGAATTCCAGCACCTGCATGTCGGGCCGGAAGTACTCGCGGCTGACCCGCAGCTTGGTCTGGTAGGCGGCCTCGTCGGCCACCGGTTGCCTTGCGTAGCGCTCGGCGATGAAGTCCCAGAACCTCGGCGTGCTTGCCATTTTCCGACCCTCAGCTGACGGGGCGCCCGGCGCCTACTGCGCCGGGGTGACCCATTGTCCGATGCCGAGCGCGTTCATCGCCAGCTCGACGGAGAAGGCGGCCAGGATCATGCCCATGACACGGGTCAGGATCGAGGCGCCGCTGACCCCGATGATCCGGATGATGCGGCTCGACAGCAAGAGCAGCACCAGCGTGACGCCCAGGATGGCCACCGTGACCAGGGCCGTGCCGATCTGCACCGGGATGGGGTGGACATGGTTGTCGGTCAGCAGGATCACCGCCAGGATGGCGCCCGGCGTGGCGGTGGCTGGGATGGCGAGCGGGAACACGGCGATGTCGTGCTCCGGCTCTTGGCGCGGCGAGGGCGTGTCGGCGCCGAAGATCATCTTCAGGCCAAACAGAAACAGGATGATGCCGCCGCCGAGCTGGAAGGAGGCCAGGCGAATGCCCATGGCGTTGAGGATCAGCTGGCCGATGACGATGGAGCCGAGCAGCACGGCGCCCGCGTAGAGCACGGTCTTGTAGGCGGTGCGCCGGCGATGCTCGGCCGACAGGTGGGCGGTCAGGCCGGTGAACAGCGCCATGGTGCCGATGGGGTCGATCGTGGCCCAGATGATGAGGGCGTCCTGGCCCAGCTTGTCTAGCATGGTGTTTCCTTGAAGGGGGCGGCGCGCTGCGCTGCGGCCGGTGAATGTTGTTGTGTCTGGCGTGGCAATGCGGCCGCCCGCCCATACAAAGACCGCCGGCATGGGCCAAAGTGCCGCGGCCGCGCGGAATTCTGGTGCCGCACGGCGCGGCCCGGCAGGGGCTCCTATACTGGGGGCAGGCAACCCGCCGCCCCAGGAGACCGCCATGAGTGCGCATGTGTACAAGATCATCGAGCTGGCCGGCTCGTCCGCCACCGGCTCCGACGACGCCATCCGCAACGCCATCGCCCGTGCATCCAAGACCATCGAGCATCTCGACTGGTACGAAGTGACCGAATCGCGCGGCCACATCGTGGACGGCAAGATCGCGCATTACCAGGTCAAGCTGAAGGTCGGCTTCCGGCTCGACTAACCGCCTCGTTGCCCGCATGCAGGCCGAAGGCCGGAATCCGGGAGGGGGGTCGATGCACCGCCGCCCCGGTACGGTGTTTGGCTACCCATAGATGCCCCAATGCCCGACGCACCCCTCTACCGGCTGCTGGCAGACGCCGTGCTGCTCGTCCATCTGGGCGTCGTCATCTTCGTGGTCGGCGGCCTCGTCGCCGTGGTGCTCGGCAACCTGCGGCACTGGCGGTGGGTGAACGCCCGGGCGTTTCGCCTCGCGCATCTGGGCGCCATCGGCTTCGTCGTACTGCAAGCCTGGCTCGGCCAGCACTGCCCGCTCACCGTGCTGGAATCCTGGCTGCGCCAACAGGCCGGGCAGGCGCCCTACGCCGCCAGCTTCATCCAGCACTGGGTCGGGCGCGTGCTGTTCTACGACGCCCCGTTCTGGGTGTTCGCGCTCGCGTACACGGTGTTCGGCGGGCTCGTGGTCGCGGCATGGTTTTACTATCCGCCGCAGCGTGGGGCGGATCGCTGCCGTGCAAGGCCGGGCGGGCCGTCGGCGTGACCCGACGCCGCTGGCTGCTCGGATTCCAGGGCCGCGCCCTTGTCGCCCCTTCAAGCGAGCACCGCGGCGCGCTTCGTTATCGCCCACAACGCACAGCGCTCCGGCGAGCTTCCTTCTGCCACCTCAACCGCGCCGCGCCGCCTCGATGGCTGCAATGTCGATCTTCGTCATCTGCATCATGGCATCAAACGCCCGCTTGGCCGCGGCGGGGTCCGGGTCCGAAATCGCCTGCGTGAGCGCCACCGGCGTGATCTGCCACGACAGCCCCCACTTGTCCTTGCACCAACCGCAGGCACTCGCCTGCCCGCCGTTGTCCACGATGGCGTGCCAGTACCGATCCGTTTCGGCCTGATCGACCGTGGCCACCTGGAACGAAAACGCCTCGCTATGCTTGAACGCAGGCCCGCCGTTGAGCCCCAGGCATTCAACCCCCAGCACCGTGAACCACACCGTCAGAACATCTCCCCGCTTCCCCGACGGAAAATCCCCCGGCGCGCGGTACACCGCCCTCACCGCCGAGTCGGGAAAGGTCCTGGTGTAAAACTGCGCGGCTGCCTCGGCGTCGCCGTCATACCACAGGCAGATCGTGTTCTTTGCCGGGGTGATCATGTCCATCCTCCGTTGCGTGAATCGCGGATGCCGCGCCTACCCGGCAGGCGCGGCGCGTGCCGGTCAGAAGTGCGGCTTGATGTACGTGTTAGACCACGGCGGGCGATGCGACAACCCGGGGATGGCTGCACCGGCGCGCAGCCCGGATGCAGGCTGAAGGCCGGAACCCGGGATGGTGGTCGATCTACCGCAGACCCCGGATTCCCCTGCGCAGCATCCGGGCTGCGCTTGTTAGACGTCGGCCTGCACGCGAGCAAGCCTACCGTCGGCCCGCCCAGGCGCCCACCTCACCCCGGCCCGGCAGGCCGACCCCCCGCCTCGAACGCCTTTACCACCCGGCTCACCGTCGAATAATGGACGCCGAAATGATCGGCGACCGCCTGCATCGAATAGGCGCCCGTCGCATAGGCCGCGGCCATCGCCTCGTCGCGCAAGGCCCGGCTGCCGTACGCAGCCGGCAGCGCCTCCAGCGGCGGCGCCAACATGCGGCGCTGCGCACGCGACACCTCCCGCAGCGCCTCCGGCCGCCGCTCGCGCAACTGCGCATGCAGACGCGCCACGAAATCATCCGACCCCAACAAACCCTGATGACGCAGCGCAGCCCAAATACCCGGCTGCCCTACGCCCGCGTCCACAAACGCCGCATAGCGCATCTGCGCCCGCCGTCGCTGCTTGCGAAACTGCGCCAGCAACCAGTCCGTCTCCAGCCAAGCCGGCACCGCCGCGCGCCCGACCATCGCGTGGTAACTACTCCACGGCCACTCGCTCGCATGCGCCACCATCCCCGCCCGCACCGGATTGAGCACCACATAGCGCGCCAGCTCCAGCAAGTAGGCGTCCTGCTCCATCAAAATGCCCTTGAACCGCCCCTGGAAAAGATGCCCCCCAAGCCCATGCCGACGGTTGAAGCGCTGTGTATAGACCCCGTTCAACTGACGCATCCCCGGCGACAGATTCGCCTCCGGCGTCTCCACCACCACGTGATAGTGATTGCTCATCTGGCACCACCCATGACAGCGCCAATTGAACCGCTCGCACACCTGCGCAAAAACTCCCAGCCAGATCTCGCGATCTTCGTCATCCAGATAGATGTCCTCGCGACGATCACCGCGAGAAGTCACGTGGTAAAGACCACCGGCAAGGTCGATTCGCAAGGGGCGCGCCATGAGTTCAGTGTAGGGGAAGAATGTGTTAATTCAAGACCTGACCCCGGAGGCTTGTTCGGGGAAGAATGTGTTAATTCAAGACCTGACCCCGTCGCCATTCAAGACCTGACCCCGTCGCCTTGCACGTGACCCCGGAGGCTTGTTCGGGGAAGAATGTGTTAATTCAAGACCTGACCCCGTCGCCTTGTTAATTCAAGACCTGACCCCGTCGCCTTGCACGTGGGTCGCACCCCGCCCAGCGACCTTGTTCTTGTCGATGCGGAAAATGTTCTGCATTTTCTCGGGCTTAAGGCGGTCCACTAGCTCACCCCCAACGTTTGAATTCACCGGCCTGCGCGGTTTTTCGCGCAGGTCCGGTGGAATGACGGGTTAGCCCTGCACAGCAAGGTCGAAGTCTTCAATTGATTTCCAGTCGTGCGCCTCAATGTCTTTGACGGTCCAAAGCCATTGTGCTGAGTAGTACAGAAGATAAACGAAGCCGTGATATTTTTCATAGAACTGTCCAAGCGGCAACTCGTTTCCCGGCACAGACCGCTTAATGCTTGCGTGGGCCGTTCTGTTTCTTATCCTTCTGAACTGCGCTCCAAATTCGGTAGGTACCTCAACTTGGTAGACAGAAATATGATTTTCCCAGGACGGCGCGTAACCTCCCTGTATTGCGTCAACCCTATTCTTCAGAAGTTTTGTAACTTCACGATTGAATATTTTGTCGAGGATGTCGTTGTGTAGATTGTCAGTATTTCTCAGGTCCCGCTTGATACACCCAACGTAGAACTCATAAAGGTGATGAAGAAAGCTGGCATAGGCGTCGTGGCACTTGATCTTTATGGCTTTGTCTCGGCGTCCCATGATGTTCATTTTTGCCAGAGCAGCGAACCGTTCAAAGCTATCCTTGCAAAGGACAAGTTCGTGAATAAGCGTCGTCGTGAGCGCCTGATCCGTTTCATCCCCAATGTCAAACTTCATTATTTGTCAGAGATGGTTGGAATGGCATAGGTACAGGATGTGTAGGGCTAACTATAAGTAGACACCAAATGGTGTCGTAAACGTTTACACGACTGGTGCATATCATGACGTCGCTCTGGCAGGATGCCTTTGACATGTACAACCACGCTGTGTACACCACCAAATGTCCAATAACATCCCGTCCTCTGCATCCGCCCCCCAGCCTGGCCTGTTCTCCGTGACGCGCGAGCGTCTTCGCCTCAAGCACTACAGCATACGAACGGAGAGGTCATATCTTGCGTGGATAAGAAGATACATCCAGTTTCATGACAAGCGCCACCCCCGTGACATGGGTAAAGTCGAGATCGAAGCCTTCTTGAGCTCCCTGGCGGTGGATCGCGATGTGGCCGCGGCGACTCAGAATCAGGCGTTGTCGGCGCTGCTGTTTCTGTATCGTGAGGTGCTCGACCTTCCTCTGCCCTGGCTGGACGATGTGGTGCGGGCCAAACGCCCGGCACGCTTGCCGGTGGTGCTGACACGCCACGAGGTGGCGGTGCTCAGGGCACAGGTTCGCGATCCGCGGATCAGCTTGATTGTGGATCTGCTTTATGGTGCCGGGTTGCGGTTGATGGAGGCGGTACGGTTGCGGGTGAAAGATGTCGAACTTGAGCGTGGGGAGTTGCTTGTTCGCGATGGCAAGGGCGGTAAGGACAGGATCACCATGTTGCCCGAACGCCTCAAGGAAGCCGTAGTTGCGCAGATCGAGTTCGCCCGGTCGATGCACAATGCCGACCTGCAAGCCGGGCGGGGCCGGGTCTGGTTACCTCATGCCCTTGCGACGAAGTATCCGGGTGCTGCTACGGCATTCGGCTGGCAGTACGTGTTTCCCGCCGCGCGGTTGTCCATCGATCCGCGCCGTGGCACGGCAGGGCGACACCATCTCGACGAAAAGCAGGTGCAGCGTGCCGTCAAGCGGGCGTGTGTGGCGGCAGGCATCGACAAACCGGCCACACCGCACACGCTGCGCCATTCCTTCGCGACCCACTTGTTGGAGACTGGTTACGATATTCGCACCGTCCAGGAGTTGTTGGGGCACTCGGATGTGAAGACGACGATGATCTACACCCATGTGCTGAACCGGGGCGGCCGCGGCGTGGTCAGCCCGCTCGATGGCCTGATTTAAGCTCAGCACCCGTAGCCCGGCCGAGCGCAGCGACGCCGGGATCCGCGCCGCCAGCCCAGCACGATGTTCCCGGCGTCGGGCCGATGGCCCTCGGCCGGGCTACGCTTGCTGTTGCCGAAGCAGGGGCAGCGGTTGGACGCAAAAGCAACAGCCCGCCTACCGCCTCGCATACCCCCTCGCCATCTCCTCCAGCGGCACCCCCCGGATCCGGCTCGCATGCCCCGCCGTGCCGAAGGCTTCGAAGCGGGCCTCGCAGATCTGGCGGGCGGCGTCGCGGGCGGCTTTGAAGAATTTGCGGGGGTCGAATTCGCGGGGGTTTTCGACGGCGAGGCGGCGGATGGCGCTGCTCATGGCGAGGCGCAGGTCGGTGTCGATGTTGACCTTGCGCACACCATTCTTGATGCCTTCGACGATGGCCTCGACCGGTACGCCGTAGGTTTCGCCGATGTCGCCGCCGTATTCGCGGAAGATGGCGAGCCATTCCTGCGGGACGCTGGAGGCGCCGTGCATGACCAGGTGGGTGTCGGGGATGCGCTGGTGGATGGCGCGGATGCGGTCGATGGCGAGGATGTCGCCGGTGGGCGGGCGGGTGAATTTGTAGGCGCCGTGGCTGGTTCCGATGGCCACGGCGAGCGCGTCGACGCCGGTGGCGGCGACGAAGTCGGCGGCTTCGGCGGGGTCGGTGAGGAGTTGGTCGTGGGCCAGTGTGCCTTCGGCACCCACGCCGTCTTCTTCGCCGGCCTGGCCGGTTTCGAGCGAGCCGAGGCAGCCCAGCTCGCCTTCGACGCTGACGCCGACGGCGTGGGCCATGTCGACCACCTTTTGGGTGACTTCGACGTTGTAGGCGTAGCTGGCGGGGGTTTTCATGTCGTCGCGCAGGGAGCCGTCCATCATCACGCTGGTGAAGCCGGAGCGGATGGATTGCTGGCACACGGCAGGGCTGGCGCCGTGGTCCTGGTGCAGGCAGATGGGGAGGTGGGGGTGCTGCTCGGCGGCGGCTTCGACCATCTTGCGCAGGTAGGCCTCGCCGGCGTAGCCGCGCGCGCCGGCGCTGGCCTGGAGGATGACGGGGCTGTCGGTGGCGTGGGCGGCGGCCATGATGGCCTGGATCTGTTCCATGTTGTTGATGTTGAAGGCGGGCACGCCGTAGCCGTGTTCGGCGGCGTGGTCGAGCAGTTGGCGCAGGGCGATCAGGGGCATGGGAGGTCTCCGGGGTTTTGTTTGGCGGGGTTGGCGGGTTGAAACCCGCCCTACGGGTGGGCGAGGCGGAGCGCAACGCCGGCTTTTTTTAGGGCGGGTTTCAACCCGCCGGATGGTCGATGGGCTTACGCGGTGGCCATCGTCGTGGGCCGGCGCTGCCGGCCGCCGGCGCGGGCCTTGAGGGCGGCGACGGCGGGCAGTTCGCGGCCTTCGAGAAACTCCAGGAAGGCGCCGCCGCCGGTGGAGATGGTGTCGATGGCGTCGGTAACGCCGAAGGCGGCGATGGCGGCCAGGGTGTCGCCGCCGCCGGCGATGCTGTGGCCGGGGCTGGCGGCGATGGCGCGGGCCAGGGCGCGGGTGCCGGCGGCGAAGGGCGCAAGCTCGAAGACGCCGAGCGGGCCGTTCCAGACGATGGTGCCGGCGCCGAGCATGATGGCCTCGATGGCCGCGTCGCTGGCCGGGCCGACGTCGAGGATCATCTCGCCGGGCGGCACGGCGTCGATGGCGCGGATGTGGGGCGTGGCGTCGGCGGCGCAGCGGGTGGCGGTGATGACGTCGTCGGGCAGCCACAGGCGGGCGCCGCGCTCGGCCATGCGGGCGGCGATGCGGCGGGCGGCGTCGAGCAGGGCGGGCTCGTACAGCGAGCTGCCCACGCCGTGGCCGCGCGCGGCGATGAAGGTGTTGGCGATACCGCCGCCGACGATGAGGGTGTCGACCCGGTCGGCGAGGCGTTCGAGCACGGTGAGCTTGGTGGACACCTTCGGGCCGCCGACCACCGCCACCAGCGGCCGCGCCGGCTGGGCCAGGGCGCGGCCGAGGGTGTCGAGCTCGGCGCACAGCAGCGGGCCGGCGCAGGCGATGGGCGCGGCCAGGGCGAGCGCGTGGGTGGTGCACTGGCTGCGGTGGGCGGCGGCGAAGGCGTCGTTCACATAGATGTCGATCCAGCGCGCGATGCGCCCGGCCAGCGCGGCGTCATCGGCCAGCTCGCCGATGTTGCCGCGGCAGTTTTCGAGCAGCACGATTTCGCCGGGGTCGAGGCGGAACGTGCCGTGCGTCCAGTCGCCGAGCAGCGGCACGGGCTGGCCGAGCAACTCGGACAGGCGCACGGCGACCGGGGCGAGCGAGTCGGCATGGGTGAGCGCGCCTTCGACCGGGCGGCCCAGGTGCGAGGTGATCATCACCGCCGCGCCGGCCGCCAGGCAGTGGCGGATGCCGGGCAGCACGGCGCGCAGGCGGGTGTCGTCGGCCACTTCGCCGTGGGGCGTCATGGGCACGTTGAGGTCGGCGCGGATGAACACGCGCTGGCCGCGCAGGGCGAGGTCTTCGAGTCTGAGGATGTTCATTGCGCTGCCTCCATCATGGCCACGGTGGTGTCGAGCATGCGGTTGGAAAAGCCCCATTCGTTGTCGTACCAGGCGGTGACTTTCACCAGGGTGTCGTCCACGCGCGTCAGCGTGGTGTCGAAGATCGCGGAGTGGGCGTCGTGGTTGAAGTCGCAGCTCACCAGCGGCGCGTCGTTGATGGCGAGGATGCGGGCCAACCGGCCGTGGGCCGCTTCGCGCACCAGGTCGTTCACCTCGGTGACGCTGGTGGCGCGGCGGGCGATGAAGGTGAAGTCGGTAAAAGACACATTGGGCGTGGGCACGCGGATGGCGAAGCCGTCGAGCCGGCCGGCCAGCTCGGGTATCACCAGCCCGACGGCCGCGGCGGCGCCGGTCTTGGTGGGGATCAGCGACTGGGTAGCGCTGCGGGCGCGGCGCAGGTCGGTGTGATAGACGTCGGTGAGCACCTGGTCGTTGGTGTAGGAGTGCACCGTGGTCATCAGCCCGCGCTCGATGCCGAGCGGGCCGTGCAGCGCCCAGGCCAGCGGCGCCAGGCAGTTGGTGGTGCAGCTGGCGTTGGACACCACCTGGTGGGCGGCGCGCAGGGTGTGGTGATTGACGCCATAGACGATGGTGGCGTCCACGTCCGCCGCGCCGGGGGCGGAGATCAGCACCTTGCCGGCGCCGGCGGCCAGGTGCACGCCGGCGCTGGCCTTGCTGGTGAACAGGCCGGTGCATTCGAGCACCACGTCCACGCCCAATTCACGCCAGGGCAGTTTGGCCGGGTCGCGCTCGGCGCTGACATGGATCATGTCGTCGTCGATCATCAAGTGCCCGTCGGCCACTGCCACCGCATGGCCGAAGCGGCCGTGCACGCTGTCGTGGCGGGTGAGGTGGGCGTTGGTGTCGGCGTTGCCCAGGTCGTTGATGGCGACGATCTCGACCGGGTGGCGCTTGCCGCCCTCGTAGAAGGCGCGCAACACGTTGCGGCCGATGCGACCGTAACCGTTGATGGCGATGCGGATGCTCATGGGTGTCTCCTCGGAGGATCTGTCGGTGAATGCGGAATGGGGCTCCCGGATTCCGGCCTGTGGCCTGCATCCGGGCTACGGTGCGGGTAGCCCGGATGGAGCGCAGCGCAATCCGGGATCGGCATCTACAGGAGGCCGCGTGCGGCGTTGACCACGTGCTCGACGGTGAAGCCGAAGCGCTCGGCCAGCGCCTCGGCGGGGGCGGATTCGCCGAAGCGGTCGATGCCGAGCACGGCGCTTCGGGGGGCGCCAGCGAGCGTTTTCCACCACAGGTCGGGCTGGGCGGCTTCGACGGCGAGCCGGGGGAGATCGGGCGGCAGCACGGCGTTGCGCCAGGCGGTGTCCTGCCGGTCGAACACGCTGGTGCTGGGCATCGACACCACGCGCGCGGCAATGCCCTCGGCGGCCAGACGCTCGCGCGCGGCCATGGCCAGCGCCACCTCGGCGCCGGTGGCGAGGATCGCCAGCAGCGGCGCGTCGGCGTCGGCCAGCACATAGCCGCCGCGGGCGATGGCGTCAAGCTGGGCGTCGCTGCGGGCCTGGTGCGGCAGGGCCTGGCGCGACAGGGCGAGCAGGCTGGGGCCGTCGGCGCGGGTGACGGCGGCATTCCAGGCGGCCTGGGTTTCGACCGCGTCGCAGGGGCGCCACACATCGAGGCCGGGGATCAGGCGCAGGCCGGGCAGGTGCTCGACCGGCTGGTGGGTCGGGCCGTCTTCGCCGAGGTGGATGGCGTCGTGCGTCATCACATACACCACGCGCAGGCGCATCAGCGCGCTCATGCGGATGGCGTTGCGGGCGTAGTCGGAGAAGACCAGAAAAGTGGCGCCGAAGGGCAGGTGGCCGCCGTGCAGGGCTATGCCGTTGAGCGCGGCGGCCATGCCGAATTCGCGCACGCCCCAGTGGATGTGGCGGCCGGGGTGCGTGGCCTCGGGGTTGGCGTGCAGGGCGCCGCAGCCGGGCCAGTCGGTGAGGTTGGAGTGGGTCAGGTCGGCCGAGCCGCCGAGCAGTTCGGGCAGGGCGCGGGCGATGCGCGCGATGGCGTTCTGGCTGGCCTTGCGGCTGGCGATGGTGGCGGCGTCGTTGTGCGCACGGCGCAGCAGGGCGGTGCTCAGCACCCGCCAGCCCACCGGCAGGTCGCCGCGCTGGCGGCGCTGGAACTCGGCGGCCAGCTCGGGGTAGGCGCTGCGCCAGGCGGCGACGCGGGCCTGCCAGTCGGCCCGCTGGCGGGCGCCGCGGGCGCGGGCGTCGAGGCTCTCGCGGATCTCGTCGGGCACGTGGAAGGGCGGATGCGGCCAGTCGAGCGCGGCGCGGGTGGCGGCGACCTCGTCGGCGCCCAGCGGTGCGCCATGCACGCCGGCACTGCCGGCACGCGCCGGGCTGCCGCGGCCGATGGTGGTGCGGCAGCAGATGAGGGTGGGGCCGATGTCGTTGTCGGCATTGGCCAGCGCCTCGCGGATGGCGCGGTCCACCGCTTCGACATCGTGGCCGTCGATACGCTCGACCACGTTCCAGCCATAGGCGCGGAAGCGCGCCGGGGTGTCGTCGGCAAACCAGCCGGCCACGTCGCCGTCGATGGAGATGCGGTTGTCGTCCCACAGGCAGATGAGTTTGGACAGGCGCTGCACGCCGGCAAAGCTGGCAGCCTCGTGGCTGATGCCTTCCATCAGGCAGCCGTCGCCGAGAAACACCCAGGTGCGGTGGTCGACGATGGCGTGGCCGGGCCGGTTGAACTCGGCCGCCAGCCGCTTCTCGGCCAACGCCATGCCCACCGCGTTGGCCAGGCCCTGGCCGAGCGGCCCGGTGGTGGTCTCGACACCCGGCGTGTGGCCGACCTCGGGGTGGCCGGGGCAGCGGCTGTCGAGTTGGCGGAAGCGCTTGAGTTCGTCGAGCGGCAGGTCGTAGCCGGTGAGGTGGAGCAGGGCGTAGAGCAGCATCGAGCCGTGGCCGTTGGAGAGCACGAAGCGGTCGCGGTCGGCCCAGGCGGGGTCGGCCGGGTCGTGCTTGAGATGGCGCGTCCACAGCGCGACGGCGATCTCGGCCATGCCCATCGGCATGCCGGGGTGGCCGGAGCGGGCGGCCTCGACGGCGTCGATGGCCAGAAAGCGCAGCGCGTTGGCGCGCAGGGTGTCGAGGGCGGCGGTGGCGAGGCGGGCGGTCATGAGCGGTCTCCGGTGGGCGGGTTTCAACCCGCTTTTGTCATCTCGATACGGTGTTGGCGGGTTGAAACCCGCCCTACGGCGAGGTGGGGCGGCGTCGTAGGGCCGGTTTCAACCGGCCGCCGGTGGGGGTGTGAGGCATGGCGGGCAGGGTTCACAGCAACTGCCTCCGCCGCTCCATCAGCCGCCACACGAAGGGGGTGAAGATCAGCTGCATGGCCAGCTCCATCTTTCCGCCCGGCACCACGATGGTGTTGGCGCGGCTCATGAAGCTGTCGTGCACCATGTTCAGCAGGTAGGGGAAGTCGATGCCCTTGGGGTTGGCGAAGCGGATCACCACCATCGATTCGTCCGCGGTGGGAATGGCGCGGGCGATGAAGGGGTTGGAGGTGTCCACCATCGGCACGCGCTGAAAGTTCACATGGGTGCGCGCGAACTGCGGGACGATGTAGTGCACGTAGTCGTGCATGCGCCGCAGGATGGTGTCGGTGACCGCCTCGGTGCTGTAGCCGCGCATGGACTTGTCGCGGTGCAGCTTCTGGATCCACTCCAGGTTCACCACCGGCACCACGCCGATGAGCAGGTCGACGAAGCGCGCCACGTCGATCTCGCCGTTGGCCACCGCGCCATGCAGCCCTTCGTAGAACAGCAGGTCGGTGCCGGTGGGCAGGTCTTCCCACGGGGTGAAGGTGCCTGGGTCTTGCTTGTGGGGGGCTGCTTCTTCGGCGTTGTGCAGGTATTTGCGCCGTTTGCCTTGGCCGCATTCGCTGTAGTGGCGGAAGAGGTTTTCCAGCTCGCCGAAGAGGTTGGCCTCGGGGCCAAAGTGCGACAGGCGGTTGTCGCCGCCGGCTTCGTGCTCGGCCATTTTCTCGCGCATCTGCCGGCGGTCGAAGGCGTGGAAGCTGTCGCCCTCGATGGTGGCGGCGGTGACGCCCTCGCGGCGGAAGATTTCCTCGAAGGTGCGCTGCACGGTGCTGGTGCCGGCGCCGGAGGAGCCGGTGATGGCAATGATGGGATGACGGTCGGACATGGTGTTGCCCTCGTGCGGATGGGAAATCGGGGGTGGGGCGTAGCCCGGATGGAGCGCCGCGGAATCCGGGGGGCAGCGTGCCGGTTGCGTGAGGCCGCTCCCGGAGTCGGGCCTGCGGCCCTCGTCCGGGCTACGCAGCCGTCTACGCCGTCATGAACAGGCCACGGGTGTTGAACAGCGGCGCGTCGTGGTGGTCGCCGCCGAGTACCGGTTCGGCGTGGTAGCGCTCGATGCGCTCGACTTCTTCGCGCGAGCCGAAGACGAAGCCGATGCGCTGGTGCGTCGATTCGGGCGCCACTTCGAGCACCGGGCGCACGCCGGTGGAGGCGCGGCCGCCGGCTTGCTCGATGAGCCAGCCGATGGGGTTGGCCTCGTAGAGCAGGCGCAGCCGGCCGGGCTTGCCGGGGTCTTTGCGGTCGCGCGGGTAGAGGAAGACGCCGCCGCGGGTGAGGATGCGGTGGGCCTCGGCCACCAGGGAGGCGACCCAGCGCATGTTGAAGTCCTTGCCGCGCGGGCCGCTCTTGCCGGCCAGGCATTCGGCCACGTAGCGCGCCACCGGCGCCTCCCAGAAGCGCGAGTTGGAGGCGTTGATGGCGAACTCCTGCGTGGCCCCCGGAATGCGGATGTCGTCACGGGTGAGGAAGAACTCGCCCAGGACGGGGTCGAAGGTGAAGGCCGCCACGCCGCGCCCGACGGTGAGCACCAGCAGCGTCGAGGGGCCGTAGATGGCGTAGCCGGCGGCCACCTGGCGCGTGCCCGGTTGCAGGAAGTCGGCCTCGGTGGCGGCCTCGCCGGGGCGCGGGCTGCGCAGGATGGAGAAGATGGAGCCGACCGAGACGTTCACGTCGATGTTGGATGAGCCGTCGAGCGGGTCGAACAGCAGCAGGTACTTGCCGCGCTTGTGGCCCTCGGGAATGGGAATCGGCGCTTCGTTCTCTTCCGACAGCATGCCGGCCAGGGCACCGCCCCAGTGGGTGGCGCGGCGGAAGATGTCGTCGGCCAGCACGTCGAGCGTCTGCTGCGTTTCGCCCTGCACGTTGGTGGCCGCCAAGGCGCCGAGCACGCCGCCCAGCGCGCCGTGCGCGACCGCGCGCGAGACGGCCTTGCAGGCCTGGGCGACCTGCAGGATCAGGGCGTTGAACTCGCCGGTGGCGCCGGGGTGGCTGCGCCGCTGGGAGATCAGGTACTCGGTGAGCGTGGTGCGTTCCAGGCTGAACATGCGTGTCTCCTCGCATTTTTGGGTGTTCGTCGGGGCGTCTTGGCGGGTTGAAACCCGCCCTACGGCGGGGCGGTTCGTAGGGCGGATAAGCCGAAGGCGCATCCGCCGTGCCCCGCGGGGCGTGCGATGGCGGATGCGCTGCGCTTATCCGTCCTACGTCACGAGCTGCCTTGCCGCGGCCACGATGGACTCGACGGTGCAGCCGTCGCGGTTGATGGTGGTGTGGATGCTCATGCGTGGCTCCGGCGGTTTTGAGGTGGGCGGGTTTCAACCCGCCCTCAGTAGTCGCTGCGCTCCGGGATGCGGTCGGGGTCGTAGGCGTCGATCTCCTCGTCCGGCGGCGCCTGGCCGACCAGGGTCGGCGGCGTCGGGCGGAAGTGGCGGCTGGCGCGCACGTCGGCGTCGGTGAGGATCTGCAAGTCGTCCGGGTCGATCGGCGTCGCGCCGTCGAACAGGCGCAGCGCCTGGCGCAGGCGCATGCGGTCGAGCGCGTTGCGCACGCTGCGGGCGTTGGCGAAGTGCGGCTTGGCGCGGCGGTGGCGCAGGTAGTCGTCGAAGGCGGCGCGGCCGGCGGCGTCGAAGCGGTAGTTCCAGTCGGCCAGCATGCGCTCGGCGATCTGGGCCAGCTCGGCGTTGCTGTAGTCGGGGAACTCGACATGGTGGGCGATGCGCGACTTCATGCCGGGGTTGGACTCGAAGAAGCGGTCCATGCGATCGGCGTAGCCGGCGAGGATCACCACCAGGTCGTCGCGCTGGTTCTCCATCACCTGCAGCAGGATCTCGATGGCCTCCTGGCCGTAGTCCTTTTCGTTCTCGGGGCGGAACAGGTAATAGGCCTCATCGATGAACAGCACGCCGCCCATGGCGCGCTTGAGCACCTCCTTGGTCTTGGGCGCGGTGTGGCCGATGAACTGGCCGACCAGGTCGTCGCGCGTGACCGCCACCACATGGCCTTTGCGCACATAGCCGAGGCGCTGGAGGATCTCGGCCATGCGCAGCGCCAGCGTGGTCTTGCCGGTGCCGGGGTTGCCGGTGAAGCACATGTGCAGCGAGGGCGGGGTGCTGGCCAGGCCGAGGCGCGCGCGCACGCGGTCGACCAGCAGCAGGGCGGCGATCTCGCGCACCCGGCGCTTGACCGGCGCCAGGCCGACCAGCTCGGCGTCGAGGCGGTCGAGCACGTCGGCGACGCCGGCCTCGCGGTATTCGGCGGCGAGGTCGATGGTGTCGGTCGGGGCGGCGAGGGGCTGGGTCATGTCGGTCTCCGGTGCGTCTTCGTCGGCAGGCGTAGGGCGGGTGTCAACCCGCCATCTCCCGGGCTATGTCGTTGGCGGGTTGAAACCCGCCCTACGTGGCGTAGCGCTCGCCCTCGGGCTGGCGGCCGACGGCGTAGCTCTCCAGCGTGTAGTGCAGCGTGCGGCCGGGGCCTTCGCGCCGCACCAGGCGGAAGCCGGGCTCGACCGCCGGGCGGCCGACGATGAAGGACAGGCGCACCGTCTCCCAGCCCGCGCTCGGGTCGAAGGCGTTGATGCGGATGTAGTGCCCGGGCCGCGCCGCGCGGCATTCGCGCAGCGCCTGCATGGCGCCGGCGGCGTCGGCGAGGTCGAACATCGGGTGGCCCCACATCGACCAGTAGGTGTTGCGCGGGTGCGGGTCGTCGGTGAATTCGATGGCCACTGCCCAGTCGTTGCGCAGGCAGTACTCGATCTGCGCGGCGATTTGCGTGTCGGTGAGGTCGGGCAGGAAGGAAAAGGCGCCTTGGGTGATTCGCATGTCGTTCTCCGGGAATGGGTGATGGGTGATGGGTGATTGGTGGGGTGCCTCCGGGCGCGCAGCGCCCGCCATTGACGAATCACCCCATCACCCATCACGAATTACTCGCCGCTACGCGGCGGTCGGCGTGGCCACGAAGTCCGAGGTATCCGTGCTCGTGTAATCGAAGGTGACCTCGCCCCAGGTATCGAGCGCGGCGCGCAGCGGGCGGCAGTGCTCTGCGGCGGCCTTGAGGATGTCGGGGCCTTCGTTGAGGATGTCGCGCCCTTCGTTGCGCGCCAGCACCATGGCTTCGAGCGCCACGCGGTTGGCCTGGGCGCCGGCCTGGATGCCCATCGGGTGGCCGATGGTGCCGCCGCCGAACTGCAGCACCACCTCGTCGCCGAAGAGGTCGAGCAGTTGGTGCATCTGGCCGGCATGGATGCCGCCCGAGGCGACCGGCATGACACGCTTGATGCCGGCCCAGTCCTGGTCGAAGAACAGCCCGCGCGGCAGGTCTTGGCGGGTGACGGTGTCGCGGCACACGTTGTAGAAGCCCTGCACGGTCATCGGGTCACCTTCGAGCTTGCCCACCGCGGTGCCGGCATGCAGGTGGTCGACCCCGGCCAGGCGCAGCCATTTGGCGATCACGCGGAAGCTCACGCCGTGGTTCTTCTGCCGGGTGTAGGTGCCGTGGCCGGCGCGGTGCATGTGCAGGATCATGTCGTTCTCGCGGCACCAGTGGCTGATCGACTGGATCGCCGTCCAGCCGACGATGAGGTCCACCATCACGATGCACGAGCCCAGGTCGCGGGCGAACTCGGCGCGGCGCACCATCTCCTCCATAGTGCCGGCGGTGATGTTGAGGTAGTGGCCCTTGATCTCGCCGGTCTGCGCGGCGGCCTGGTTGACGCCCTCCATGCAGTAGAGAAAGCGGTCGCGCCAGTGCATGAAGGCCTGCGAGTTGATGTTCTCGTCGTCCTTGGTGAAGTCCAGCCCGCCGGTGAGCGCTTCATACACCACGCGGCCGTAGTTCTTGCCCGACAGGCCGAGCTTGGGCTTCATGGTGGCGCCGAGCAGCGGGCGGCCGAACTTGTCGAGCCGTTCGCGCTCGACCACGATGCCGGTCGGCGGGCCGCGGAAGGTCTTCACATAGGCCACCGGCAGGCGCATGTCCTCCAGCCGACAGGCGAGCAGCGGCTTGAAGCTGAACACGTTGCCGATGATCGAGGCGGTGAGGTTGGCGATGGAGCCTTCCTCGAACAGGTCGAGGTCGTAGGCCACCTGGCAGAAGTACTGGCCCGCCTGCCCCGGCACCGGGTCGATGCGGTAGGCCTTGGCGCGGTACTTGTCGCAGGCGGTGAGGCGGTCGGTCCACACCACCGTCCAGGTGGCGGTGGAGGACTCGCCGGCCACCGCGGCGGCCGCCTCGATGGGGTCGACCCCTTCCTGCGGCGTGATGCGAAACACCGCCAGCACGTCGGTGTCCTTCACTTCGTAATCGGGATCCCAGTAGCCCATCTGCGCGTACTTGAGTACGCCGGCCTGGTAGCGTTTCTTGGTGTCGATCGCGACGTGTTCGTTGGCACCCATGGGTCGTCTCCTCGATGTGATGGCTCGACAATACGGGCGGCCTTGTATAAGGTCGAATCTTAAATTTTTAGATTTGAGATAAGGTGGTTTGATGAAGCTCGAGCAGCGGACCAGCCTCAAGCAGTTGCGTGCCCTGGTGGCGGTGGCCGACACCGGCAGCTTCACGCTGGCCGCGCGGCGCCTGCACATCACCCAGCCGGCGGTGTCCATGCAGTTGCGCGAGCTCGAAGCCATCGTCGGCGAGGTGCTGGTGGACGGGCGCCGCGAGATCCGCCTGACGCTGGCCGGCGAGACGCTGGTGCGGCGCGCCAGGGAGGCGCTATCGGCGATCGAGCTGGCGGGCATCGAGATCCTCGCCGGGCGTGGGGTGGCGGCGGGCACCATCGACATCGTGGCGATCACCACGGCCGAATACTTCGTGCCGCGCCTGCTCGCCGAGTTCGGCCGGCGCTATCCGGACATCCGCTTTCGGCTGTCGGTGGTGAACCGCGCCGAGGTGTACGCCATGCTCGACGAGCGCCGTGCCGCGGTGGCCATCATGGGCAAGCCGCCGTCGAACATGGCGGTGCGGCGCATCCCCTTCGCGCCGCATCTGCTCAGCTTTGTGGCTGCGCCCGACCATCCGCTGGCTAAGAAACGCAACATCCCGCCGGCCAGCCTCACCGACGAGCGCCTGCTATTGCGCGAGCGCGGCTCGGGCACGCGCGACCATATCGAGCGCTATCTCAAGCGCCATGGCGTCAATGCCCTGCGCGCCGACGAACTGGGCAGCAACGAGACACTCAAGCAGGCGGCGATGGCTGGCATGGGCATCGCCTTCCTGTCGCATCACACCTTCAGCATGGAAGAGGCCGCCGGCCACCTGGTACGCCTCGACGTGCAGGACACCCCGGTCGAGCGCGAATGGAACATCGTGGTGCGCAACGACCAGCCGCTCAGTCTGGCGGTGACGACGCTGATGAATTTCCTGCAAGGTGAGGGAGTGGACCTGATCGGCGGGCGCGACAGGTCAGTCGGGGGTGCCCGCTGAGCCACTGCATCAGCGTGCGCTGCCCTTCGGTCTGCGTTGGCCAACCCCGGAAACAATCCTGCCGGCCCGGGGCCGGCAGGGCGTGTGTGGGCGGCGCGCCGGATTACTTCTTGGCTTTGCCCTGCGCTTCGTCGATGGCCGGGTTCAGCTGTGCCGCCGGCAGGAAGCCGCCGATACGGCTGCCGTCGGCGAGGAAGATGGTGGGCGTGCCGCTGATGCGCAGTTGCTGGCCGAGGGCGACGTTGCGCTCGATGGCCGAGGTATCGCAGTCGGCCGCGGCGGGCGGGGCCTTGCCGGCGCCGACCCAGTCCATCCAGGCCACGCCCTGGTTCTCGGCACACCAGATGCGCTTGGATTTGTCGATCGAATCCGGGCTCAGGATGGGGTAGAGGAAGGTGTAGACGGTGACGTTGTCCATGGTCTGCAACTCGCCGGCGAGACGCTTGCAGAAGCCGCAATTGGGGTCTTCGAAGGTGGCGATGACGCGCTCACCCTTGCCGCGCACATGCTTGACCGCGTCCTTGAGCGGCAGGCTGGCGAAGTCGATCGCCGACAGGGCGTTGAGGCGGGCCTGGGTGACGTTGCTGCGGGTCTTGGTGTCGATGATGTTGCCGTCGATGATGAAACTCACCGCCTCGTTGGTGTAGACCAGCTCACCGGACTTGAGCACCACTTCGTACAGTTTGTTGTAGGTCGTGGCCTTGACGCTGCTGACGGCAGGGGCGCCGATGAAGGCTTCAACCTTCTTCTGCACATCGGCTTCGCCGGCATGGGCGACACCGGCGGCCAGGGTGAGGGTGGCCAGCGCGGCGCGCAGTCGGGGGTGGTTCATCCGGTTCTCCAGGAATCAAAAGTGTCCGCTGATGGCATATCGCACCAGCGCGTTGCGTACGACAGGGATTTGGTTGGTGAGGTTCAGTCCGAGATTGCGCAAACCCGACAAAAGGCCGTTGTCGGGCTTGAACAGGCGGTTGAGCGCATGGGTGGTGGACTGCAGCAGCGTGGTTTCTTCGGCGCGGGCGCGGGCGTAGCTGGCCAGCAGGGCGGCCTCGCCGGGGTCGCGCCAGACCGGCAGCGGGCCGAGCAGCTCGGCCAGGGCCTTGGCATCCTGATAGCCAAGGTTGATGCCGTGGCCGGACAGCGGATGAATGGCATGGGCGGCGTCGCCGATCAGCGCCACGCGCGGGGCGGTCGGCTGCGGCACGCGCATCAGGCGCAGCGGAAAGGCGGCGGCCGGCGTCTCCAGCGTGAGCGCGCCCAGCGTGTGCTCACCGGCCTCGGCAACGCGGGCGCACAGCGCCTCGGCCGGCAGCGCGGCGAGCGCGTCGGCGATGGCGTCCGGTGCGGACCAGACGATGGAGATCATGTTGTCGGGCAGCGGCAGGTAGGCCAGGATGCCGTCGTCGTGGAACCATTGATAGGCCGTGTTGCGGTGCGGCTTTTCGCAGCGGAAATTGGCGACCACGCCTTTTTCGTCATAGGGCGTGGTGGTGGCGGCGATACCGACCTGTTCGCGAACCCACGACCGGGCGCCGTCGGCGGCGACCACCAGCGAGGCGGTGAGCGTCTTGCCGTTGTCGAGGGTGAGTGTGGCGGCGTCGTCATCCACCGCCAGGCGCACCGGATGCGCCGGGCACAGCAGGGTGAGGTTGTGCTGGCGCTTGATGGTCTCCCACAGCTCGCGCTGCATCAGGCCGGATTCCACGATCCAGGCCAGCTCGCGCAGGCCGCAGTCGTAGGCCGAGAAGTCGAGTTGGCCGCCGGCATCGCCGTGGATGGCCATGTCGTACACCGGGGTGAGGCGGGCAGCGTCCAGATGCGGCCAGACGCCGATCTGGGTGAGGAAGTCCACATTGGTCGGGCTGATGGCGTAGATGCGGCTGTCCCAGCCCGCAGGCGGGGCGGGCGGCTGGGACTCCACGACGGCGATCTTCAGCCGGCTGCCGCGCAGCGCGGCGGCAAGGCTGGCGCCGGCGAGTCCGGCACCGACGATGACGAGGTCGAATTTCATGGGCAGGGCCTGCAAGACAGGAGCGTGGAGCGGGTGCGCCAACTGGGGCAGAACGTTACCGCATTGGCGGGTTTCGGCAAAGCGGCCGCTGCAAGTGCGGCAACATAGGCGCTGCCTATCGATAAAATTTGGATGTTCAATTGGATCAATCTTGTGCGACGCAATAGCATTCACCCATCGATTTCGCAGCACCCGCTAACCCAAAAGGAGTGAAACCATGTCGAACCTCATCAACAGCAAGATCAAGCCCTTCAAAGCCACCGCCTACAAGGGCGGCGAGTTCAAGGAAGTGACCGAGCAGTCCCTGCTGGGCAAGTGGTCGGTGGTGTTCTTCTACCCGGCCGACTTCACCTTCGTGTGCCCGACCGAACTGGGCGACCTGGCCGACCACTACGAGCAGCTCAAGGACATGGGCGTGGAAGTGTACTCGGTGTCGACCGACACTCACTTCACGCACAAGGCCTGGCATGACGCCTCGGAGACGATCAAGAAGATCAACTACGCCATGATCGGCGACCCGACCGGCACCATCTCGCGCAACTTCGAGGTGATGATCGAGGAAGAAGGCCTGGCCCTGCGCGGCACCTTCGTGATCAACCCGGAAGGCGAGATCAAGGTGGCCGAGATTCACGACCTGGGCATCGGCCGTGACGCGAAGGAACTGGTCCGCAAGATCCAGGCCGCCCAGTACGTGGCCGCCCACCCGGGCGAAGTGTGCCCGGCCAAGTGGACCCCGGGTGAAGCCACCCTGGCCCCGTCGCTGGACCTCGTGGGCAAAATCTAAGGAGCCCCCACGGCCGCCGCTTGCGCGGTGGCCTGCCCCCCGAGGGGGCGGCTCGCTGGCTTGGGGCGGCCCGGCGCCAGCTCGGTTTCCCCCAACGGCTGTCGCCCCGCTCCGAGGCGGCGACGGAAAGGCGAGGGCTAGGCCTGCGTCTTTCCGACACCGCTTCACCCCATGCCCGGGGCAAAGGCCCGGGCATTTTTTTGCCCAAATTTCGATCCCGGAGGCCTGCCATGCTCGACGCCAATCTCAAACAACAGCTTTCGACCTACCTGCAGAACGTCACCCAGCCGATCGAGATCACTGCGAACGTGGACGATGGCGCCAAGTCCGCCGAGATGCTCGCGCTGCTCAACGACATTGCCGGCCTGACCGACAAGATCACCCTGTTCGAGACCCGCGATGCGTCCGTACGCACGCCGTCCTTCGCGCTGACCCGCGCTGGTGCCGACATGGGCGTGCGCTTTGCTGGCATCCCGATGGGCCATGAATTCACCTCGCTGGTGCTGGCGCTGCTGCAGGTCGGCGGCCATCCGCCCAAGGTTGAGGCCGACATGATTGCGGAGATCCGTGCCATCGAGGGGGCGTTCGACTTCGTCACCTACATTTCACTGTCCTGCCAGAACTGCCCGGAGGTGGTGCAGGCGCTCAACCTGATGGCGGTGCTCAACCCCAACATCCGCCACACCATGGTCGACGGCGCGCTGTTCCAGGACGAAGTCGAGCGCAACAAGATCCTTGCCGTGCCCAGCGTGTATCTGAATGGCGAGGCCTTCGGCCAGGGGCGCACCAGCCTCAAGGAAATCCTTGCCAAACTCGACACCGGCGCCGCGGCGCGCGATGCAGCAAAGATCGCCGACAAGGACGCCTTCGACGTACTCATCGTTGGCGGCGGCCCGGCCGGTGCGGCGGCGGCGATCTACGCAGCGCGCAAGGGCGTGCGTACCGGCGTGGTGTCGGAGCGCTTCGGCGGCCAGGTGATGGATACCATGGCCATCGAGAACTTCATCTCGGTGAAGGAAACCGAGGGGCCCAAGCTGGCCGCCGCGCTCGAGCAGCATGTGAAGCAGTACGAGGTGGACGTGATGGACGGCCAGCGTGCCGAGGCGCTGATCCCCGGCCAGATGAACGAAATCCGCCTGGCCAGCGGTGCGACGGTGAAGGCCAAAGCCATCATCCTCGCCACCGGCGCACGCTGGCGCGAGATGAACGTGCCCGGCGAACGCGAATATCGCGGTCGCGGCGTGGCCTATTGCCCGCACTGCGACGGCCCGCTCTTCAAGGGCAAGCGCGTGGCGGTGATCGGCGGCGGCAACTCGGGCGTCGAGGCGGCCATCGACCTGGCCGGCATCGTGGCGCATGTGACGCTGCTCGAATTCGGCCGCGAACTGCGCGCCGATGCCGTGCTGCAGGCCAAGCTCAAGAGCCTGCCCAATGTCACCATCCACACCGATGCGCAGACTACCGAAGTGACCGGGGCCGACGGCAAGGTCAATGGCCTGGTGTATACCGACCGTCGCAGCGGTGAGTCGCATGCGGTGCCGCTCGAAGGCGTGTTCGTGCAGATCGGCCTGCTGCCCAACACCGACTGGCTCAAGGGCACGGTCGATCTGAGCAAGCATGGCGAGATCGAGGTGAACGCGCGCGGCGAGACCAACGTGCTCGGCGTATTTGCCGCAGGCGATGCGACAACGGTGCCCTACAAGCAGATCATTATCGCCATGGGCGAAGGCTCCAAGGCGGCGCTGTCGGCCTTTGACCACCTGATCCGCAGCTCGGTGGATACGGCGGCAACGCAGGCCGCGTAGGTCGGCCCGGGAGGGTGACACCATGAACAACGGGCCCCGCGGGGCCCGTTGTTCATGTGCCGGGAGCGAAACTCGGGTGGCCCCAGTGCAGTGAGGCGGGCGTGCTCTCGCAGCCATGCCGTGCATCGGCGCGCAAGGCGCGTAGTACCGTGCGCATCCGCTCGGCGTCGTCGTCCATGAAGCCGGATTTGAAATCCGTCAGGATCAGCCGGGCGCGGGTCGGCCAGTTGCCGGGCGCGTCGTCGATCGCCAGCCAGGGGGCGTCGGCGGCGTGGTGCTCGCTGAGCCATTGGCGGGCTTCCGCTTCGCGCAGGCCGTAGAAGTCGCTGTTGTGTCCGGGGAGACGGAAGGGCGTGGTGCCGACGACGCGGGGGCGGATGTCTTCGGAAAAGTGCGCCTGCAGCCGGCGCAGCGAAAACAGCGTGCGCCAGTCCGAGGTGATCACCACGCGGCACTCGTCGAACTCGCGCAGCACGGCCTCGATGCGCGGCAGGCAGCGGAAATCCTCGACCTCGCGGAGCGGGTGGGTGACGCCGTCGAAATCCAGAAAGACGAATATCTCGGGTCGGTGCATGGGCGGCCTCCTGTCGCGTTCACTTTAACTTACGGTTGCTGCATTGCAAAAATTTAGAGCAATATGTCATGAAAAGTTATTCAATGGCCGCCAGAATTGGCCGTCTAATTGAGTCATGTTGCGGCGGCTTGGCATTGTGCGTCGCAGAAATCAGACGTGTTCAAGGGAGCCTGGAATGCAAGCAATTGTCGATCTCAGCGGAAAAGTGGGGCTGATCACCGGGATTGCCAACGAGAAATCGATCTCGACCGGTGTGGCCGAATCCTGCGTCGAGGCGGGCGCCAAGCTGGTTGTCACCTATCAGAACGACAAGACCCGCGCCTTCATCGAGCCGGTCATCCATCGCCTGGGGGTCGAGCATGTGTATGCCCTCGACGTGACCCGGCCGGAGACCATGGACGAGGTGCAGGCGAAGATTGCCGAGCACTTCGGCAAGCTCGACTTCGCCATCCACAGCATGGCCTTCGCCAAGCGCGACGACCTGCACGGCCGGGTGGTCGACACCTCGGCCGATGGCTTTGCGGTGGCCATGGATGTGTCGACCCACTCCTTCGTGCGCATGGCGAAGATGGTCGAGCCGCTGATGGAAAAGGCCGGTGGCGGCTCGCTCATCACCATGACCTACCTGGGGTCGGAGAAGGTCATCGCCAACTACGGGGTGATGGGCCTGTGCAAGGCCGCGCTCGAAGCGGCGACGCGCTACATGGCCTGCGAACTGGGCCCCAAGAACATCCGCGTCAACGCCGTGTCGCCCGGCCCGCTGATGACCCGCGCCGCCTCGGGCATTGCCCGTTTCGACGACCTGATGGCCTCGGCCATCGAGCGCGCGCCCATGCACTCGCTGGTCACGCCGGAAGACATCGGCGCACTGACCGCCTTTCTGGTGTCGGATGCGGGGCGGCTGATCACCGGCGGGGTCCATTTTGTCGACGCGGGGTACAACATCGTCGGCTAGACTTTCGGCATGCCGTCCGATGCCGGCACGGCCTGCGCCCGCGCGCGCTTTGGCCGTGCAGAGATCCTCTTTGCCGATGCGGTTCCGCCTCACCCGCTGCTCGACGGGCTGGACGAGATCGGCCGGGGCGAGTACAGCGTTGTACTCGATGCGGGCGATGGCCGGCGGGTGTTCAAGCTGGTCAGCTCGCCGGCAGACTACTTCTACTACACCGCGGACGATCGCCCTCAGGGGCGGCATTTTCCGCGGATTCACCACGACCACGGCGTCATCGGCCGCGCCTCGAGCGGCCATCTGCTCCATCTGCTCGATATGGAGCGCCTTTTCCCGATTGTTGCCGGCTCGCCCGCTGCGGCGGCGGCCGACGCGCTCACCGAGGCCTACTGGGTGGCTTGCCAGAAATGGGCCAACCTCGGCCCCGACATGGGGCGCATGGCCTTGTTCGACCTGATCGAATCGCCCCCGGCCACGGTGGTCGGCAGCCTGCACGACGCGCTGCGGGCGCTGGCGGTGTTCATCGAGGCCTACCAGGTGATGCCCGACATCCTCAGCGAGGGCAACCTGCTGGCGCGTCCGGATGGCACCCTGGTGTTTTCGGATCCGGTGTTTCTCGGCTGAGGCGGCTTTGCAGCCGACTCGCTTCGCTCATAGGATCTACGGCACCCCCGACCCGGCGCGCCGCGCCGTCGAGCGAAGCTAGTTGAACCCCGCCGTCGCCAGCGCCCGCGCGGCCAGATCAAAATGCGCGGCCAGTGCCGCGCAGGCCGCGTCCGGGTCGCCGTCTGCGATGGCCTGGGCAATGGCGGCGTGCGCCTCGACGACATCCCGCCGCGTCTCGTTGTCCCGCCGGTGACGCCACACCATGGGGTTGGTTTCGCGGATGGCGCTGCTCAGCGAGCCGACGAGTACGGAAAACAAGGGGTTGCGGCTGGCGTCGGCGATGGCGACATGAAAAGCGATGTCCAGTTCGGTCATGCGTGCCAGATCGTCCACGCAGTCGCGCATCTGCGCCACCTGCTCGAGCAGGGCGGCGGCCTCGGCGTCGGTCCGCCGCATGGCGGCGAGCGCCACGCTGCGCATCTCCACCGCCCGGCGAGCGTCCCACATCTGCGGCGCGTTGATCTGCTCGGTGCGCAGGGCGTGGGTGAGCGACAAGGCCATCACCGACGCATCGAAACCCCCGACCCGGGCGCGCCGGCCCGCGTGCATCTCGATGATGCGCATGGCTGCCAGCGACTTGAAGGCTTCGCGCACTACGGTGCGGCTGACGCCGAGCGATTCGGCAAACGCCGCTTCACTGGGCAGCCGGTCGCCCACCTTGAGCCCCTCACCATGGATGTAGTCGGTGATGGCGCGAATGGCGCTGTCGACCCGGGTGGTGGGGGCTGCGGTCTCGGCGGGTGTCTTGGGCGGATGGTGTTGTGGCATGTTTGGTGTTATAAGTTTTGTTCAACCTATCATACAAGTTCAGGCCGGTGCGTGCGGCAACGAACGACACGGCCGGGGGAAGGAGACAGCAGATGAGCGACGTATTGCAGGCCTTGATCGACGCCCTGGGCGAGGACGTGGTGATGCACGGCGCGGCGGTGGCCGACCGGGCCACCAGCTACTGGGACGCGGCACCGACCCAGGCGCTCGCGGTGCTGCGCCCGCGCAGTACCGCCGAGGTGAGCACGGCGCTGGCGATCTGCCATCGCTTCGATCAGCCGGTGGTCACCCAGGGCGGCCTGACCGGCTGCGTACAGGGCGCGGTGGCGTCCCGCCGGGAGGTGATCCTGTCGCTCGAACGGATGAACGCCATCGAGGGGATCGACGCGGTTGGCGGTACGGCCACGGTGCAGGCCGGCGTGACGCTGCAGGCGCTGCAGGAGGCGGCGCGGGCGCAGGATCTGCTGTTTGCGCTGGACCTCGGCGCCCGCGGCAGCTGCACCATCGGCGGCAATGTGGCGACCAACGCCGGCGGCATCAACGTGCTGCGCTACGGCATGATGCGTGCGCTGGTGCTGGGGCTGGAGGCCGTGCTGGCGGACGGCACGGTGCTCTCGAGCATGAACCAGATGCTCAAGAACAACGCGGGGTATGACCTCAAGCAGTTGATGATCGGCACCGAGGGGACGCTGGGCATCGTCACTCGCGTGGTGGTGCGGCTGCACCCCTTGCCGAGCAGTTGCAATGCAGCCCTGGTGGCGCTGGAATCGTTCGACCAGGTGACGACGCTGCTCTCGCGCATGCAGCGCGACCTGGCCGGCACGCTGAGCGCCTACGAGGTGATGTGGAACGAGTACTTCCAGGCAGCGACCGAGGCGGGCGGACACCGCGCGCCCATGGGCCGCGACTACCCGTTCTACGTGATGCTGCAGGCCGAGGGGGCGGATGCGGCGGCCGATGCCGCGCGCTTCGAGCGCTTGCTCGAAGACGCCTTCGAGGCCGGGCTGATCGTCGATGCCGTGGTGCCCAAGTCGGAGAGCGAGCGCCGCGCGCTGTGGGAGTTGCGCGAGAACTTCGAGGCCATGCTGCATGGGCGCACCACCTTCCTGTACGACGTGAGCCTGCCGATTCGCGAGATGACCGCCTATGTCGACGAGGTGCGCACCCATATCGCCGAGCGCTGGCCGCAGGCGCGCTGCATCGTGTTTGGCCACATGGCCGACGGCAACCTGCACCTGTTTGTTCAGCCGGAGGTCGAGGGGGCCGCGCATGCCGAGGGTGACGCCGCGGTGTACGGCCCCTTGCGCCGCCGGCACGGGTCGGTGTCGGCAGAGCACGGCATCGGTACGGAAAAGATGGACTGGCTGGGGGTGTGCCGCAGCGACGTGGAGATCGGCATGATGCGCGCGCTCAAGCAGGCGCTTGATCCCAAGCAGTTGCTCAACCCGGGGCGGATTTTCGCCGCGCGTTGATCGGGCGGCCTCAGCCCGGCGGCAGGCTGTCGAGCAGGCGGCGCATGTCGCGGTCGAGCGCGGGGGCGCTGCCACTGGCCGCCAGGCCGGCCTGCAGCCGCTCGCGGGCGGGGCCGAAGGCGTCTTGCGCGAGGTGTTCGAAGGCCTGTTTGTAGCGGCGCAGCGCATGGGTGTCAGGCAGGGCGTCGAGCGCTTGCCAGGTGGCCAGCGCCTCGTCGAAGCGACCGCGGGTGATCTGCAGCAAGCCCAGATGGAAGCGGGCGACGGGGTGCTCCGCACCGGTGAGGGCGCGGGTCATCTCGGCTTCGGCGGCGTCGAAGAGTTCAAGATGTGCATACTCGGCGCCAAGCCGGTAGGCGATGGCGGTGTCGGCCGGGGCCTCGGCGGCGGCGGCCTTGAGCAGGCGCAGGGCGGTGGTGTGGTCACCGCGTTCGGCGGCGGCCTCGGCGTCGGTCAGTGCGGTGGGCTGGCGGGGCATCAGGCGTGGTTCTCGATCAGGGTGCAGGCGTCGTCACGCCAATACACCAGGGCGGCGAAATAGCCTTCCCACACACAACCATTGCAGCCGCGGCCGCAGCAGGTGTCGGGGATGGGCGGCGGCGGGCGCAGCGTGAGGCGGCGGGTGTCGAGTTCGCCGCGGACCGCGACCACCAGGGCCTCGGCGTCATCGACATGGCGCAGCGGGGCCTGGCGGAAGGCGGTGGTCGGCATCAGTGGCGGGTGATCTTGTCGAGATAGCCCATGGCGAAGGCCGAGACGACGAAGGTCAGGTGAATGATCACGTACCACAGCAGCTTCTCGGCATCGAGGTTGCTCGCGTTCATGAACACCTTGAGCAGGTGGATCGAGGAGATCGCCACGATCGAGGCGGCCACCTTGTTCTTGAGGCTCGATGAGTCCATCTTGCCCAGCCAGTTGAGTTTTTCGGCCTCGTCGCCGATGTCCAGTTGCGACACGAAATTCTCGTAGCCGGAGAACATCACCATCACCAGCAGGCCGCCGACCAGCGCCATGTCGATCAGCGAGAGGACGAGCAGGATGAGGTCGGTCTCGGCCGTCTCGAAGACATGCGGCAGGACGTGAAAGACCTCCTGGAAGAACTTCAGGCCGAGGGCGAGCAGCGCCAGGCTGAGGCCCAGATAGATGGGCGCGAGCAGCCAGCGCGAGGCGTACATCAGACGTTCAAAGAGTTTTTCCATGGCGGGAGCGGGTCCGTCGTTCTGTTGGCGCGCATTGTAGGGAATTTTCCGACGCTTTGCGCAACCGTCCGGCGAACCCGCGCCCGGTCAGTGCGGATGCCGTCGCGCCGTGCCGCCGAGCGCCAGCATCTGCCAGTCGCCCAGGATGCGCGAGGCGCACTGCTGGACGACGGCGGGAATGCGCGGGTCGCCGGCAATGGCGCGCAGCTGGCCGACCACCGCTTCGGCCAGGCGCGGGTTGCGCGTGCTCGAATAGCGGGTGACCAGCTGCAGCGCGGCCACCAGTGCCAGCTCGGGCTGGCGCTCGTAGCCGGGCAGGGCGTCGGGGCGCAGGTCGGCGGCGCTCACATGCGCACCGCGTAGTATTCGACCACGTCCTGCACATTGACCGGGAAGGGCACTTCGTCGGGCTCGGGCAGGCGCACGACCGTGGCGGCGGCGTCCTTGTCGTTCCAGCCCAGCCATTCGGGGCGGGTGAGAGCGGGTTCGGCGAGGCTGGCGACGACGATGCCGATCTGCCGGGCCTTGAGGGTGAGGGTGATGACATCGCCGACGCGCACGCGGATCGACGGAATGTTCACCGAGCGCCCGTTGAGCAGCACATGGCGGTGGCGCACCAGCTGGCGGGCCGCGATGCCGGTGGGGGCAAATCCGGCTCGGAAGACGGCGTTGTCGAGCCGTGATTCGAGCAGTTCGAGCAGCTTCTCGCCGGTCGGGCCCTTGTCGCGCTTGGCTTCGCGGAACAGGCGGCGGATCTGGGTTTCGGTCAGGCCGTAGTTGAAGCGCAGCTTCTGCTTCTCGATCAGTTGCAGGCCGTAGTCGGACTTGCGCCGGTTGCTGCGTGCGCCGTGCTGGCCGGGCGGGTGGGGGCGGTCGCCGATGGATTTGCGGGACAGGCCGGGCAACTCGGTGCCCAGGGCGCGCATGACCTTGACGCGCGGGCCGGTGAAACGGGACATGACATCTCCTTGGTGTCGGAGCCTGCGGGCAGGCACGGGGGAGACGGCGTGTCGCGTTGTGCGGCGGGAAGCGGGCCGACTCCCTGGCGGCGTGGCTGGCTTCCCGCGGGGTGGCGGGTGGCGGGCTGTTCCGGTGGCGACGCGCTGTCGCGACCGGATCGCGATATTATCGCAAATGCGAAGCATTCGCAATTAAGGTGTGTCACCACACGTAGTACATCACCACCCAGGGCAGCACGGCCCCGGCGCCGGCGACGGTAAAGGCGGCCATCACCAGCTGACTGCGTGCCGCGGGCAAGGCCATGCGCGCGACCATCCGGCCGGCGAGGACCAGGCTGGCGACGCTGGCGGCGCCGAGCAGCAGGCCGCGGATGAGCGGCAGGTGCGCGATGTCGATGCCTTCGGCGGCGAGCAGGGACACGGTCAGCGCCGACAGGCCGAGGAACACCCCGGCGCCACCGATCGGGATCAGTGCGTAGGCCAGCTGCAGATGGGCGCGGGCGCGTCCGGTGAGATAGCCGGCCAGGCGCAGCCACAGCGAGATCCAGCCGCCGATGAGCAGCGCCGCCACGCCGATGTAGGCAAGGATCATCAGGCCGTCGAGCCAGGTGAACACATCGCTGGCTTCGGGGTAGTGGGTGAGCAGCCACCATGGCGCGTTGTCGCCCAGCAAGGTGTAGCTGTCGCGTTCGATCAGCCATTCGGCGGCCGCCATCTTGGCCTGGACGAACCATGGCGAGGCCGACCACTGGAACGCGCCGATGGCCGTGCCGATGAGGCCGTACACCAGCAGGCGGACCTCCCACGGGCTGGCATCGTCGGTGTCGAGCCGCGCAATTTCGCTGCCGGGCGCCCTGCCGGCCAGTTCGACCGCCTCGCGGTGGCCGGCGCAGCGCCCGCACATGTGGCAACCGGCGCTGCTGTCCATGCGCCGGATGTCCACCAGCGGGGCGCAGTTGACCGGGATGACGCGGGCCGACTCGGCCTGGTCCCAGCGGTCGCGGTCGGTGCGGAAATGGACCGGCGCCAGGCGCGAGAGCAGCCCGAACACGCCATTGACCGGGCACAGGTGCCGACACCAGACGCGCTTGTTACGCCCATACACCAGACCGATGGCGATGGCCGCGACGGTGGACCCGCCCAGCACCAGCAGTGCTGCCTTGGGGTATTCATAGACGCTCACCAGCTGGCCATACACCGTGGTGCCCAGAAAGGCGACAAAGGGCCAGCCGCCCCATTTGATCCAGCGCGGCACCGGCCGGCCGAGGCCGACGCGGCTGACCTGCTCGGTGACGAACCCCTCGGGGCACAGCACGCCACACCAGGCCCGCCCCATCAGCATCATGCTGACCAGCACGAAGGGCCACCAGATGCCCCAGAACACGAACTGGGCGAAGCGGGTCAGGTTGTCCCACAGGTGTGCCTGGCTGTCGGGTAGCGGCAGGAAGGCCGGCACCGCCACCAGGAACAGGTAGGCGAACAGGGTGACCCACTGCACGCCGAGGATGAGGCCACGGTGGCGCTGCATCCAGCGCCCGAAGATGGCCAGCCGTGCCGGTGTGGCGGTGGAGGTGGCACAGCTCATGCGGCGCTCCAGCGCTTGGCGCCCGGCGTGGGCCGCGGCCGCAGCAGCCACAGTGTGCCCGCCCAGTACAGCAGCCACAGTGCCAGCACACTCAGCGCCGGGCGCGCCCGGTAGCCGGCAAAGGTGCCGAGCAGGCCGTTGTCTTCGAGCCATGCGCCGCTATCCCACAGCGGTTCGACCAGTGGCGGCAGCCATTCCAGGTTGAGGAAGCCCTCCAGCCCCGATACCAGCAGGCCCGAGGCGAGCAACAGCAGCAGCACCTCGCTGATGCGGAAGAACACGCGCTGCGACAGCAGGCGCGAGCCTTTCATGAACAGCACGGCGGTCATCGCCGCCAGGCCGGCGCCGAAGGCCGCGCCGAGCATCAGGTCGAGCCAGCCGCCGTCGGGGTTCTCGGCCACGATGCCGTAGAGGAACAGCACCGTTTCGGCGCCTTCACGGCCGACGGCAATGGCCGCCAGCAGCGCTGCGGACAGGCCGCCGGTCTCTTCGGCGGCGCGGGCCAGGCCGGATTCAAGATCGCGCTTGAGCGTACGGCCGTGGTGGCGCATCCACACCACCATGTGCGTCACCAGCAGCGCCGCGACGATCATGATGCTGGCCTGGAAGGCCTCCAGCGTGGTGCCCGCCAGCTGCGAGTGGAAGCCGAGCATGGCCAGGGCCAGCGCGACCGCCAGGCCGATGCCGCCGGCCACACCCAGCCACAGGTGACGCAGGCGGATGCGGCCGTCGCCGCGCGCCTGGATCCACGAATAGAGAATGGCGATCACCAGGATCGCTTCGACGCTTTCGCGCCAGACAATGAACAGTGCGTTGCCCATGTGCGCATGCCTCCTTACTTGGCGACGATTTCGCCCTTGGCCGTGTCGGGGTGGAACTCGCCGAAGAAGGGATAGCGGCCCGGCTTGAGCGGCGCGAAGACGATGCTGCGGGTCACGCCGGGGGCCAGCACGGTTTCCTTGCGCAGTTCGAGGCTTTCGAATTCCTCCGGGCCGGCGTTCTTGTTGGTGATTTCCAGCCGGAAGCGGGTGTTGGCCGGGACCTCGACCACTTCGGGCGTGAAGCGGCCGTTCTCGGCGATGAGCGTGAACGTGGGCTTGTCGGCCCACGCGGCGGTGCTGGCGAGGGCGGTCAGACAGAGGGTGAGGGCGGTACGACGCATGACGGGCTCCAGAAACGGTTCAGCCCCGTCGCGGGAGGGCGACGGGGCTGGCTTCAAGCTGCGGTGTTAGAAGGCATACAGGGCGCGAACACCTGCGGCGGTCACCAGGTCGGCGCTGCCATCGGCGCCGGCGCGACGGATGAACTGCAGATCCGGCGTGAGGGCGAGATGTTCGTTGAGTTGGTAGCGATAGTAGATTTCCGCCACCTGCTCGGCGCCGCTGGCGTCATAGCCCCAGTCGGTCAGCCCGGCCGAGTTGGCGCGGAAGCCTTTCGAACTGCGCAGCCAGGCCCAGGCAAAGCCGAGGCCGTCGTTGCCGCGCTTCCACGCGTTGCCGGTCAGCTCGCCGCCGACGGTGAGGGCGCGGTCGAAGGTGGCGCGGCCGTGCATGCCGTGGCCGTAGCGGGTGAACAGGGTCAGCGACTCGCTCACCTGCTGGTCGGCACTGATGCCCCAGCCGGCGTGGGCGCGTTCCTCGCCGTCGTAACCCTCGGCTTGCGGGTTGTTCCAGGCATAGACACGATAGGTGCCGTCGAAACCGCCGAAGGCGCGCACGGTCTTCTCGAGCTGGGCGATCACGAACGGCTGGGTGAAGCTCTTGCCGAAGGTGCTCGAATCGCCCGCGCCGAACAGGCCGATGGCGGCACCCCAGCCGTTCTGCTCGCTGACATAGGCGAGGCGCACGCCCGGTGTGAAGCCGTAGCTGTCGGCGCCGACCTGGCCACCGGAGTCGAGCAGCGGGTTGTGCACGAACACGTTGTTGAGGAAGCGGCTCGATTCGTCGTCCGCCGCGCCGTTCTGGTCGAAGAACACGAACGGATCCATCTTGCCGATGGTGAATTCCACGCGCGCCGGTGCGCCGTCGAGCTGGCTGGCGCCAATCGGGGTGTCGAGCTGGTACCAGGCCTGGGCGAGCACCGCATTGGTGTTCTCGCTCGGCACGCTCTCCTGTTCGAAGCCCATGCTGTTGGTGGCGCCGGTGAAGAAGGGGCGGGTGTCGCTGTGGCTGCCATCCTGGCCAAAACGGGCCTGGAAGAAGAACTGGCCTTCGCCCTCGCCGATCCGGCCGCCCGGCAGGGTGAGGCCGACATCGCCACGCCAGCCGAGCACGGTCTCGCTCTTGCCGTCGGTGCGCCCGTCCTTGGACAGATGCTGCGCCACGGCGCCGACGCTGACTTCGGCCGAGATGCCATCAAGCGCTTCGGCCAGGGCATTGGCCGGGCCGGTGGCGACCGCCTTTTGCTCTACCGCTTTCAGGCGGGTGGCCAGGGCCGGCTCGGTGTCGCTGATGCGATCACTGTCGAGCGCGGTGGCCAGGGCGCGGTTCTCCGCTTCCAGGGTCTTGACGCGGGCTTCGAGGTCGGCCGGTTTGCTCGCTTGCTTGAGCTGGCCTTCAAGGCTGGCGTTGCGCGCCTCGAGTTTGGCGATGCGCTCGGCGAGTTGCTTGACGATGGCGCGCAGGCCGGGATCGTCGGCCGCCTGCGCCGGCGTGATGCCGACCAGCACGGTGAGCGCAGCCGCGCTCAGGGGCAGGGCGAAACGCTGCATCAATAGCCCCCTTTCTTGCCGATGCCGGCGTAGGTGAATTCGTACTCGACGGTGAAGGGCGCGAACCACGGACGCACGCCGGTTTCGCGGTCGGTGTGGCGGCCGAAGTGGGCGTGGGCGTTGGCGGTCGGTGGGGCAATGTTGTACTTGACGGTGTACTTGCCCGGGCCCATCAGCTTGATGTTGTTGCCATAGTGCGGGCCGTCGCTGGCGACCATGGGCATGAAGTCGCCCTTGAGCACTTCGGTGCTGCCCTTTTTGCTGATCTCGTAGTTGATGACCAGGTAGGGGATCCAGTCGCCTTCGGCAAAGCCGTTGGGGTTGCTGGCCAGGGCACGGATGTCGGCCTCCATGTGCACATCGCTCTGGGCGGCGGGCGTCATCATGCCGGCCGGCTCCATCTCCACCGGCTGCAGATAAACGGCGGCGATCTCCATGCCGTGCAGGTGCTGCGGGGTGCCGATGGGGTATTCGAGTGCCTGGCTGCTCAAGGGGGCGGCGAGCAGTGCGAGGGCGATGGCGTGGCGGGCAAACGACATTGAATCAGCTCCAAAAGTTCAAAAGGTGCGGCAATGATAGCGCAAATGAGAATCACTCGCATTGCTTAGAATCAAAAAAATTGGGACAATGCGGAGAAAGCGTGGCGGAAGGCGGACCGCGGAGGGTGAATCACGGAGGGTGCGTCGCGGAAGCTGCGTCGCGGAAGGTGTGCCACGAAAGGTGGGGTGCGCACGGCGGACCGTGAAGCGGTGGCACGTCACGGCGGCCGTGGCGCGTGCTGCGATGTTGCGGGGGCGAGACCGCCGGCGAGGGCCGGCGGTGGGCGGGGCTGCGGAGCGGCCCCCGCAGGGCGGGGGTCGGATTTACTCGGAGGCGGGGAGCGTCACGAAGCCCAGCTTCTGCACCCCGGCCACGCGCGCGGCTGCCATCAACTCGGCGATGGCTTCGTAGCGCGTTTCCTTGTCGGCCCGCAGGTGGACTTCAGGCTGCGGCTCCTGCGCGGCGATGTCGGCCATGCGGGGCGCCAGGGCTTCCTTGGGCATCGGTTCGTTGTTCCAGAACAGCGCGCCGGCGGCGTCGAGCGAGAGGGTGATGGCGTCGGGCGTCTCCACTGTCGGCGCGCTGCTGGCGGTGGGCAGGTCGATCTTGACCGAGTGGGTGAGCAGGGGCGCGGTGATCATGAAGATGATCAGCAGCACCAGCATCACGTCGACCAGCGGCGTGGTGTTGATCTCGCTCATCGGGGCGTTGCTGCCCGTGTTGTCGAATCCGCCGAAGGCCATCATGCCACTCCGGTGGCCGGGCGCACCGGCTGGGCGGCCGGCGTGCGGCGCTCGGCCGCTGGCGAGGCGAGGTCGACCCGGGCGCCGGTGGTGAAGTAGGCATGCAGGTCGTGGGCGAAGCCGTCGAGTTCGGACAGTTCGACCCGGTTGGCGCGGTTGAATCCGTTGTAGGCGAGCACCGCCGGGATGGCGACGAACAGGCCGACGGCGGTCATGATCAGGGCTTCGCCGACCGGACCGGCCACTTTGTCGATGGAGGCCATGCCGCTGGCGCTGATGCTGGTCAGCGCGTGGTAAATGCCCCACACGGTACCGAACAGGCCGACAAAGGGGGCGGTCGAGCCGATCGAGGCAAGGACGGTCAGGCCGCTTTCGAGGCGGGCGGTGGCGTCGGCGATGGAGCGGCGCAGGGCGCGGGTGACGAACTCGCCGGCATCGAGCGTGCCGCCGAGTGTGTTGGCGGCATGCCGGGTGCAGTGCAGGTGAGCGGCCGCCGCCTGGTGGGCGAGACGTTCGCAGGGGGCGTCAGGCGCCCGGGTGGTGAGCAGGCGCAGGCCTTCGTCCAGCGACGCGGCCTGCCAGAACTGCTCGACCACATCGCCGTGGCGACGGGTGGACAACAGGCGCAACCCCTTGCTGAGGATGAGGTACCAACTGGCCACCGACATGCCGATGAGCAGGATGGCGACGCTCTGGATGATGAGGTCGGCTTGGGCCCAGAGTTCGCTCAGGCCGAAGGCGTTGGGGGTGTCCATGTTCAGGAGTTCTCCAGTTTGAATTCAATCGGCACGATCACCCAGTTGGCGATCGGCCGGTCGCCCTGGCGGGCGGGTTCGAAGGTCCATCGGCTGACAGCGCTGCGCGCCGCTTCGTCCAGGCGGTTGTGGCCCGAGGACTGATGCAGTTTGACTTCGCTGGCGGCACCGCTCTCGCTCACCAGAACGCGCAGCAGGACCTTGCCCTGCTCGCCGACGCGGCGCGACAGGCGGGGGTAGCGGGGGCTCGGGTTGTTCAGGTAGGCGGCGTCGAAGCGTGCCGCGATGATCGGCTCCGGTGCTGCGGCGACCGGGCCCGGCGCGGCTTTTGGCGGGGCGCTGGGTGCGGCCTCCGCCGGTGCTTCCGCGGGGGTGCTGTCAACGGGCGGCGGCGGCGCCTCCTTGGGTTCGCTGATGGCGGTCGGGGAGGGGGCGGGTGCGGGCTTCGGCGTCGGCTTGGGGGTGGGTTTGCGGACCGTCACCGGCTTGGGCGGTGCGGGCGGCTTGACCATCGGCTTGGGTTCGGGCGGTTTGGGCGGCTGCACCACCGGCGCCGGCTCGGGGGGGGCGACCGGGGTTGGGGCCGGCGGGGCGATCAGCGCCACCTGGATGGTGGTGACCGGAGACTCGACGGGGGTACTGCTCTGGCTGGCGACGAGGGCCAGTGCCCCGGCGTGCGCCGCGACGACGGCTGCCAAGCGCAGACCCGCCTGCGCGCGCGGCTTGGCGCGGCGCGGCGTGGTGGCGGGCGGCGCGAGAAATTCGGGGCTGGCAAGCATGGGCTCACATTTTACCGCGCGAGGCGTGGGGCTGAGCGCGACACCCGGTCGCAGGGTCGTACTGAAATTCATGAATCAGACAGGCGTGCCCAGGCTGGCGGCGATGAGGGCGTCGAGTGCAATGCCCACGACCAGAAGGATGGCGCAGGTACCCCATCCGCGCAGGGCGTGGGAGGAAAGGCGGCGCAGCGTGTTCATACGGGTCTCCAGGCAAATCGTTGTGGCTGGCTGGTCCCGCAGGAACTGGCTGGCGGGGCGCCGCGTGGGCGCCCGGGGTGAGTCTGTGGTGGTCAGCTGGCCGAGTGACCCGGTTCCATCTGGGACTGCAGGTAGTTGGGCAGGGTGACCTTGTCGATCAGTTCAAGCTGGGTCTCGAGGTAGTCGATGTGTTCTTCGGTGTCTTCCAGGATCTCTTCGAACAGCTCCCGGGAGACATAGTCCTTACAGGACTCGCAGTGGGCGATCGCGTCGACGAGGTCGCCGCGGGCCGTGGTCTCGAGCGTCAGATCGCCCTTGAGACACTCGGGGACGTTCTCGCCGATCAGCAGCTTGCCGAGGTTCTGCAGGTTGGGCAGGCCTTCGAGGAACAGGATGCGCTCGATCAGCAGGTCGGCGTGCTTCATCTCCTCGATGGATTCTTCGTATTCGTGCTTGCCCAGCTTGGCCAGGCCCCAGTTCTTGTACATGCGGGCATGCAGGAAGTACTGGTTGATGGCCGTCAGCTCATGGGTGAGCTGGCGGTTGAGCAGCTTGATGATGGTCTTGTCGCCTTTCATGCGTAGGCCTCCAGAAGTCGTGCCGGGGTTGAACTCGGGCGTCGGGCAGCGCTGGGTGCGCTGGCCACCGCCTGATCGAGACAACACTTTGCCGCGCATGCGCACTTTCCGCAATCGACGGTCACGCCCAGGGTGCGCAGATCGCGCACGCGCCGCGCCCCGTTGGCGGCGGCGTGGTGAATGTCCTTTTCGGTCACGGCGTTGCAGATGCAGACGTACATGCGTGCGGGCTCCCTTCGGTATAGCCTATTTGGTGAGAATCAGCTTGCCTGCGCGGGTTTCCTGCAAGCGGTAGTTGACGCCCTTGTGCTCGATGGTGACGGTGCTGCGCCCCTTGAGCAGTGACTCGCTGGCGATATGGGCCGTGCCGCGCGCGTCCGTGCTGGGCTGAGGCGTGGTGGCGACAGGGCGTTCGGGCTGGGTATCGGCGGTCATGGCTTTGCAATGCAAACAAGAACGATTCGCATTTCAGCATTTTCGGCGGACGCCGTCAAGCGCTATTGCAGCGGTGCACCATGGCCGGCCATGTGGCCGGATGCCAGCGTGACGAGGTAGACAGGTATAGTCGGTGGCTTGATTTTTCTTCTTCAGGATCCGCCATGACTTTCGTGATTCCCGCGCCCGAGCAGGCCAGCCTCCCGGTCGCCGGCAGCGCTGACCGCTTTCCGGTCCGGCGCATCTACTGCATTGGCCGCAACTATGCCGACCATGCGCGCGAGATGGGCGGCTCGCCCGACCGGGAGCCGCCGTTCTTCTTCTGCAAGCCGGCCGATGCGGCCTTTGCGGTGGCCGGCGATGCGCCGGTGGCGTGGCCCTACCCGACGCTGACCGCCGATCTGCACCACGAGATCGAGCTGGTGGCGGCGATCGGCCGGGGCGGGCGCGATATTGCCGTGGCCGACGCGCTCGATCATGTCTGGGGCTATGGCGTGGGGCTGGACATGACGCGGCGAGATCTGCAGGCGCAGATGAAGGCGCAGGGACGCAGCTGGGAGGTGGGCAAGGCATTCGACCATGCCGCGCCGATCTCGGCGCTGCGCGCGGCGGGCGAGACCGGGCATCCGGCCTCGGGCGAGATCTGGCTGGATGTGAACGGTCAGCGCCGTCAGACGGGAGACTTGTCCGACATGATCTGGTCGGTGGCGGAAGCGGTGGCCGGCCTGTCGCGCTATTTCGAGCTCCAGCCGGGCGACTTGCTGATGACCGGCACGCCCGCCGGGGTGGGCGCGGTGGCGCGCGGCGATGTGCTCAGTGGCGGCGTGGCCGGCGTGGCCACGCTGTCGATCACGATCGTCTGACGGTGGGGCGGCGCGCCGGCCCGCGGGCCGGCATTATTTCGCCAGGCGCTTGATCGGCCCGGAGGCGGCGATGGCGCCCTCGGCGACATAGGCCTCCACGTTGGCCTCGATACTGTCCGGGTCGTAGAGGTAATTCACCATCAGGCCGAAGGACTGGGCCAGACCCTTGGCGGCGGAGTCGCCCATCCAGTTGAGCCGCTCGATGCGCGCGCCGTTGCCCAGATGGAAGCGGGCCACCGGGTCGAAGGGGGCGCCGCGTGATTTGGCATGGCTCAGGTAGCGCGCCGCCAGCCGGGTCAGCGGGGCGGCCAGCGCCGCCGGCAGGCCGGGCTGCTCCAGCCACGGGCAGGCGTCGTCGAGCAGGGTCTTGAAGCCGGCGGCGTCCGGGCCGGTGAGGCCCAGCGGCGCGAGTTTTTTCCAGTCCGCCTCGGTGAAGGCCTCGGCCAGCGCCTCGGGATGGGCGCGCACCCAGTCCTTGAGCCGCGGAATCGGCGACAGCGTGGCGAACTGCTTGAGGCCGGGCAGGTCGCGCTTGAGGTCATCGACCACCCGCTTGAGCAGGAAGTTGCCGAAGGACACGCCGCGCAGACCCACCTGGGTGTTGCTGATCGAATAGAAGATGGCGGTGTTGGCGCGGCTGTTGTCGGACACCGGCGCCATTTCGTCGAGCAGCTTCTGGACGTTGTCGGCCAGGTCGTCGACCAGCGCGACCTCGACGAAGATCAGCGGTTCGAGCGGCATGCGCGGGTGGAAGAAGGCGTAGCAGCGCCGGTCGGTGTCGAGCCGGTTCTTGAGGTCTTTCCAGGAGCGGATCTCGTGCACCGCTTCGTACTGCACCAGTTTTTCGAGCAGTGCGGCAGGCGACTCCCAGGTGATGCGGCGCAGTTCGAGAAAGCCGACATCGAACCAGGCATTGAGCCGCGCTTCGAGTTCGCGGTCGAGCGCCTTGAGCTCGGGGTCGTCCTTGAGGAAGCGCAGCAGATCGGCGCGCAGGTCGACCAGGAACTTGACGCCCGCGGGGATGGCGTTGAACTGGGTGAGGATGCGGATGCGCTGCGATCGCATGGCGCCGCGCAGCCGGGCTTCGGCGTCCCACTGCTCGGGGGTGCCGACCTTGTCCTGATACGCGGCATGGGCCTGTGCGACACGCTTGGGATCGGGCCCGAACTCCAGCGCGATCATGCGCAGGAAGGCGTGGCGGGCGTCGTCGTCCAGCTCCAGGTAGGTGTGGGCGAGTCGCGCCGCACGCTGACGGGTGGAGACTTCGCCGCCCGTGCCTTCAGCGCACTCGCGCATCTGCGCGCGCAGGCGGTCGAGGTCGTGGGCTTCGAGCTGCGCCTCGGACTTGCCGCCCCAGGAAATAATGCTGCGCATCCGTTCCAGGCTGCGCGTGACGATATTGGAAACCATGTCGTCCTCTTGATGTCGGCGATCGCGAACCGGTCAGACCGGCGGATGTCGCCCGGGTTCAGGTGCGTGCGCTGCGATGAGCGTGCGCCAACATGGCGACGCCGATCAGGATCATGGGGACGCACAGCCATTGGGCCGTCGACAACCCGGCGCTGAGTGTGCCGAAGATGCCCGGGTCGGGCGTACGGAAAAACTCGGCGCCGAAGCGCAGCACACCATAGCCGATCAGGAACAGTGCCGACGTGGCACGCAGCGGCCGTGGCGCGCGGGCATACCACCACAGCAGCGCAAACAGCAGCAGCCCTTCGCCGGCCGCCTGGTAGAGCTGCGAGGGGTGGCGGGGCAGGGCGTCAACATGCGGAAACACCATGGCCCACGGCAGCGCGGGGTCGGCCACGCGGCCCACCAGCTCGCCGTTGATGAAATTGCCGATGCGCCCGGCGGCCAGGCCGGTGGGCACCAGCGGGGCGATGAAGTCGGTGATCTGCCAGAAGCCCTTGCCGTGCTTGCGGCCGTAGACCCACATGGCGACAAGTACGCCGAGGAAGCCGCCGTGGAAGCTCATGCCCCCCTTCCAGATGGCGAGGATCTCCAGCGGATGGCTGAGGTAGTAGCCGAGCTGGTAGAACAGCACCTCGCCCAGGCGACCGCCCACCACCACGCCAATCACGCCATAGAACAGCAGGTCATCGAGTTGCTGCGGTGTCCAGCCCAGCTCGGGGCGTCGCTTGAGATGCAGGCGCCCCAGGCCGATGAACATCACGAAGGCGAGCAGGTACATCAGCCCGTACCAATGCACGGACAACGGGCCGATCGACAGCGCGACCGGGTCAATCTTGGGGTACGTCAGCATCGGTTCAGTCGGCTTCGCCCAGGTTGATCTTGAGCTGGTGCAGCTCGGCGCGCAGGGCGGCCACCTCGGCCTCCAGCGTTTCGACCCGCGCGGCCAGTCCGCCCGGTGCGGCCGGGGCCGAGGCCGCCATGGCGCTGGCCACGTCGACCTCGCCGCACATCAGGTGGGCATAGCGGGTTTCCTTGGTGCCGGGGGCGCGTGGCAGGGCCATCACCATGGGCGGGTATTTTTCGCTCAGGTGTTCGAGTGCGGCCTGCACGGTGGGGATGTCGTCGAAGCGGTGCATGCGTTCGCTGCGGCTGCGCAGCTCGCCGGCGGTCTGCGGGCCGCGCAGCATCAGCAGCGCCATGATGGCCTGCTCGGCGGGCGGCAGCGAGTGGCGCAGGCGGATGCGGTGCTCATACTTGACCACCCGGGCGCCCTCGTAGCGGCCGATCAGGCCGCGCGCCAGCAGCTGGCTGATCGCCTCGCTGACTTCGGATTCATCGAGCTGCATGACCGGTTCGCGGCCGGTGAGCTGGTTGCAGCCGGTGGTGATGGCGTTGAGGCTGAGCGGGTACTGGTCGGGCGTGGTAAAGCCTTTTTCGATCAGTACGCCCAGCACGCGGGCTTCATTCGGGCTGAGGTCGAAGCCGTCGGTCGAGTCGGGGGTGTCGGTCATGGGGCGGTCCTGGCTATGGCGCAGCCTGCCATGATAGCGGATCGCCCGCGCCGATTACGCCGCGCCGTCGTCGCGCGCGCGCAGCGCGGCGCGTGCCAGGGCGATCAGCTGGCGGGTGGAGCTGTCGGCGCCGGCGGGGGGCTCGCCGCTGTCAAACGCGGCCTCGATGCGCCGGGCCAGCTGCTTGCCCAGTTCCACGCCCCACTGGTCGAAGCTGTTGAGGTTCCACAGCACGCCCTGGGTGAAGACCTTGTGTTCATACATGGCGAGCAGGGCGCCCAGGGTGTGCGGCGTGAGCGCGTCGAGCAGGATCACGTTGGTCGGGCGATTGCCGCCGAAGCAGCGGTGGGGCAGCAGTTCGGCGATGCGCTCGGGCGGAAGCCCCTCGGCCACCATCTCGGCACGGGCCTCGTCGGCCGTGCGACCCATCATCAGGGCCTGGGCCTGGGCAATGCAGTTGGCCAGCACGATGTCGTGGTGCGGCCGGGTGTTGTCGGGGCTGTGCAAGGTGGCGACGAAGTCGGCCGGCACCAGCTGGGCCCCCTGGTGGAGCAACTGATAAAAGGCATGCTGGCCGTTGATGCCGCTGTTGCCCCACACCACCGGTCCGGTGGCCCGGGGGACGGGCGCGCCGTCGCGGGTGGTCTGCTTGCCGTTGCTTTCCATGTCGAGCTGCTGCAGGTAGCCGGGCAGCTGGCGCAGGCCGTGGTCGTAAGGCGCCACCATGTGGGTGGCGGCGCCAAAGCCGTTGACATACCAGACGCCGATCAGCGCCAGCAGCACCGGCAGGTTGTGCGACCACGGGGCGGTGCGGAAGTGTTCGTCCATGGCGTGGGCGCCGGCGAGCAGTTCGCGGAAGGCGGCAGGGCCGATCTGCAACATGATGCTCAGGCCGACCGCCGACCACAGCGAGTAGCGCCCGCCGACCCAGTCCCAGAAGCCGAACATGTTGGCCGGGTCGATACCGAAGCCGGCAACGGCTTCGGCGTTGGTCGACACGGCGACGAAATGGCGGCTCACATCGGCGTCTGTCGCACCCTCGCGCAAGAACCAGGCGCGCGCGCTGCGGGCGTTGGTGAGCGTCTCCTGCGTGGTGAAGCTCTTGGAGCAGACGACGAACAGCGTGGTGCGCGGGTCGAGCTGGCGCAGCAGGCCGTTGAGCCGGCCGGCGTCGACGTTGGCCACGAAATGGGTGCGCAGGTCGGGATGGCCGAGCGGGCGCAGGGCGTCGCAGACCAGCCGCGGGCCGAGGTCGGAGCCGCCGATGCCGATGTTGACGATGTTGGTGATGCGCTCGCCGGTGTGGCCCCGCCACTGACCGCTGCGCAGCTGCTCGGCGAAGGCGGCCATGTGGGCCAGCTCGGCGTGCACCTCCGGCACCACGTTGTGGCCGTCGACCCGGATGTCGGCGTCGGCAGGCGCGCGCAGCGCAGTGTGCAGCACGGCGCGGTGCTCGGTGCTGTTGATGCGTTCGCCGGTGAACATGGCGTCGATGGCGCCGCGCAGGCCGCTGGCGTCGGCCAGGGCAAACAGCTGCTGCAGGTCGGCGTCGTCGAGGCGGTTCTTGCTGTAGTCAACAAAGATGCCGCCACAGCGCGCGCTCATGCGCGCCGCGCGATCGGGGTCGGTGGCGAACTGGTCGCGCAGGTGGCGGCCGGCCTGGCGTTGGGCGGCCTGTTGCACGCTGGACCACAGGTCGGCGCGGGGGGCGGTGGCGCACTCGCCAGCGGCGTGGGGGATCGAAGGTCGGTTCATGCTGGGTCGACAGTGTAGTGGAGCGATGTTACAGCGTCATCCAGGAACACTGCGCCATTGATAACAACCGCACATTATGCCATGTGTATCGGATCGGCGTGGCGCGTTTTCCGGTGCGTCCGGCGTCCGGATCGGGTCGGCTCGCGCTACAATGCAACGCTAAGCTCGACGCCCCAGGATTCAGGAGACCGACCCCATGCCCCAGTACCGTTCACGCACTTCCACCGCCGGCCGCAACATGGCAGGCGCCCGCGCCCTGTGGCGGGCGACCGGCATGAAAGACGGCGACTTTGAAAAGCCGATCATCGCTGTGGTCAATAGCTTCACCCAGTTTGTGCCGGGCCATGTGCATCTCAAGGACATGGGCCAGCTGGTGGCCCGCGAGATCGAGGCGGCCGGCGGTGTGGCCAAGGAATTCAACACCATCGCCATCGACGACGGCATTGCCATGGGCCACGGCGGCATGCTCTACAGCCTGCCCTCGCGCGACCTGATCGCCGACTCGGTCGAGTACATGGTCAACGGGCACACCGCCGATGCCATGGTGTGCATCTCCAACTGCGACAAGATCACCCCGGGCATGCTCATGGCCGCGCTGCGCCTGAACATCCCCGTCATCTTCGTCTCCGGCGGCCCGATGGAGGCCGGCAAGGTCAAGTGGGAGAACAAGGTCATCTCGCTGGACCTGGTCGACGCCATGGTCAAGGCCGCCGATTCGAACTGCTCGGACGAGGAAGTGGCCGCCGTCGAGCGCTCCGCCTGCCCCACCTGCGGCTCCTGTTCCGGCATGTTCACTGCCAACTCCATGAACTGCCTGACCGAAGCGCTGGGCCTGTCGCTGCCGGGCAACGGTACCGTGGTGGCCACCCATGCCGATCGCAAGCAGCTGTTCCTCACCGCCGGACGCAAGATCGTCGAGCTGGCGCGCCGCTACTACGAGCAGGACGACGCCTCGGTGCTGCCGCGCAGCATCGCCACCTTCGACGCGTTCGAAAATGCGATCACCCTCGATGTGGCCATGGGCGGCTCGACCAACACCGTGCTGCACCTGCTGGCCGCAGCGCGCGAGGCCGAAGTCAATTTCACCATGGCGGACATCGACCGTATCTCGCGCAAGGTGCCCTGCCTGTCCAAGGTGGCACCGGCCGTGCCGGATGTGCATATCGAAGACGTGCACCGTGCCGGCGGCATCATGGGCATTCTTGGCGAACTGGACCGCGCCGGGCTGCTGCACAGCAATGCCCATACCGTGCACAGCAAGACGCTCAAGGACGCCCTGGCGCGCTGGGACGTGATGCAGGCGCACGACAACAAGGTGTTTGACTTCTTCCGCGCCGCGCCGGGTGGCGTGCCGACGCAGGTGGCCTTCAGCCAGGACCGCCGCTGGAACGAGCTCGACATGGATCGCAGCCACGGTGTGATCCGCGACAAGGCCAACGCCTTCAGCCAGGAAGGCGGCCTCGCCGTGCTCTACGGCAACATTGCCGAGAACGGCTGCATCGTCAAGACTGCCGGCGTCGATGAATCGATCTGGGTCTTCTCCGGCCGCGCGCGCGTCTTCGAGAGCCAGGACGCCGCGGTGGAGGCCATCCTCGGCGACAAGATCGTTGCCGGCGACGTGGTCATCATCCGCTACGAAGGCCCCAAGGGCGGGCCGGGCATGCAGGAAATGCTCTACCCCACCAGCTATCTCAAGTCCAAGGGGCTGGGCAAGGCCTGCGCGCTGCTGACAGACGGGCGCTTCTCGGGCGGTACCTCGGGCCTGTCCATCGGCCATGCCTCGCCCGAGGCGGCCTGCGGCGGCGCGATCGGCCTGATCGAAGAGGGCGACACCGTCGACATCGACATCCCCAACCGGCGCATCAACCTGGCCATCGACGACGCCACCCTGGCGGCGCGCCGTCAGGCCATGGAAGCCCGGGGCGCCGACGCCTGGAAGCCGGTTGGCCGCCAGCGCGTGGTTTCCGCGGCGCTGCAGGCCTATGCCGCGCTGACCACCAGCGCCGATACCGGCGCGGTGCGCGATGTGACGCAGGTTCAGCGTTGAGTTCGCCCGTAAGCGCAGGTCGATAGAGCCAAATAGAGAGGGCCGCGATTGCGGCCCTCTCTATTTGCGGCATCCGGATGTTCAGCGTGCTGGTGCTTGCGCCTTCCTGCGGGAGGTGAGGAATGCGCCGGCCGCGGCGAGCAGTGCAAGCGTGCCGGGTTCGGGGACTGATGCCGGGTTTCCTGCCGGTGTGGCTGAGACCGAAAACGCCATGCCGGTCGATTCGGTGTCGAACGGATCGCCAATGAATGCGGATGCGCCGCCGCAACTGCCGGCAACAGCGCCAAACGGCGCGTCGATCAGAGCGCAACCGCCGGTTCGACTGCCGGTATAGCGGAGGCTCGTCAGATAGACGTAGTCAAGCACGAATGAGTCGCCCGGCAGCAGGGTGCCCAGTGCAATCGCGAAGTTCTGCGCGCTTGCTGTTGAAAAGTTGGCATTCGGGCTCGCGCAGTTTGAGTATGTGCCCAGGGGGCCGCCACCGGACTCGCTGGTGCAAGTTGCACTTGATCCGGAGATGGCGATGTCGATGTGGTCGTATGACAGGCGTGTGCCGTTGATGTTCAGCTGAATGTCGCGTGACGCGGCGCCAGTGGCCGAGGTGCCCGGCGGAACGTTGAAGGCGATGGCGCTTTGGTCGATCGTGAAGTTGAACGTGTAGTTCTGCGTGACGGCGCTCGTGTTTGTGATGACATCGCTGTAGGCAATCAGTGACGAGACGGCAAAGTGATTGCTGCCGCCCAGGGCCATGCCAAAGCTGGTGGTGGCACCGATGTCACCCCAGGCGCGTGCGCTGATTGCGGCGGGGCCGCTTTCGGTGGAAAAGAAAATCTCCTGGCCGGTTGGCGTGGATACGACCGACAGTGGGGTTGTTGCGCCACCGTTCAAGGCGTAGTCGCCGATGACGGACAGCGCGGGGGCTGCCAGTGCGGATGCGCTGGCCAGCGTGAGTGCTGCGACGGAAAACAGGTGTTTCATACGGTCCGCTTCCATGGAAAATCAAATCCGGCGTATGCGAGCAGAATTTGTGCCAGTATTCGTTTGGGATTTTTAATCAAGGTGTTGCGGCGGTCCCGCTCACGAGCGTGAGCGGGATGTGTAAATATTCTCGACAGCCTGCGGCTGTGTGCTCTAGGGGAACCGCAGCGGGTGCCAACGTCTCTCACAACTATCAGAACGCAGGGGAGATGCCATGCAAACACCCTCGGACATGCCGCCCAAAGTCCTGCTCGAACGCGTCTGGCCATTGGCAATCGCCGTGGCAGCGGGCGTTGCCGGGCTGAATTTCCTCGCCGCGCTGATCATCGCGGTCTTCGGCCCTGCCTTGCATCCGGCGCTGGCCAACAGCCAGGCGTGGGTGCTGTTTGCCGCTGCCGGCGTGGCCATGACCATGCAGGCCGTGCTGATGCGCATGATGTACCGCCAGTTGTGGCAGCGGCTGCACCAGGATGACCGCTTGCGCGGCCAATGGCATGGCGGCCCGCGATTGCCGCTGACCGCGGCGCTCGCCCAGCCATCGGTGCGCCGCCGCCTGCGTGTGGTGCGCCATGCCGGGCGCCGGCGGCGTTGCGGGGGCGCCATCGTTGTCGGCAGCGGGCGATCCGTCGTAATGTGAGGGCGTGTCGGGTCAAGCAGAGGAGGGGCGATGGCGAACCGCATCCTGCGTGGTGTCGGCCGCGTGCTGGCCGCCTATCTCAATGCCGAGTTGCCCACCTACACGCCGCTCGCCACGCACTCCGCCGAGCGCTTGCAGCGCAGTTTGCGGCCCGGCGACATCCTGCTGGTTGAAGGCAATCGACGGGTCAGTGCGGCGATTAAGTACCTGACCCAGTCGACCTGGTCGCACGCGGCCCTGCATGTCGGCCCCGGTGTGGTCGCGGGGCCGGCGGATGATCCGCCGGTACTGATCGAGGCCGATACCGAGCATGGGGTGCTGGCCGTGCCGCTGTCGAAATATGACGGCATGCACACCCGCATCTGCCGGCCGGTCGGGCTCACCGACGCCGACCGCGCGGCAGTGATCGACTACGCCGTGGCGCGCATCGGCCACCAGTATGACCTGAAGAACATCATCGACCTGGCGCGCTATCTGCTGCCCACGCCGCCCGTGCCGACCCGTTTCCGGCGCCGCCTCCTGTCGCTGGGCAGCGGTGAGCCGACGCGCGCGATCTGCTCCACGTTGATCGCCCAGGCCTTCCAGAGCATCGGCTATCCGATCCTGCCGGCGGTGATCCGCCGGCCGTCACGGCCGGGCGACCCCAGGCATTGCAATACCTGCGAGACCGAGGTGCTGCGCATGCGCCATCACAGTCTGTTCACGCCGCGCGATTTCGACATCTCGCCTTACTTCGCCATCATCAAGCCGACGCTCGAGGGCGGCTTTGACTACCGGCAGGTGGTGTGGGGCGAGCCCTGTGTGGCGGAGCCGCCGGTCGAGGCGTTAGCTCCGGCTGGCGATGACCACGCCGGTGCCGACCAGCACCGTGCCTGATGCCCGGTTCATCGCCCGCACCGTGCGCCGTTCGCGCAGGAGCCGGCGGGCGCGGGCAGCCAGCAGGGCATAGCCCGCCAGCACGGCAAAGACCACCGAGCAGGCCACGGTGCAGATCAGCAGATAGTCGATCACGGTGATCTGCGCCAGGTCGACAAAAGTCGGCAGAAAGGCGGCGTAGAAGAGGATGGCCTTGGGGTTGCCGAGGGTGGTCAGCAGCCCGGTCAGTGCGTCTTTGTGGTGGCCGCCCGGCGGGGGCGGTGGCATCTCGGCCGGCGGGGTGTCGTCGGCGCGAAAGGCGCACAGTCCAAGCCACACCAGATAGGCCGCCCCCGCCCATTTGACGGCCAGGAACACCTCGCCGTAGTTCTGCGCCAGGGTGCTCATGCCCAGGCAGGCGAGCGAGATGAGCACGATGTCGCCCAGCGCGATGCCAGCCACATGCCACAGGGCTGCGCCCAGGCCGGCACCGAGCGTGCGGGCGGTGATGCTCGCCACTGCCGGCCCCGGCGTGGCGGCCAGAACGAACACGGCACCTGCCAGCGCCAGCGTTGTGGTCGGTGTCATGATCTTGCCTCCTTGGCGGCCGCTTCGCGGGCCTGCGCGCGCTGTGCGGCGGGACGTGAGAAACAGCGTTCAAGATAGGCCGGCAGCGCAGGGTCTTCCAGAGACAGTTTGGCCGATAGCGCCCATGCCAGACAGTGGCTGGCAACGATGTCGGCGATACTGAACCGCTCGCCGGCCAGCCATGGCGCCTCCGCCAGGCGCTGGGCGAGCAGGGCGGCGGCCTTGTCGAACTCCCAGCGTGCGGTGCTTTCCACCTCGGGCACACGGCGCTTTTCGGGCAGGGCGAAGCGGTGTTTGGCGATGGTCCACAGCGGCTGTTCGAGTTCGGTCAGGCCGATGCACAACCAGCGCCAGGCCTGCGCCCGGGCGTGCTCGTCGGCCGGCAGCAGGGCGGTGTCGGGGTAGCGTTCGGCCGCCCACAGCAAGATGGCGCCGGTCTCGCTCAGCACGGCGCCGCTATCGAGGCGCAGCACCGGCACCTTGCCGGCCGGGTTGATGGCGAGGAAATCGGGGTGGCGCCCTTCGCCCTTGAACAGGTTGACGAACACGTAGTCATAGTCGGCGCCGGCTTCTTCGAGCGCCCAGACGGCACGCAGCGAGCGGGAGTTGGGGCAGCCGTACAGCGTGAGCATCTTGTTCTCCTGTGCGGTCATAGGCATTCTGGCGGTTTGGCGCGCAGGCGCCGTTGTTTTCTCTGGAGCATGACACATGGACTGGCAGGTGTGGTTGGCGTTTCTCGCCGCATCGATCGTGATTTCGGTGACCCCGGGCCCCGGCGCGGTGGTGAGCATGAGCGTGGGCCTGCGCTATGGCTACCGCGCTGCGCTGCGCTCCATTGCCGGACTGCAGGCGGCCCTGCTGATCCAGCTCGGCGTCGTGGTGGCGGGCCTGGGGGCGGTGCTGGCGGCGTCGGAAACTGCGTTTACGGTGGTGAAATTCCTCGGCGCGGCCTATCTGGTGTGGCTCGGCATCCAGAAGTGGCGCGATAGCGGCGCGGCGCCCGATGCGGCAGGCCAGCCGGTGGTGGCGCGCCAGCTGTTTCGCTCGGGCGTACTGATCAACCTGTCCAACCCCAAGGCCATCGTCTTCATGGCGGCGCTGGTGCCGCAGTTCATCGACCCGGCCGGCAACCAGTGGCTGCAGTTCGCCATCCTTGCCGCGACCACGGTGGTGATCGATGTGCTGGTGATGTCGGCCTATGCCTTGCTCGCCACGCGCTTTCGCCGCTGGGTTACCGATGCCCGCGCACAGCGCACCCAGAACCGGGTCTTCGGCAGCCTGTTCGTGGTGGCCGGGGCGGCGCTGGCGGCGGCGTCGCGCCATTGATTCTTGATGTGCATCAAGAAAAGCGGAAAGTGGGTTGTCGACTGAGTGTTAAGTCCGATGCGTGATGTTTGTAAATAATTGATTTAAGACAAGAAAAATCAAGTATCGGTGCGGCGCGCGGGTGGAAACATTGTTTTCCATTGGCGCGCCGCTTCGTTTAGGGCGCGGCCGTGCCGGATTTGGTGCTGCGCGCGCAAGTGCTTGAAATGCTGAGCCTTCATGCGGCCCGATCGGGGTGGCATGGATCTTGGAAAGCGGTGTCCCTAACGGTGCCCCAGTCGCGCCGGCATCTTGTACAGGGGGAGACATGGTTTCCAGTTCAACTGAGCAGCAGCGCGTCGAGGTGACCGCGCGCCCGATCGAGAAGCGCCTGGAAATGAGCCGGCGCAGTTTCATGCAGTTCTGCGCCACGCTGGCGACCACGCTGGGCCTGCCCAAGGGCGCGGAGGCTGCCGTGCAGCAGGCCATGGAGGCGGCCAAGCGCCCCTCGGTGATCTGGCTGCACTTCCAGGAATGCACCGGCTGTACCGAGTCCATGCTGCGGGCCGAGCACCCGACGCTCGAGAAGCTGATCCTCGATGTGATCTCGCTCGACTACCATGAGACCCTCTTCGCCGCCGCCGGCCATCAGGTGGAAGCCGCGCGCAATGCGGCGATGGAGGCCAACAAGGGCAAGTACCTGCTGGTCATCGAGGGGGCCATCCCCACGCGCGATGGCGGGGTGTACTGCAAGGTGGGCAACAAGACCGCCATCGAGTTGACCCGCGAGTGCGCCGAGCACGCCGGCGCGATCATCGCCATCGGCTCCTGTGCGTCCTGGGGTGGCATGCCCTCGACCGATCCGAATCCGACCGGCGCGGTGGGGGTGAACAAGATCATCGACAAGCCGGTGGTGAGCATCCCGGGCTGCCCGCCCAACCCCTACAACTTCCTCGCCACGGTGGTGCACTACCTGACCTTCGGCAGCCTGCCGCCGGTTGATCACCTCAACCGGCCGCTGTTTGCCTACTCGCGCCTGGTGCACGAGAACTGCGAGCGCCGCGCCCACTTCGATGCCGGCCGCTTTGCCCTGCAGTTCGGTGATGACGGCCACCGCAAGGGCTACTGCCTGTACAAGCTCGGCTGCAAGGGGCCCGAGACCTACGCCAACTGCCCGACGGCGCTGTTTGGCGATGCCGGCGCGGGCACCTGGCCGGTGGGCTGCGGCCACCCCTGTATCGGCTGCACCGAGGAGGGCGTGGGCTTTGCCAAGCCCATCCACATGCTCGCCAAGGTCAAGAACGTGGAGCCGCCGGCGATGTACCCGGGCCTCAAGGAGCCGCAGGGGCAGGGCGCTTCGCTGGGTTCGGCCGCGGTGCTCGCCGGTGTGGCCGGCGCGGCGCTGGGCGCCGGTGCGATGCTGGCGCGCAACCTCGGCAAGCAGCATGCCGAGGCCGAAGCCAACACCGACAAGAGCGAGGTGTGACATGGCCAGCCGGCGCGACTTCCTGAAGCGCGCCCTGGCCGGCAGCGCAACGGTGGCCACGGCCACCGTCTGCCCCCAGGCCAGCGCGCGCGGCAATGCCGAGATCTCACCCGATGCGGTGGGCCTGCTCTTTGATTCGACCCTGTGCATTGGCTGCAAGGCCTGTGTGGCGGCGTGCAAGGAGGCCAACGGCCTGCCGCTCGACTACGCCACCCCCATCGAGGCGGCCTGGGATGTGCCGGTCGACACCACGGCCCGTACCTTCAATGTGATCAAGGCCTATGTCGACGGCAGCGGCATGAACAAGGACCAGGTGAAGGATGGCTACGCCTTCATGAAGAGTTCCTGCCTGCACTGCGTGGATCCGAGCTGCGTGTCGGCCTGCCCGGTGTCGGCCATGACCAAGGACCCGGTGACCGGCATCGTCGAGTACGACGCCGACGCCTGCATCGGCTGCCGCTACTGCGTGGCGGCCTGCCCGTTCGGCATTCCCAAGTACGACTACGACTCGCCCACCGGCAAGATCGGCAAGTGCGAGCTGTGCCGCCACCGCATGCCCGAAGGCAAGTACGCCGCCTGCGCCGAGGTGTGCCCGACCGGCGCCACGCTCTACGGCAAGGTCAGCGAACTCAAGGCCGAAGCAAAGCGCCGCCTGACGCTCACCCCCGGCACCGAGACCACCTGGCCGCGCGGCAACCTCAGCACCGGTGACCAGCCGTCGTGGAACGGCCCGGCGCCCGCCTATGTGCCGCACATCTACGGCGAGAAGGAAGTGGGCGGCACGCAGATGCTCAAGCTGGCCGCGGTGCCTTTCGAGAAGCTGGGCCACAAGCCGCTGCCCGAGCGTTCCTTCTCCTCGCAGTCCGAAACCCTGCAGCACACGCTGTACGGCGGCCTGGTGTTGCCGCTGGCGGTACTCGGCGCGATGACCTGGGTGGCCAAACGCAACGTGAAGCACGACGACGAAGGAGCCGACCATGACTAACCACGCACACGCCGCGCCGGCACCGGTCGGCGGGCGGCTGCTCTCGCCGGTCACCTTCGTGCTCGGCGTGCTGATCCTGGCCGCACTGGCCATCCTCGCGGTGCGCTTCATCTACGGCCTCGGGGCGGTCACCAACCTGAATGACGGCTACCCCTGGGGCATCTGGGTGGTGGCCGATGTGGTGATCGGCTCGGCCTTTGCCTGCGGCGGCTTCTCGGTGGCCATGCTGGTGTACATCTTCAACAAGGGCGAGTACCACCCGCTGGTGCGCCCGGCGCTGCTGGCCAGTCTGTTTGGCTACACGCTGGCCGGTGTGGGCGTGCTGTTCGACCTCGGCCGCTGGTGGAACTTCTGGCACATCCTCGCGCCGGGCTACGCCTCGCCCAACTCGGTGATGTTCGAGGTGGCCGCGTGTATTTCGCTCTACATCGTGGTGATGTGGATCGAGTTCTCGCCGACCTTCTTCGAGAAGTGGGGCATGAAGAACGCCAAACGCAAGGTGAACAAGGCGATGTTCTTCTTCATTGCGCTGGGCACCGTGCTGCCGATGATGCACCAGAGTTCGCTCGGCTCGCTGCTGGTGGTCTTCGGTACGCAGATCCACCCGCTGTGGCAGACCATTGTGTTGCCGCTGATCTTCCTGATCTCGGCCATCACCATCGGCTACGCCGTGGTGCTGTTCGAGTCCTGCCTGGCAGCGGCCGGCTACCGGCGCAGCATCGAGATGCACCTGCTCACGCCGCTCTCGAAGATCATGCTCGGCATGCTCGGCGTGTTCATGGTGCTGCGCTTTGGCGACCTCGTCGTGCGCGGCGCGCTGGGCTACGCCTTCGAGGGCAGCCTGCAGGCCGTCATGTTCTGGCTCGAGACGGTCTGCTTCGTGGCGCCCTTCGTGCTGCTCCGGTCCGAGGCCGCGCGGCGCAACCCGGCCCGGCTCTTCGTGGCCGGCGGCTTGCTGATGCTCGGCGGCGTGCTGCTGCGGATCAATGCCTTCCTGGTCGGCTACGACACCGGCGAGGGCTGGAGCTACTTCCCGTCCGTGCCCGAGATGCTGGTCACCTTCGGCATGTTCGCCATCGAGATTCTTGCCTACATCGTCATCACCCGCCGCTTCCCGGTGCTGCCGCGCGAAGACGCAGCGCACGGCGCTGCCCATTGAGGAGAACCCAGTCATGAGCCAACGCATCACCATCGACCCCGTCACCCGCATCGAAGGCCACCTTCGCGTCGACGTGGAAGTGAATGACGGCCGCGTCTCCAAGGCCTGGGCCTCGGGCCAGATGTGGCGCGGCGTGGAGAACATCCTCACCGGCCGCGACCCGCGCGACGCCTGGGCCATCACCCAGCGCATCTGCGGGGTGTGCACCACGGTGCACGCCATCGCCTCGGTGCGCGCGGTGGAAAACGCGCTGAACCTGGAGATCCCGGTCAACGCCAACGCCATCCGCAACCTGATCATCCTGGCGCACGCGATCCACGACCACATCGTGCACTTCTACCACCTGTCGGCGCTTGACTGGGTGGATGTCACCAGCGCGCTCAAGGCCGACCCGAACAAGACCAGCAGCCTGGCCGAGAGCCTGTCGAACTGGTCGGGCAACTCGAAGCATGAGTTCGCCAAGGTCAAGGAGCGCCTCACCGGCTTCGTGGGCACCGGCCAGCTCGGCATCTTCACCAACGGCTACTGGGGCCACCCGGCCATGAAGCTCTCGCCCGAGGTGAATCTGCTGGCCGTGTCGCACTACTTGCAGGCGCTCGAAGTGCAGCGCTACGCGAGCAAGATCGTGTCGGTGCTCGGCTCCAAGTCGCCGCATATCCAGAACGTGGCGGTGGGCGGCGTGGCCAACCCGCTGGCGCTGGACTCGCAGTCGGTGCTCACCATGGAGCGCCTGCTCGCGGTCAAGGAGTGGATCGGCAAGCTCGATGACTTCGTGAAGAACGTCTATCTGGTGGACGTGGCCGCCATTGGCGCCTTCTACCCCGAATGGACGCAGGTCGGCCGCGGCATTACCGACTACCTGAGCGTGCCCGACATCCCGCTCGATGGCAAAGGCGAGAAATTCGCCATCCCGGGCGGCCATATCGCCGGCGGGGACCTGTCCACCTTCAAGGCGATCAACACCTTCAACGATCAGTACTTCCTCGACGGCGTGAGCGAGGCGATCAAGCACTCGTGGTACGACTACAAGGGCGGCAACGACACCACCCTGCACCCCTACGTGGGCGAAACCACCCCCAACTACACCGACTTCCAGGACGAGGGCAAATACTCCTGGCTCAAGTCGCCCACCTTCTATGGCAAGCCCATGCAGGTCGGCCCGCTGGCCCGCGTGCTCGCCGGTCTGGCCGCCGGCCATGAGCCCACCACCCGCTACGCGACGGAAACGCTCGAGCGCGTCTCGTCCATCGCCGGCATCCAGGTGGGGCTTGACGCCATGCACTCCACCATTGGCCGCCATGCCGCGCGCGCCGTGGCCTGCGCGGTGCAGGTGGACGAACTCGCCGCCCAGTGGGACCGCCTCATCGACAACATGGGCAAGGGCGACCTGACCACCTTCAACCCGCCCACCTTCCCCAAGGGCGAGCAGCGCGGCGTGGGCTTTCACGAAGCGCCGCGCGGCGTGCTCTCGCACTGGGTGGTCATCAAGGACGGCAAGATCGAGAACTACCAGTGCGTGGTGCCCACCACCTGGAACGCCGCTCCGCGCAACGAGCACGATGCGCCGGGCGCCTACGAGGCCTGCCTGCTCGACAACCCGGTGGCCGACCCCGAGCAGCCGCTCGAAGTGCTGCGCACGGTCCATTCCTTCGACCCCTGCCTGGCCTGCGCGGTGCACATCCTCGACACCGAGCACACCGAAGTGGTCACCGTGAAGGCCGCCTGACATGGACGCCGCCGCCTCCCCGGATGCCCCGCGCCGAGTGGCCTTGCTCGGCGTGGGCAACATCCTCCTCTCGGACGAAGGCGTGGGCGTGCGCCTCGTCGAGCGCATCGAGGCCGGCTACCGCCTGCCCGAGTGGGTGACCGTGCTCGACGGCGGCACCTGCGCCATGGAGATGCTCGAAGACCTCGAAAACCTCGACCTGCTGGTGATTGCCGACTGCGTGCGCACCGGCCGTCCGCCGGCCAGCGTGGTGGTGCTCAAGGACGACGACGTGCCCGCTTTCTTTCGCACCAAGCTCTCGCCACACCAGGTGGGCCTCTCCGACGTGCTCGCCACGCTGCACTTCACCGACCGCGCGCCGGGTAGGGTGGTGGTGGTCGGCGTGCAGCCGGTCAGCGTCGATACCGGCATGGCGCTTACCGAGGCCGTCGCTGCCGCGCTGCCCGAAGCCGAGGCCGCCATCGTCAGCGCGCTGCAAAGCGCCGGCGTGCCTTGCACCCCCCGCTGCGCCGAGGCCGCCTGATGTGCCTGTCCATCCCCATGCAGGTGGTCGAACTCGACGCGGGTGGTGACATCGCCATCGTCGCCCGCGGCGAGCGCCGCGAACGGGTCAACATGCTCTTCGTCGGCCCGCAGCCCGTCGGCACCTGGGTGCTGGTGCAGCTCGGCTTCGCCAAGGACGTGGTCGAGGCCGAACAGCTCGCCCTCATCGAAGAAGCCCTCGAAGCCCTCGCCGCCTCGCTCGACGGCGACTACGACCCGCAGCGCTACTTCACCGACCTGATCGGTTCCCGTCCATGAGCGCGCGCATGCGCATCCCGGCCTGGACGCCGCCGCCGCCCGTCGTCGCCGCGCCGTGGGCCACCTCGCCGCAGGACGCCGTGCAAGCCCACTTCGACACCGTCTGGCGCACCGCCATGCAAGGCCTGCCCTTCGTGAACGACGCCCTCCAGGTGCGCGCGCTGCGCTTTGAGCGCATCGACGGCGACTGGCTCGGCGGCCTCGTCACCCCCTGGTGCGTGCAACTCATGCTCCTGCCCGGCGGCGGCACGCTGTGGGCCGACGTCTCCGCCGGCACTCGCAGCGCAGTCGCACTACCCGTCGGCATGCTGCCGTTCATTGCCGACAGTAGCGACGGCACACTTCAGGCCTTCCAGTACTTCCCCCTCGTCAACAGCGTCTCCGGCCTGCCCGACATGGCGAGCGCCGAAGCGGTGGTGCTTGATGCCCTCTGCACTGCGTTGACCGAGCCAGAGCCCCCCGAGTCGCCGCCGAAAGCGGCGGTCGATCGAGGACGACGGGAGTTCATGCGGTTGTCGCGAGGGCGGTAGAGGCGTCGGGCGGGAGCTATTTGCCGATCGAACGAAGTTTGCTGGCGACCGCCCAGAAGAACGCTGAAGCAAATAGCAAGATAACCGCGTTTGTGTACTCCCCGACGAGCGGTATGAGGAGTGCATCCACTGCGCGCGAAAGGGCTCGGTCGGACTGATGTTGGGGCATGGTCGGGTATACCCAAGCGCGAATGCTCAGCAAGAGTGCCAGAAGCGAGATGAAGAAAAAGCCAGTGCTTGTTCGGTTCGGTTGCTCGATCCGCTGGGGAACAGGGTTCTCCGCCGTATCTTTCCTGGCCTCATTCGGCAATTGCTCGTGCCGGTTGGGGTCCGAACGATAGCAAGCGTAGATGATGAACAGCGGGGCACCCACAAAGAGAAAAAGCACGAAAAGCAAGAATACGAATTCCATGACGGAAGGCTCGATTGGTGGTCCTGGTTAATGCGTTTGGAATGTTACATCAGTCGGCTCGGCATAGATCGACCAAGCATTGAACGCTCACCGTCCTTTTCAGGGCCGCTGGTCGGATGAATCCAGCCCTACGGGCTGAGATCGTTCAGGCAGGCGGGGCCGTGCTGGGTGAAGGCGCGGTGGACCTGCACGGCCGAGGCGCCGGCGTCGAGGGCGGCGTGCACGTCGTGGGCGTTGCGGATGCCGCCGACGGCGACGAGGGCGGGGCCGGTGGGGAGGTGGCGGGCGAGGGTGGCGAGGCGGGTGAGTTGGTCGGTGCGATTGGCGGGCGGGTCGGCGAGGACGAGGGTGAGGCTGTCGATGCCGGCGTGGGCGGCGGCGTCGGCGATGGCGGGGAGCGGGGCGGGGTGCTCGCCGAGCGGCAGTTTGAGGGCCAGCGCCACGCGCCGGGGCAGGCGGTCGCGTTCGCGTACCAGGACGCGCAGGGTGATGGCCAGCATGGCGTGGTGTTCGGGCGCCAGCAGCGGGCGGTGGGCGCGGGCGCTGAGGTTGAAGCTGAGGTAGTCGGCCGCCTGCCAGGCGCCATGCAGGCCGTCGAGCCATTGCGCTGGCACGGCGGTGGCGGGGGCGCCGGGCGTCAGGCCGATGCCGACGCCGATGGCGCTGCTGCCGGGGCTGCGTGGCGGCAGGGCGGCGAGGCGGGTGACCAGCGGGGCGAGCGGATTGGGGGCTTGCGGGTGGGCGGCGACGGTGCCGAATTCGACACTGCCGAAGCCCAGTTGCAGCAACTCGCCGGCCCGGCGGCCGTCGGTGTCGACGCCGCCGGCGAGGCCGGGGCGGTCGTGCCAGGGGAGGCGGGGGCGGGTCATCGGGGGCTGCTGCCGTGGCGGTGCGCGTGGCTTGCGGGTGGCGTGCGGTCGTCGGGGGTGCGAACGGTGGCGCTTTCTTGCAACGCGAGCGGGGGCGAATGCCGGAACGGGCGGGGCGGGCTCATCCGTGCCGCCGGGCGAAGTCGGCCATGAACTCGGCCAGCGCGCTGGCGCCGGCCTCGGGCATGGCGTTGTAGAGGCTGGCGCGCAGGCCGCCGATGCGGGGGTGGCCGCGCAGGTGATGCAGGCCGTGGGCTTCGGCCTCGGCGACGAAGCGCTCGGTAAGCGCGGTGTCGGCGAGGTGGAAGCGGATGTTGGTGACGGAGCGGTGGGCGGGCACCACCGGGGCGGTGTAGACGCCGCCGCTGCCGTCGATGACGCGGTAGAGCTGCTCGGCCTTGCGCCGGTTGGCGGCGGCCAGGGCGGCGAGGCCGCCGTTGTCCGCGATCCAGTCGAAGACCAGGGCGGCCACGTGGATGGCGGCGGTGGGCGGGGTGTTGTAGGTGCTGTCCTGCTGGGCCTGGATGCGGTAGCTGAATGCGGTGGGCACGCGCGGGGACACGCGGCCGAGCAGGTCGTCGCGCACCACGAGCACGGTGAGCCCGGCGATGCCGAGGTTTTTCTGGGCGCTGGCGTAGATCAGGCCGAAGCGGGTAACGTCGAGCGGCGTGGCGAGAAAGCAGGAGGTGGCGTCGGCCACCAGCGGCACGGCACCGGTGTGCGGCAGCTCGGGGTAGGCCAGGCCGTCGACGGTTTCGTTGGGGGTGATGTGGCAGTAGGCGCAGCCCGTCGGCAGGTGCCAGCGGCCGGCGGTGGGTGCGGCCAGCGGGGTGGCGCCGATGTAGCGCGCGGCAATGACCACCTCGGTGTAGCGGCGCGCTTCGTCGATGGCGCGCTGCGACCAGTAGCCGGAGTCGGCATAGGCGGCGCAGCGGGCGGTGCCGAGCAGATTCATGGGCACCAGCGAGAACTGATGCATGGCGCCGCCGGCGAGGAACAGGATGCGGTAGCCGGGCGGCAGGCCGAGCAGCGTGGCGAGGCGTTCGCGGGCATGCGCCAGCGTGGCGCGGAAGGCGTCGCCGGTGAAGGGGCGCTCGACGGCGGCGGCGCCGTCGGCACCGCGGACGAACAGTGCGTCGCGCGCGCGTTCGAGCACCGCGTCGGGCAGGCGCGCGGGGCCGGCGGCAAAGCTGTAGGCGGTCACAGCAGACCGCCGTGGCTGCCGGTGGCCATGAAGAACAGCAGCGGGATCGACAGCATGGTGTTGGTGCGCGACGACAGGTGGGTGATGCGCGAGCAGCGCAGGCGCTCGTCGATGCCGGCGGGCACCAGGCCGAGCACCTTCTTCTGGTGCGGCCACAGCACCAGCCAGACGTTTAGCATCATCAGCGTGCCGATGTACATGCCCACGCCGATCGGCGCCAGGCCGCCTTGCAGGGCGAGCGCACCGGGGAGCCAGCCCTGGCGCCACAGCATGAGCAGGCCAGCGCTCCAGGTGACCACCGAGGCCCAGCGGAAGAAGCCGTGCTCGCGGTTGAGCAGCGCCTGGAAGCGCGGGCTGCGGTCGTCGCTCAGCTCCTCGGCGCGCAGCGGCTGCCAGCTGGGGCGCTGCACCACGCTGGAGTAGTTGTGGCCGACCCAGATGATGCCGGCGATGAAGTGCGCCCAGCGCAGGGTAAGGTCGAGCAGCATGTCCATGGCGCGTCTCAGCCGGCCAGCAGGCGCACCAGCGCCGCCAGCACCAGGGTGAGCACGATGCCGAGGGCGATGGTGCCGCGCGCGGTGTCGTAGGGGTGGCGCATCTCAGTCCTCCAGGAAGGCGGTGGTGACGGTGCCGGCGGCGCGCTTGAACAGTGGCTTGCGGAAGCGCAGCGGGCGGGCGGCGGTGTCGACGGCCTCGCGCACCCGGGCGTGATGCGGCGAGCGGCCGCAGGCCGGGTCGGTGTTGCTGGCGTCGCCGGTGAGCAGGAAGGCCTGGCAGCGGCAGCCGCCGAAATCCTTTTCCTTTTCGTCGCAGGACACACAGGGCTCGGGCAGCCAGTCGAGGCCGCGGTACTTGCGGAACAGCGGCGACTCGTGCCATAGCCAGGCCAGCGGTTTGTCGCGCACCGACTCGAATTCGAGGCCGGGGATCACGCGCGCTTCCTGGCAGGGCATGGCCACGCCGTCGGGGGCGATGGTCAGGTGGATGGCGCCCCAGCCGTTCATGCAGGCCTTGGGGCGGCCTTCGTAGTAGTCGGGGATGACGAAGTAGATCGTCATCTTCTTGCCCAGTTTGTCGCGCCAGCGCTGCACCACCTGTTCGGCCTCGCGCACCTGGTCGAGGGTGGGCATGAGTTCGTCGCGGTTCATCAGCGCCCAGTTGTAGTACTGGATGTTGGCGAATTCGATGTACTCGATGCCCAGCTCGGCGGCCCAGGCGATCATTGCGTCGGTCATGCCGATGTTCTGGCGGAAGACCGGCATGTTGAGCACCATCGGAAATCCGTGCGCCTTGATGCGGCGGGCGGCGTCGAGCTTGCGTTCGTGGGCGGTGGCGCCGACCAGTGCGTCGGTGACCGCAGCCTCGGTGGCCTGCAGCGAGAGCTGGATCTGCTTGAGGCCGGCCGCCTTGAGCGCCACCAGGCGTTCTTCGGTCAGGCCGATGCCGGAGGTGATCAGGTTGGTGTAGAAGCCCAGCTCGTTGGCGTAGGACACCAGTTCTTCGAGGTCGGTCCGCTGCAGCGGTTCTCCGCCGGTAAAGCCCAGCTGCAGGGCGCCCAGCTCGCGCGATTCGCGCAGCACGCGCTTCCATTCCTCGGTGGAGAGCTCACGCGCGGCGTAGTCGTCGAAATCCAGCGGGTTGTTGCACCAGCTGCACTTGAGCGGGCAGCGGTAGGTCAGTTCGAGGGACAGCCACAGGGGCTTGCCCTGGCCGTCGAGTGTGAGGCCGTTGCTGTCTTTTGGCATGGTTGTGCTCCTGTTGCTTGTCTGGCTCAGAACGTGTGAATAAATCGACTGCGCGTGCCGATTGCTGCGTTGCTCACTCGCTCACTCCTCGCCTATCCAATTGATATGTCTCGTCGTTCGCTCGCGCAGTTGCCAAATGCGGCCTTGCACTCGGCCCTGCTCGCTACGATTTCTTCACAAGTTCTCCGGCGTGCAGCCAGCCCTTGTCGGTGGCCACGTCGAGAAAGGCGCGCACGCCCTGGTCGATGTCGTCGGCGGGGCCGGGGAAGGCGGCCTGCAGTTCGGCGATCAGCTCGGCCACGGTGTGTTGGCCGTCGCAGCGCTTGAGGATTTCGCCGGCGGAGGGGTTGAGTTTGATCAGCCCTTCCGGGTAGAGCAGGATGTAGGCGTCCTGGCTGGCTTCCCAGCGGAACATGAAGTGGGGCGACAGCTGCGGGCGGCGGTCGGTGGCGGTCAATGGAATCGTCATGATGGCGGGCCTCTGGCGGTGAGGGGGCGAGGGCGGCAGGCCGCCACCGCCCCGGACCGGCTTAGCGGACGTACACGTAAGCCGTGACTTCGAAGCCCAGACGGATTTCGCAGTAGGCGGGGGTTTCCCAGGTCATGTGTGTCTCCTCAATGGCGGCGCGGCCCCATGCCGTGCCTGAAGCCATTATTGGGAGCCGCTTGCCCGCCGGGCATCCGCTTTTTGCCGCAATCGCCTGCAGAAAATCATGATTGACGGGCATCGGGGCAAGGTCGGCGCGGATCCGCCAGGGGATTGGGCCAAATCCGTTGCGAACTGGAAAGCCGGTTTCCAGTTTTCGGGCGTGCGGAGGCTCGGCACGCCGATGCAATGTGCTTGATATGCATCAAGTTTTTTGCTCCTGGATGCAGTGGCACGCTTCTTGTGATGGTGTCTGCCGACATGCCGCCGAGCGCCCGCCGGCGGGGGATAACAAGACCCACCAGGGAGACGCCCCGATGACTGAAACCTTTTACGAGGTACTGCGCCGGCAGGGGATTACGCGCCGCAGTTTTCTCAAGTTCTGTTCGCTGACGGCGACCTCGCTGGGCCTGGGCTCGGCGTTTGCGCCGAAGATTGCGCATGCGCTGGAGACCAAGCCGCGCACGCCGGTGTTGTGGCTGCACGGGCTGGAATGCACCTGTTGTTCGGAATCCTTCATCCGCTCGGCGCATCCGCTGACCAAGGATGTGGTGCTCTCCATGCTCTCGCTCGACTATGACGACACGCTCATGGCGGCGGCGGGGCATCAGGCGGAGGCGATCCTCGAAGAGGTGAAGGCCAAGTACAAGGGCAATTACATCCTGGCGGTGGAGGGCAATCCGCCGCTGAATGAGGACGGCATGTTCTGCATCCAGAGCGGCCGGCCCTTTGTGGAGAAGCTCAAGGAAACCGCCAAGGATGCCAAGGCGATCATCTCCTGGGGCTCGTGTGCCTCGTGGGGCTGCGTGCAGGCGGCCAAGCCGAACCCGACGCGTGCCACGCCGGTGCACAAGGTGATCTTCGACAAGCCGATCATCAAGGTGCCGGGTTGCCCGCCGATCGCCGAGGTGATGACGGCGGTGGTGACCTACATGCTGACCTTCGAGCGCTTGCCCGAGCTGGACCGCCAGGGCCGGCCGAAGATGTTCTACGGCCAGCGCATCCACGACAAATGCTATCGCCGTCCGCATTTCGACGCCGGGCAGTTCGTCGAGCAATGGGACGACGACCAGGCGCGCATGGGCTACTGCCTCTACAAAATGGGCTGCAAGGGCCCGACCACCTACAACGCCTGTTCCACGGTGCGCTGGAACGACGGCGTGTCCTTCCCGATCCAGTCGGGCCACGGCTGCATCGGCTGCTCGGAGGACGGCTTCTGGGACAAGGGCTCGTTCTACGACCGGGTGACCGATATCCAGCAGTTCGGCGTGGAGTCGAACGCCGACACCGTGGGTGCCACCGCCGCCGGCGTGGTGGGCGCCTCGATCGCGGCGCACGCCGCGGTCACCGCACTGGCCCGCGCCCGTCAGAAGACGGGCATCGATACCCCGAAGGGAGAGGACTGATCATGGGTGTGTACGAAACGCAGGGCTTCAAGCTCGACAACACCGGCAAGCGCGTGGTGGTGGACCCGGTCACCCGCATCGAGGGCCACATGCGCGTGGAGGTGAACCTCGACGAGCACAACGTGATCCGCAACGCGGTGTCCACCGGCACCATGTGGCGCGGGCTGGAGGTGATCCTCAAGGGGCGCGACCCGCGCGATGCCTGGGCCTTTACCGAGCGCATCTGCGGGGTGTGCACCGGTACCCACGCGCTCACTTCCTGCCGCGCGGTGGAGGATGCGCTGGGTATCCAGATCCCCGAAAACGCCAATTCCATCCGCAACATGATGCAGCTGTGCCTGCAGGTGCATGACCACCTGGTGCACTTCTACCACCTGCATGCGCTCGACTGGGTGGATGTGGTCAGCGCGCTCAGTGCCGACCCGAAGGCCACGTCGGCGCTGGCGCAGAGCATCTCCAACTGGCCGCTGTCCTCGCCGGGCTACTTCCGCGACATCCAGAACCGCCTCAAGAAGTTTGTCGAGAGCGGCCAGCTCGGCCCCTTCATGAACGGCTACTGGGGCAACCCGGCCTACAAGCTGCCGCCCGAAGCCAACCTGATGGCGGTCACGCACTACCTGGAAGCGCTCGATTTCCAGAAGGAAATCGTCAAGATCCACACCATCTTCGGCGGCAAGAACCCGCACCCCAACTGGCTGGTCGGCGGCATGCCCTGCGCGATCAACATGGAGGGCACGGGCGCGGTCGGCGCGATCAACATGGAGCGGCTCAACCTGGTGCAGAGCATCATCGACCGCACCATCGAGTTCGTGGATCAGGTCTACCTGCCCGACCTGCAGGCCATCGCCAGCTTCTACAAGGACTGGACCCACGGAGGCGGGCTCTCCAGCCTGTCGGTGCTGTCCTACGGCGACATCCCCGACCGCGCCAACGACTATTCCGACAGCAACCTGCTGCTGCCGCGCGGTGCGATCATCAATGGCGATCTGGGCAAGATCCACGCGGTCGACCTGCGCGACCCGGAGGAGATCCAGGAGTTCGTGAACCACTCCTGGTACAAGTACGCCGATGAGTCCAAGGGCCTGCACCCCTGGGATGGCGTGACCGAGCCCGACTTCACTCTCGGCCCCAAGACGCAGGGCACCAAAACGAACATCAAGTCGCTGGACGAAGAGGGCAAGTACTCCTGGATCAAGTCACCGCGCTGGCGCGGCCACGCCATGGAAGTGGGCCCGCTGTCGCGCTACATCATCGGCTATGTGCAGAACAACCCCGAGTTCAAGGAGCCCACCGACAAGCTGCTGACCGACCTGGGCCTGCCGCTGCAGGCGCTGTTCTCCACGCTCGGGCGCACCGCCGCGCGCGGGCTGGAGGCCTCGTGGGCCGCGCACAAGATGCGCTACTTCTTCGACAAGATGATGGCCAACATCAAGGCCGGCGACACCAGCACCGCCAACATCGAGAAGTGGGACCCGTCGCGCTGGCCGAAAGAGGCCAAGGGCGTGGGCTTCACCGAAGCCCCGCGCGGCGCGCTGGGGCACTGGATCAAGATCCGCGACGGCAAGATCGACAACTACCAGGCCGTGGTGCCCACCACCTGGAACGGCAGCCCGCGCGACGGCAAGGGCCAGATCGGCGCCTTCGAGGCGGCGCTCATGAACACCCCCGTGGCCGTGGCCGACCAGCCGCTGGAGATCCTGCGCACGCTGCATTCCTTCGACCCCTGCCTGGCCTGCTCAACGCATGTGATGAGTCCGGACGGGCAGGAAATGGCTCTTGTCAAAGTGCGTTGATGGGTGATTCGTGATTGGTCATTGGCAAAGGCCGGGCAGGGTTGTGCCGGCTGGCGCGGCGCCCCAATCACCCCATCACCCATGACCAATCACCTTCTCCGAAGGAGAAACGACATGCTCGCTGAACAAGATCAATTCGAAGCCGAACGCAGTGCCCGCATGGTCAAGGCGGTGTACGTGTACGAGGCGCCGCTGCGCCTGTGGCACTGGGTCAATGCGCTCGCCATCACGGTGCTGGCCGTCACCGGTTATTTCATCGGCCTGCCGCTGCCCTCGGTGCCGGGCGAGGCAAGCGAGCAGTTCCTCATGGGCTACATCCGCTTCGCCCACTTCGCCGCAGCCTACATCTTTGCCATCGGCTTCATCGGGCGCATTTACTGGGCCATCGTCGGCAACCACCATGCGCGGCAGATCTTCATCCTGCCGGTATGGAACGCAAAGTGGTGGGGTGAAGTGTTCTACGAGCTGCGCTGGTATCTCTTCCTGGTGAAGGAGCCGAAGAAGTACGTGGGCCACAACCCGCTGGCGCAGCTGATGATGTTCCTGTTCTTCACCATTGGCGCGGTGTACATGATCTGCACCGGCTTCGCGCTGTACGGCGAGGGCCTGGGGGAGGGCAGCTGGGCCTCGCAGATGTTCGGCTGGGTCATCTCTGCCGTGGGCGGCAACAGCCTCCAGGTGCACAGCTGGCACCGGCTCGGCATGTGGGTGACGGTCAGCTTCGTGATCGTGCATGTGTATGCCGCCATCCGCGAGGACATCATGAGTCGCCAGAGCCTGATCTCCACCATGATCAGCGGCTGGCGCATGTTCAAGGACTGACCGGTCTGCCCGCCATGACAACGGCTCCCTCATCCGGCCCGCTTGGCGCGCAATGCGCGGTGCGGCCGGGTCCTTCCGCCCCGGGGCGCACCCCCGTGCACCCGGGGCGCTTTCTCGAATCGCGCTTCATGCGCCCGGCGCGCATCTCGCAGGACGCGCTGGCCCGTGCGCTGGGCATCTCGCGCCGGCGGGTGAATGAGCTGGTGCGCGGCCGCCGGGCGTTCACCCCGGATACCGCCGTACGGCTGGCGCTGTTCTTCCGTACCGATCCTCAGATGTGGATGGTCATGCAGTCGGCCTGGGATGTGCATCAGGTCTGGCGGCAGGTGGGGGCGGGTGCCCGCCCCGGGGCCCGTGCGATCACATAGCGAATCCGGCCAGCGCCTCGCGCATGGTGTCGATGAACAGCCGGGTGCGCGCGGGCAGCAGACGGGCGTGGGGGGTGATGACGCTGATCGGCAGCGGGGGCGGTTCAAAGTCTGCCAGCACGATCTCCAGCGCGCCGCCCGTCACATCCGGCGCCACCTGGTAGGACAGGAAGCTGCCAAAGCCCAGGCCGTCGCGGCAGGCGGCGATACCGGGGGCGACCAGGTTGAAGGTGACCCGGCTGTCGATGGTCACCTTGAGCTGACGCCCGCCGTCGCGAAAACGCCAGTTCGGTCCGGAGGCACCGCTGAACCCCACGCAATCGGCATCGCGCAGCTCGCCGGGGTGCGATGGCCGGCCATGGCGGGCGAGATAGCCGGGGCTGGCAACCACGACGCGCCGCACCACGCCGAGCGTGCGCGCCACCAGTGACGAATCCTCCAGCGCCCCGATCCGGATCGCGGCATCAAAGCCCTCTTCGACCAGGTTGACCACGCGGTCGAGCAGGATCAGCTCCACCCGGAGTTTTGGGTGGTGTGCCACGAGGCGGTTGAGCGTGGGCGCGACATACATCTGGCCGAACTGCACCGGCGCGGTGATGCGCAGCAAACCGGTGGGGTCGCTGAGCTCCGCGCGCATGCCGGCGTCCGCCTCGGCCAGCGCGCCGAGAATCTGCCGGCTGTCGGCGAGGTAGCGCCGCCCTTCGTCGGTGAGTGCAATGCGCCGCGTGCTGCGATGGAACAGGCGTACGCCAAGGTGCGCTTCGAGCCGGGCCAGGCCGCGCACCGCCGATGGCTGCGAGGTGTCGAGCGCCTCGGCGGCACCGGTCAGGCTGCCTTCGTCGGCGATGGCCACGAAGAGGCGCATGAGCTTGAGCTGATCCATGGCGCTCATCATTGCTGCAATGAGTGCAGCAATCAAGTGCATGTTGCTGCATTTATTCGGTGAGTGCGTGTGCGCAGAATGGGTCTCGTCGATTCACGCACGGCGCGGTGACCGCCTGGCCACTGCACGGGGCGCCCCCCGGCGCTGGTGAATCGGCCATCCGACCGTTCTAGCCGCCAAACGAGGGACACACGCATGACCACACCGATCAAGCTCTACCGCCACCCCAAATCCGGGCACTGCCACCGCGTGGAACTGATGCTCGCGCTGCTCGGCCTGCCCTACGAGACGATTGACCTCGACCTCGCCAACGGCGAGCACAAGGCGCCCGATTTTCTCCGCCTCAGTCCCTTCGGGCTGGTGCCGGCGATCGATGATGAGGGGTATGTGCTGGCCGACAGCAACGCCATCCTGGTCTATCTGGCCGGCACCTATGCCAGCGCGCCGAACTGGCTGCCGCGCGAACCCAGGGCCGCGGCCGAGGTGCAGCGCTGGCTCAGCGTGGCGGCCGACAACATCTACGCCGGCCCGTGCGCGGCGCGCCTGGTCAAGGTGTTTGGTGCCGGTCTCGATCATGCTGCGGCGGTCAGCAAGGCCCATGACCTGTTCAAGCTCATGGAGGCGCATCTGCACGGGCGCGACTGGCTGGCCACCGACGCCGTCTCCATCGCCGATGTGGCGGGCTACAGCTATATCGCGCATGCCCCTGAGGGCGGCGTGGACCTGGCGCCCTATCCCGCTATCCGTGCCTGGCTGCAGCGCATCGAGGCGCTGCCCGGCTTTGTCGGGATGGCCCGCTCGCCGATCCCGGCGCTGGCCTGACGCCGCGGGCCGGGGTGTGCTGAGCCATGAGGAACGCGACATGTCCATGACCGACGCCATCACGCCATTTCATGCCGGCGAGCGCGAGGCGCAGGCCCGCGCCGGCGCCGGCGATGTGGCCAGCTGGGCGGCGGGTTTCGTGCGCGATTACCTGCCGGAACAGCACCGTGCCTTCCACACCGCGCTGCCTTTCCTGGTGCTGGCCGGGGCCGATGACGGTGGGCGTGTCTGGACCACGCTGATCGAGGGCGCCGACGGCTTCGTGCGCTCGCCCGATCCGCACAGCATGGCTCTGCACGCCGCGCTCGCTGCGGGCGACCCGCTGGCAGCCGCCTGCGCGGCCGGTACCGAGGTGGGCGCACTCGGGATCGACCTGGCCACGCGGCGCAGGAACCGCTTCAGCGGCTACCTGCGGCCGGCCGGTGGGGGCTATCTGATCGATGTTCGCCAGACCTTCGGGAACTGCCCGCAGTACATCGTCGAGCGCGCCTGGACGCGCCATGCGGCGGGTACGCCCCCGCCCGCGCGCCTGACCGATGCGTTGAGCGACCGGCAGCGCGCTTTGGTCGGCGCGGCGGACACGCTGTTCATCGGCTCGGGTCACCTGCGGCCGGGCGGTGGCGCCGCCAACGGATTCGACGCCTCGCATCGCGGTGGTGCGCCGGGCTTCGTGCGTGTCATCGACGGCACGCATCTGCAGATCCCGGACTACCCCGGCAACAACTACTTCAACACGATCGGCAACCTGCTTGCCGATCCGCGCGTGGGCCTGCTGTTTGTGGACTTCGAGACCGGCGGCCTGCTGCATGTCACCGGCCGGGCGACGATCGACTGGCAGCCGAGCGACGGGCATGACCCGCAGGCGCGGCGGACGATCAACGTTGCCATCGACGCCGTGCTCGACCGCCCCGGCGCGATGGCGCTGCGCTGGTTCCGGCCGGAGGCGGCGACGCGGCCGCTGCGGCTGGTGCGCCGCGAGGTCGAGTCGGCCAGCATCACCTCCTTCCATTTCGCGCCGGTCGATGGGCGTCCGCTCGCGCCCTTCGAGGCCGGGCAGCACCTGCCCGTCGAGTTGCGCATTCCGGGGCAGGCGAACCCGGTGGGGCGGACGTATTCGCTGTCGGGTCCGCCCGCGGAGAACGGGGCATACCGCTTGACCGTCAAGCGCGAGGCGCTGGGGCTCGTGTCGCGCTATCTGCATGACACGCTGCGCGAGGGCGAGCTGATCGCGGCGCGCGCGCCGGCCGGCGACTTCGTCATGCCGCGCGGCGCCGCGCCGCTGGTGCTGGTCAGTGCGGGCGTGGGGCTGACGCCCATGGTGGCGATGCTGCATGCCGCATCCGCGCAGGGGCGGCGTGTGTGGTTCGTTCATGGCGCACGAAGCGGCCGCGAACACGCGCTGCGCGCCGAGGTCGAGCGGCTGGTGGCCCAGGGCCGGGGCGCGCTTCGGCGGCGCTACTTCTACAGCCAGCCCGACAGCCAGGAGCGGGCCGGGCGCGACTTCGATCGCGCAGGCCGGATCACGGCGGCCGATCTGCTCGATCTCGATGCCGGCGATGACGCGCACTACCTGCTGTGCGGGCCGTCACGCTTTGTGGCCGACATCCGCAACGGTCTCGACGCCGCCGGGGTCGCGGCAGCGCGGATTCATGTCGAAACCTTCGGCCCCGGTGGCTGACACGCCGGGCCGGCCCATGGCCGGCCCGGCGCATCGACACGGCGCCGTCAGGCGCTGGCGATCAGGCTTGAGGTGCTCGAATCCGAGCCCAGGCTGGCGGTGTCGAGGTACTGGCGCAACACGTTGGCGATGAACTGGCTGCTGTCACCGCCGTGCTCGCCGCGTGGTGGCGGCGGGCCGCGACGCGCTTCGGCGCCGGCCTGCAGTTCGGCCTCGGACAGCGCGCCGTCGCCATCGCTGTCGAGCCGCGCCATCATGTCCTCGACGCTCGGGCCGCTGCGACCGGTGGCTTCTGCTCGTGCCGAGATGGCGCTGCCCAGCTCGGTGCTGCTGATGCTGCCGTCACCGTCGGTGTCCATCGCCGCGAAGCGGTCCTCGCCGCCCGGCGGTGGCGGCGGTGGCATGCCGCCCATGGCCTGGCCCTGCAACTGGCCAAGCACGTTCTCCAGGGCCGAGGTGAACTCGCTCTGTGCAATGCTGCCGTCCCCGTCGGCATCGAGCGAGGCGAGCAGGGCGCTGACGTCGCCCGACGCGCCGCTGCTCGATGGCAGGAGGGCACTCAGTTCGGTTTCGGTCACGGCGCCGTCGCCATCCCCGTCGATCGCGCTGAACATCTTCGCGAAGTCCGGGGGTGGTGGCCGGTGCTGCTGACCGGAAACCTGGCTGCCCCAGGCCTGCATGCCTGTGGAACTCACGTTTCCTATCATGGCTATCTCCCAATGATTGAAAGTCGGACACCATGTGGTGCCCGGCCATGGCGGCATCTGCCGGCATGGCAAGCTTTCACAGCAACTCTTCGGCCAGGGCGGGCCAGATCTTTGCGTGCTTTGGGTAAAGCTGCGTTAAGACATGTAAAGGTGACGACGACCTTGCGGGCGTTTCGAGTGGATTTCGACCCGTCAAGGGTCGTTTCGGCGCGTCGCGCCGTTGGGCGATGGGCGCGGGCGGCAATTCTTGCCGCCTTGCCGCCGGTCTTGCCGGGGGTGGTTACGATGTTGTCGGAGTGGAATCCAGGTTGTCGACTTGCGCATGACGCCAGACCCGCCTGAGGCCTGTTCAAGTGATTCAAGTCCATGACGTAACACACAAAAACTATTCCATCCCGTTCTGGCACAAAGCCTGCAATGTAACGCCAGGTGTGACACCGGGTGAGGCAAGATGGCTTCCAGTGACGATGCGGTGCTGATCCTCGGGATCGGCAATGTGCTGTGGGCGGACGAAGGTTTTGGCGTGCGTTGTGCCGAGGCGCTCAGCGCCGGTTGGGCACTGCCCGACAACGTGACCGTCATGGATGGCGGTACGCAGGGGCTCTACCTGCTGCCCTATGTGACGGCGGCCAGGCATCTGATCGTCTTCGACGCGGTGGACTTCGGCCTGGTGCCGGGCACCCTGCATCTGGTCGAGGGCGAGGATGTGCCGCAGTTCATGGGCGCCAAGAAAATGAGCCTGCATCAGACCGGCTTCCAGGAAGTGCTGGCATCCGCCCGCCTGCTCGACCAGCTCCCCGAAACGCTGCTGCTGATCGGCGTCCAGCCGGTCGAGCTTGATGATTATGGCGGCAGCCTGCGCCCCGAAGTGGACGCCCAGGTGACCCCCGCCGTGTCGGTGGCGCTGGCACGCCTGCGCGACTGGGGCATGCCGCTGGTGGCGCGTGAAGCCGGTGCCGAGCGCCTCAACGACGGCGCCCTGTCGCGCGGCGTGTATGAAGGCGAGCGCCCGCCTGAAGCGCTGGCCTGCCGCTTTGGTGACCAGCGCTTCTTTCCGGAGGACGCCTGAGATGCTCCGATGCCCTGACCTGGACTGGAGCCACTGACATGTGCGTTGGCGAACCGATGCAGATCCTCGCGGCCGCAGATGCGCATGCCCGTTGCCGCGACCGCCACGGCCGCACATGCGAGATCGACCTGCTGCTGACCGGGCCGCAGCCCGCCGGCACCTGGCTGCTGACCTTCCTCGGCACGGCGCGCGAGGTGATCGATGCCGAGCGTGCCGGGGCCGTCGCACGGGCGCTCGATGCGCTCGACGCCCTCGCGCGTGGCGAACCGGCCGACCTCGATGCCGCGTTTGCCGACCTGCTCGAGCGAACCCCCCAACTCCCTGATTTTCTGAGAGGACCCTGACGATGAGCATGCCGCTTGCCCCCGACCTGGACCGCCTGGCGCAACTGCTCGAGCGCCTCGACGCCCAGCACAGCCTGCCCACCCTGACCGAAGACGTGGTCGATCTGTTCGCCGCGGAGGTGGCCGATACCTCGATGGTGCTGCTGATCGACGACCCGAAGCGCGCGCCCGAGGTGTGGGATGTGGCGGTGGTGCTGCCTGAAGTGTTGTCGGCGCTGCGCGCGCCACCGGTGGCCGCGGTGGCCGATCTGGCGGCGAGCCGCATGCTGGCGGCGCGCTACGACATTCGCCGCTTTCCGTCGCTGCTGTTTCGCCGTGGCGCGGACTATGTCGGCGTGATCGAAGGCATGCGCGACTGGGACAGCTTTGCCCCGGCCATCGAGCGCATGGTGGCGGCCCCGGTGCAGCGCGCGCCGGGTATCGGCATTCCGGTGCGCAGCAATACCACCGGCCAGTGTGGAGGTTCGCCGGCATGAAAGCCTTTCCCATTCCCGTGCACAGTGTGGGGCCCGGTAGCCAGGGCGATGACGAGGCGGTCGACTTCATCGGCTCGCCGGGTGAAATGAATGCCTACCTGCCGCCGCGCATGCCGGTGGCGACCGACCCGGCCGCCCACGCCGCGGCGATCGACTGGCTCGCCGCCCTGCGCGCGCGCATGCAGGCGACCCGCTTCGGCGAGCCCTTGTCGATGGACCTGAGCACGCTGCCGGCCCCGGTCCGTGCGGTGGTGAACGAGGCGCTGGGGCAGGGCGAAGTCAGCGCCACCGTGGCCGGTGCCGCCCCCCTGCGCATTCAGGAAACGGTGTTCGCCGGCCTGTGGCGGGTGCTCGGCGAGGACGGTGTCGACCGCCTCGACGCGGCGCCGATGCCGGCGGCCGTGGTGGCGGCCTGCCGGGCGCGGGCTGCGCGCAGCCTGCCCGTGTCGCCGCCACCGGCGGGCGCCATGAACGCGCCGGCCGTGTTGCGCGAACTGCTCGATGCGGCCGCCCGTCGTGGCGAGGGCGATCCGGCGCACATCGTGAATCTCACCCTGTTGCCGATGACGCCGGACGACCTGGCCTACCTGTCGGCCAGCCTCGGCGTCGGGCCGGTGGTGATCCTCTCGCGTGGCTACGGCAACTGCCGTATTTCCAGCACCGCCTTGCGCGACACCTGGTGGGTGCAATACTTCAATAGCAGCGACAGCCTGATCCTCAACACTCTGGAGGTGACCGAGCTGCCCGACGTGGCGCCGGCCGCCGCCGAGGACTACGCCGACAGTATCGTCCGCCTGGGCGAATGGATCGACGCGCTGCGCGATGGGTGACGGAGAGGGGGCAGGCATGTTCGAAGGCAGCTATCTGGGCGACAATGAGCGTATTGCCGCTGACGCCAGGCTGGAATGCGGCATCTGCTGGGAGGTATATGATCCAGCAGTCGGCGACCCGGTATGGCAGGTCGCGCCCGGCACGGCCTTTGCCGACCTGCCGGCGCACTGGACCTGCCCCAACTGCGACGCCCCGCGGCACAAGTTCATGGTGATCGAGGATTAAGCATGACCGAGGTGTGGCTTCCGTACGATACCGATCCGGCCCCGGTGGTCGCGTCGGTGTTTCGGCGCATCCACACCGAGCGTATGGCCGGCCTGCCGATCTGCAACCGGGCGTTGTCGGTGGCGGTGCCCGCCTTCGAGCGCTGGCAGGGCGACTGGGTCGGCGTGCTGGTGACGCCCTGGGCCATCAACCTGCTCCTGCTGCCCGGCGGCGGTGCGTTCCAGGCCGTCTCGGTCGGCCAGCACCAGCGCTGGTCGTTTCCGTCCGGCGACTACGAATTCCTCGGCAGCCGCGAGGCCGGGCTGGGGCCCTACCAGACCTGTTCATTGTTTTCGCCGGTGAGCGAGTTCGACTCGCAGGACGAGGCGGTCGCGGTGGCGCGCGCGGCCCTGGCCGGCTTGCTGGCGCCGCCGCCCGAGGCGCGCCGGGTGCCGCTCGACCGGCGTGCCTTCCTGCGCACGGCGCTGGGCCGGAGCCCGCGCCCATGAGCGCGCCGCTGCAACTACTGGCCACGCTCACCGCGGGGCGGGTGGGCGGCGTGCACGCGCAGAACCTGCGGCCACTGGCGGCGCAGGTGCTGGTGGGCAAGTCGGTGGAGGAGGCCGCAGCGCTGGCGCCGGCGATCTTCAGCCTGTGCGGCGTCGCGCAAGGCGTCGCGGTACGGGCGGCCAGCACCGTGGCCGGCGGTGGCGAGTTCGTCATGACGGCGGCCATCGAGCGCGCCTTGAGCCTCGAGGCCATCAAGCTGCACCTGTGGCGCCTGATGCTCGACTGGCCGGTGCTGTTCGGCCGCGCGCCGGAACGCCAGCGCTTTGCCTTCGTGCTCAAGCGCATCGACCAGGTGAGTGACGAGCGCAGCGCCTACGAGGCCGGCGGCGCGGTACTCGACCTGGTGGCCCGCGAACTGCTCGCCGGTTTCATCAACAGCCTGCGCGAGCCGCGCAACTTGTCCGAATTTGCCGATGCCTGTCGGCGCAGCGGCAGCATCGGCGATGCGCTGGCCCGCCTGATCGAGGCCGGCGCCAGCGATCCCATCGACCACCCGGTGCCGCTGCTCGCGCCGCTGCCCGCCAGCGTGTTTGCCGACGCCCTGCCCGGCGGCTGGCCCGATGCCGAGTACTGCCGCGCGCCGCACCTGTCGGGCGATGTCTACGAGACCGGTCCGCTGGCGCGCCATGTCAACAATCCGCTGGTCGCCCGGCTGGTGATCCACCGCCACCGGATCGCCGCGCGCCTGTTTGCGCGGGTGGTCGAGCTGTCCGATTGCGCCAGCCGCCTGCGCCACCCGCTGCCCGGCGACATGCCGGCGTTGGTCGACGTGGCGCCCTTGCCGGCCGGCGGTGCGCTGGCGCGCATCGAGACCGCCCGCGGCGTGTTGCTGCATGCGCTGCGTCTGGATGGCGCGACGGTGAGCGACTACGCCATCGTGGCGCCAACCGAATGGAATTTCCGCCCCGGCGGCGTGTTCGAGCAGGAAGGCGCCGGGTGGGCCGCGCCCGATGTGGCCTATGCCGACTGGCGCTTGCGGGCGCTGGCCCTGGCCCTCGACCCGTGCGTGGCCTACGAGGTGACGGTCACCGAGGAGGCCGTGAGCGATGCATGAAATGTCTCTGGCCGAGGGCATCCGCGGCATCGTCGAAGACGCGGCAAGTGAGCGGGGTTTCAGCAAGGTCAATGCGGTGGTGCTCGAAGTGGGGGCATTGTCGTCGGTGGAGATCGAGGCCTTGCGGTTTTGTTTCGAGGCCGTGATGAAAGGCACGGTGGCCGAGGGCGCACGCATGGAGGTCGACACCGTGGCGGGCGTCGGCTGGTGCATGCCCTGCGCGCGGTCGGTGCCCATTGCGCAGTTGTATGACCCGTGCCCGCACTGCGGCAGCTATCAGGTGCAGGCCACCGGCGGCACCGAGATGCGGGTCAAGGCGCTGGACGTGGACGGTCCGGCCGGCGCGGCCGCTTAAAGGAGAAGGCAGATGTGTACGGTGTGTGGATGTGGGGCTGGCGAGGTGCTGGTTGGCCGGGCGGCCGGCGGCGGGCGTCGCAGTGCGGCGCCAACCCGAGGCTGGAAACCGGCCGGGGCGGCGGCGAACGCGCATGAGCACGCGCATGCGCCGGCGTCGGACCACTCCGGCCATATGGACTTCGGCAATGGCCCGGCCCATGCCCATGCGCCCGGCCTGTCGCAGCACGAGATGGTGCGCATCGAGCAGGACATCCTGGGCAAGAACGACCGCTACGCCGACGCCAACCGCCGCTGGCTGGCCGGGCGCGGCATCTTCGCGCTGAACCTGGTCTCCAGCCCCGGATCGGGCAAGACCACGCTGCTGTGCAAGACCATCGAGATCCTCTCCAGCCGGGTGCAGGTGGCGGTGATCGAGGGCGACCAGCAGACCGAGTTCGACGCCGAGCGCATCCGCGCCACCGGCGCGCCGGCACTGCAGATCAACACCGGCAAGGGCTGCCACCTCGATGCGGCCATGGTCGGCCAGGCGCTCGAACGCCTGGCGCCGGTCGACGACAGCCTGCTGCTGATCGAGAACGTCGGCAACCTGGTCTGCCCCTCGGCCTTTGACCTGGGCGAGGCCCACAAGGTGGTGATCCTGTCGGTCACCGAGGGCGAGGACAAGCCCCTCAAGTACCCCGACATGTTCGCCGCCGCCGACGTGATGCTGCTCAACAAGACCGACCTGCTGCCGCACTTGCGCTTCGATGCCGACAAGGCGGTGGCGTTCGCGCTGCGGGTCAATCCGCGGCTCAAGGTGTTCCGGGTGTCAGCCACCACGGGCGAGGGCTTCGAGGGCTGGCTGGGCTGGATCGAGGCCGGGCTGGCGGCCTCGGCCGGTGCGCGCAGGATCTGCCAGGAGGAGGCGGCCGTTGTCACGGGAGACTGAAGGGGCGTCGCAGATGGCCGAGCCCCGCGGTGTCGGCGCGACGGCACGGTGCCGGGTGCGGGTGCGTGGGGTGGTGCAGGGCGTGGGCTTCCGGCCCTTTGTGTTTCGCCTGGCGCAGCAACTCGACCTCGCCGGCTGGGTGCGCAATGATGCCGAGGGGGTCGAGATGGAAGTGCAGGGCGCGCCGGGCAATGTGTCCGCCCTGCTGGCGCGGCTGATCAAGGAAGTGCCACCGCTGGCGCGGATCGACACCGTCGAGAAAACCGACTGCCCGCCGCAGGCCGACGACCGCGGCTTCACCATCCGCCCCAGCGAGGGCGGCGCGGTGACCACCGCCATCGGCCACGACAGCGTGGTCTGTCCCGACTGCCTGGCGGAGCTGTTCGATCCGGCCAACCGGCGCTGGCGCTACGCCCTGATCAACTGCACCCATTGCGGCCCGCGCTACACCCTGACCCACAGCCTGCCCTACGACCGGGCCAACACCAGCATGGCCGGCTTCGTACAGTGCGAGGCCTGTCAGGACGAATACGACGCGCCCACCCACCGGCGCTTCCATGCCGAGCCCAATGCCTGTCCGGACTGTGGTCCGCAGCTGTCGCTGGTGCAGGCGGACGGGGTGCGCGTGGCCTCGCACGACCCGGTAGCCGATGCGCTGCTGCACCTGCTCACCGGTCACATCGTGGCGATCAAGGGCGTGGGCGGCTTCAACCTGGTGTGCGATGCGCGCAACCCCGAGGCCGTCGAGCGTCTGCGCGAACGCAAGCAGCGCGGCGACAAGCCCTTTGCGGTGATGGTGGCCAATGCCGCGTCGGCCCGCCAGTACGCCCGCGTGCGCCCCGACGAAGCCGCGCTGCTTGAGGCGCCGGCGCGGCCGATCGTGCTGCTCGACAAGCGCGGCGATGCCGATCTGCACCTGTGGGGCGTGGCGCCCGAGCTGGACCAGATCGGCATGATGCTGCCCAACTCACCGCTGCACTACCTGCTCTTCCACGACGAAGCCGGCCGCCCGGCCGGCACCGCCTGGCTCGCGCAGGCGCAGCCGATGGCCCTGGTGGTGACCTCCGCCAACCCCGGCGGTGAGCCGCTGGTGACCGGCAACGACGAAGCCCTGGCGCGCCTGAGCGGCATCGCCGACCTCACCCTGATGCACGACCGCGAGGTGCTGGTGCGCTGCGACGACAGCGTGCTGCGGATCACCGCCGGTGCGCCGGCGTTCATCCGGCGCGCGCGTGGCTACACCCCCCAGGCCATCCGCCTGGCCGACAAGGGCCCGACGACGCTGGCCTTTGGCAGCTACCTGAAGAACACCGTCTGCCTCACCCGCGGCGACGAGGCCTTCCTCTCGCCGCATGTGGGCGACCTGGCCAATGCGGCAAGCTGCACGGCGCTCGATGCCGCCGCCGACCACCTGATGACCGTGCTCGCCTGTCGCCCCGAGTGGATCGCCTGCGACCGCCACCCCGACAGCTATGCCACGCAGGCAGCCCACCGCTACGCCGCTGCGCACGCGCTGCCGCTGATCGCCGTTCAGCACCATCACGCACACATTGCCGCGGTGCTGGCCGAACACGGCGTCGACGAACCGGTGCTGGGCCTGGCGCTCGACGGGGTCGGCCTGGGAGACGACGGCGCCGCCTGGGGCGGGGAGCTGTTGCGGGTCGATGGCGCGCACTGTGAACGCCTCGGCCACCTCGCACCGCTGGCGCTGCCCGGGGGTGACCGCGCCGCCCGCGAACCCTGGCGCATGGCGGCCTCGGCCCTGCATGCGATGGGGCACAGCGCGCAGATCGCCTCGCGTTTCGCCCGTTTGCGCGGTGCCGACCGGCTCGGCGCCGTGCTCGAGCAGGGCACCCGTTGCCCGCCCACCACCAGCATGGGGCGCTGGTTCGACGCCGCCGCCGGCCTGCTTGGCGTCTGCGACGTGATGCAATACGAAGGCGAAGCGGCCATGCGCCTTGAGGCGCTCGCCGTCGGCTACGGGCCGGCGCTTGCCCTGCCGGGTGGATGGCATGTCGACGCCGCCAATACGCTCGACCTGATGCCGACCCTGGCTGCGCTGCAGCAGCCCATGGCGCCGCCGCGTGGCGCCGCGGTGTTCCATGCCACGCTGATCGCCGCGCTCGAAGCCTGGGTGCTTGCCACCGCGCGTGCCGAGGGCCTGCGCACCGTGGCCCTGGGGGGCGGCTGTTTTCTCAACCGGCTGCTGACCGACGGCCTGTGCCGGCGCCTGGCCGTGCGCGGCCTGACCGTGCTGCGCGCCCGCCAGGCCCCGACCAACGACGGCGGCCTGGCCCTGGGCCAGGCCTGGGTGGCCATACGCTCGGCCATGGCCTGAGCGCGGAGTCCAACACATGTGTCTTGCCATTCCCGCCCGCATTGTTGAAAAGCTCGATGGCGGCGCCGCCCGGGTCGATCTTGGCGGCGTCCGCAAGGAAATCTCGCTGGCGCTGGTCGACGACGCCGGCATCGGCGACTACGTGATCGTGCACGTCGGCTACGCGCTGTCGAAGCTCGACCCCGAGGAGGCGGCGAAAACGCTTGCCCTGTTCGAGGCGTCGGGGCTCGATCTGGCCGCCATCGCCGAGGGCAATGCATGAAGTATGTGGACGAGTTCCGCGACGGCGACGTGGCCCGCACGCTGGCTGCGCACATCGCGCGCGAAGCCGAACCCGGCCGCCAGTACGCCTTCATGGAATTCTGCGGTGGCCACACCCACGCCATCTCCCGTTATGGCGTGACCGACCTGCTGCCGCCCAATGTGCGCATGATCCACGGCCCCGGCTGCCCGGTGTGCGTGCTGCCCATCGGCCGCATCGACATGGCCATCCGCCTGATTGCCGCACGCCCCGATGTGATCCTGTGCACCTATGGCGACTGCCTGCGCGTGCCCGCGTCCGACCAGCTCTCGCTGCTCAAGGCCAAGGCCCGCGGCGGCGATGTGCGCATGGTGTATTCGGCCGCCGATGCGCTCACGCTGGCGCAGAAAAGCCCCGGGCGTGAGGTGGTGTTCTTCGCCATCGGCTTCGAGACCACCACGCCGCCCACCGCGCTGGTCATCCGCCAGGCGCAGGCCATGGGCCTCAGAAACTTCAGCGTCATCTGCAACCATGTGCTCACGCCCTCGGCGATCATGACCATCCTCGAGTCGCCCGAGGTGCGCGATCTGGGCACCGTGCCGCTCGATGGCTTCATCGGCCCGGCGCATGTCTCCACCATCATCGGCAGCCGGCCCTACGCCTTCTTTGCCGAGGAATACCGCAAGCCCGTGGTGATTGCCGGCTTCGAGCCGCTCGACGTCATGCAGGCCATCCGCATGCTGATCCGGCAGGTGAATGAAGGCCGCGCCGAGGTCGAGAACGAATTCACCCGCGCCGTCAGCGAGCAGGGCAATCTCAAGGCGCAGCGGCTGGTCAGCGATGTGTTCGAACTGCGCCGCAGCTTCGAATGGCGCGGCCTGCGCGAAGTGCCGTACTCAGCCCTGCGCATCCGCGACGCCTTCGCCGAGTGGGACGCCGAGCGCAAGTTCGACCTCGCCTTCCAGTCCGTGCCCGATAACCGCGCCTGCGAATGTGGTGCCATCCTGCGCGGCGTCAAGACGCCGACCGACTGCAAGCTCTTCGGCACGGTCTGCACGCCCGAGAACCCCATGGGCTCGTGCATGGTGTCGAGTGAGGGCGCCTGTGCGGCGCACTACAACTATGGGCGGTTCCGGGACGTGGCGGTGGTGGCCGAGCCGTCGGCGGCGGTGTCTTAGGCCGTGGCCGGCGTGTTTGTTTGTGCTCGCTTCGGAGGGGCGTTGGCCGGGTCTCGCCCCGGCGGGCGACCTCCTTTCTTGCACGCGCAAGAAAGGAGGCAAAGAAGGCGCCCCAACTGTGCCGCCGGCTTCGCCGGTGCCCTCACTACGCCCGGCGCCGGCGGGTCGTGTCGCAAACTCGCCCTGCGGGCTCAGACAGGCGACACGACAATTCCCGCCGTCGCCGGGCTCCGTTCGGCGGCACAGAAGGGGAAGGGTGCGCGGGCTCGGCTTCGCCATTGCCCGCTTGGGTGGCACTTCGTAGGGCGGGTTGAAACCCGCCCTACCAAAACCTGCGCCGCTGTTGCCGACGGGCACCCCATCCCCCTCTGTCGTGCCGAGCGCAGCAAGTGCGGGGCGGAAACAGCGGCTTCGCTGTCTGAGCCCGCAGGGCGAGTTTGCGAAGCCGCCCGCCCCGCGCTTGCGAAGGGAGGGGAGCCCGAAGGACCACGACAGTGGGGCGTGCTTCTTTGCTTACCTTTCTTGCACGAGCAAGAAAGTAGGTCGCCCGCCGGGGCGAGACCCGGCCAACGTCCGCATCAAGAAATGCACAGCCTGTCCTACGGGCAAAAAATACGAACCTGCGCCCCGTGCGCCCACCTATCCCATGAATAAAGTCAAAAAGGGCTACGTCCGCCCCCTGGACCTCAAGACCGGCCGCATCGACATGGGCCACGGCGCCGGTGGCAAGGCCATGGCCCAGCTCATCGATGAGCTCTTCGCCCGCGCCTTCGCCAACGACTACCTCGCCCAGGGCGACGACGGCACCGTGCTGCCGGCCCCGGAGCCCGGCGAGCGCCTGGTGATGGCCACCGACGCGCATGTGGTCTCTCCGCTGTTCTTTCCGGGCGGCGACATCGGCTGCTTGTCGGTGCATGGCACGATCAACGACGTAGCGGTGATGGGTGCGCGGCCGCTGTATCTGGCGGCGAGCTTCATCCTCGAAGAAGGCTTTCCGCTGGCAGACCTGAAACGCATCGTCGATTCCATGGCCGCCGCCAGCCGCGAGGCTGGCGTGCCGGTGGTGACGGGCGACACCAAGGTGGTGGAGCAGGGCAAGGGCGACGGGGTGTTCATCACCACCACCGGCGTGGGCGCGCTGCCGGCGGGGCGGGCGCTGTCGGGTGCTCAGGCGCAGCCGGGCGACGTGATCCTGGTCTCCGGCACGCTGGGCGACCACGGCATGGCCATCATGGCGCAGCGCGAGTCGCTGGCCTTTGAGTCGGAAATTGCCTCCGATACCGCCGCGCTGCATGGGCTGATCGCCGACCTGCTGGCGGCGGTGCCGACCGTGCGCGTGCTGCGCGACCCGACCCGTGGCGGGCTGGCGACCACGCTCAACGAGATTGCAACGCAGTCCGGCGTGGGCATGACGCTGGAGGAAAAGGCCATCCCGGTGCGCGAGCAGGTGGACGCCGCCTGCGAGCTGCTCGGGCTCGACCCGCTGTATGTGGCCAACGAGGGCAAGCTGGTGGTGATCGTGCCGCCCGAGGCCGCCGACGCCGCGCTGGCCGCCCTGCGCGACCATCCGCTCGGGCGTGAGGCCGCGCGCATCGGCGAGGTCACGGCCGACCCCAACGCCTTCGTGCAGATCCGCACCAGCTTCGGTGGCAAGCGGATGGTCGATTGGCTCTCGGGTGAGCAGTTGCCGAGGATTTGCTGATGCGGATGGCGCACGATATTGCATCGGGCGTAGGGCGGAAAAGCCGTAGGCGCCTTCCGCCAGCCGTGTGCCGTGATGCGGCCGGACAGGATTGGATTGCCCGGAATGGTGTTGCCCGCTTCTGCGAGGCATTGGCCGGGTCTCGCCCCGGCGGGCGACTTCCTTTCTTGCACGCGCAAGAAAGGAAGCAAAGAAGGCGCCCCGCTGTACCGCCGGCTTCGCCGGTCCCCTCTCTGCGCCCGGTGCCGGCGGGTCGTGTCGCAAACTCGCGCCTGCGGCGCTCAGACAGCGACACGACAATTCCCGCCGTCTCCGTGCTCCGTTCGGCGGTACAGAAGGGGAAAGGCGCACGGGCTCGGCTTCGCCATCGCCCGAACCGTAGGGTGGGCGGCTCGCCGCCCACCATCGTGCCTAGCGACCAGCGCCGACAGGTGGGCAACGCCTTGTCCACACGACGGTATCCGTCGGGTCGTTGCGTTGAGCGCGTCTTTCACAGGGGGTGCAGCTTTGCTGTCCACGCGGCCGGGGGCGTCGTCTTCGCCCGGACCAGTCCTTTTGCCAGTCGGGTTTCAACCCGCCATTACCGATTCAAGGCCTGAGCCATGCGCATCCTGTTGCTGACCCACAGCTTCAACAGCCTCACCCAGCGCCTCTTTGCCGAGTTGCGTGACGACGGCCATGAGCTGTCGGTGGAGTTCGATATTGCCGACTCGGTGGCCGAGGAGGCGGTGGCGCGTTTTGCGCCCGATGTGATCGTGGCGCCCTTCCTCAAGCGGGCGGTGCCCGAGTCGATCTGGCGGGCGCATCTGACGCTGATCGTGCATCCGGGCATCGTGGGCGACCGTGGGCCGTCGGCGCTGGACTGGGCGATCCTGAATGGCGAGGTGGCGTGGGGTGTGACCGTGCTGCAGGCCGAGGCCGAAATGGATGCCGGGCCGGTCTGGGCCACGCGCGAGTTCGCCATGCGCGATGCGCCCAAGGCGAGCCTGTATCGCAACGAGGTGACCGCCGGGGCGCTCGACGCGGTGCGCGAGGCGCTCGGCCATGTGGCTGACTGGCGCGCCGGGCGTTGGGCGCCGACGGCCCTGGCCGACTGGCCGAACCCGCGCGGGCAGTGGCGCGAGTTGATACGCCAGACCGACCGGCGCATCGACTGGCTGGCCGACAGCACGGCCACCGTTCTCGCCAAGGTGCGCGCGGCCGATGGTTTTCCCGGCGTAGCCGATACGCTCTTTGGCGAGCCCTGCCACTTGTTCGACGCGCAGCCCGGCACCGCGCCGGCGGGTGCCCGGCCGGGTGAGGTGGTGGGGCGGCGTGATGGGGCGCTGCTGCGCGCCACCACGGACGGCGCGGTGTGGATCGGCCATGTGAAACGTGCCGGCAGCGATCACCCCTTCAAGCTGCCTGCCACGCAAGCCTTTGCGGACGAGGTCGCGCAGTTGCCGGTGATCGACGCCGACCCCGAGGCGGCCGAGATCGGCTATCGCGAGTCCGCGGACGGCGCCGTGGGCTTCCTGCGTTTCGATTTCACCAATGGCGCGATGAGCACCGGGCAGTGCCAGCGCCTGTGCGAGGCCATCCAGGCGGCTACGGCACGACCCACCCGGGTGCTGGTGCTCGAAGGCGGGCGCGATTTCTGGTCCAACGGCATCCACCTCAATGTGATCGAGGCGGCGGCCTCGCCGGCCGATGAATCCTGGGCCAACATCAATGCCATGAACGATGTATGCCTCGCGCTCATCGGCCTCACCGGCAAGCTCACCGTGGCGGCGATGCGCGGCAACGCCGGGGCGGGGGGCTGCTTCCTGGCGCTGGCGGCCGACTGCGTGTGGGCGCGCGAGGGCGTGGTGATGAACCCGCACTACAAGAACATGGGCAACCTCTTCGGCTCCGAGTACTGGACCTATCTGCTGCCGCGCCGTGTGGGCGAGGCGGTGGGGCGGCAGATCATGACCGACCGCCTGCCATTGCTCGCGCGCAAGGCCGCCGCCATCGGCCTGATCGACGCCTGCTTCGGGGCCACGCCCGATGATTTCGCCCACGAGGTCACCGCGCGCGCGCAGGCCCTGGCCAGTGACCCGGCCCTCGCCACCCGCCTGGCCGACAAGGCGGCCCGCCGCGCGGCGGACGAAGCCGAGCGCCCGCTGGCCGACTACCGTGCCGATGAGCTGTCCTGCATGCAGCGCAATTTTTACGGCTTTGATCCGAGCTACCATGTGGCCCGCTACCACTTCGTGGTCAAGAGCCCGCACTCCTGGACCCCGCGCCATCTGGCGCGCCATCGCGATCTGGGCTGGGTCTGCCCCGATGCCGAGGAACACGCCGCATGAGCCATCACGATCTGCCCTCCGTCCTGGTCATCGACGACGAGATCCGCTCGCAGGAGGCGCTGCGCCGCACGCTGGAGGAAGACTTCACCGTGTTCACCGCGGCCTCGGCCGAGGCCGCGGCCGGCATCATGGCGCGCGAGTGGATCCAGATTGTGCTGTGCGACCAGCGCATGCCCGGTGTGTCGGGCGTGCAGTTCCTCTCCGACGTGCGCGAGAAGTGGCCGGATGCCGTGCGCATCATCATCTCCGGCTATACGGATTCCGAAGACATCATCGCCGGCATCAACGAGGCGGGCATCTACCAGTACCTGCTCAAGCCCTGGCAGCCCGAGCAGCTGCTGCTCACCCTCAAGAGCGCGGCCGAGATGTACCGGCTGCAGAGCGAGAACCAGCGCCTGTCGCTCGACATGAAGGTGGCCCAGCCGGTGATGCGCGAGCGCGTGGCCGGCCAGCGCAAGGCGGTGGCGCGGCAGTTCGCCGTGGCCTCTGTGCTGCGCGCGCCCGACTCGCCCATGAACGCGGTGTGCGCCCTGATCGAGAAGGTGGCCCGGCTCGATGTGCCGGTGCTGCTCACGGGTGAATCGGGCACCGGCAAGGAGCTGCTCGCCCGCGGCCTGCACCTGGCCAGCCCGCGCGCCGAGGGCGCCTTCATTACCGAGAACTGCGGTGCGGTGCCCGACCAGCTGCTCGAGTCGGAGCTGTTCGGCTACAAGCGCGGCGCCTTCACCGGCGCCTATGAAGACCGTGTGGGCCTGTTCAAGCAGGCCGATGGGGGCAGCATCTTCCTCGACGAGATCGGCGAGACCACGCCGGCCTTCCAGGTCAAGCTGCTGCGCGTGCTGCAGGAAGGCGAGGTGCGCCCCATCGGCGCGCCGCGGCCGATCCCGGTCGACACCCGCGTGGTGACCGCGACCAACCGCGACCTTGAAGCCGACATGCAGGCCGGCCGCTTCCGTGAAGACCTGTTCTACCGCCTGGCGGCCATCACGGTGCACGTGCCGCCGCTGCGCGAGCGCCCGATGGACATCCCGCTCATCGCCGCGGCCTTCGCCGCCGAACTGAACGGCCCGGGCGGGGAGGTGTTCGAACCGCTCGACAAGGAAGTGCTCGAATGCCTGCGCGCCTATCGCTGGCCGGGGAACGTGCGCGAGCTGCGCAACGAGATATTGCGCATGGCGGCGCTCTCCGATGGCGGGCGGCTGCGCGCCGCCGACCTGAGCCCGCGCGTGCTGCGCGCGGCCGAGGCCGACGAGGAACCCGAACTGAGTCTGCTCGCCGGGCTCGACGGCGACCTCAAGGGCCGGCTTGAGACGCTTGAGGCACGCATCGTCAAGGAAAGCCTCATCCGCCACCGCTGGAACAAGACCCGCGCCGCCAAGGAGCTGGGCCTGTCGCGCGTGGGTCTGCGCAACAAGCTGGGGCGCTACGGGCTGGAGAAAAGCTGAGCGCATGCCAGTGGTGTAAGGATCGGGGCGCGTGCCCGGTCTGCACTCCTGTTACCCCACCACAGGAGCACCCCCATGACCCGCCTTCGTACCCTGGCCCCGCTGTGCCTCGCCGTGGCGGCGACGACCGCCACCGCTGCTGATGGCTTCATCGAAAAGCCCAGCGCCCACGCCGCCCGCCAGACCATGGACCGGCTCGAGTCCATCGTGAAAGAGAAGGGCATGACGGTCTTTGCACGGATTGACCACGCCGCCGGTGCAGCCAGCGTGGGCGCCACCTTGCGGCCGACCGAGGTGCTGATCTTCGGCAACCCCAAGGGCGGCACGCCCCTCATGCAGTGCGCGCAGCGCGTGGGCATCGACCTGCCGCTCAAGGCCCTGGTGTGGGAAGACGCCAGCGGCCAGGCCTGGCTGGGTTACACCGATCCGGTGTGGCTGGCCGCGCGCCACGGCGCCGGCGACTGCCCGGTGGTGCCGAACATCGCCAAAGCCTTGTCGGCCTTCTCCGAGGCCGCCACGGCGCGCTGACGCGCCACCCGGGAAATGCAAACGGGCAGCCGAGGCTGCCCGTTTGTGGCCGATGCCCGGCGGCAATCAGTTCAGCATCATGCCGCGGATCATGAAGAACAGCATGGCCGCCATGATCGCCGAGGCCGGCACGGTAATGACCCAGGCGGCGGCAATGCGCTTGAGTTGCGAGCGCTTGACCAGCTCCTGGCGATAGACCTGCTTGAGGGCCTTGCGCTCCTGCTTGGAGAAGTGGGCCGGGTCCAGGTGGGCCTTGGCCTGCTCCTTCAGCTCAGCGAGCATGCGGCCCTTTTCGGCCACCGGCGCGGCAGTGAAGCGCACCATGAAGGCATCGATCGCGCCCTGGTCGTCTTCGGGGTGGTGCGCCTTGATCTCGTCTTCCATGCGCGCGTACTTGTGCTTGATCCACTCGCGCAGGAAGCCGACGCCGAACACGCCACCGACGGCGATGTGGGTGGAACTGACCGGCAGGCCGAGCTGGCTGGCGATGATCACGGTGATGGTGGCGGCCATGGCGATGCAGTAAGCGCGCATCTGGTCGAGTTCGGTGATCTCCGAGCCGACGGTGCGGATCACTTTCGGTCCGTACAGGGCCAGACCCAGCGCGATGCCGATGGCGCCGACCATCATTACCCAGGCCGGGATGGCGGCCTTGGCGTGCACCTGGCCGGTGGTGCTGGTGAGCACATCGACGATGGCCGCCAGCGGGCCGACGGCGTTGGCCACGTCGTTCGAGCCATGGGCAAAGGACAGCAGCGCGGCGGCAAAGATCAGCGGTACGGTAAACAGCTGCTTGACGCCGGCCTTGTCGTTGCTGAGCTTGTCCGCCTGGCGGGCAATGACCGGGCGCAGGGCGAAATACAGCACGATGGCGAACACCAGGCCGTACAGCATTGCCGCGCCGAAGCCGATCTTGACCACCGACTTGAGTCCCTTGAGCATCAGGTAGGAGGAAGTCGCCCAGCCCATCAGCGCGATCAGCAACGGTACCCAGCGCTTGGCGGCGGCCTGCATGTCGGTGTGGTAGGTGATGCGGTGCTTGATGAAGTACAGGAAGCCGGCGGCAACCAGGCCACCGAGCAGCGGCGAGATCACCCAGCTGGCAGCGATGCTGCCAACGGTTCCCCAGTTGGCCACCCCGAAGCCGCTGGCCGCGATGCCCGCACCGAGCACGGCGCCGACGATGGAGTGGGTGGTCGACACCGGCGCGCCGACGGCGGTGGCGATGTTGAGCCACAAGGCGCCGGCGAGCAGGGCGGCGAGCATCAGCCACACGAAGCTTTGGCCGCTGGGCAGCTGGCTGGCGTCGATGATGCCGTTGCGGATGGTGCCGACCACCTCGCCGCCGGCGATCAGTGCGCCCGCCGCCTCGAAGATGGCGGCGATCACCAGGGCCAGGCCCAGGCTCATGGCCTTGGAGCCGACCGCCGGGCCGACGTTGTTGGCCACGTCGTTGGCGCCGATGTTCATGGCCATGTAGCCGCCGATCACGGCGGCGACGACCAGCATCACGTTGAGTTCGCCGCCGATGCCCCGGGTGGTGGCATAGAGCATCACGCCGACAACAAATAGCAGCCCCATGCCGAGGCGGAACATCTCGCCGCTGCCGCGCTGGGTTGCGCGTTCAAGTTCGCTGATGTGTTTGAGTTCCACGGATCGCCCGTTTACTGGAAAAAAAGCGGATTGTTTCAGATTTGAGACAGGTCACAAAGGTGGAACCATCAATTTTTTTCGTGATCTGACCGCTGGCGGGCGCCGTCATAGGGCGCTGCGGCTGATCTGCGACAAAGCCGCCGGCTCGGCAAAGCCGCTAACCTGTCGCACTTGCAACGGTGCCGGAGCGTTCGATCCGCACCCCTGAAAGAGGAATCCCTGCTCATGGCGCTGGAAATGGCCTTTCCGATCGTACTCATCCTGACGCTGTTCATTTCTGCCTTCATCGTGCTCACCCGGCATCAGGCCCACATGAAGGCGCAGCGCGAATTGCCCGACCGCGCCGACTACTTTGCCTCGGCCGGGGAGGGCGGGGCCTGCAAGAAGTGCGGCAGCACCGAGACGACCGAGCAGGGGCTCGACGACAGCAGCGACAACACCCGCATCGTCAGTTGCGCCGGCTGCCGCGCGCTGCTCTATCAATTCAAGCGCGAGTCCGCCCCCGACTGATGCTGTGCGGCCCGTCGGCCCTGTGATTCAATACGCCCCATGAACGTGCTCTGGCTTCAATCCGGCGGTTGCGGTGGTTGCACCATGTCGCTGCTGTGCGCCGACAGCCCCAACCTGATGGCCACGCTCGCCGACGGCGGGGTCGAGTTGCTGTGGCATCCGAGCCTGTCCGAACGCAGTGGCGAGGATGTCGTTACGCTGCTGGAAGACTGCATTGCCGGCCGCCAGGCGCTCGACGTGCTGTGTGTGGAGGGCGCCGTCCTGCGCGGCCCGAATGGCAGTGGCCGCTTCCACATGCTGGCCGGCACCGGGCGGCCGATGATCGAGTGGGTCGGCGCGCTGGCGGCGCGGGCGCAGCATGTGGTGGCGGTTGGCACCTGCGCTGCGTTCGGCGGCGTCACGGCGGCATCGTTCAATCCCACCGATGCCTGCGGCCTGCAATACGATGGCGACGCCGCGGGCGGCCTGCTGGGCGCCGATTTCCGCAGCGGCAGCGGTTTGCCGGTGATCAACATCGCGGGCTGTCCGACGCATCCGGACTGGGTGGTCGAGACGCTGCTCGCGCTGGCCATGGGCGAGGTGGCGCCTGACAGCCTCGATGCGCTTGGCCGGCCCCGCTTCTACGCCGACCACCTGGTGCACCATGGCTGCGCGCGCAACGAGTTCTACGAGTTCAAGGCCAGCGCCGAGAAACCCTCCGACCTGGGCTGCATGATGGAGCACATGGGGTGCAAGGGCACCCAGGCCCACGCCGATTGCAACCTGCGCCCCTGGAACGGCCAGGGCTCCTGCACCAATGGCGGTTATGCCTGCATCAGCTGTACCGAGCCGGGGTTTGAAGAGCCCGGCCATCCCTTTGCGCTGACGCCCAAGGTGGGCGGCATCCCCATCGGCCTGCCCACCGACATGCCCAAGGCCTGGTTCGTGGCGCTGGCGGCGCTGTCCAAGTCGGCCACCCCGGGGCGGGTGCGTACCAACGCCACGGCCGATCACCTGGTCGTCACCCCGGCCATCCGCAAGACGGTGCGTAAATGAGCCGGCAAGTGCTGGGGCCGTTCAACCGGGTCGAGGGCGATCTTGAGGTGACGCTGGAAACCCTCGACGGCCGGGTCAGCGCCGCGTGGGTCAACTCGCCGCTGTATCGCGGCTTCGAACAGATCCTGCAGGGCAAGGCGCCGATGGATGCGCTCACCCTGGTGCCGCGCATCTGCGGCATCTGCTCGGTGTCGCAGTCGGCCGCCGCCGCTGCCGCGCTGGCCAATCTCGCTGGCGTGACGCCGCCGCCGAACGGCGAACGGGCCGGCAACCTGATGCTGGCGGCCGAGAACCTGGCCGACCACTTCACCCATTTCTACCTGTTCTTCATGCCGGACTTCGCGCGCGACGCGTATGCCGCCATGCCCGGCTTCGATGCCGTCCGCGCCCGCTTCAAGGCCGTCGCGGGTTCGGCCGCGGCCGAGGCCTTGCCGGCGCGCGCGCGTTTCCTGCAAGTGATGGGCACGCTGGCCGGCAAGTGGCCGCACACCCTCAGCCTGCAACCGGGCGGCTCGGCGCGTGCCATCCTGCCGGCCGAACGGGTGCGTCTGCTCAGCCTGCTGCGCGAGTTCCGCGGCTGGCTGGAGCGGCACCTGTATGGCGATGCGCTGGAGGCGGTGGCCGCGCTCGATTCGGCGGACGCGCTGTGGGCCTGGTTCGAGGCCGAGGGCCCGGCCCGCGGGGATCTGGCACGTTTTCTCGACCTGTCGCAGCAGCTGTCGCTCGATACCCTGGGCCGTTGCCCGGAGCGTTACCTGAGCTTCGGCAACTACCCGCTCGGCCGCGCCCGGCAGCTGGCGCCCGGCGTGTGGGATGCGGCGGTGGGGACGGTGCACCCGATCGACTCGCGCGATATCGTCGAGGATCTGTCCCATGCCTGGCTGGCCGGGTCGGCCGAACGCCACCATCCGCTGGCCGGGGAAACCCACCCCGATGCCGACAAGGCCGATGCCTACACCTGGTGCAAGGCGCCACGCTGGCGCGACAAGGTGGTGCAATGCGGCGCCCTGGCGCGACAGGTCGTCGATGCCCACCCGCTGGCACGCGACCTGGTGGCGCAGGGCGGCGGCAATGTCATGAGCCGGGTCGTCGGCCGCCTGCTGGAGGTGGCCCGTGTGCTGCCGATGATGGAAACCTGGGTACGCGAGCTGGTGCCGGGCGAGCCGTTTTGTGTCGAGACGGTGCTGCCCGACACCGGCGTTGGCATTGGTCTGGTCGAGGCGGCGCGCGGGGCGCTCGGTCACTGGCTGGTGGTACGCAACGGCCGTCTCCAGAACTACCAGATCATTGCGCCCACCACCTGGAACTTCTCTCCACGCGATGCCGCCGGCACGCCCGGTGCGCTGGAGCAGGCGCTGGTCGGCACCCCGGCGGGCGCTGCGGCCGGCATGCCGCTGGCGGTGCAGCATGTGGTGCGCTCCTTCGATCCGTGCATGGTGTGCACGGTCCATTGAGCCGGTGGTGACATGACCAAGCCCTCTGGCAAGGACTACGACGTCGGCCACACCGGCCACCCCGGCGAGCTGGTGGGCGTGGGCGAAGATGTGTGGATGGATGTCATCCACAAGATGGATGAGGTGTACTCGGATCTGCTGCAGTACGAGGTGGCGCTCGAGGAGAAGAACGCCAAGCTCGAGGAGTCGCAGCAGTTCATCCTCTCGGTGCTCACCGCGATGTCCGACATTCTCGTGGTGTGCGGGCGCGACGGCGTCATCGAGGACGTGAACCCCTCACTGGAAGTGATCACCGGCAAGAGCGCCGAGGCCTTGCGCGGCAGCGCCATCTACGAGCTGTTTGCCGACGAGGAAGCGCGCCACAAGGCGCGCCATCTGCTGACCGTGTTCGGTGAGCGCGAGGTGCACGACTGCGAACTGCAACTGCGCGCGCATGATGGCTCGGCGGTGCCCGTGTCATTCAACTGCACGCCGCGCTTCAACGCCGTGGGCAAGTCGATGGGCATGGTGGTCACCGGCCGGCCGGTGGGCGAGTTGCGTCGTGCCTACCAGGCGCTGCGCCAGGCGCATGACGACCTCAAGCGCACCCAGCAGCAACTGCTGCATTCGGAAAAAATGGCCTCGCTCGGTCGCTTGGTGGCGGGCGTGGCGCATGAGCTGAACAACCCGATCAGCTTCATTCTCGGCAATGTGCATGCCCTGCGTCGCTATGCCGACCGGCTCGAAACCTACCTCGGCGCGGTCCATGGCGGCGAGTCGCCCGAGCAGCTGGCCGAGCAGCGCCAGCGCCTGCGCATCGACCGCATCCTCGCCGATCTCGATCCGCTGATCGAGGGCACCATCGAGGGGGCCGAGCGCACACGGCAGATCGTCGATGGGCTCAAGCGCTTCTCGGCCATCGATCGCGACGAACAGCAGCACTTCGATCTGGCCGAGGTGGTGGAGCGGGCCGTGCGCTGGGTCAGCCAGGCGGCGCGCAAGGAGTTCGAGGTGCGGCTCGACATCCTGGCGCCGCTGCCGATGATCGGCTCGGCCGGCCAGATGCAGCAGGTGATGATGAATCTGGTGCAGAACGCCTGGGATGCCACCAGCGCGCATGCGCATCCGGCCTTGTCGATCACGGCCAAGGTGGACGCGGCCACAACGCAGGTGACCCTGCATTTCCAGGACAACGGGCCGGGCATCGAGGCCGATCACCTGGCCCATGTGTTCGACCCGTTCTTTACCACCAAGCCGGTCGGGCAGGGCACCGGGCTGGGCCTGGCGATCAGCTACGGCATCGTCGAGCGCCACGGCGGCCGCCTGTCGGTGGCCAACGCCGCCGATGGCGGCGCCATCTTCAGCGTGCGCCTGCCGCTTACTCCAGCGAGCTGATGTAGGTCGCCACCGCCTTGGTTTCCAGCTCGGTCAGCTTGGCGGCAATGGTGTGCATGATGGCGTTGTCGTTGGTGCGGGCGCGGCTGTTGAAGGATTCGAGCTGGTTTTCCAGATAGCGCGAATTCTGGCCGGCCAGGCGCGGCAACTTGTCGGTGCCGTAGCCTTTTTTCCCATGACAGGACGCACAGGCGGCCACGCCGGAATACTCGTTGCCGCGCTCGAAGATGAACTTGCCCACGGCGTTGAGCCCTTCGTCGAGCACGCGCCGTGAGCGCGCCGGCTTCTTCTCGAAGTACACGCCGATGGCGAGCATGTCGTCGTCGGTCAGGTCGGTCACCATGCTGCCCATGGTGTCGCTGGCGCGCTTGCCGCTCTTGAAGTCGGCCAGCTGCTTGGCGATGTACTGATAGTGCTGGCCGGCCAGCTTGGGGTGGTTGGTGGTCGAGCTCTCGCCATCGACCCCGTGGCACAGCGAGCAGCGCTCGGTGACGATCTGGGTGGCGCGGGTGAGGTCGACGTCGGGCAGCTCGGCGGCCAGCGCACCGGTAAACGGGGCAAGCAGTCCGCTCAGAACGAGGGCCGTGCGCAGCGAGGGCATGCAAGGTCTCCTGATATAAGTCGGTGGAGGTCAAGGAATGCGCAAAGCGTAGCAGAATTGGCCGTGTGCTTCGACGGCAGCCGTGGCGCCACGGCCGGGGTGGTTAGCGGGTATGCGGCGGATCGCCCGAGGCGGGAGCGCGCTTGTCGCATGCGTGCCGCTGGGCCGGCTAAGCCGTTGATTTGGCGCCTGGCCGTTTTTGGCACGCATCTTGATTCAGCGCTGTAATGTCGGTTCTTTCTTCGGTTTCTCTCAGGAGGTGTGTCATGGCGACATCGCGTGTTCTTCTTGCTCTCGTGCTGGCGGGGTGTGCCGGGTCGGCCATGGCGCATGGCGGGCATGCCGGCGCGCATTTCGGGGCTGGCCTGATGCATCCGTTCTCGGGTGTCGACCATGTGCTCGCCATGCTGGCGGTTGGCGTGCTTGCCACCCAGTATCCGGGGCGCGGCCGCTGGCTGCTGCCCGTCACCTTTGTGATGGCGATGCTGGCCGGAGCGGGGCTGGGTGCGCTCGGGGTGGCCTTGCCGGCGGTCGAGGTGGGGATCGCCGTGTCGGTGGTCGCCCTCGGCGCGACGGTGGCGCTGGGTGTGACGGGCGCGTTGCGGGTGATGCTGCCCTTGGTGGCGGTGTTTGCGCTGTTCCATGGCGGCGCGCATTTTGCCGAGGCCGGCAACGCGAGCCTGGTGCGCTATGCCGCCGGCTTTGCCCTCGCCACGGCGGCCTTGCATGGCGCGGGCTACCTGCTGGCATGCTGGGCGCCGCGCTCGGTGCTGGCGCAGCGCATCAAGCGGGCGGCCGGCGCAGCCGTGGCCGGGGTCGGCCTGGTCCTGCTCGGCGCCTGAACCACGCGGCCGGCCGAAGGGCCGGCCGGGTTAACCTACATCGCGAAGGGTTATTCCCGACAAAATTTGTCGGGATTGCGTCGACTTGGTAAACTTGCGCGCATTGCCTCATTTGCCGGGATCGCGATGCCTAACCGTCTCGCCGGGGAAACCTCCCCCTATCTGCGTCAGCATGCTGACAACCCGGTGCATTGGCAGCCGTGGGATGCGCAGGCGCTGACGCAGGCGCGCACCGAGGACAAGCCCATCCTGTTGTCGATCGGCTATTCGGCCTGTCACTGGTGCCACGTGATGGCCCACGAGTCCTTCGAGGATGCGGCGACGGCCGAGGTGATGAACCGCTTGTTCGTCAACATCAAGGTTGATCGCGAAGAGCGCCCGGATCTCGATCACATCTACCAGAGCGCCCACCAGATGCTCTCCGGCCGTGCCGGCGGCTGGCCACTGACGGTGTTCCTGACGCCAGACGGCACGCCCTTTTACTCCGGGACCTATTTCCCGCCGGCGCCGCGACACGGCCTGCCCGGATTCGTCGACCTGATCGAGCGGGTGGCGGCCGGCTGGACGGGGCAGCGCGCGGCGATCACCGAGCAGAACACGCAGCTTCATGCGGCGTTGGCGCAGACGGCGCGGGTCGGCGATGTGGCCGCCGAGCAGTTCAGCGACCAGCCCATCCGGGCCGCCTGTGATGGCATGGAGGCCGCGTTCGACATGGACTACGGCGGCTTCGGCAAGGCGCCGAAGTTTCCCCACCCGTCGGACCTGGCGCTGCTGTTGCATCGCTACCGCTGCGCAGGCAACGCCAGCGCCGGCGCGATGGTGCGGCTGACCCTGCAGCGCATGGCCGAGGGCGGTCTCTACGACCAGCTCGGTGGCGGCTTCTGCCGCTACAGCGTCGACGAGCGCTGGGATATCCCGCATTTCGAGAAGATGCTCTACGACAACGGGCCGCTGCTGGCGCTGTATGCCGAGGCCGCCGTGTGCTGGGATGAGCCCCGGTTTCGGCAGGTGGCCGAGGACACCGCCGCCTGGGCGCTGCGCGAGATGCGCAGCCCCGAAGGCGCTTTCTGGTCGGCGCTGGATGCCGATTCCGAGGGTGAGGAAGGGCGCTTCTATGTGTGGACGCGCGAGGCGGTCGAGGCGGCGGTGGCGCCCGGCGACCGGGCGTTTGCGCTGGCGGTGTTCGGCATGGCCGGCATGCCGAACTTCGACGGTCACGCCTGGCATCTGAACTTGCGCAAGCCGCTCGACGAGGTGGCCGGCGAGGTGGGCCTGGACCCGGCACAGGCCGGGGCGGTGCTGGCGCGTGTGCGTGCGGCGTTGCTGGCGGCACGCGGGCAGCGTGTCCGGCCGGGGCTGGACGACAAGGTGCTGACCGCCTGGAACGCTTTGATGATCCAGGGTCTGGCGCGGGCGGGCCGCCTGCTCGGCCGGGCCGACTGGATCGCTGCGGCACAGGCGGCGATGGATTTTGTCCGCCAGCAGCTGTGGGACGGCGAGCGCCTGCTGGCGACCTGGAGTGCGGGCCGTGCCCGGCTCAATGGCTATCTGGATGACTACGCCTTTGTGCTGGCGGCCTTGGTGGAGCTGCTGCAGGCCGAGTGGCGCCGTGAGGACGCCGACTTTGCGGTTGCCGTGGCCGATGCGCTGCTCGCGCGCTTTGGCGATGCCGATAGCGGCGGTTTCTACTTCACCAGTGACGATCATGAAGCCCTGCTGCTGCGGCCGCGCACCGGCCACGATGGTGCCTTGCCCTCGGGCAACGGCGTGGCGGCGCGGGCACTGCAGCAACTCGGTCACCTTCTGGGGGTGCCGCGCTACCTCGATGCCGCGACCGGCTGTCTGCGCGCGTTCTATGGCGGCATGCAACAGTCGGCGATGGGGTTCGGCAGCCTGCATGTGGCGCTGGCCGAGTGGCTGTCACCGCCGCGGGTGGTGGTGCTGCGCGGGCCGCAGGCCGAGTGCGATGCGTGGGCCGCACGGGCGGCCCGACTGGCCGATCCGGCCACGCTGGTGGTGTCGCTGGGCACGCGGGCTGATGTGCCGTCGCCGCTGGCCAAGCCGGTCGAGAATCATGTCAACGCCTGGGTCTGTTCAGGCGTTGAGTGTCTGTCGCCAATAGACGTCTGGGAGCGTCTTGCGAGCGAATTGGGCGGGTAGGCAAAGCCATGTCCATGGTTTAGTATCCGCCGATGTTGGTTCCACTTAACGATAAGGAAATACCGATGAAAGCACTCGTTGCTGCTACCGTCGCCCTGGGTCTGCTGAGCGCAGCACCGGCCTTTGCCTCTGCCGATCTGGCCAAGTCCAAGAACTGCCTGGCCTGTCATGCGGTGGACAAGAAGCTGGTGGGCCCGTCCTACAAGGATGTGGCGGCCAAGTACGCTGGCCAGGCGGACGCCTCTGCCATGCTGGCCGAGAAGATCATGAAGGGCGGCAAGGGCAACTGGGGCCAGGTCCCGATGCCCCCCAACCCGCAAGTCAATGCCGAGCAGGCCAAGCAACTGGCCGACTGGGTGCTGAGCCAGAAGTAATCCGGCTTCGGTCCTTGCAGAAAACCAGCCTTCGGGCTGGTTTTTTTATGCCTGCTGTGCGGTGTGGGCGGCGGCCAGGGTGCCGGGCGGAAGCGGCGGGGCGTCGAGCCAGCGGTCGATGTCTTCGGCGCTGATCGCCTTGGAAAACAGGTAGCCCTGCATGGTGTCGCAGCCCATGTCGTGGAGGCGCTGCGCCTGTTCGGGGCGTTCGACGCCTTCGGCCACCAGGTGCAGCCCAAAACCGCGGGCGATGCCGGTAATGGCCGAGATGATCGGCTGGGTGCCGTGGCCGTTGAGGCTGTTGACGAAGCTGCGGTCGATCTTGAGGCTGCTGACCGGGAATTTCTGCAAATAGGCCAGGGCCGAGTAGCCGGTGCCGAAGTCGTCAATGGCGATGCCGACGCCGCATTCGCGCAGCCGCCGGATGCGGGCGATGACATCGGCGGTGTCGCGCATCATCACCCGCTCGGTGATCTCGACCTCGAAGCGATCCTGGGCCAGCGCGTGCCGTGCAACACAGTCGGCGACATGGTCGATGGTGTCGTCGCGGTCGAAGTCCTGTGACGACAGGTTGATCGACAGGCGCAAGCTGCCGTGGCCGCGGGCATGCCAGTCGGCCAGTTGCGCGGTGGCGGTCTCGACCACCCAGCGACTGATGTCACGGATCAGGCCGACCTCCTCCGCGACCTGGATGAAGGCGGTCGGGCCGATCAGGCCGTGGGTGGGGTGCTGCCATCGCAGCAAGGCTTCGAGGCCGACCAGGCGGCCGCTGGTCATGCTGATCTGCGGTTGGTAGCGCAGCGAGAACTCGTTGCGCTGAAGGGCGCTTCGCAGGTCGTTTTCGAGGTCGATCCGCTCGCGATAGTGGGCGTTGAGATCGGGGTCGAAGAAGCGGAAGCCGTTCTTGCCTTCACGCTTGATCTGGTACATGGCGATGTCGGCATGCTGCGTCAGGTGCTCGGCCACGTCGCCGTCGCGCGGGAAGACCGCGATCCCGATACTGACGGTGACATGGAAGTCGCCGTGCTCGAGCTGGAATGGCGCTTCCAGCGCGGCATGGATCTTTTGCGCGATGGTCTCGGCGTCTTCGGGGTGGGCGATGTCGGGCAGCAGCACGGTGAACTCGTCGCCGCCGAGCCGGGCGAGGGTGTCGCCCTTGCGCAGGGTTTCCTTCAGCCGGGCGGCCAGCACGCGCAGCAGGCGGTCGCCCTCGCTGTGGCCGTAGGTGTCGTTGACCCGCTTGAAGCGGTCGACGTCGATGAACATCACTGCCAGCAGTCCGCCGCGGCGCTGGGCCTGGGCAATGGCCAGTTCAAGGCGGTCCTTGAACAGGATGCGGTTGGGCAGGTGCGTGAGCTGGTCGTGATAGGCCTGGAAGGTGATGATCTCCTCGGCGCGCTTGCGTTCGGAGATATCGCGCGCCACGCCGTAGATGCCGGCGGGGGCGGTGCTTGCCTCGTCGGTGCCACGGCCATGGATGGGCACGGCGTTGAGCGAGACGGTGACGGTCGACATGCCGGGCTGGCCGGTTTGCGGGTCGTAGCGGCGCAGACGCAGTTCAAGCACCTGGTGCATGCGCTTGCCCCGGGCGGCCTCGCGCAGCATGACGTCGACGCGGATGGCGTCGTCGTCGAGCAGCAGGGCGGTGAAGGCCTTGCCCAGCAGCTGTTCGCGCGGGTAGCCGAGCATGGCTTCGACCCGCGGATTGACATAGTTGAAGACGCCGGCCGGGTTGAGGGTGAAGATGAAATCGGGCGAGCTTTCAACCAGGTAGCGGTGCAGGCGCTCCGAGCTTTTCAGGCGCTGGCTCATGAGGCCGTTGGCCTGTTCGAGCAGAGCCTTGTGCAGCACGTTCTGCACGGCGCGCTGCAGCTGGGCCACATGGTAGGGCTTGCGCACGTAGTCGTCGGCGCCGCGGCGCAGCGCGCCGATGGCGGCGTCGATGGCGTCTTCACCGCTGATCATCACCACCGCTTCGGGGCGGCCGGCATTGGCGAGCCAGTCGAGCACGTCCAGGCCGGTGCCGTCGGGCAGGCGGTAGTCGAGCAGGATCAGGTCGTAGCGATTGTTTTCGAGCCGCGCGATGGCCTCGGCGACCGTGCCGCATTCTTCAAAGCGGCGCTCCGGCTGTGCGAGTACCTGGGGCAGGGTGCGGCGAAGCGGCGCGTCGTCATCGACCAGCAGAATACGGCTGGGCCGCTCGCGCGGCTCCGCACGATCGGCAAGGGTATGACTAAAGAAGGGCGCTTCTCCGGGTATGACCATGATCTCCCCGTCGTCGCCTAGCGACACGATGACTGGCTGGATGATGCCCGAATCAGGGGTTGCGGGCTAGTGGCACGAAAATCTGGAAGCTTGTGCCGGCATCGCGCTGGCTACGACAGAGGGTATATGCGCCGGATTGCCGGAGTATGTCGTTGACGATGGAAAGCCCCACGCCCTGGTGGTTGTCGCCCTTCTCGCTGGGCTGCGCGGAGAACAGCCGGTTCAGGCGCGCCTCGGGCAGGCCGGGGCCGTTGTCGACCAGGCGCAGCTCGAGGCTGGGCACGCCGTCGGCGATGAGCACGCCCGGTGAGCTGATGCTCAGGCGGCCGCCCTCGGGCAGGGCTTCGGCGGCGTTGCGCATCAGGTTGAGCAGCACTTGCTTGAGGGCGCCGGCCGGCATGGCCACCGCCGGCAGGCCGCGCGGGATGCGCACGTCGAGTTCGCGTCCGCGCCGGGTGAACAAGGTGTCGCCATAGATTTGCTGGAGCTGCCTGACCACCTCGCCAAGCTCGGCCGTGGCGCGGGTGTCCTCGGCGGGCTCGGGGTCGGTCATCTGCCGCAGCAGGGCGCCGATCCGGTCGATCTCCTTGCCGACCTGCGACAGTTCGCCGACCAGCGCCTTGTCGGCGCCATCGCGCTGGCTGATGATGCCCAGGTAGCTCTTGATGACGGTGAGCGGGTTGTTGACTTCGTGGGTGACGCGCCGGGCCTTGGCGAGATGTTCGGCCTGGGTCGTGGCCACCAGTTGCGCTTCGCGGGTCTGGTGCTGGTGGTGGCGCACGAGGCTGGCGGCCGCCTGCGTGACGAGCGAGAGCATCAGGCCTTGCTCGTCGGGCGAAATGTCGAGGCTCTCGTCGATGGCCAGCACACCGACGCCATGTTCCCCGCCGGCATGCCAGGGCAGGCACAGGATGCCGGCGCCATCGAGCCAGCGCGCCACATGCCAGTCGCGCGTGCTGCGGCCCGGGCTGTCGCGCCCCGGGAAGTGGCTGGTGCTGGTCTGGGTGCGCATGGCCAGGGCGATGACACTGGTGTCGTCCGACAGGCGCAGGTCCAGCTCGGCCAGCGCGGTGCTCAGTTCGGTGTCGTGTGCCGGCGCGAGCGCGCGCAGTGCGTCGTCTTCGGCGCGCAGCAGCAACGGCGGGCTCTTGCCGAACAGCAGGCGGAAGGCGTCCTGGAGCTGGCGCAACACGGTGTCGGCCGAGGTGGCGGCGAACGCGGCCTGGATCAGGCCGTCGAGTGTGACCTGACGCCAGTGGGACGGCAGGCGGGGATAGTCGGGCGTATTGCCGGCGGGCACCACGGCATGGCTGCCGATGGCCTGCCCGATGCCGAGGGATTGCAGCCCCTGGCTGGACAGGTAGTCGACATCGGTTTGCAGGCTCAGCAGCGCTTCTCGCGAGAGGCCGCTCAGGCGCTGCGCGGCCTCCAGCTGGGGCGGCTCGGCCGACAGGCATTGGGCGGCACGCACGATGGCGGCCAGGGGGTGGGCGCCATGCAACTGCTCTTCGAGGGCGCCGCCCAGCGCCAGGGCGTCGACCGCCGGGCGGGGGAGCTGGCAGTGGCGGGCCAGTGCGGCGCCGAGGCTGACATGGTTGGTGTCGAAGCGCTGGCGCTCACGGTCGCGCAGGGTCTCGGGCGTGGTGCATTGGGCACACAGTTGCGCGTAGTCGGGCGCCGACACATGCAGGCTCATCTGCCCCAGCGATGACCACAGCCCGGCCAGGAAGGCTTCCTCGGGGCGCGGGTAGCGCGTCTCGATGGCCAGGTGCATGGCGCATTCGGCCGTGATCAGCGCGGTATGGTGCAGCGCCTGCAATGCTTCGGCGTGGTTCAGCCGCGCGCCGGCGTGCAGCAGCCAGGCCCGCAGCAAGGGCGCGCCGGCGCGGCGCAAGCGGTCGGCCAGCTGGGCCTTGAGCGGCCGGGTGTCGGTGGCGTCGAGCGGTTGCATCCACAGCAAGGCGAAGCACAGGGCGGCGTCGCGGCTGGCGTGTTCGGCGATGGCGTCCCACGGGGTGTCGGCCGCTTCCATCAGGCGTAGCACGGCCTCTGCCGCACGGGGGTGCGGTGCAGGGCGCTGCATGCGGAAGGGCAGGACAGGCAGGGACATTGCGGGCGATCGTGTCGGGCTGAGCAGACAGGATTCTAAAGGCTCCCGTCTCATCCGGACGTGATAGGTGTCGCGGGTGACGATTGGGTGCGTGGCGGGGGGCTCAGGCCTGCAGGCTGTCGGCGAACTGCAGGCCGGCGAGCAGGGCGCGATTGATGCTTTCGTGGTCGAGCGTCAGCTCGGCGGCCACGGTTTGCAGGCGGGTCGGGTCGAAACGCTCGCAGGCGCGCGCCAGATTGAGGAAGGGCGCGTAGGAGCCCTGGTCGTTGATGAGGGCATCGGTGATGGGTTCGGGCAGGCTCATTTCGCCGAGCAGGTCGGCGAGCGAGGTGCCGAGCAGGGACGGCAGCAGGGAGAATGCGCCGGTGATGAACAGGTTGTCGTGGTCGGCCTTGTCGAAGAAGGGGGCGCCAACGCGCTCCATCAGCCGGCCACGGGCGATCGAGGCCTGCATGAGGGCGGGCGCGGCCGGGTCGCGGCTGGCGGTGACCAGCAGCAGGGACAGCCACTTGTTGAGGTTGTTGTAGCCGAGGATGGTGACCGCGTGGCGGAAGGACTGGATCTCGCACATCAGGCCGAAACCGGCCGAGTTGATATAGCGCAGCAGCTTGTAAGAGAGGGCCACGTCCTGCTTGAGGACGGCTTCGATCTCCTTGACGTCGGCGTTGTGGCGCACCAGGTTGAGCAGCCGGACCAGCTGCGCATGCGAGGGTGACAACTGCTTGGCCGGGGCATTGCCCTGCAGGAAGAACCAGCCGGCCGCGCCGTCAAAGCCGCGGTGGATGGCGTCGTCGAAGGCCGGGGTGTCCTTCAGGCCCCAGGCCAGGCTCAGGCCCGGGCTGTTGTGCGGGCTGGCCGGCTTGCGCTGGTCCATGATCACGAAGCGCCAGTCGCCATCGGGTGGCAGCACGGTGTCGGGGGTGTACCACGACAGGCAGGTGCTGATGCCGGCGGCCTTGAGGCGCGGCAGCAGCTCCTGGGTCTTGGGATGGGCCAGCGTCGGGGCCGGAATCTCGACCATCAGGTTGTCGGGCATCTCCCACTCGAGCAGATCGACCGTCGGGACGAGCTTGCCCAGGGAGAGGAAGACCGAATGATGGCGCGGCCATTCTTCGCCGAACTGCTGCAGCCCTTCGACCACGTCGGCCACCGATGGCGCATGCGCGATCAGGCGGTTGGCGGTGATCGCGCGGTTGCGGTTGACGACGGGTTCGCGGGTCAGCAGCAGGCTTTGGCTCATGGTGTCAGGCTTGCGATTCGAGTGCGTAGGTGAAAGCGTCGGCAAAGAACTGATCGTCGGGCAGGCCGCAACGGCCGGTGAAGTCGCGGCGGGCCGCGTCGATCATGACCGGCGCCCCGCAGGCATAGACTGCGTGGCCCGACAGGTCGGGCAGGTCGGCCAGCACCGCTTCATGCACCAGCCCGGTTCGCCCGGACCAGTCGTCGCCAGGAGTCATATCGGATAGTACCGGCACAAACTTGAAACCCGGAAGCGTCTTTTCCCATTCGGCCGCCATGTCGGCCAGATACAGGCCGGCGCGGTCGCGTGCGCCCCAGTAGAGCGTCATCGGGCGGCTGATGCCGCGGGCAATGGCGTGTTCGACGATGCCCTTGATCGGCGCAAAGCCGGTGCCGCCGGCCAGCAGCACGATCGGCCTGTCGCTGTCCTCGCGCAGGAAGAAGCTGCCCAGCGGCCCCTCGAAACGCAGGATGTCGCGCACCTTCATGCTCGAGAATACCTGACCGGTGAAGAAGCCCTCGGGCACCTGGCGGATGTGCAGCTCGAGGTGGTCGGCGCCTTCGGGCGCGTTGGCGATCGAGAAACTGCGGCGCTTGCCGCCGGCGAGCAGGAAGTCGATGTACTGCCCGGCGCGGAAGGCAAAGGCCTCGGTGGCCGGCAGCTTGACCTTGAGGATCATCACGTCCGGCGCGGCCAGCGTCATCTCCTGGACCCGGCAGGGCAGCTTCTTGACCGGGATGTCGTCCGCGCGGCTGACCGTGCGGCACTCGATGGTCAGGTCGCTGCGTGCGGTGGCGCAGCAGAACAGCGCCAGCCCGGCGGCCTTGTCCTCGTCGGTCAGCGTCTGCGGGCCGTGCTTGCCGTAGTCCACCGTGCCGTCGAGGATCTTGCCCTTGCAGGCGCCACACACGCCGTCGCGGCAACTGTGCGGCAGCAGCAAGCCGGCATCGGCGGCGGCTTCGAGGAGGGTCTGGTTTTCGGAGACGGCGACGACATGATCGCCCGGCAGGATGGTGAGCTGAAAGGACATGACGAAATCTGGCGTGAGATAATACGGCGATGAGAACGATTCTGATTGTGGGCTGCGGCGATGTCGCCCGGCGCGCCATTCCATGGCTGGCCGGGCGCTTTCGCGTAATCGCGATGATACGCGATGACAGCCAGCGTGCCGCCCTGCGGGCACTCGGCGCCCGTGTGCTGGTGGCCGATCTGGACGATCGCCGCACGCTGCGCCGCCTTGCCGGCATTGCCGACGCGGTGCTGCATGCCGCGCCACCGCCGCGCGCCGGTGCTGCCGATTCGCGCACCCGCCACCTGCTTGCCGCGCTGGCGCAGGGGGGCACGCTGCCGCGCCGGCTGGTGTATATCAGCACCACCGGCGTGTATGGCGACTGCGCCGGCGCCTGGGTGACCGAGACCCGCCCGGTGTCACCCGATTCCGACCGCGCCGGGCGCCGGGTCGATGCCGAGCGCCGCCTGCGCGCCTTTGGCCGGCGTTGCGGCGTGTCGGTGGGCATCCTGCGCGCGCCCGGCATCTATGCCGGCAACCGTCTGCCCGTTGCACGTCTCGAGCGCGGCGACCCGGTGCTGCGCCCCGAGGACGATGTGCACACCAACCACATCCACGCCGAAGACCTGGCCCGCTGGTGCGCCATCGCGCTGTTCCGCGGCGGGGCCGGCCGGGTGTGGAACGCCTGCGACGACACCCGCCTGACCATGGGCGGCTATTTCAATGCCGTGGCCGACCATTTCGGCCTGCCGCGCCCCGAGGCGCTGAGCCGCGCGCAGATCGCCGAGCGCGTCTCGCCGCTGACGCTGTCCTTCATGCGCGAATCGCGGCAGATCGACAACGCCCGCATCAAGCGCGAGCTGCGCGCACCGCTCATCTACCCCGACATCCACGCCGGCCTGGCCGCCGTGCCGCCTGCCATTCACTGAGATTTCCAATGCTCGTTGTCAAAGCCCTGCACATCATCTTCGTCGTCAGCTGGTTCGCCGGCCTGTTCTACCTGCCGCGCATCTTCGTCAATCTGGCCATGGTGCCGGCCGACAGCCCCGCCGAGCGCGACCGCCTGCTGCTGATGGCGCGCAAGCTGCTGCGTTTCATGACGCCGCTTGCCGTGCTGGCGGTGGCGTTTGGCCTGTGGCTGTGGTTCGGTTACGGTTTCGGTGGCGGCTGGCTGCACGCCAAGACCGCGCTGGTGGTCGGCCTGATCGGCTACCACGTCTATTGCGGCCGCCTGCTCGCGCAGTTCGTTGCCGGGCGCAATGCGCGCAGCCATGTCTGGTTCCGGGTGTTCAACGAGATGCCGGTGCTGGTGCTGTTCGTGGTGGTGTTTCTCGTCGTCCTCAAACCTTTCTGAGTTGAATTCCCATGGCTGAACGTTTTTTTGCCCCATGCCCGCGCGGCCTCGAACCCGGTTTGCAAGACGAACTCACCGCCCTCGGCGCCAGCCAGGTCCGGCAAGTGCCGGGCGGTGTCGCCTTTGCCGGTGACTGGCCGCTGGCCTGGGCGGTCAACCTCGAGAGCCGCCTGGCCACCCGCGTGCTGTGGCAGGTGGCGCACGGCCGCTACCGCGGCGAGCAGGACATCTACAAACTCGCCTACGGCGTGACCTGGGCCAAGTGGTTCACCCCCGAGCAGACGATGCGGGTGTACGTCACCGCCCGTCGCTCGCCGCTCAAGAGCCTGGAATTCATCACCCTGCGCATCAAGGACGCGGTGTGCGACCACTTCCGCGCCGTGCGCGGCGCGCGCCCCAGCATCGACACCGCCAACCCCGACGTGCGGGTGCATGCCTTCCTCACCGCCGACGAGGTCATGCTGTATGTCGACACCTCCGGCGAGCCGCTCTACAAGCGCGGCTTCAAGCAGGCCGCCGTCGAAGCCCCGCTCAAGGAAAATCTCGCCGCCGGCATCCTGCGCATGACCGGCTGGCACCCCACCGAGGCCCTGCTCGACCCCATGTGCGGTTCCGGCACCTTTCTGATCGAGGCGGTGCAGATCGCGCTCGACATCGCCCCCGGCCTCGGCCGCCGCTTTGCCTTCGAAGCACTCAAGACCTGCGACGAGGCCGCGTGGCGCCGCATCCGCCGCGCTGCCGAAGGCCGCCGCCGCCACGCCACCGGCCTGCCCATCTTCGGCTCCGACAGCGAAGCCGTGCAGGTCAAGCGCGCCCGCATCAACCTCGAAGCCGCCGGCCTGGCCGACATGGTGCGCCTGGAGCAGGCCGAACTCACCGAACGCACCCCGCCCGCCGACGAAGGCGTGATGGTGGCCAACCCGCCCTACGGCGTGCGCATTGGCGAAACCTCCGAACTGGCCGAGTTCTACCCGAAACTCGGCGACGCCCTCAAGGCCAACTGGGCCGGCTGGCGCTGCTACTTCCTCTCCGCCGACCCCGAGCTGCCCAAGCTCATCCGCCTCAAGGCCAGCAAGCGCACCCCGCTGTTCAACGGTGCACTGGAGTGCCGGGTGTTCGAATACAAGATGCTCGCCGGCTCCAACCGCCGCGAAAAACCGTAGGGCGGGATTCATCCCGCCAAAGCGTAGGGTGGGCACCCCGTGCCCACCGATAACCGACAATCGGGGGCGCCCCGCGCAGGTTCATGGTCGGCGCACTGCATTCATCGCAACGACGCGGCCGTGCGAACGCTGTCGGCCGACTATCCAAACTGTCTTTCAGGCACGAGACGATGCTGCTTACGCGCAAGCGCGTCTGACTTGAGCACGCCCGGCGCATTGTCGTGTCGATCCTGCGCCCAGATGGAATGCGCCCTCTGTAGCTGAGTCTTGAGTGGTGCGGTCAGCGAGTCGGGCAGCATCACGCGCCGATCCTTGCTGTCCTTGCCTTGGCGCACTGTAATCGCTGTGCGGTCAAAATCCCGATCCTTCACCCTCAATCGCAGCCCCTTCATGAGGCGCATGCCCGTTCCATACAACAGTCGGGCGATCAAGCCTTCCACGCCTTCGATGGCAGGGGGCGCTTCGTGCCTTCCGTATCGGGGCACCCCTCAGTGACCCGATACCCCGCCAGAAGAAGGCCGCAGCGGGGCACAGAGGCTGTCGTTCATGCCGACGCAAAGCCGTTGATAGACGCAAGGGGTATGCAAAACGCTTGCGCCGCGCCCCGGCGCGCATACAATCCCCATAGTCACCGCCGTGCCGGCGGTTCAGTTCAACAAGGTTTATCCGCCGCAACGCCGCCGCGCACGGATGCTCGCTTTGGTCGGCGGCGGATAAACGCTATTCGTTAGGAGTCATTCCTGATGCGCCACTCTATTCTTGCTTGCGCGTTGTTATCGTTCTCAATCTGTGCTTCCGCAAATGATTTAGTCATCATGCCAGGCCCTGCGGTCTACAAGTGCGCGCAATGGTCCGAAGCAAAACCCGGAGCATTGCGCTTACCTTTGGCAATGTGGCTCTTTGGCTTCATTAGTGGCAGCAATTTCAGGTCCATCGAAAACTCAACCCAAGCAAACGTCCTAGACAATGAGGCTGCTCTCACATTTGCAGACAAGTATTGCCAAAACAATCCAGACCACGCCCTTAGCCAATTGGCGCTTGCAGTCGTAGAACAATTTGGTGGGCCAAAAGCCAAGCATCAATGGCAAAAATAGCTCCTAACATTACGGTCAAGGCCGCTCCAGCCTTCGGCCTCCGCTGGACGTCCCGCAAGCGGGCCGCCCCTTACCTCTAACGTTATGCGTCAGGAGCCCTGTATGTTCGGCCGTAAAGCAATCGAGCTAGAGAAGCCGCCTTTGTCACGCGACGCCGGGGCATTTGAAATATTGCGGGTGTGGGGAGGTGATAACTTGCCCCAGCAGTATTCATTGAAAACGGTCTGGGGCGACCCCGGAGCATGGGGCTTAATGCTTGTAGATATTGCTCGACACGTTGCCAAAGCTTACGAAAATACTGGCGACCTCTCTGAAGAAGCGGCACTGAAGCGAATTAAAGAGCTATTTGATGCTGAGTGGGCTTCACCAACCGATACGCCGCTTCAAGTCAAATAAGCATGCTACGTATAACACCCCAATCCACCGGATCGTCAAAAGCTTCGCTTTTGCCATCCGGTGATTTAGCACTTTAGGTTGCATATATGGCCCATCTCGATATCAAGGTGCTTCTAGCGGCTGCTGTCGGCTGTTATGGTCTGGTCGGCTTGGCTCTCGGCACGCTGCTTGCAGCCATGTTCGCTACAGACGGCAGTGCAAGTTTGTCGTCAACTTGGGCCGTTGGGTTAATGGGCATAGCCACAATTTCCGTTCCGCCACTTGTGGCGGGCTATTTCACTGCTCGCTACGCATCCAATCGCCCTCAACTACACGTCTTGCTTGTCGCATTGCTCGGGGGTGTGCTCGTCTTACTAATGGGCGGTTCCATTTGGGTTGCGTTGGCTTCACTTCCGCTGGCCGCTATGGGCGCCTTCGTACAACTTCGGGGGCAACGGCATGCAACCTAACTCGTCGCTCCATCCGACCGTCAAAACGCTGCGCATTTTTGCCGTCGGCTGAGCTTTAACGTTAGGCCTCACCAGGAGGTGCCATGTCCAATACCCAGTACGCATTCATACAGAGAACATCAGTTCCAGACCGTGCGGCACTTCAGACGGCTATCGATGCGCTCGGATTCGATCTAAAACTCGATCCGACGTACACACCATTTGAGGACTCTGGGTTCTCTCCTTGCGTTCTGAACGGACGAGAGGGCTTTGGGTTTGAGATCTACTACAGTGACGTCGGAGAAGTTACTGCAGGACCCGAAGGTCTCTTCGCAATTTCGAGCGGCAGAGACCATTGCATTAGCTTCGTTTGGCACAGCAGCATGAATGACTTGGCATGTGCAATGATCGTCGGCAGTGCTCTTGCGAAGGATTTCGGTGCAGTCGTTTCGTATGAGGGTAACCCACCCCAATCCGTAGAAGAGCTTGTGGCCGCGGCCCATGAGAGTATCAAACTTGGAAATGAAGAAAAGCCTCCTATGTATGAGGAAACGCCAACAACCAAGACCAAGCAACGGAAGCCTTGGTGGAAGCTGTGGTGAGGCCTAACAATCCGGTGCAGGCGACGTCGTCCTCGTCGCTGCGCTCGTCGGCCGCCCTTCATCGTTAGCTGATATGACAACCACCTTACGCGCTGCCATAGTTGTCGCTTGTTACCTACTTTCGTCGTACGGAATTTTGTTTTCTTTGATGCCGATTGGCATGTTCGGCGATAAATCGTTGAGTGGAATCATTGGTTTTGTTCTTACCATTTTTGCTTGGGTATGTCACCTAATCATGAGCATGAATTGGGTTCTTGATCGAAGGGCCGAAAAATGGGTTGTATTTTACGGAACGCTGGCGGGTGCATTTGGGTTGTTGTTCTGGCCATTCTCAGAGAACATTGCTATTGAATTCGAAATAGGGAGGTTCTTGTTTGCTGTCGTGATGCGAGTGGGGTTTGTTGTTCCATGCTTCTTATTGGCTATTTTCCTTGCCTGGTTTCACATAAAAACAGACACCTCCAATCATGGACCTTCCTCCAGCTAACCCGGCGCTCAACCTCGCCCCGTTCAGTCGCCGGACGCTGCGCGATGAATCCGCGCAGCGCCGGTGACCTAGACGTTAGCGACACATCCGAGCCCGCCCATTCCCATCCTGCACCTAGCGGAACCCTGTCCATGCTCTCAACTGAATTCCTCGTTACCGCCTTGATCGTGGTCTTGATTCCCGGCACCGGCGTGATCTTCACGGTGTCTACGGGATTGCTGCAGGGCCGGACGGCGAGCCTGTATGCGGCGCTTGGGTGCACGGCGGGCATCGTGCCGCATTTGCTGGCCACGGTGCTGGGGCTGGCGGCGGTGATGCATGCCGGGGCGCTGGCCTTTCAGGTATTGAAGATCGTCGGGGTGATGTACCTCTTCTACCTGGCGTATTCGATGTGGCGTGATACCGACGGGTTTTCGGTCTCGGAGGGGGCGACGCGCGTCAGCGGGCGGGCGCTGGTGTTCAAGGCGGTGCTGCTCAATGTGCTGAATCCGAAACTCACTATCTTCTTTCTGGCTTTCCTGCCGCAGTTCGTGGCACCGGATGCGCAGGCCCCGATGACGCAACTGTTGGTGCTGAGCGGGGTGTTCATGGCCATGACCTTTGCCGTGTTTGTGATGTACGGGCTAGTGGCGCACGCGTTCAGGGCGAAGGTGATCGAGTCAGCGCGGGTGCAGCGTGTGTTGCGCCATGGGTTTGCGGCGGCGTTTGCGGGTCTGGGGGTGAAGCTGGCTTTGAGTGAGCGGTGAAGTCCGGGGTAGATGTGGCCAGCGATTTCGTAGAGTGGGCACCCGGTGCCCACCGTTGCGCGGTGATCGCCTCGGATGAACGCGTGGGCAGCGGAGCTGCCCTCCCTACGAAACTGCGGTTCGGTCGCGGCGCATTGGCGGGTTAAAGCCCGCCCGACATGGGGCAGCCGACCTGGTGCCAAGCGGATGGTTGGGTCAAACACCGCCCGCCGCCGGGCTGCCCCGAGGTGGGCGCGGCCCCCTCGGGGGGCAGCGAACGCAGTGAGCGTGGGGGTCGTAAAACTCCCCGCCAGGCCGCCCCAAGGCGGGCGCCGCCCCCTCGGAGGGCAGCGAGCGCAAGCGTGCGTTGGGGCTAAACACCGCCCGCCCGCAGGGCCGCCCCAAGGCGGGCGCCGCCCCCTCGGGGGGCAGCGAACGCAGTGAGCGTGGGGGCTCACACTCACACAATATCGAGGTTCTGAATCCCCGCGTTGAGGTCCTTGTCGCCGTGTTTGCTGTTGAGCTTGATCTGCAGGCGCAGGTCGTTGACCGAGTCGGCGTTGCGCAGGGCGTCTTCGTAGCTGATGAGTTCGTCTTCGTACAGGCGGAACAGGGACTGGTCGAAGGTCTGCATGCCGAGCTCGGTGGAGCGCTTCATGACTTCCTTGATTTCGGACACTTCGCCCTTGAAGATCAGGTCGGAGATGAGCGGCGAGTTGAGCAGGATCTCGACGGCCGGTACACGGCCCTTGCGGCCGACCATGGGCAGCAGGCGCTGCGAGATCATGGAGCGCAGGTTGAGCGAGAGGTCCATCAGCAGTTGCTGGCGGCGCTCTTCGGGGAAGAAGTTGATGATCCGGTCGATGGCCTGGTTGGCGCTGTTGGCGTGCAGGGTGGCCAGGCACAGGTGACCGGTTTCGGCGAAGGCGATGGCGTGGTCCATGGTTTCGCGGTCGCGGATTTCGCCCATCAGGATCACGTCGGGGGCCTGGCGCAGGGTGTTCTTGAGGGCGGCGTCCCAGTCGTCGGTGTCGATGCCGACTTCACGCTGGGTGACGATGCAGTTCTTGTGCTGGTGCACGTACTCGATCGGGTCTTCGACGGTGATGATGTGGCCGTAGCTGTGCTCGTTGCGGAAGTCGACCATCGCGGCCAGCGAGGTGGTTTTACCGGTGCCGGTGCCGCCGACGAAGATCACCAGGCCGCGCTTGGCCATGGCGATGTCCTTGAGCACGGCGGGCAGGCCGAGCTCGTCGAAGGTCGGGATGGTCTGGGCGATGGTCCGCAGTACGCAGCCGACGCGGCCTTGCTGGACGAAGGCGTTGGCGCGGAAGCGGCCGATGCCTGCCGGCGAGATGGCGAAGTTGCATTCCTTGGTGGATTCGAAGTCGGCGGCCTGGCGGTCGTTCATGATCGCCCGCGCCAGTTCGGTGGTGTGCTGGGGCGTGAGGATCTGGTTCGACTGCGGCACGATGCGGCCGTCGATCTTGATCGCGGGCGGGAAGCCGGAGGTGATGAACAGGTCGGAGCCTTTTTTCTGCACCATGAGGCGCAGCAGGTCCTGCATGAATTTGAGGGCTTGATCGCGTTCCATCGTGCGTTCCGGTCAGTTTGGGTTGGGCTGGCTGCGCGGGTCAGCCAGCGAAGTTGTCTTTGTTCTGGGCGCGGATGCGCGCTTCGGCGGAGGACACCAGGTTGCGCCGGACCAGGTCGGCCAGGCACTGGTCGAGGGTCTGCATGCCGACGTTCTGGCCGGTCTGGATGGCCGAATACATCTGGGCGATCTTGTTCTCGCGGATCAGGTTGCGGATGGCGGGGGTGCCGATCATGATCTCGTGCGCGGCGACGCGGCCCTTGCCGTCCTTGGTCTTGAGCAGGGTCTGGGCGATGACGGCGCGCAGCGATTCGGACAGCATGGCGCGCACCATGTCTTTTTCTTCGGCCGGGAAGACGTCGACGATACGGTCGATGGTCTTGGCGGCGGAGGAGGTGTGCAGCGTGCCGAACACGAGGTGGCCGGTTTCGGCGGCGGTGAGGGCGAGGCGGATGGTTTCGAGGTCGCGCAACTCGCCGACCAGGATCACGTCGGGGTCTTCACGCAGGGCGGAGCGCAGCGCGTTGTTGAAGGAGATGGTGTCGCGGGCGACTTCGCGCTGGTTGATCAGGCAGCGCTTGGCCTCGTGCACGAATTCGATCGGGTCTTCGATGGTCAGGATGTGGCCGTACTGGTTGGTGTTCACATAGTCGACCATGGCGGCCAGCGTGGTCGATTTGCCCGAGCCGGTCGGCCCGGTGACCAGCACGATGCCGCGCGGTTGTTCGGCCACTTCCTTGAAGATCTTGGGCGCGTTGAGGTCTTCGAGCGTCAGCACCTTGGACGGAATGGTCCGGAACACGGCGGCGGCGCCACGCTCCTGGTTGAAGGCGTTGACCCGGAAGCGCGCCAGGTTGGGCACCGAGAACGAAAAGTCGACCTCGAGGAATTCCTCGTAGTGCTTGCGCTGGCCGTCGTTCATGATGTCGTACACCATGGCGTGGACGTCTTTGTGTTCCATGGCGGGCAGGTTGATGCGCCGCACGTCGCCGTGCACACGGATCATCGGCGGCAGGCCGGAAGACAGGTGGAGGTCGGAGGCCTGGTTCTTGACCGAGAAGGCGAGCAGTTCTGTGATGTCCATGGGGTGTCGTCGAGGCTGCGTGATGAGGGCGGTGGCGCAGGCGCCAAAAAGTGCGGTGCTATAATTTTTCGGCCATTCCCGCGGGATCTTTAGATTTACGGCACACCCGGGGCAAATCGATTTCTATATGACATCAATCGCATCCAACTTGCAAGCCGTGATCGCGCGCATTGCCGCGGCCGCGCAGGCCTGCGGACGCCGCCCGGATGACGTCCGGCTGCTGGCGGTGAGCAAGACCTGGCCCGCCGAGTGCGTGGCCGAGGCGGCCGACGCGGGGCAGCGGGCATTCGGAGAAAACTATGTGCCCGAGGGCTCGGACAAGGCCGCGGCCCTGGGTGGGCGTGGGCTCGAGTGGCACTTCATCGGTCCGCTGCAGAGTAACAAGACCCGGCTGGTGGCCAACGCCTTTGACTGGGTGCACAGCGTCGACCGGCTGAAGATCGCCGAGCGCCTGTCGGCCCAGCGCGACCCGGCACGGCCGCCGCTCAATGTGTGTCTGCAGGTGAACGTCAGCGGCGAGGCGAGCAAGAGCGGCGTCGCCCCCGAGGCGTTGCCGGCGCTCGCCCAGGCCGTGAGCGCCTTGCCGGGGCTGCGGCTGCGTGGTTTGATGGCGATCCCCGAGCCGACCGACGACGCGGCCCTCCTGCGCTGCCGCTTCGCCGGCCTGCGCGAGCAGCGCGACGCGCTGAACGCGGCCGGCCTGGCGCTCGATACCCTGTCGATGGGCATGTCGCACGATCTGGAAGCGGCCATCGCCGAAGGGGCGACCATCGTTCGCATTGGCACCGCCATTTTCGGCGCGCGCCACTGAGGTGTTCAATTAATGGAATCGACTATGAAAATCTGTTTTGTGGGCGGTGGCAACATGGCCACTGCCTTGATCGGCGGGATGCTGGCCAAGGGCTATGCGGCGGCGGATATCGCCGTGGTCGAACTGCAGGCCGAGGGGCGTGCACGGCTGGCCGAGCGCTTCGGGGTGCGCACCCATGCCGCGCTCGATGCCGACGCGCTGGCCTGCGACCTGCTCGTGCTGGCGGTCAAGCCGCAGCAGATGCGCGAGGCGCTGGCGCCGGCGGCGGGCAAGCTCAGTGGCCAGGTGGTGGTGAGCATCGCCGCCGGGCTGCGCCTTGGCGACATGGCGCGCTGGCTGGGCGGCTATACCCGGCTGGTGCGCTGCATGCCCAACACCCCGGCCCTGATTGGCGCCGGTGTGACCGGCCTGTTTGCCGATGCCTCGGTCAGCGCGGCAGAGCGTGAGGCCGTGGGGCAGGTGCTGGCCTCGGTGGGCGAGATCGTGTGGATTGCCGACGAGGCGCAGATGGATGCGGTTACCGCGGTGTCGGGCAGCGGCCCGGCCTATGTGTTCCACTTCATCGAAGCGCTGGAGGCGGCCGGCGTGTCGCTGGGTTTCGACGCCGACACCGCGCGCAAGCTGGCCATCGGCACCGTGCTGGGGGCGGCACAGCTGGCCGCCGGCAGCGACGAGAGCCCGGCGGTGCTGCGCGAGCGGGTCACCTCCAAGGGCGGCACCACCGCGGCGGCGCTGGCGGTGATGGCCGAGGGCGATCTGCTGGGCCTGATCGGCCGGGCGGTCGACGCCGCCGAGGCGCGGGGCAAGGCGCTGGGCGACGCCCTGGGCGCCGACTGAGCGCGGAGGGCCAGAGTCCATGATGTCCAACCTCTTTCTCTTCATCATCGAAGCGGCGGCCAGTTTTGCCACGCTGATGCTGCTGGCGCGCTTCTTCATGCAGTGGCAGCGGGTGAGCTTTCACAACCAGCTCGGCCAGTTCGTGCTGGCCACCACCGACTGGTGCGTGCGTCCGCTGCGCCGGGTGCTGCCCGGCCTGTTCGGGCTCGACCTGGCCAGCCTGCTGCCGGCCTGGGTGATCCAGACCGTGCTGGTGTTCTTCCAGGCGATGCTCTTCGGCGCCAGCCTGGACGGCAATCCGGCGGCCTTGTTGCTGGGCCTGTGGGGCGTTGGCCTGGTCGGCCTGCTCAAGATGATGGTGTACATGGTGATCGGCATCGTGTTGATCTCGGCGGTGTTCTCGTGGGTCAATCCGCATGCGCCGATGGCGCCGCTGTTCTACAGCCTGTCGTCACCGTTCCTGCGCCCGCTGCGCAAGGTGATCCCGCCGATTGCCAATGTCGACATCTCGCCGCTGATCCTGCTGCTGTTGCTGCAGATCGTGCTCATGCTGCTGTCCAATTTTGCGGCCGGCTTCTCGGGGATGATGTTCTCCTGATGAGCGCGTGGCTGCGCGCCGAGGCCGACGGCGCGCTGATCCTCAGTCTGCATGTCCAGCCGAATGCGAAGCTCACCGAGTTTGTCGGCCTGCACGGCGAGGCGATGAAGCTGCGCCTCGCCGCGCCACCGGTCGACGGCAAGGCCAACGCCGCGCTGCTGGCGTTTCTGGCCGGCTACTGCGGCTTGCCCAAGCGTGCCGTCACGCTGCTCAGCGGGCAGAGCGCGCGGACCAAGCGGGTGCGGCTCGACGGCGCCGATGCCGCGCTGCAGGCGCGTTTGCGCGCGCTCGGATAGCGTCCCGCCGCCGTGATACGCTGCATGCCATGGCAGTGTATTGACGGAGGTGGTGCATGGTTCAGGATCATTACGCAGAGCGCTATGCGGCGCACCGCTGGAAGATTCCTCACGCGTTCAATATTGCCGATGCCTGCTGCCGGCGCTGGGCCGATGCGCCCGAGCGAACGGCCATTCTCGCCGAAGACGCCGACGGCAACGCCGCCAGCCACAGCTATATCGACCTGATGCAGGCGGCCAACCGGCTGTCGAACGCGCTGCGCGCACGCGGCATCCAGGCGGGCGACCGGGTGGCCATGGTGATGCCGCAGCGCTTCGAGGCTGCGGTGTCGCTGATCGCGATCTTCCAGCTCGGTGCCGTCGCCATGCCCTTGTCGACGCTGTTCGGCCCGGAGGCCATGGCCTACCGGCTGCAGGACAGTGGCGCCGTGGCGGCGCTGGTCGACAGCCGGGGTGTCGACAGCCTGGCCGCCGTGCGTGGCGAGTGCCCGGCGCTGACGACGCTGGTGTGTGTCGACTGCGCGGCGCCCGACGCACTGGACTGGGCGGCCCTGCTGGCGGCGGCGAGCGACGAGTTTCCCAGCGAAGTCACCGCGCCGGACGACCCGGCGGTGCTGATCTACACCAGCGGCACCACCGGCGCGCCCAAGGGGGCGCTGGTGCCGCACCGGGCCATGCTGGGCAACCTGCCGGGCTTCGTCGCCAGCCAGAACGGTTTTCCGCAAGTGGATGCGGTGTTCTGGTCGCCCGCCGACTGGGCGTGGACCGGTGGTCTGTGGGACGCGCTGCTGCCCACGCTCTACTTCGGCCAGCCGATCGTTGCCTTCAGCGGCCGCTTCTCGCCCGAGACGGCGTTTTCGCTGATGGCGCGCTACCGGGTGACCCACACCTTTCTGTTCCCGACCGCGCTCAAGGCGATGATGAAAGCCTTTCCCGCCCCGCGCACCCGGTTCGACCTGCACCTGCGGGCCATCATGAGCGCCGGCGAGGCGGTGGGCGATGCGGTGTTCGGCTGGTGCCAGCAGGCGCTGGGGGTGACGGTCAATGAGATGTTCGGTCAGACCGAGATCAACTACATCGTCGGCAACAGCGCCACCGAGTGGCCGGCGCGGCCCGGCTCCATGGGGCGGGCCTACCCGGGGCACCGCGTGGCGGTGATCGACGATGCCGGGCAGGTGCTGCCGCCGGGTGAGGAGGGGGAGGTGGCGGTCCATCGCAACGATATCCACGGCGACCCGGACCCGGTGTTCTTCCTCGGTTACTGGAAAAACCCCGAGGCGACCGCGCGCAAGTACACCGACGGCTGGTGTCGCACGGGTGATCTGGCCACCCAGGATGCCGACGGCTACCTCTGGTACAAGGGCCGGGCGGATGATGTGTTCAAGGCGGCGGGTTACCGGATCGGCCCGGGCGAGGTGGAGAACTGCCTGGTCAAGCATCCGGCCGTGGCCAATGCGGCCGTGGTGCCCAAGCCCGATCCCGAGCGCGGGGCGGTGGTGAAGGCCTTCGTGGTGTTGGCCGAAGGCTTTTCGGCCAGCCCGGCGCTGGTTGACGCGCTGCAGCAGCATGTGCGCGGCCAACTGGCGCCCTACGAGTATCCGAAGGAAATCGAGTTCCTCGATGCCTTGCCGATGACCACCACCGGCAAGGTGCAGCGGCGTGTGCTGCGCCTGCGCGAGGCCGAGCGGGCGGGCAAAACCTAAGGCGGGCGCGCCGGGGCATAAAAAAAGCCCGAGGCCAGAGGCTCGGGCTTGAATCCACACTAAGAAGTTCTTTGGCGCGGAGGAGACGGTTCCACTATAGAACGATGCGTGTTGCGTTGCAACATAAATGCTCGCTGCCGCGGATCTTTTTAGACAATTTTACATTTGCGCCGCCAGCCCGTTCAGGGCTCGGCGTACATCACCTTGCCCTCGACCAGGGTGTAGCACACCTTGCCGGGGAGGTTCAGTCCGAGGAAGGGCGTGTTCTTCCCCTGGCTGCGCAAGCGTTCGCGGCTGACCGTTGTTTCGCCCTCGGCGTCGAAGATGCACACATCGGCCCGTGCCCCGAGGTTGAGCTGGCCGGCCTTGGAGCCGATGATCCGCGCCGGGTTGATGGTGACGCGGCGCAAGGTGTCGAGCAGGCTGAGCTGGCGGCCCTGGCCCCATTTGAGCGCCAGCGGCAGGAGCAGTTCGATGCCGGTGGCGCCGGCTTCGGCTTCGGAGAAGGGCACCTGCTTGCCATCGTCGTCGACCGGCGAGTGGTTGGAGCACAGGGCGTCGATATCACCGGCGGCGAGGGCGGCCTGCAGGGCGTCGCGGTCGCGCTGGCTGCGCAGGGGCGGGTTGAGCCGGCAGTGCGCGTTGAAGTAACCGATGTCCATGTCCGACAGGTGCAGGTGGTTGATGGACACGTCGCAGGTGATGTCCAGCCCCTCGGCCTTGGCGGTGCGGACCAGAGCGAGCCCTTCGGCGCTCGACAGCCGCGTGATGTGCAGCTTGGCGCCGGTCAGGCGGGCCAGCTCGATATAGGTGAACAGGGCGATGGTCTCGGCGGCCGTGGGAATGCCGGGCAGGCCGAGCCGGGTGGCGACCTCGCCATCGTGCGCCACGCCCTCGCGGGCGAAACGGGGGGCGATCGGTTGCAGCCAGACCCGGTAGCCGAAGGTCGCGGCATACTGCAGCGCGCAGAACAGCACCTGGGTATCGGTGATCGGGTGGTTGGCCTGGCTGAAGGCGACGCAGCCGGCGTCGACCAGCTCGGCCATTTCGGACAGGCGCTTGCCTTCGAGCCGCTCGGTGAGCGCGCCGACCGGATAGACATGGGCGCGGTTGAGCTTCTTGGCGCGGTAGCACAGCATCTCGACCAGGCCGGGCTCGTCGAGCGGCGGGTCGGTGTCGGGCGGAATGGCGAGGCTGGTGACGCCGCCGGCCATGGCCGCTTCCATTTCGGATTCGAGCGTGGCGAGGTATTCGAAGCCCGGCTCGCGCAGCCGGGCGGCGAGGTCGACCAGGCCGGGGCAGACGATCTTGTTCGTGGCGTCGATGTGGCGGGTGGCGACAAAGCCGTCGGGGGCGCTGCCGATGCCGACGATCTTGCCGTTGGCAATGAACAGGTCGGCCTGCTGGTCGATCTCGTGGGCCGGGTCGATCAGCCGGCCGTTGGCGATATGAATCTTCATCTGTGTGCTCGTAATTTCGGGGCGCTCAGCCGCGGCCCAGCATGCTCATCACCGCCATGCGCACGGCGATGCCGAAGGTGACCTGCGGCAGAATCACCGCCTGTGCGCCGTCTGCCACGGTGGAGTCGATCTCGACACCGCGGTTCATGGGCCCGGGGTGCATGACGATGGCGTCCGGGCGGGCGAGGGCGAGTTTTTCGGGCGTCAGGCCCCAGACCTTGAAGAACTCCTGGCCGGAGGGCAGCAGCGGGCCGTTCATGCGTTCGTTCTGCAGGCGCAGCATCATCACCACGTCGACATCGCGCAGGCCTTCGCGCATGTCGTGGAAGACGCGCACGCCGAGCTTGTCGAGGTCGGTCGGCATCAGGGTCTTGGGGCCGATGACGCGCACTTCGGGCACGCCGAGCGTGGTCAGCGCGGCGATCTGCGAGCGGGCCACGCGCGAGTGCAGCACGTCACCGACGATGGCCACCACCAGGCCGCTGAAGTCGCGCTTGTAGTGGCGGATGGTGTACATGTCGAGCAGGCCCTGGGTGGGGTGCGCGTGGCGCCCGTCACCGGCGTTGACCACATGGATGTCGTGGCGGCCGGTGTTGCGCAGATGCTCGGCGATCAGGTAGGGCGCGCCAGAGGAGGCGTGGCGCACCACGAACATGTCGGCCTGCATGGCGCAGAGGTTGTCGACGGTGTCGAGCAGGGTCTCGCCCTTGTTGGTCGAGGAGGTGGCGACGTTGAGGTTGATGACGTCGGCCGACAGGCGCTTGGCCGCGATCTCGAAGGTGGTGCGGGTGCGCGTGGAGTTCTCGAAGAACAGGTTGAAGATGCTCTTGCCGCGCAGGATGGGCAGCTTCTTGACCTCGCGCTCGGCCACTTCGGTGAAGGGCGCGGCGGTGTCGAGAATGGCGGTGAGGATCTCGCGCGGCAGGCCGTCGAGGGACAGCAGGTGTTGCAGTTCGCCGTGGGCGTTGAGTTGGGGGTTATGCATCGATCAACCTCAGGGACAACGTGCCGTCATCGGCCTTGGACAGTTGCAGGCGCTGGCCGCTGCCGATCGGCGCGGGCAGGGTGTGGGCGCAGTAGCGCGGGTAGATGGGCAGCTGGCGCTCGCCACGGTCAACCAGCACGGCCAGGTCGACCCGCGCCGGGCGGCCGTAGTCGAACAGCTCGTTGAGCGCGGCGCGTGTGGTGCGGCCGGTGAAGAGCACGTCGTCGACCAGGATCACCGGCGTGTCTTCCATGTCGAAGGGGATGTCCGAGCGGCGCAGCTGCGGGTGCAGGCCCTTGGCGCCGAAGTCGTCGCGGTAGAAGGACACGTCGATGGTGCCCAGCGGGTGGCGGATGCCGAGGCGCTCGTGGAGGCGCTCGGCCAGCCAGGCGCCGCCGGTGTAGATGCCGACCAGGGCGGTGTCGTCGGTGACATGGGGCGCCATCTGGGCGACCAGCGCTTCGAGCAGGGTGTCTGCGTCAGGCAGTTGGGGCATGGGCGATGTGGTCCAGGTAGTGCTGAAGGATGATTTGCGCCGCCAGTGCGTCGAGCACCGGCTTGCGGTCGGTCCAGCGGTGGCGGCCGGCGTCGGCCAGCTGGCGTTCGGCTTCGGCGGAGCTGAAGCGTTCGTCCACCATCGCCACCGGCAGGTTGAAGCGGCCGTGGAGCTGGTTGCCGAAGCGACGGCAGCGCGGGGTGTGTGCCTGCGGGGCGCCGTCGGTCGACAGCGGCAGGCCGACGACGAGTTGTACCGGATGCCATTCGTCGATCAGGCGGGCAATGGCGGCGAAGCGTGCGGTGTTGGCTTCGGCGGTGAGGGTGGTCAGTGCCGTGGCCTGGCCGGTTTCAAGTTCGCCGACCGCAACGCCGATGCGCGCGAGGCCGAAGTCGAAACCGAGCACGGTGCCACGCGCCGGGGCCTCAGGCATGACCGGCGGACTCGGACAAGTTTGCGAAGTCGACGCCCAGCAGCTGCATGGCGGCGGCGAGGCGTTCTTCGGCGGGCAGGTCGAAGACGATGCCCAGATCGGCCGGTGCGGTCAGCCAGGCGTTCTCGGCCAGCTCCTGCTCGAGCTGGCCGGCATCCCAGCCGGCGTAGCCGAGGGTGACCAGCACGTCGAGGTCGAAGCCCTCGAGGGTCATGGCCTGGAGGATGTCTTTGGAGCTGGTGAGGCCGATCTGCTCGTTGACCTTGAGCGTGGCGCTCCATTCCCCGGCCGGGCGGTGCAGCACGAAGCCGCGGTCGGTCTGCACCGGGCCGCCGAAATAGACGGGTTGCTGGGCATAGCGTTCGTTGTCGAGCGTCATCTCGACGCGGTCGAACAGCGTGGCCAGGCTCATGTCGATGGGACGGTTGACGATCACGCCGAGCGCGCCGCCCTCGTTGTGCTCCGCGATGTAGGTGAGCGTGCGGGCAAAATTGGTGTCGGCCATGCTGGGCATGGCGATCAGGAAGTGATGGGTCAGGTTCATGTCGGAGGTCGTCACACCGCGCATTTTAAACGCAGGGTATTTTGGGGGAAAGCACGGCGCGTCGATTTGGGCGCCGCGTCGGGCACAATTTACACTGAAGCGCGATGCGGCGGCGCCTGGTGCAAGGTGCCCCGCTGGCGATGGCGTGTCCGGCCGGCGGATGCGGAGGAGCGAGGCGGATGAATCGGAAGGCACTGGTATGGTTTCGGCGCGATCTGCGCGATTTTGATCACGCAGCGCTGTGGCATGCGCTGCGCGACAGCGCGCAGGTGTTCTGCGTGTTCGTGTTTGATCGCGACATCCTCGATGCCTTGCCGTCGCGCACCGACCGGCGCGTGGGCTTCATCCATGCGGCGGTGGTCGAGCTCGATGCCTCGCTGCGCCGCCGTGGCGGCGGGCTGATCGTGCGGCATGGCCGGGCGGTGGATGTCGTGCCGGCGCTGGCCGACGAACTGGCGGTGGATGCGGTGTATGTCAATCGCGATTACGAGCCGCAGGCGATGGCGCGCGATGCCGCGGTGGATGCCGCGCTGGCGGGGGCGGGGCGGCGCTGGCAGGCGTTCAAGGACCAGGTGGTGTTCGAGCGTGACGAGATCCTGACCAAGGCGGGCACCCCCTACGGGGTGTTCACCCCGTATCGCCGGGCCTGGCAGGCGGCGCTGACCGCGGCGCACCTGCAGTCCTACGATGTGGCGGCGCATGCCGGTCATCTGGCGAGGCCGCCTGCGGAGGCGGCGGTGCCGACGCTGGCGGCGCTGGGTTTCTCGGCCGGGAATCTGTCATCGCTGTCGTTGCCGACCGGCATGTCGGGCGGCGAGCAGTTGTTCGCGGACTTCCGCGACCGTATCGACGGTTACCGCGACCAGCGCGATTTTCCGGCAAAAAAGGGGGTGTCGTATCTGTCGGCCCACCTGCGCTTCGGGACGGTGTCGATCCGGCAGCTGGCGAGCTATGCGCATTTCCACGGCGGGCAGGGCGCGGAGACCTGGCTGAGCGAGCTGATCTGGCGGGAGTTCTACCAGATGGTGCTGTGGCACCGCCCGGAGGTGGTCGATCACTGTTATCGACCCGAATACGATGCGCTGGTGTGGGACGACTGGCCCGAGGCCTTCGCCGCCTGGTGCGAGGGGCGAACCGGCTATCCGCTGGTGGATGCCGCGATGCGCCAGCTTGCGCAGACGGGATACATGCATAACCGCCTGCGCATGATCGTGGCGTCGTTCCTGACCAAGGATCTGGGCATCGACTGGCGTGCCGGCGAGCGCTACTTTGCCGCCCACCTGAACGACTATGACCTGGCGGCCAACAACGGGGGATGGCAATGGGCGGCGTCGACCGGCTGCGATGCCCAGCCGTGGTTCCGGATCTTCAACCCGGTGACCCAGTCGCAGCGTTTTGATCCGGCGGGGCGCTTCATCCGGCGCTATGTGCCCGAGCTGGCAGCCGTGCCGGAGCGCAGCATCCATGCGCCGTGGACCCTGGCGCCGGTCGACCAGCAGGCGCTGGGCGTTCGCATCGGGCAGGACTACCCTGCGCCGATCGTCGATCACGCCGTGGCGCGCGAACGCACGCTGGCGCGCTTTCGCGCGGTGGCGCCGGCCGCTGCCCCGTAGGGCACCCGCCGTGCGGCTCAGAACTTGTGAATAAATCGACTGCGCGTGCCGATGGCTGCGTTGCTCACGCGCTCACGCCTCGCCGATCCATTCGATATGTCTCGTCGTTCGCTCGCGCAGTTGCCAAATGCGGCCTTGCACTCGGCCCTGCTCGCTACGATGTCTTCACAAGATTTCAGGCCGTGACCGGCTCGGTGTACTCGCGGATGAGGGCGAGCAGTTCTTCTTCCTGGTAGGGCTTGCCGAGGTAGTGGTTGACGCCGATCTGGCGGGCGTACTCGCGGTGCTTGTCGGCCAGGCGCGAGGTGATCATGATGATCGGCACGCCCTTGTGCCGCGCGTCGTTGCGGATGTTGCGGGCCAGGTCGAAGCCGTCCATGCGCGGCATTTCGATGTCGGAGAGGATGACGTCGGGGTCGGTGTCGAGCAACTGTTCCAGGGCATCGACGCCGTCCTTGGCAGTCACCACGCGGAAGCCTTCGCGTTCGAGCAGGCGGCCGGTGATCTTGCGCACGGTCAGCGAGTCGTCCACCACCATGACGGTCGGTTCGAGCGCTGCGGGCGCCGCGGGTGTGGCAGCGGCTGCCGGTGCGTCGCCGGTGGCGTCCTGGCTGCCCGGCAGGGCGGCGAGGGCGATGGGGTTGATGATGAGCACGATCTCGCCGTCGCCCAGCACGGTGGCGCCGGCGTAGCCGACCAGGCGCGCCAGCTGCGGCCCGGCTTTCTTGACCACGATTTCCTGGTTGCCGCGCAGGGCGTCGACATGCAGCGCCAGCGTCTGGGTGCCCGAGTGCAACAGCAGGACCCAGTTGAAGCGATGCACCTCGGGCTGGGTGTCGTGGTCGCCGAGCAGGCGGGGCAGATAGCAGTAGCGGTAGTCGGCCCCTTGCCAGGTGGTGCCGCCCTCGGCCTGCAGCGCGGCGAGCGCGTCGGCCTTGAGTTCCATGACCTGCGCGACGGTGTTGGAGGCGATGGCGTAGGTGCGCCCGGCGGCGCGGACCAGCAGGGCCTGGGTCATCGCCAGGGTCAGCGGCAGGTACAGCCGGAAGCGGGTGCCGCGCCCCGGGGTGGAGGCGACATCGATCCGGCCGCCGACCGAGGCGGTCTCGGACTTGACCACGTCCATGCCAACGCCGCGGCCGGAGACGGCCGACAGGCTGCTGGCGGTGGAGAAGCCGGGCAGGAAGATCAGGTTGGTGAGACGGTTCTCGTCGGCGGCCTCGTCCGCGCCGAGCAGGCCGTTGTCGCGCGCGCGCGCTTCGATGCGGGCGTAGTCGAGGCCGGCGCCGTCATCGGCCATGTCGATGACCACTTCGTTGTTTTCGTGGCGCACGGTGAGCTGGATCTCGCCGATCTCCGGCTTGCCGGCCTGCTTGCGTGCCTCGGGGGTTTCGATGCCGTGGGCGATGGCGTTGCGCAGGAGGTGTTCGATCGGGCCGGTGATGCGTTCGAGCACCGAGCGGTCGAGTTCGATGCGGCCACCGCGCAGATCGAGGTTGGCGCGCTTGCCCATTTCCTTGGCGCTCTGGCGGACCACGCGATAGAGGCGGTCGGCGAGGCTGTCGAAGGGGGTCATGCGCACCGACATCAGCGCCTGTTGCAGGTCGCGGTTGAGCCGGCCCTGCGAGGTGAGTGCGGCATCGGCGCCATCGAGGTTGCGCAGTAGCGTGTGCTGGACGGTGGTGACGTCGTTGACGCTCTCGGCCATCATCCGGGTCAGTTCCTGCAACCGGGTGTAGCGGTCCATCTCCAGCGGGTCGAACTCGGTGTGCTCGGATTCGGCCTGGGCGATGCGGGTCTGCATCTGCGTGTCGGCCTGGATCTCGAGTTCGCGCAGCTGGTTGCGCAGGCGGATGACGTTTTCGGTGAGGTCGAGCAGGGCGCGGCGCTGGGTGCGCAGTTCGCCCTCGATACGGGTGCGGGTGATGCCGATCTCGCCGGCGTCATTGACGAAGCGGTCGACCAGGTCGGCGCGGACACGCAGGGTGCCGCCGGTGGCGAGGCCGGGTTCGTCGGGGGTGATGGCCACGGCCTGGGGCGCCGGCAGGTCGGCGGCGGGCGTGTCATCGGGTTCGAGGGTGGGCTCGCCCTGGGCCAGGCGGTCGAGGTATTGCTGCGCGACGTCGGCGCCCTGGTCGAGGCTGTCGAGCAGGGCATCGGTGGCGGTTTCGGTGGCTTCGAGCCGGCCTTCGAGCGCATGCAGGTGCTCGCCAAGGCTCATGGCGCCGGTCATCCGTGCGCTGCCCTTGAGGGTGTGCAGCAGGCGGGCGACGGCCGCGGCGGCCTCGGTGTCGGCGAGGTTGCTCCGCCAGGCGCGCAAGGCGGTGCCCAGTTCCTTGAGCAGGTCGGCGCTTTCTTCGAGGAAGATGGGCAGCAGCTGTTCGTCGATGTCGTCGTGGACATCGAGCGCCACGGGGGCGTCGTCGACGGCGGTCGGCGCGGTGGCGTCGGGTGCGGCCGGCGTGTCGCTGGCCGGGTCGGTCATGGGCTCGCCCGGCAGTTCGACCGGTTCGGCCAGGGCCTGGGGGCGCAGCAAGGCGTCGAGTTGCGCTTCGAGCATTGGTGCGGCCAGCGGCTCGATGCCCTTGGTGATCTCGGTGACCATGGCGTCGAGGGTGTCCGCAGCGGTGCTCAGCAATGCCGTCTGCTCGGCCGAGGGGGCGCTGTGGGTGTCGATCAGACGCGCCAAGGCATGCTCGAGGGCCCGCCCGAGGCAGAGGGTGCTGTCGAAGCCGGCGGTGCCGGAGATGCCGGCCAGGGTGTGTGCGGCGCGCAGGGCTTCTTCCTGCGGCACCCGGGTCGGATTGCCTCGCAGCTGTTGGGTTTCACGGTGCAGCGCGTCGAGATGCTGGCGGGCCTCGGTGGTGTAGAGGGTGTAGAGGGGCCGCGACAGGGTGATGCTGCCGACCGTGAGGGTGTCGGGCTCGACCGGGGCCGGCTCGGTGTCGGCAGCCTCGGCCGGGGCGCGCGTGGCGGCGGGGCTGTCGGTGTCGTCTTCGGCCGTTGCCAGGGCGTCTTCGCTGGTGTCGTCAGGCGTGTCGGTGTCGTCAGGCGTGTCGGCCGGAACCGCGTCGGCAAGCGGTGCCGAGGCCGCGTCAGCGTCCGTCGTGATGTCGGCGTCGAGGCTGTCGGCGGTGTCGAAGTCGGCGGTGTCGGTGTCAGCCGTGTCGGCGGTGGCGTGTGGATCGATGCCGGATACGGCGTCGGCGGCCGGTTCGGCGGTGTCGGGGGTGTCTTCGAGCAGTTCCAGGTCGGCGAGCTCTTCGTCCGCCTCGTCTGCCGTGTCGTCCTCGGCGGGCAGCGGTATGTCGGCGAGTTCGTCGATTTCAAAGCCATCGAGCGAGGGGAGCGACAGGTCGGTGCTTTCGAGGTCGGAGATGTCGAGGCTGGTCTCGGCCAGCGGGTCGGCGGCGCGGTCGCTGGCCGTTGTGTCGTCGTCGGCGTCGGCGGTGTGCGTGTCGGCAGGCAGTGGTCGGGGTTCGGCGTCTGCCGTATCGACCGCGTCCGTGTCGGCGTCGGGGGTTTCGTCGGCGGCGTCGTCGGCGGCTTCGTCGGCGGTGTCATCGGTCGCGTCCGCCGTGGTGATGCCGGCATCGCTGTCTTCCGGGCGCTCGATGCCCAGGATGCGTGTGGCTTCGTCAACCATGGCCTGGGCGTCGTAGGCGGTGCTGCCGCCACTGGCCAGTTGCGCCACCCAGCCGGTGAACACCTGGTGTGCGTCGTCGATGAGCGCGTGCAGGGCGGCGGTCGGCGTCCACTCGAACTGCAGCCAGCGATTGAGCGCCTGCTCCATGGCCCATGCCGATTCACCCAGGGCGTTCAGGCCGACCATGCGGCCGGAGCCTTTCAGGGTGTGGAAGCCGCGGCGGATGGTGGTGAGCGTTTCGCTGTCGGCCGGGTTGGCGCGCGAGGCGGCCAGGTGGGTGGCGATGTTCGACAGCACCTCACGCGCTTCTTCGATGAAGATGTCCAGCAGTTCGGCGTCGATTTCTTCGTCGCTGGCGGCCAGCAACTGGGTGGCTTCGGCGGACGGGGCAGGCACCGGTACCGGCGCTTCGGGGCGGTCTTCTTCGTGTTCGATCGCCGGTTCGGCGGCGCTGGCGGCGGGCTGTTCGGGCTCGGTTTCGGTGTCGGGCGCCGGTTCCGGCGCCGGGGCCACGGCGGGCAGCTCGGGCAGCGGCAGGTCGGGCAGGGCGTCGACGGTGGCCGGTGGCGTGTCGTCCTCGCCCTCGTCCAGGCCACCGGTCAGGTGGTGGGGCTCGGGGCGGCCGCGGCGCAGGCTGTCGATGTAGAAACCGAGTGCGGAGAGCTGGTCGGCGAGCGGTTCGAACAGCTCGGTGTCGGGGGCCTGCTCCGGATCGGTGAGCTGGGCGATCATGGTCTCGCAGTCGCTCAGCACGTCGTGGGCGAGCGGCTCGTCGAGCAGCGTGAGGATGGCCTCGACCTGTTGGACCGGGGTGCGGATGCCGGCCAGCAGATCGCGTTTTTCCGGTGCCCGGAAGAAGCCGTCGAGGGCTTGCTCGACCTGGGCCAGGCTGGCCTGCATTTCCTTGCACAGCTGGCTGACGGCGCTGTGTTCCTGCGCTTGCCGGGCTGAATCGCTGACCTCGCCGCGCGAGACCGACTCGCCGCGCGAGCAGGCCTCGATGCGGACGATGGCGTCTTCCACCTGGGTGGAGAAGGCGGGGTCGGGCACGCGGCCGGAGTTGAGGGCGTGCTCGGCCAGCAGCAGGGCGGAGGCGACCTCCATGGAGATGGCGTCGTTCAGGCGCAGCGGGTCCTTGCGCAGCCACTGGGCGAAGGCCGACAGGGTGGTCATCAGGCGCACGAAGGCGGGGCGGCCGAGCTTGCGTGCGGCGGCGGCGAGGGTGCCCATGCGTTCTTCGAAGCCGGGCAGCGCGGCGGCGGCGCCTTCGGCGAACTGGTCCCACGACTCCTTGGCCAGGCCAAGCTGGCCGCGCAATTCGGCGAGCAGCGGGGCCAGGGGCAGTTCGCTGACGGCGGCGTTGGGCGCCGGCAGCAAGGCGGGGAGGCGGTAGAGCGCGTGCAGGGCCTTGATCAGCGGCGTGGTGGCCGGGGCGCGGGCGACAATGTGCAGGGCGTCGCGGTGGAGGCGCTCGGAGACCTGGCCGCTGCCGGCCAGCAGGCGGCGGATCTGTGCGTCGATGCGCCCGCCGAGACGGCGGATGTAGGGCGAACTCTGGACATGGCCTTCGGACAGCACGTCGAAGAAGGCAGTAGCGGCCAGCCACAGGGCGCGGCCGTTGGATTGCGTCTGGCGTGATTCGATGCCGGCGACGGCGTCGCGCATCTGCTGCGGGCCGCGCGGGTCGTCCGGTTTCTTCAGCCAGGCGAGCATGCCGCGCTGGAACTGGATGCGCAGGCCGCGCAGCAGGCGGGTCTCGGTGGCGGCATCGAGCGCTTGCGGGGCGGGGCGACGGGGGACGACGGTGCTCAGGTCGGGGAAGAACAGGTCGCTCTCGCTGGGGGCCTCGACCCCGCGCGCCAGCGCGATGCGGGCATGCAGGCGCGACAGGCGCAGCGCCTGGTCGGGGGCGCCATGGGACAGCTCGTCGAGGTAGTTGCCGATGGCCGCGATGGCGCGCCGGCACAGGTCGGCGATGTCGTCGGAGAAGGCGAGTTCTTCACGCGCCAGCTCGCCGAGCAGCTTGTCGACGCTGTCGGTGAACTGGGTCAGGCCGTCGAGCCCGATGATCGACAGCGCGCCACGTGCCTGGTGCAGGTGTGACTGCGCGAACTGCAACTGGGTGCCGCGCTCCTCGTCGGCCGCGGCCTTGTCGATGGCGGCCACGGCGCGGTCGAGCGCCTGGTCGATTTCTCCCTTGACCCATGTCAGTGGGCCAAGGTCGTGCTCAATGACATGACTCATGAATGCTGCCTCGTGGCGCGGGCGCTCCGGATCAAACCTTGAAGCCGGAAACGGACCCTTTCAGTTCGACGGCCAGGTCGGCCAGTTCGCCGATGGATACGGCGGTTTGCTTGGTGCCCCGGGTGGTCTGCTCGGTAATGGCCTGGATGCCGCGCATGGATTCCGCCACGCGGGTGGCGCTGGCGGCCTGGCGCTGGGTGTCGGTGGAGATCTGTTCGATCAGCGAGGCGGCTTCGGACGACACGCTGCGGATCTCGACCAGGGCCTGACCGGCGGAGTCGGACAGCGCGGCACCGGCCACCACGTCGCGGGTGGCGGTTTCCATGGCGGAGACGGCGTCCTGCGTATCGGTCTGAATGGTCTTCACAATCGCCGAGATCTGCTTGGTGGCTTCGGCGGAGCGTTCGGCCAGTCGCTGCACTTCTTCGGCAACCACGGTAAAGCCGCGGCCCGCTTCGCCGGCGGAGGCGGCCTGGATGGCGGCGTTGAGCGCCAGCACGTTGGTCTGCTCGGTAATGTCCGAAATCAGTTCCACGATTTCGCCAATCTCCTGGGACGATTCGCCCAGGCGCTTGATGCGCTTGGAGGTTTCCTGGATCTTTTCGCGGATCTCGTTCATGCCCTTGATGGTGTTCTCCACCGCGTCCCGGCCCTTGTTGGCCGAGTCGAGCGAGCGACGGGCCACCTGGGCGGACTGCATGGCGCGTTCGGACGCTTCGGACATGGAGCGGGCCATCGACTGCACGGTCTCGCCCACTTCCTCGAGCTCTTCGGACTGGCGCTGGGCGGCGTTGAGCAGCTCGTTGGAGGTGCGGCGGGCGGCTTCGGTGGCGCTGGTCACGCGGCCGGCGGCGTCGTTGATCCGGCGCACCAGCACGGCGAGTTCCTCGACGGTGTAGTTCACCGAGTCGGCAATGGCGCCGGTGATGTCTTCGGTCACGGTGGCGCGGATGGTGAGGTCACCGTCGGCCAGGTCGCCCATTTCGTTCATCAGGCGAAGAATGGCCTGCTGGGTCTGGTTCCGTTCGTCTTCGGCCGATTTCTTCTGCCCTTCGGCTTCGACCCGGCGCGCGGCGAGGTCGTCGCGGTACATCTTGACCATGGCGATCAGGGTCAGCACGGCCAGCGCGCCGATCACGGCGATGGCCAGCGGCAGGGTGCCGAAGCCGCCGTAGTAGTTGGCGTAGGCCGCGGCCAGCTGGCTGGCCTGGTCGGACAGCGGGCGGGCGTTGTCGATGATGCGGCGGCCGGCCTGCTTGGCCTGCACGAGGTACTGGATGTTGCCCAGAATGCCCGAGACGGCGGCCAGACTTTCGTTGGCGATGGTTTCCAGCTCGCCGAGCTTGCCCTGCGTGGTGGCGTCGGGCGTCATGTCCTTGAGCTGGCCGAGGATCTCGCGGAAGGAGTTGGTGTCCTTGCCGAGCAGGAAGGCCACTTCCGGGTCGATGGCGTCGGCCACGAGCAGCGCGTTGGCGTTCTTGGCGATCCGCTGGGTGAGCATCACGAGGCGGTTGGCGGTGGCGATCTCGCGGGCGCTGGCGCCGCCTTGCAGCTTGAGCGCCGCGACCTGTTCGGTGATGTCGAGCAGCAGGGCGTTCTTCTCGTTAATGGTTTCCACCGAGGTACTGAGCGTGGTGAGGTTCTTTTCCTGGGCGAGCAGGAGCTGGGTGTCCTTGTCGGTCTTGGCCCAGGAGGCGGCGAGGTTTTCCAGCGGCGCAGCGAAGGCGGCGGGGCTGGCCGGCACGGCGCTGTCGGCGACCGCGAGGTTGACCTGGCCGCCGCTGGTCACCGCAGCGAGCACGCGGTCGAATTCCGCCCGGCCGTTGCGCAGTTCGGTAAAGGCGGCGGTGTCGCCCTGCAGGGAGAGCTGGCCGGACTTGGCGGTCTGTTCCGACAGGGTGCGCATTTCACCGGCCGCGAACAGGTAGGAGGTGGCGTTGGCCGCCTGCCGGGTCTGCTGGTAGATCAGGACGCCGAGGGCGAGGACCAGGATGAACAGCACAACCCCGAGCAGGCGCAGCTGGTCGGCGATCGGGCGCTTGCCGAGAAATGACAGCCCCGGGCGCGCTGCCGGCTTCTTGCCGGCTTTTGCTGCCGCTTCGGACTCCATGATGGTCGGGTCCTGGGCGGTGGCGCCTTGCAGGGATGCGGTGGATGTTGATGCCATGGCGTTCGCTCCGTGTGGATGGGCGAGGTCAGAAGGAGGGGCGGGTCAAACGATACCGGCCTCGAGGAAGGTGGTGTCCGCGAGCAGGCGGGGGACGTCGATGTGCTTCCAGCGGCGGCCGTGCAGGTCGCGTACTTGCCGGGGAATCCAGGCGAGCGGCGATGGGCCGGTGTCGTCCGGTTCGAAGTCTTCCGGGCTGCGCAGGCCGACGGTGCTGCCCACCAGCAGGGCGCAGTTGGCGCCGTGGCGCGCGCCGACCAGCACCAGTCGTGCGCTGCCGGTCAGTGGCGTGAGTGCGCCGCCGCAGAAGGCCGCCAGGTCGATCACGCCGAACAGCGTGCCGCGTACGTTGGCCAGCCCACGAAACCAGGGCCTGGCCAGGGGGACGGTGGCCAGCGCGGGGACGGGCAGGATCTCGCCCGCATCACCCAGATCGACCAGCCACTGGTCGCCGCCGGCGGTCAGGCCGAGCAGGTCGCGCCGCGGGGCCGACTGCGCGTCGGCCAGCCGGCGGACCAGGCTTTCCTGGAATTCCCTGAGACTGATGCGCTTGGCCATGCGGGGCGACTCAGCCGATGGCCCGGATGCGGGCGAGCAGTTCGGTGTGGTCGATGGGCTTGACCAGGTAGTCGTAGGCGCCCTGGCGCATGCCCCAGATCTTGTCGGTCTCTTGCCCCTTGGTGGTGCAGATGATCACCGGGATGGCCCGCGTGGCTTCGTCGCGCGAGATGGTGCGCGTGGCCTGGTAGCCGTTGAGACCGGGCATGACGACATCCATCAGGATGAGGTCGGGCAGCTCGCTCTTGCTTTTGGCAATGCCTTCCTCGCCGGATTCGGCGGTAATGACCTGGTAACCATTCTTGGTCAGCGCCTCGCTCAGGGCATAACGCTCGGTCGGGGAGTCGTCGACAATGAGAATCTTCTTGATCGGCATGGAAATTCAACTCACTCGGTGGATTGAGGGGCGGCGCCGTGGGTGGCGACGGCCCGCAGCAGGCTGTCTTTGGTGAACGGTTTGGTCAGGTATTCGTCGGACCCGACCATGCGACCGCGCGCGCGGTCGAACAGGCCGTCCTTGGAGGAGAGCATGACGACCGGCGTTTTGGTCAGCTTGGCGTTTTTCTTGATCAGGGCGCAGGTCTGGTAGCCGTCGAGGCGCGGCATCATGATGTCGACGAAAATGACATCGGGCCGGTGGTCGGCGATCTTGGCGAGGGCGTCGAAGCCGTCTTCGGCGAGCACCACCTGGCAGCCCGCCTGCGCCAGAAAGATCTCTGCGCTGCGTCGAATGGTGTTGCTGTCATCAATCACCATGACTTTCAGTCCGGTCAGATCAACCATAGTCACCCTGCGTATCGGTTTGCGCCAGGAAAGGCGGCGCTGCGCGAAGCCTCGTCGTCTATCACTATCGGACAAGCATTTTGCATCTTTAGGGCAATTCAGATTTCGACCATTTCGAAATCTTCCTTGCGTGCCTCGCACTCGGGACATGTCCAGTTCGGCGGAATGTCTTCCCAGCGTGTTCCGGGGGCGATGCCTTCGTCGGGGAGGCCGGCCGCTTCATCGTAGATGAAGCCGCAGATCAGGCACATATAGGTCTTGAATTCAGTCTCGGGCATTGACGTTGTCGTTGGCCTTGGCGTCGTGACCTCGCGGCGACGACGAGGCGCCAGCCGGGCAGGCCTGTTTTTCGTGAGATGCCGTTCCGGCCACGCTTGCGCGAAGGCGGGTGTCCTGTGGCGCGGAGTGCTAAAATCTGCGGCATCTTACCGTATTTTGCCGTGCATGCCAGTGCGCGGCGGTCCGCCCGGTCCGAGGCGGGAGAAATTGATGCGTCATGTTCCTGCTGTGCTTGTCATCGGCCCTGCCGACCCGACCTCCGCTTCCGGGGTGGCGGCCGACGTGTTGTCGGTTGCGCGCCACGGTGCCTATCCGCTGAGCGTCGTTTCCGAAATCTGTCTGCGCGACACCACCCATTTCGACAGCCGCGTGGCCCTCGACCCCGAACTGGTCGTCGATCAGGCGCGCATGATCCTCGAAGATGTGCCGGTTGCCGCGATCAAGCTGAGCGTGCCGGGCTCGGTCGGGCTGACGGCCGCGCTGGCGGCGCTGGCCGCCGACTATGGCGAGGTGCCGCTGGTGCTCGAGGCGCCGTCGGTGATGCTGCACGAGGACGACGCCGATGATTCGCCGTTGGCGGCTGCGGTCGAGCTGCTGCTGCCGCAGGCAGTCGCGCTGGTGGCCGATGCCGGCGTGTGCCGGCGCCTGGTGGCGGCCAGCTTTGACGGCGACGAGTCCACGCTGCGGGTGGAAGACCTGGGCGCTGCCCTGTGCGCAACGGGGGTGGAGCATGTGCTGGTGTTGGGTGCGCCCGCGGGCGGGCAGGTGGTGCACCTGCTCCATGGCCGCGATGGCGTGCTGCGTCGCGATGCGTTTGCCCGTGCGCCGCAGCCGGTGCTCGGCCTGTCGAGTTCGGTCGCCGCGGCGCTGGCTGCCGCGCTGGCCGGCGGTGGGGCGGTGGTGGCGTCGGTGCCCGCGGCGCTGCACTTCGCTCACCAGGCCGAGGCCCGCGCGCTTCGCCTGGGCATGGGCACGGCGGTGGCTGACCGGGGGGCGGGCGCATGAGGCGTACGGCACACCCATGGCGCGGGCTGTATCTGGCTACGCCCGAATGGACCGACAGCGAACGCTTGTTCGCCGCTGCCGAGGCGGCGCTGAGCGCGCGGCCGGTCCTGCTGCAGTACCGCAGCAAGTCGTCCGATGCCGCGCTGCGCCGGGCCGAAGCAATGCGCCTGCGGGCGCTGTGCGATGCCGCCGGGGTGCCGTTGATCATCAACGACGACCTCGAACTGGCCTTGCAGGTCGGGGCCGATGGCGTGCATCTGGGCCGTGACGATGGCGCCCTGGATGTCGCGCGGGCGCGGCTCGGGCCGGACCGCATCCTCGGCGTGACCTGCTACAACGATGTGGCGCGTGCCGAATCGGCCGTGGCCCTTGGCGCTGACTACGTGGCGTTCGGCGCCATGTATCCGTCGCCGAGCAAACCGCAGGCGGTGGTGGCCACGCCGGCCGTGCTGGCCGAGGCGCGCGCGCGCTGCGGCGTGCCCATTGCCGCGATCGGCGGCATTACGCTCGACAACGCGCCACCGCTGGTGGCGGCCGGTGCCGACTTGCTCGCGGTGATCAGTGATGTTTTCATGGCGGCCGATGTGGCCGCGCGTGCGGCGGCGTATCGCGCGATGTTCGACAGCGCGCCGTCCGAACAGGCCTGACCGCATGGTGCGGTCTCACGAACAACCTATCAGGAAGAATCCATGAGTCGAAACGAAACCTTGTTCAGCCGTGCCCAGGCCGTCATTCCCGGCGGCGTCAATTCCCCGGTGCGGGCCTTTGGCTCGGTGGGCGGCTTCCCGCGCTTCATCGCCCGGGCCGAAGGCGCCCGCATGTGGGACGCCGACGGTGCGGCCTATGTCGACTATGTCGGCTCCTGGGGCCCGGCCATTGCCGGCCATGCCCATCCGGCCATCGTCGAGGCCGTGCGAGAGGCGGCGCTCAAGGGCTTGTCCTTCGGCGCGCCGACCGAGGCGGAAGTGGAAATCGCCGAACAGCTGTGCGCCCACCTGCCCAGCCTCGACATGGTGCGCCTGGTCAGCTCCGGCACCGAGGCGACGATGAGCGCCATCCGCCTGGCGCGCGGCTTCACCGGTCGCGACACCATCATCAAGTTCGAAGGCTGCTACCACGGCCATGCCGACTGCCTGCTGGTCAAGGCCGGCTCCGGCCTGCTGACCTTTGGCAACCCGTCCTCCGGCGGCGTGCCCGAGGACTTCGCCAAGCACACCCTGGTGCTCGACTACAACGACCCCGAGCAACTGGAAGAAACCTTCCGCGCCAAGGGCGACAGCATCGCCGCGGTGATCGTCGAGCCCTTTGCCGGCAACATGAACCTGATCCGCCCGAGCGACCGCTTCCTGCACCTGCTGCGTCAGCTGTGTACGGCGCATGGCGCGGTGCTGATCTTCGACGAGGTGATGACCGGTTTCCGCGTCGGGCCGCGTGGCGTGCAGGGTGTGGTCGGCATCACGCCGGACCTGACCACGCTGGGCAAGGTCATCGGTGGCGGCATGCCGGTGGGCGCCTTTGGCGGCCGTCGCGACATCATGGAAAAGATCGCGCCGCTGGGTTCGGTCTACCAGGCCGGCACCCTGTCGGGTAGCCCGGTGGCGGTGGCGGCGGGGCTGGCCTCGCTCAAGCTGATCCAGGCGCCGGGCTTCTACGAGGGACTCGAGGCGCGCACCGCACAGCTGGTCGACGGCCTGCAGGCAGCCGCCCAGCGCCATGGCATCACCTTCTGCGCGCAGTCCTTCGGCGGCATGTTCGGCCTCTATTTTGCCGAGGCGCTGCCGCAGTCCTTCGCCGACGTGATGGCCTCGGATCGCAACCGTTTCAACCAGTTCTTCCATGCCATGCTCGATGCCGGCCACTACTTTGCGCCCTCGGCCTTCGAGGCCGGCTTCGTCTCGGCAGCCCACACCGAGGCGGACATTGCCGCCACGGTGGCCGCCGCCGACCGCGTGTTCGCCGGCATGGCCGGATGAACGGGCTTGATAAAAGCACGATCGTTCTATAATCTGATCTCATGAGCAAAGGCGAACGCACCCGGCAGACCATTCTCGATGCGGCAGTGGCCATGGCCTGCGAAGCAGGCTTCGAGTCGCTGTCGATCGGGGCGCTGGCCGACCGGGTGGGGATGTCCAAGAGCGGGCTGTTCGCCCACTTCGGCTCGCGCGAGGATCTGCAGATCGCCGCCATCGAGGCGGCGGCCGCGCGCTTTACCGAACTGGTCTTCCTGCCGGCGCTCAAGGCGCCGCGCGGCGTGCTGCGGCTCGAGGCCTTGCTCGGCAACTGGCTGACCTGGGTGGACCGGGGGGGCTGGGGCGGCGGGTGTCCGCTGCAGTCGGCCGCGCTGGAGTTCGATGACAAACCGGGGCCGGTGCGGGATGTGGTCATCGCACACTACCGGCAACTGGAGCGGGAGCTGACCCGCACGGTGAGCCTGGCGGTGGCGGAGGGCGAGTTCCGCGCCGATCTCGATCTGGCGCAGTTCGTGTTCGACATGCTCGGCATCGTCTTCGTCACCTACTACCGGCGTCGCCTGCTCGGCGATGTGAGCACCCGCGCCATGGCGCAGCGCAGCTTCAGCGAACTGATCGCACGCAGCCGGGTGAGCCCGGCAACCCACTGACGCCGCTGGCGCCGGTTCTTCGACAGAGAGAGGCATCATGAAAAACTTGCCCAAAAATAGCACGACCGATCGTATTGAATTGCTCACGCCCGCCCAGCGCCGCTGGGTGGCGCTCAGTGCGCGCGTGTTTCCGGGCTGGACGGCGCGACGGGCCGAGGCCCTGCTGCTGCGTCCGCCGCGCAAGCGGGGGCGGGCTGCCGAGGTGCTCAATGCCTGGGGCCAGCCGGAGCGGATCGTGGTGGATGGTCACCGCATGGCGTTGTGGCATTTTGGTGAGCAGGGCCGGCCGCGGGTGGTGCTGGTGCATGGATGGGGCGGCTATGGCGGGCAACTGGCCGGCTGGATTGCGCCCTTGCTGGGCGCCGGTTTTGCGGTGACCCTGTTCGACCAACTGGGCCACGGCGACAGCGAGGGGCAGGCAGGTGCCTTGCCCGATTTCATCGCCGGGCTGCGGACTGTCGCGGCGGCCGTGCCCAATGTGGTGGCGGTGGTGGCGCATTCGATGGGGGCGGCAGGGGCCTTGCATGCGGTGCGCGAGGGGCTGGCGGTCGACGCGCTAGTGCTGATCGGCTCGCCGGGCAACTTCGACCTGCACCTCAAGACCTTGTCGCGGCGGGTCGGGCTGGGGCTGCGGGCCCATCATTCCTTGCGGGGTCGCCTGGAACGACGCTACCGGCCGATTGCCGAGATCGATGCCTTGCAGGGCTTGCCGGTCGGTCGCACTCGGGCGATGTTTGTGCACGATCTGGACGACCTGGAAGTGGACTTCTCCCACCTGGCGACGCTGCACGCGGCCTGGCCAGGCAGCGAGGCGATGGCCACCCGGGGTTACGGCCACCACCGCGTGTTGCGGGCGCCGGAGGTGATCGCCCGCTCGGTGGCCTTTCTGGCCTCCGCCTCAGAACGTGTGAATAAATCTACTGCGCGTGCCGATTGCTGCGTTGCTCACTCGCTCACGCCTCGCCTATCCATTTGATATGTCTCGTCGTTCGCTCGCTCGCGCCTTGCACTCGACCCTGCTCGCTACGATTTC
>QQUN01000028.1 GCA_008501585.1 Pseudomonadota bacterium | reverse complement strand
GGCAGGCGCCGCGGGCGGCGCTGGCCGGGGCGCTGGCCTCCGCCGGTGTCACGGCCCGCAGCTATGGCTCGTTGGTCAACCAGTGGCTCACCGGTGCCCCCTGCCTGCGTGCCGACAGCGATGTGGACCTGCTGCTCGACTGCGCCGACGCCGCCAGCGCGCGGCAGGTGCTGGCGGTGCTGGCCGGGCAGGCCCCCGTCACGCCGCGCATCGACGGCGAGCTGCGCCTGCACGGCCGGGCCGTGGCCTGGCGTGAGCTGGCTGCGGCGCTGGCCAGCGGCGGACGCGTGCTGGCCAAGTCCGACACCACGATTGCCCTGATGCCGGCGCAGGCCGTCCTGCAAGCGCCGGCCGAACCCGGAGGCGGCGATGCCCCTCGCGCCCAGCCCCTCGCCGCCTGAGGCCCTCACTCGGCTTTGCCCGACGGCGCTGGATGCCGCCTGTTGCGCCGCGCTCAAGCACGAGGCGGACGCCTGGCCCAAGCCCGGGCTGGTCACGCCGGTGGATTCGGGCAGCCATCGAGACATGAACTACGCCAGCTTCGTCGACAGCATTGCCGCGCTGCGTGGCTACTTCGCCGAGATCGCCGAGGCCGGCGCGCGCGGCGCCCCCTACGCCCGGCTGCAGCCCATCGCCATCGCCGCCGAAGCGCGCATGCTGGCCGCTACCCGGGGCGCCAATACCCACCGCGGCGCCATTTTCAACCTGGGCTTGTTGGCCGCCGCCTACGCCTGGCGCGCGGCCCGCCCCGAGGCGGCGCCCGCCACCTGCGGCGAGTTGGTGGCTCGGCTGTGGGGGCCGGCCATCCTCGCCGCGCGCCGCGAGGCCGATGCCTCCCATGGGCAGGCGGTGTGGCAGCGCTTCGCCGCCGGCGGGGCGCGGGCCCAGGCGGCGGGCGGCTTTCCGGCGGTGTACCGGGTCGGCCTGCCGGCGCTGCGGGCGCTGCTGGCCGAGGGCATCGCGGACGAGGCCGCGCTGATCGGCACGCTGATGGCGCTGATGGCCGAACTGGACGACACCAACCTGCTGTGGCGCGGCGGCGAGGCGGGGCTGGCCGATGTGCGCCGGGCCGCGCGCACCTTCCAGCGTGCCGGCGGGGTGCGCCAGCCGGCCTGGCGCCAGCGCCTGATCGACATGCACGCCTGGATGGTGGCCCGCCACCTGAGCCCCGGCGGCAGCGCCGACCTCGTCGCCGCCACCTGGCTCACCCATCGGCTGGACCCGGCATGAGGCTCGCCATCCTGTGCTCCGGCCAGGCCGGGCAGTGCCACGCGATGCTCGACCGTGTGCTGTCGGCGCCGGACTGCGCCGAACTGCGCGACATCGCCTCCTCGGTGATCGGGCGCGACGTGGCCGCCTGGTGGCGCGGGCTCGACGAGGCCGCGATCTATGCCAACGCCAATGCCCAGCTGGCCATCACCCTCTACCAGCTCGCCGCCTGGCAGCGCCTGGCCGCCTGCCTGCCCCAGCCGCCGGTCGTGGTGGCCGGCTATTCGCTCGGCGAAGTCATCGCCTGGCATGTGGCGGGGGCGCTGGATGCGGCCGAGACGCTTCGCCTCGTGCACGCGCGCGCCCGCCTGATGGACGCCTGCCTTGCCGCGTCGACGCCCGATCGCAGCTGCATGGCCTTGCTGCGGGGGCGGGCGACGCCGGCCATGCGCCAGGCCAGGGCTGCCGCCCTGGCACGGCACGGGGTGGCGGTCGCCATCCATCGCCAGGGCGGCGACCTGGTGCTCGCCGCTCCCGCCGCCCGCCTCGACGCCCTGGCCGCCGATCCGGACCTGGCCGGCGCCGATCTCAAGCGGCTGGCGGTCGGCGTGCCCTCGCACACCGCCTGGCTGGCCGGTGCCGTGGCACCGTTTGGCGAGGCGCTGGCGGCCAGTGCGCCGCGCATGCCGCGCTTCCCGGTCGTCGCCGGGGTCGATGGCGCGCTGCAGCGCCATGGCTCGGACAGCCTCACCAGCCTGCCCCGCCAGCTGGCCGAACCTCTGCGCTGGGACGGATGCCTGGAGACCCTCGACGCGATGCGCGCCGACCTGGCGATCGAACTGGGCCCGGGCAACGATCTGGCCCGGCAACTCGAGCTAGCCATTCCCGACATCACCGCCCGTGCCATGAGCGACTTCGCCACGCCCGACGACATCGCCGGCTGGCTCGCGCGCCACGCCTGAGTCACCGCGGCGGGTTTCCGCCGGACCACCTCGCACGCATCAAGTCCCCGGCGCCCGATATCCGCTAAGATCAGCACCTTTCGACCGCCCATTCCAGGAATGCCGATGAAACCCATGCTTCTCTCCGCCGCCTTGGCGGCCCTGACCCTGACCGCCCACGCCGCCGACACCGTCGAACTGACCACACTGGAGCAGAAAATCGGCTACGGCGCCGGCCTGCAGATGGGGCAGACGCTGATTCAGAGCGGCATGGACATGGACGAGGCCGCGGTCATCCAAGGCCTGAAGGACGCGCTCGCCGGGCGCGAGCCGAAGCTGTCGGGCCGCGACATGCGCGAGGCCTTCGTGATCGGGCAGGAAAAGGCGGACCAGAAAAAGATTGCCCGCGGCCAGGCCAATCTCGACGAGGGCCGCGCCTTCCTGGCCAAGCATGGCAAGGAAAAGGGCGTGGTCACCACGGCCAGCGGGCTGCAGTACAAAGTGATCAAGGCCGGCACGGGCAAGACGCCGGCGGCCAGCGATACGGTGGTGACCCACTATACCGGCAAGCTGCTCGACGGCACGGTGTTCGACAGCTCGCGCGAGCGTGGCGAGCCGGCCTCCTTCGGCGTCAGCCAGGTGATCTCCGGCTGGACCGAGGTGTTGCAGCTGATGAAGGAAGGCGCGCGCTACGAGGTGGTGATTCCGTCCGACCTGGCCTACGGCACCGCCGGCGCCGGCGGCAAGATCGGCCCCAACGCGACGCTGATCTTCGATGTCGAGCTGATCTCGGTGAAGTGAGCCACCGCCGGGGGACACCCCCGGCCTTGCGCTACCCTGCGGGCGCCGGCGAATGCCGGAAGGTGAAATGGCCGAGCTCCCGCGCGCCCTGCGCCTCGACCGCCATCAGCCGCACACGCAGCACATGGGCCGGCTGCAGGCGCAACTCGGCGAGCCGGGCCAGCAGCAGCACCTCCCCGCTGGCCGCATCGAAGGGGACGTCGCGCAGCCAGCCGGAGGCCCCGCCCGGGGCCATGTCGCTGGCCACATCGAGCCGGCGCACCCCCGCCAGCGGCACCTGAAGCCGCCCCACCACCACCGCATCATCCGCCGCCACGGTGCAGTTGACACTGCCGTTGAGCGGCACCCGGTACTCGCGCACCCGCAGCCCCTGCGCCGCCAGCCGGTGCACAAAACCCGGCGTCACGACGACACTCAGCCGCCCCGCCAGAACGCACTCACGCACCCCGCCGGCCAGCGCCGCGAGATGGTCGATGCTTGCACCACACGCCGCACAACCGAACAGATGCGCATCAATCTGATCGACGGCCGCCGCGTCCATGTCACCGAACCAGTAGTCCAGCAACTCGCCGAACGAGGGATGGGCTCGCACACCCGTGCCGCTCATGCCGGCCGCCATCCGGACGCGACACAGTCGCGCAGGCGGGCAATGCTCCGGTGGCGGATCACCCGTACGTTGCCGGGGCTCAGGCCAAGCATCGCGGCGACCGCCTCTGCCGGCTGGTCGTCATAGAAGCTCATGACGATCACCGACCGCGCCCGCTCGGACAGCCGCTGCAGGCAATCGGCCACGCGCCGGTCGTCGAGGCGTGGCGCCTCGGCCAGCGCGGCTTGCGGCAGGCTGTCGCCATAACGCGCCAGCAAGGCCTCGCGGCGAATCCGGCCACGGCGCATCTCGTGCACCGTCATGCGGCAGGCACCGAGCGCAAAGGACACCACCCGTGCCGGCTCGCGCAAGGCACCGCTGCGCAATTGCTCGAGGGTCAGCAGCATCACATGCTGCATCAGGTCGGCCGCGGCATGGACATCGTGCAGATGGCGCAGGCCGTAGCGCCGCAGCCGCGGCGCCAGCAGGCGGCACAGCTGATCCTCGGCCTCCGCCGCCGCACCGGGCGGCGCCCCGGCAATGCGGCGGGCCAGATCCGCTTCGATCGTGGCATCGGTGTCAATCGGGTCCATAACTCAGTATGGCGGCGAATTTCCGGAAAAAAAGGCGTAACGAATGCCCCCGCCGCGTCACATCCTGCCGTCCAACCCCCGGAGCACACAGCATGCAAACCAACCGCCACTCAGGCACCAATGTTGCCGAGATCGCCGACGGCATCTACCGCATCAACACGCCCATCCGCTTCCCCGATGGCGCCGCGTTCAGCTTCAACCAGTACCTGATCGTGGACGACGCGTCGCTGCTCTTCCACACGGGGCCGCGCAAGCTGTTCCCGCTGGTCAGCGAAGCCATCGGCCATGTTCTTCCGCTCGAGCGGCTGCACTACATCGGGCTGTCGCATGTCGAGGCGGACGAATGCGGGTCGATGAACGACTTCCTGGCGGCCGCGCCGCAGGCCGTGCCGCTATGCGGCCAGATCGCCGCGCTGGTGTCGATGAACGACCTGGCCGACCGCGCCCCGCGCGCACTGGCCGACGGCGAGCAGCTGGTGCTGGGCCGCCACACCCTCCGCTGGTTCGACACCCCGCACATGCCGCACGCCTGGGAATGCGGCCTGGCCATGGAAGCGTCCACCCGCAGCTTCTTGTGCGGCGACCTGTTCACCCAGCCGGGCAGCGGTGAGGTGGCGCTGACCGAGGCAGACATCCTGGCGCCGAGCGAAGCCTTCCGCCAGCCGATGGACTATTACGCCCACACCCCCGCCACCGGCACCATGCTGGCCCGGCTGGCGGCCGAAAAGCCCACCACCCTGGCCTGCATGCACGGCAGCGCCTGGCGTGGCGATGGCGAGGCGCTGCTGCTGGCGCTGGCGCGGGCCATCGACACCGGCGCGTAGGGCGCCGCCGGCACGGCCTTCAGCCGCCCCACACCTGGGCGATGGCCGCCATCGCCGCCTGGATCGGCGCCTCGGTGCGCCGGTCGGCGCGGCAGATGAAGCCCAGCTCGGCGGCCACCGACACGCTGTCGGCAATCACCACGCCTTCGGCATGCGCGGCGCGCAGCGCGAGGCTGTCGCGCGCCAGGGCGAGGGCGACGCCGGAGCGCACCAGGTCGAGCATGGTGGGCTCCAGGTCCACCCGCGCCACCACATTCGGGCGCACGCCCTCGGCGGCGAAGATGCGCGCCAGCAAGCGATGGTGGACCGACTCGGGCGGGGTTTCGATCCACGGCAGCGCGGCCAGCGCGCGCCAGCCCTTGCCGCGCACCTGGCCGGCCCAGCCCGGCGGCGCCACCACGCGGTAGCTGAACTCGGTGAGGCCCACCACCTGGAAGCGCCCCGCCAGTTCGGGGAAGCCGGGCGCGCCAAGGGTGTAGGCCACGTCCAGCTCGCCGGTCTCGACACGCTGCGCGGCGGTGCCCGACATGCCGTGGCTCAGTTCAAAAGACAGCGCCGGATGCCGCTCGGCCAGCGTGCCGAGGAAGGTGCCCAGGCGCAGGAATTCCGGATCGACGATGGTGCCCAGGCGCAGGCGGCCGACCACCGCGTCCTTGAGCGCGGCGGCCGCGGCGCCGAATTCTGCCCCCGCCGCCAAGGCGCGCTCGGCCGCCGGCAGCAGGCGCTGGCCGGCCTCGGTGAGGCGCATGCCGCGCGGGGTGCGCTCGAACAGGGTCAGGTCCAGCCCCGCCTGCAACTTCTTGAGCTGCAGGCTGAGCGCCGGTTGGGTGACGAAGAGACGCTCGGCGGCGCGGGTGAGATTGCCCTCACGGGCGACGGTGACGAAGGCGCGCAGGCTGGTGTAGTCCATTTGCGATATAAGCAGTCGAAATATCCAGCTCAAGGATAAATCATTGGATCTGGCGCGCAATGGCGTTTTTAATGAAGCCCATGATGCCACAACGTTCATGGAGCCTTTGCCGGATATGAGCCTGACTTACACCACCGCCCCCGACACCCTCACCCACTGGATCGACGGTCGCCCCGTCGCCGCCACCGGCGGCCGCAGCGCCGAGGTCTTTGACCCGGCGCTCGGCCGCGTCACCCGCCGCGTCGGCCTGGCCAGCGCGGCGGATGTCGACGCCACCGTGGCCAGCGCCGCCCGCGCCCAGGCCGACTGGGGCGCACAGGCCCCGCAGAAGCGCGCCCGCGTGCTGTTCCGCATGAAGGCGCTGGTCGAGCAGCACACCGACGACCTTGCCCGCCTGATCACCCGCGAGCACGGCAAGACCTTTCCCGATGCGCAGGGCGAGGTGCAGCGCGGGCTGGAGGTGATCGAGTTCGCCTGCGGCATCCCGCAACTGCTCAAGGGGCAGTATTCGGACAACGTCGGCGGCGGCATCGCCAACTGGGCGCAGCGCCACCCGCTGGGCGTCACGGCCGGCATCACGCCTTTCAACTTCCCCTTCATGGTGCCGATGTGGATGGCGCCGGTGGCCATCGCCTGCGGCAACAGCTTCATTCTCAAGCCCTCGGAGCGCGACCCCTCGCCCTCACTGCTGACCGCCGAACTGTTCCGCGAGGCCGGACTGCCCGACGGCGTGTTCAACGTGCTGCAGGGCGACCGCCAGGCGGTCGAGGGCCTGCTGGCGCACCCGGACGTGCAGGCGGTGAGCTTTGTCGGTTCGACGCCGATTGCCCGCCACATCTATGAAACCGCGGCCAAAAACGGCAAGCGCGCCCAGGCGCTGGGCGGCGCCAAGAACCACATGGTGGTGATGCCCGACGCCGACCTCGACCAGGCCGCCGACGCGCTGATCGGTGCCGCCTACGGCTCGGCCGGCGAGCGCTGCATGGCCATTTCGGTGGCGGTGGCGGTCGGCCCGATTGCCGACGAACTGGTGGACAAGGTGCGCAGCCGCGCCGCCAAGCTGAACATCGCCGACGGCGAGGCCGCCGGTGCCGACATGGGCCCGGTGGTCACGGCCGAGGCCAAGGCGCGCATCGAGGGCTACATCGCCGCTGGCGTCGAGGCCGGCGCCACGCTGGTGATGGACGGTCGCGGCCATGTGGTGGCCGGGCGCGAGGAGGGCTTCTTCCTCGGCGCCACGCTGTTCGACCATGTGAAGCCCGGCATGACGATCTACGACGAGGAGATCTTCGGCCCGGTGCTGTGCGTGCTGCGGGTCGATACCTTCGCCGAGGCGGTGGCGCTGATCAACGCCCACCCCTTCGCCAACGGCGTGGCCTGCTACACCCGCGACGGACGCACGGCACAGGAATTCGCCCACAAGATCCGCGTCGGCATGGTGGGCATCAACGTGCCGATCCCGGTGCCGATGGCCTGGCATTCCTTTGGCGGCTGGAAGCAGAGCCTGTTTGGCGACCACCACGCCTACGGCGAAGAGGGCGTGCGCTTCTACACCCGCTACAAGAGCGTCATGCAGCGCTGGCCGGACAGCGGCTCGAAGGGGCCGGAGTTCGTCATGCCGGTGAATGCGTAACGCACCACGACCGCCGCGGCGGGTTGAAACCCGCCCGACGCGCGACAGACTCACCGGGTAGGGCCGGCTTCAGCCGGCCGCGCTGCCCCACCAGACAAAGCCGGCGCCCAAAGGGGTTCCGGGAAGGACACCCATGAAAGACTTCGGCGAATTCGACTACATCATTGCCGGTGCCGGCGCGGCCGGCTGCGTACTGGCCAACCGCCTGTCGGCCGATCCCGACGTGCGCGTGCTGCTGCTCGAAGCGGGCAACGACGAGAAATGGATCTGGACCAAGATCCCGGTCGGCTACCTCTACTGCATCAACAACCCGCGCACCGACTGGTGCTACAAGACCGAGCCCGAGCCGGGCCTCAACGGGCGCAGCATCATCTACGCCCGCGGCAAGGGCCTGGGCGGCAGCACGCTGATCAACGCCATGCTCTACCTGCGTGGCCAGGCGCGCGACTACGACGAGTGGGCGCAGCTGAGCGGCGACACCAACTGGGCGTGGAACCAGGTGATGCCGCTGTTCAAGGGCGTGGAAGACCACTGGCGCGGCGGCTCGGCGGCGCACGGCGCGGGTGGCGAGTGGCGCGTGGAGCAGCAGCGCCTGCGCTGGGACATTCTCGACCGTTTCGCCGAGGCCGCCACCCAGGCCGGCGTGCCGGCCACGGCGGACTTCAACCGCGGCAACAACAGCGGCGTCAGCCAGTTCGAGGTCAACCAGCGGCGCGGCACGCGCTGGAGCGCGGTACGCGGCTTTCTCGACCCCATCCGCAAACGCCCCAACCTGCGCATCGTCACCGCCGCCCTGAGCGACCGGCTGGTGCTCGACGGCACCCGCGTCACCGGCCTGCGCTTCCGGGTCAATGGCGAGGACTGCGTGGCGCGCAGCCGCATCGAAACGGTGCTGGCCGCCGGGTCGATCGGCTCGCCGGCCATCCTGCAGCGCTCCGGCATCGGCGACCCGGCCCTGCTGCAGTCGCGCGGCATCCCGGTGGCGCATGCGCTGCCCGGCGTGGGCAACAACCTGCAGGATCACCTGCAACTGCGCAGCATCTACCGTGTCGAGGGCATCAAGACGCTCAACCAGCAGGCCAACAGCCTGTGGGGCAAGGCCATGATGGGGCTGGAGTACGCGCTGTTCCGCCGCGGTCCGCTGACCATGGCGCCGAGCCAGCTCGGGGTGTTCGCGCATTCGGACCCATCGGTGCCGACGCCGGACCTGGAATACCATGTGCAGCCGCTGTCGCTCGACAAGTTCGGCGACCCGCTGCACACCTTCCCGGCCTTTACCGCCAGCGTGTGCGACCTGCGCCCGCAGTCGCGCGGCCATATCACGATTCGCGACCGCGACCCGGCCAGCGCGCCGAAGATCGCGCCCTGCTACCTCAGCCACGAGGCCGACCGCCAGAAAGCCGCTGCCGCCATCCGCCTGACCCGGCGCATCGCCGCCCAGCCGGCGCTGGCGCCGTTCAAGCCGGTCGAGCAGTTGCCCGGCCCGGCCTACGACACCGACGAGAAGCTGGCCTTCGCCGCCGGCAACATCGGCACCACCATCTTCCACCCGGTGGGCACCTGCAAGATGGGGCGCGCCGACGACACCTCGGCCGTCACCGACAGCCGTCTGCGCGTGCGCGGCCTGGCCGGGCTGCGCGTGGTCGATGCGTCGATCATGCCGACCATCACCTCCGGCAACACCAGCGCGCCAACGCTGATGATCGCCACCCACGGCGCGCAGATGATCCGCGAGGACCGGCGGCGCGGCTGAGCGCCGGCGCCGGACGCCGCCGGGGCGCGCCCCCGGCGGGTGCTATGCCCTGGGGGACCAGGCGCCCCAGGCACTGGCCGCGGCCGCCACCATGAACGTGCCACCCATCAGGAAGCACAGCTGCGGCAGGAACCAGGGCTGGTCGATATCGAGCATGCCGGGCTCAGGCCTTCTTCAGATAACAGGCCTTGAGCATGAAGCTGCCGGCATCGGTCTTGCAATCGACTTCGTGATCGCCGCCGACCAGGCGGATCTTCTTGATCTTGGTGCCCACCTTGAGGGTGGTGGACGAGCCCTTGACCTTCAGGTCCTTGATCAGCACCACCGAATCGCCGTCGGCCAGCACCACGCCGTTGGCGTCGCGAACCTCGCCCTCGCCCGCGCTGTCGCCACCGGCAGCCTCGCCCGGCGACCACTCATGGCCGCACTCGGGACAGACCAGGAACTCGCGGTCGGGGTAGGTGTGTTCGCTCGCGCATTGCGGGCAGGGGGGCAGATCGCTCATGGTGGTTTCCGGCAAGCAGGTAGAATTGGCCGACAGGGTAGGCGCTACGCCGGCACAGGGCAAGCGCAACCCGCCCTTCAAGAGTAATTCGCCATGGCAGACACCCAGGCCAACAACCCGCTGCACGGCGTGACGCTGGCGCACATGCTGACCGAACTGGAGGCCTACTACGGTTGGGCGCAGCTCGGCCAGGCGGTGCGCATCCGCTGCTTCACCCACGAACCGAGCATGGCCTCGAGCCTGAAATTCCTGCGGCGCACGCCGTGGGCTCGCGAGCAGGTCGAGGCGCTCTACCTCGAAATGCTGCGCGACACCGCCCCGGACCGACAAGAGACTCCGAGATGACCTACGAAGAACACCTCGACGAAGTGACCACGCTGATCGTCGAAAAATACGATGTCGAAGACGACGCCGCCATCCAGATGGTGATGCGCGCCCAGGCCGACGGCTTTTTCAGCGGCCATGACGACGACGAATCGATCTGCACGCTGGACCGCGCCCACAAGGACGCCAAGGCCGTCTTCACGCACTACCAGTGAGCCACCGCCACTAGCCGGCGGTCAGCGTCATCAGGATATCGGCATACCAGGCACAGTTGAGCCCCAGCGCCTCGTCCACCTCCAGATCCCGCTCGCCCACATCGAGCCGGGCCGAATGCACGCCGAGCAGCATCCATGGCAGATCGCCCAGTTCGGGCGACGGCGCGTCCACCCGCATCACCACCGGCGCACCACTGGTGCCGCGGTGGGTGCGCGCATCGGTCAGAAAATAGCCCTTGCCCTGGAAGCGCAGGCCGAAGGACGAGGCGATGATCGCCTGGCGCACCACCGGCATGTGGTTGAGCGTGTCATGAAACCCCAGCGGGAAGCCCACCACCAGCAAGGATGAGCCAACCTCGACCTGATCGAGCTGGCTGAGCAGGTGCTGCGGGGTGAATGCCTTGAACGAGGCGGTGCTCGGCAAGGCGGCGCGGTCGATCTCGAGCACCGCCACATCCACCTCGCCCGCCGAATCCTCCCCCTGCCGCCACATGCTCTTGCCGTCGCGGTAGAGCAGCATCGAAAAACCGGTCGACTCCACGTTGTTGGCCGGGTTGGTGTGCAGCTCGATCTCGATGCGGTCGGGAAAGTGTCCGCTCGGCTCATCGAACATCACATGCCGGCTGGTCACCAGAAACAGGCGATCGCCGCGGGCAAAGTAGAAGCCCGTGGCATTGGTCAGACCGCGACTGCCTTCAAACGTGAGGATGCGCGCGGTGGTCAGGAGAATGGTTTCGATCATGAGGGCCTCCGAGGGGCATCCGCACGACACGCAAGGCGGGCCGACGGATCCGTCCGGGCGTACAGGACGCAAGTCCGGCGAATCCTCCCTACAATAGCACCTCAAGCTCTTCAGGCCCCGCCATGCGCCCGTCCATCACCATCCCGCCCGACGAGGCCGAGATCACCGCCATCCGCGCCCAGGGCGCCGGCGGGCAGAACGTCAACAAGGTGTCGAACGCGGTGCACCTGCGTTTCGACATTGGCGCCTCCTCGCTGCCCGAGCCGCTCAAGGCACGCCTGCGCGCGCTGGGCGACCAGCGCATCAGCAAGGAGGGCGTGGTGATCATCAAGGCGCAGGCCTTTCGCAGCCTGGAGAAGAACCGCGCCGACGCGCTGCGTCGGCTCGAAGCGCTGATCGCCCGCGTGGCGGTCGCGCCCAAGACCCGCCGCGCCACCCGCCCGACCCGCAGCGCGGTCAAGAAGCGCCTGGAGAGCAAGGCCCGGCGCGGCGCCATCAAGGCTGGCCGCGGCCGGGTCAGCGGCGACTGAACCGTCTTAGCCCACCAGCGCCCGCGCGTGATGGCGCAGGTGCGACTCGATGAAGCTGGCGATGAAGTAATAGCTGTGGTCGTAGCCCGGCTGCAGGCGCAGCGTCAGCGGATGGCCGGCCGCCAACGCCGCCATCTCCAGCGCCTCGGGCTTGAGCTGCTCGGCGAGGAAGCCGTCGGCCTCGCCCTGGTCGATGAGGATCGGCAGGCGCTCGGGCGCATCGGCGATCAGCTCGGTGGCGTCCCAGTCGCGCCAGCGACTGCGGTCTTCGCCGAGGTAGCGGGAGAAGGCCTTTTCGCCCCACGGGCAGGCCGTCGGATGGCAGATCGGCGAAAAGGCCGACACCGACTGGTAGCGCCCGGGGTTCTTCAGCGCGCACATCAGCGCGCCGTGCCCGCCCATCGAGTGGCCGCTGATGGCGCGGCGGTCCGAGGCCGGCAAGTGGGCCTCGACCAGCGCGGGCAACTCGTCCACCACATAGTCGTACATGCGGTAGTGCTGCGCCCACGGCGCCTCGGTGGCGTTCAGGTAGAAGCCGGCGCCATGGCCGAAGTCCCACGCACCGTCGGGGTCGCCGGGCACGCCTTCGCCGCGCGGGCTGGTGTCCGGCGCCACGATGATGAGCCCCAGCTCGGCCGCCACGCGCTGGGCGCCGGCCTTCTGCATGAAGTTCTCGTCGGTGCAGGTCAGGCCCGACAGCCAGTACACCACCGGCAGGCGCTGCCCGGCCTCGGCCTGCGGCGGCAGATACACCGCGAACACCATGTCGCAGCCGAGGCTGGCGGCACGGTGCCGGTAGCGCTTGTGCCAGCCGCCGAAGCTGCGCTGGCTGGAGAGGCATTCGAGTGACATCGGCGCGCCCCGCTCAGAAGTGGATCACGGTGCGGATGCTCTTGCCTTCGTGCATCAGTTCGAAGGCGCGGTTGATCTCCTCCAGCCCCATGGTGTGGGTGATGAAGGTGTCGAGCGGGATCTCGCCGCGCTGCGCCTTGTCCACATACCCCGGCAGCTCGGTGCGCCCGCGCACGCCGCCGAAGGCCGAGCCACGCCACACGCGGCCGGTCACCAGCTGGAAGGGGCGGGTGGAGATCTCCTGCCCCGCACCGGCCACGCCGATGATGGTCGACTCGCCCCAGCCCTTGTGGCAGCACTCCAGCGCGGCGCGCATCAGCTTGACGTTGCCGACGCACTCGAAGGAGTAGTCCACCCCGCCGTCGGTCATCTCGACGATGACGTCCTGGATCGGCTTGTCGAAGTCTTTCGGATTCACGCAGTCGGTGGCGCCCAGCGAACGGGCGATCTCGAACTTGGCCGGGTTGATGTCGATGGCGATGATGCGCCCGGCCTTGGCCATGGTGGCGCCGATGATCGCCGCCAGCCCGATGCCGCCGAGGCCGAAGATGGCCACCGTGGCGCCCGCCTCCACCTTGGCGGTGTTGAGCACCGCACCGATGCCGGTGGTCACGCCACAGCCGAGCAGGCACACCTTTTCGAGCGGCGCCTCCTTGGGGATCTTGGCCAGCGAGATCTCCGGCACCACGGTGTATTCGGAGAAGGTCGAGGTGCCCATGTAGTGGTAGATAGGCTTGCCCTGGTAGGAGAAGCGCGTGGTGCCGTCGGGCATCAGGCCCTTGCCCTGGGTGGCGCGCACCGCCTGGCACAGGTTGGTCTTGCCCGACTTGCAGAACTTGCACTCGCGGCACTCGGCCGTGTACAGCGGGATCACATGGTCGCCCACGGCCAGCGAGGTGACGCCCTCACCCACCGCCTCGACGATGCCGCCGCCCTCATGGCCGAGAATGGCCGGGAAGATGCCTTCCGGATCATCGCCGGACAGCGTGAAGGCGTCGGTATGGCAGACGCCGCTGGCGACGATGCGCACCAGCACCTCGCCGGCCTGGGGCGGCGCCACATCCACTTCGACGATCTGCAGGGGTTCGCCGGCGGCGAAGGCCACCGCGGCACGCGACTTGAGGGTCATGACATTTCACTCCGGACTGGGGACAGGCTCAGAGTATAGAAAATCGTTTCGACGTGCTTTGTGAACGGCCATTCGGCGCGCACCGCACCACGCCCGCGCCATTGCGCGATAATGCCGCCGCCGGCGACAGATGCCGGTGTCGGCAACCAAGGATCCGTCATGCCCATGAAACCCACCGATCTGGCCAAGAACCGCGGCCTCAAGATCAACAACAAGCTCAATGCCGCGGCCAGCCCGGCCCGCTTCGGCGCCGCCGCCCAGGCCGTCGACAAGCGCGAACAGCGCCAGCAGGAGCGCGCCCTCGGCGTCGTGCCCTTCGCCTGCAAGCTGCCGATCGCGCTGGTCAAGCAATTGCAGGAACGCGGCGCCACGCATGAAGGCGGTCTCAACGCCCTGGTGGCGGAACTGCTCGGCCAGGCCCTGGCCGAGAAATAAAGCCGCGCCCGTGCCCGCCACGCCGACACCCCCGCCCCGCCTCGCCCGCACGGTCGCGGCCTGGCTGCCGATGGTGGTGATCGCCATCATCAACGGCAGCGCCCGCGAAGCCTGGCTGGTGGCGCCGCTGGGCGAGGCGGCCGCGCATCAGGTGTCGACGCTGAGCGCCATCGTGCTGTTCGGGGGCTACATAGGGTGGGTGATGCCGCGCCTGCGCCCGGCCTCACTGCGCCAGGCCGCGGGCATCGGCGGCCTGTGGCTGGTGATGACGCTGGCCTTTGAATTCCTGTTCGGCCATTTCGTCGCCGGCCACACCTGGGCCGCGCTGCTGGCCAACTACGACCTGAGCGCCGGCCGCCTGTGGCCACTGATTCCGCTGTGGGTGGCGCTGGCGCCACCCCTCGTTCACCGGCTCCGGGCGCCTTACAGCGGCAGTTCGTCGAAGCTGGTGTAGATCGTCCGCAGCCAGGTCTTGACCCGCTGGCGCTCCAGCAGGCCGAGCGCGTCCGGGCCGCTGCGCGTGTTGCTCGCCGCCCAGAAGCTGGCACTCTGGCGGTCGATCTTGCGCATGCTCGCCTCGTGCAGCTCGGGCAGGGCAATGACCCGTGCCCCGAGCGCCATCGCGCCCTGCAGGGCAGAGGAGTTGTCGAGCTGCGAAAAATCGGTGCCACGGCCGAGGTTCTTGACCACAAAGTAGTTCAGCTCGGCGCCGTAGGTGTTGATCAGGCGGTTGAGCAGGGCCACCGAATCGGCGCCGGCGTCGGCCAGGTGCCAGTAGTTGACCGTCACCCCCATCTCGGACATCAGCGCCAGCAGGTCGGAATCCTTGATCCAGCGCGCCAGCGGCGCGGCCGTCTGGGCGGCGAGATCGACGATCACGCTCGGCGCTTCGCCCGCCTCGGGCGGCGGCTCATCGAAGACCGTGGCGATCAGGTCCAGCCCTTCGTAGGTGTCGACGATCACCGGCGAGGCGTAGTCGGCATAGAAGCGGGTGAAGGAGGTGTGCGAGCGGTCGGTGTCGAAGCCGGTAAAGGGCCGGCCCTTGTCGATGAAATACTGCGCCAGCACCCGCGCGGTAACCGATTTTCCGACGCCGCCTTTCTCGCCGCCGATCAGATTCAGAGAACTCATGGATGTGCCCCGTGGTTCGATGCGCATGCGCACCAGTGTGTGTCGAAACCGCCGTGCGCCAGCCTGCGCCGCCGCAAAGGCCTCAGACTAAGCCGGCACAATGACAGGCGCAAGCAACACCGCTATAAAGAAGGTTCACCCCACCGCACTTTGCGCCCGCGCCGGCCCCCGACACCCGCCCAACACCATGCCCCAGATCCGAATTCCCGCCGCGTGGATGCGCGGCGGCACCAGCAAAGGCGTGTTCTTCCTCGCCAGCGACCTGCCGGCCGACCCGGCCGAACGCGACGCCCTGCTCATCCGCCTGCTCGGCAGCCCCGACCCCTACGGCAAGCAGATCGACGGCCTCGGCGGCGCCACGTCGAGCACCAGCAAGGTGATCATCGTCGCCCCCGCCAGCGAGGCCGATTGCGATGTGGACTACCTCTTCGGCCAGGTGCTGGTCGATCGCGCGCACATCGACTGGTCGGGCAATTGCGGCAATCTCACCGCCGCCGTCGGCCCCTTCGCGCTGTGGCGCAAGCTGCTGGCCGCGCCGGCCGGTGGCGAGGCCAATGTGCGCTTGTGGCAAGGCAACATCGGCAAGCGCATCCATGCGCGGGTGCCGGTGCTCGACGGCGAACCGCTCGAGGCCGGCAAGTTCCTGCTCGACGGCGTGGCCTTTCCGGCGGCGCCGGTCACCCTCACCTTTCTCGATCCCGGCGGTGCCGACGGCGGCGGCATCCTGCCCACCGGCAAGCCGGTCGACACCCTCACCCTCGACGACGGCAGCACGCTCGACGCCTCGCTGGTCAGCGCCGGGAATCCGATGGTCTTCGTCTCCGCCCATGCGCTGGGCATGGACTGTGCCGCCTCGCAGGCGCAGCTCAATGCCAACGCCGCCTTGCGCACACGCTGCGAACAGATCCGCATCGCCGGGGCCCTGGCCATGCGCCTGGCCGACTCTGCCGAAGCCGCCGCCGCCCGCCCGCACACACCCAAGGTGGCGATCGTTGCCCCACCGGCCGATTGCCTCTCAGTCGATGGCCGGCATTTCGCCGCCAGCGACCTCGACCTGCTCACCCGGGTGGTGTCGATGGGGCAGTTCCACCACGCCATCCCGGGCACCGCCGCGATCGCCATTGCCGCGGCAGCCGGCGTGCCCGGCTCGCTGGTCTCCCGCCAGCTCAAGGCGCCGCCGCCCGGCCCGCTGCGCATCGGCCACCCTTCGGGACGCAGCGAGGTCGGCGCCACCACCTACAGCCGCAAAGGCCAATGGCTGCTCGAAACCGCCGTGCTCCGGCGCAGTGCGCGGATGCTGATGGACGGCTGGGCCTGCCTGCCGGGCTGAACGCGAGGACACGCCAGCGGTCCACGCCCAGATTTTCCGGCAGCGTCCGGCTGCCGGCCGCGCAAGGAGACGTTCGATGCAAACCGATCCCGACTTCAACAGCCTGCTCCCCACCCACCGCCTCGACCGCCGCGGCTTTCTGCTCACCGCCACGGCGGCCGGCTTTGCCCTGGCGACCCACCCCGTGAGTGCCCAGACCATGATCCACACCGATGACACCGGCCTTGCCACCGGCACCGCCCGTATCGACACCGGCACCGGCGCCCTGCCCATCTACCACGCCGCCCCGGCGCAGGGCGGCCCGCACCCGGTGGTCCTGGTGGTGCAGGAGATTTTCGGCGTCCACGAACACATCCGCGACGTGTGCCGACGCCTGGCCAAACTCGGCTACCTGGCGATCGCCCCCGAGCTGTACTTCCGCCATGGCGACCCGGGCAAGTACGACAGCATCCCCACCCTGCTCAAGGAACTGGTCTCCAAGGTGCCGGACGAACAGGTGATGTCCGACCTCGACCTGTGCGTGGCCTGGGCGGCCGGCCATGGCGGCGACACCGCCCGGCTGGGCATCACCGGCTTCTGCTGGGGCGGGCGCATCGTGTGGCTGTATGCGGCGCACAACCCCAGGCTGAAAGCGGGCGTGGCCTGGTACGGGCGCATTCGCGGCGAGGCCTCGGGGCTCACCCCGCGCCATCCGATCGACATCGCCGGCGAGATCCACGCCCCCGTGCTCGGCCTGTACGGCGCGCAGGACCAGGGCATTCCGGCCGCCGACGCCGAGGCCATGCGCGATGCACTCCAGGCCGCCGGCAAGCCGGGCGAGGTGGTGATCTACCCGGACGCCGGCCACGCCTTCCATGCCGACTACCGCCCCAGCTACCGCGAAGCCCCGGCGCAGGACGGTTGGCAACGCCTGCAGGCGTGGTTCACGGCCAACGGCGTCTGAAGGCGTGCGAGCAGTGGCGCCGTCGATCCGGTGGATCGGCGGCGACCACGCCCTAGGTGTGATGTTTCAATAGGTTGTTCATCCGGAAGGATCTGGGAGACTGGAGTTCTCGACGCTTCAGTAACCCAAGGAGTCCAACCGGATGAACAGCCATAAGAATGCCAGAACGACCTTTGCCGGGCGC
>QQUN01000018.1 GCA_008501585.1 Pseudomonadota bacterium | reverse complement strand
CCGGCAGCGGCTGGAGGCGCAGGTTGCCAGACTGGATGTCCTCGACCACGGTTTCGCCCGCCGACGTGCCGAACACCAGCAGATCGAGCAGCGAGTTGGCGCCGAGACGGTTGGCGCCGTGCACCGAGGCGCAGGCACATTCGCCGGCGGCGTAGAAACCGGTCACCGGGCTGTTCGGGTTGTCGCCTTTCGGCGCCACCACCTGGCCCTTGTAGTTGGTCGGAATACCGCCCATCTGGTAGTGGCAGGTCGGCACGACCGGAATCGGCGCCTTGATCGGGTCGATACCGGCGAACTGGATCGAGATTTCGCGGATGCCCGGCAGGCGCTTCATGATGGTGTCGGGCGACAGGTGCGTGATGTCGAGCAGCACGTGATCCTTGTCGGGACCGCAGCCACGGCCTTCATTGATCTCGGTCACCATCGAACGCGACACCACGTCACGCGAGGCGAGGTCTTTCAGGTTCGGCGCGTAGCGCTCCATGAAACGCTCGCCGGCGTCGTTACGCAGAATGCCGCCTTCGCCGCGCACGCCTTCGGTAATCAGCACGCCCGCACCGGCCACGCCGGTCGGGTGGAACTGCCAGAACTCCATGTCTTCGAGCGGAATGCCGGCACGCGCCGCCATACCCACACCGTCACCGGTGTTGATGAAGGCATTGGTCGAGCTGTAGTAGATGCGACCGGCACCGCCGGTGGCGAAAATCACGGCCTTGGCATGGAAGATCGACACTTCGCCGGTTTCCATTTCCATGGCGGTCACGCCAACCACGTCGCCATCGGCATCGCGGATCAGATCGAGGGCCATCCACTCGACAAAGAACTGGGTCTTCGCGCGCACGTTGCGCTGGTACAGCGCGTGCAGCATGGCGTGACCGGTCCGGTCGGCAGCAGCACAGGAACGCGACACCGGCGACTGGCCATAGTTCTGCGAGTGGCCGCCAAACGGGCGCTGATAGATCTTGCCGTTATCGAGGCGGTCAAACGGCATGCCGTAGTGCTCGAGCTCGACGACCACTTCATTGGCCTTCTTGCACATGAACTCGATGGCATCCTGGTCACCCAGCCAGTCCGACCCCTTGACGGTGTCGTACATGTGCCAGTGCCAGTTGTCTTCCGTGGAATTCCCCAGCGAAGCGGCAACACCGCCCTGTGCGGCCACCGTATGCGAGCGCGTCGGAAAGACCTTCGTCAGCACCGCGGTTTTCAGACCCGCCTCGGACAGCTGCAGCGCGGCGCGCAGACCAGCACCACCCGCCCCGACGATCACCGCATCATAAGTGAGCTTAGCGATTTTCACCCTTACAGCCTCCACAGAATCTGGGCTGCCCAGCCGGCATAGCCGATGAGCAGGAACATGACGATCACGTGCAGCGCCAGTCGGACACCGACCGGCTTGATGTAGTCCATGAAGATGTCACGGACGCCCACCCAGGCGTGATAGAAAAGCGACATGAAGAACAGGAAGGTGAAAAAGCGCATGAAGCCGCCGGCAAACATGCCGCTCCACGCTTCGTACGACATCTCCGGCAGCATCAGTGCATTGATCGCAAAGACCACCGAATACAAGGCCATCACCACCGCCGTCACGCGCTGGCCGAGCCAGTCGCGCAGGCCGTAGTGCGCACCCACGACAATCTTGTTCACCATAGCTTCACCCCGATCAGAACGGTCAGCACCAGACTGACAATGAGAACGAGCCGCGCAGACTGGCGCGACGAAGCCAGATCAAGCCCCTTGTGCATATCCAGCAGCAGAAAACGGATGCCGGCACAGAAATGGTGCAGGTAGGCCCACAGCAGGCCGAACAGAATCAGCTTGACCAGCGGATTGGATACCGTCGATTTGTACGCAGCAAACGTTTCGGGAGACCCCAGGCTGTTGCCGAACAGCGACAGCAACAACGGCAACATCAAGAACAAACCCGCGCCGCTCACGCGATGCAGAATCGAGACAAACCCCGCCAAGGGCAGCCTGATCTCATGCAACGCCAAGTGTTTCGGGCGCTTTTTTCTGACTGTCATTTCAGACATCTTTTCCCCCAATGCATGGCCGCACGAATGCCGCCTTACTCCCACGAAAAACGTCGATTATACCCGTTGACGCTGCGTCACCTTATTGCGCAGCACGCCATTAATTCAGTTCATTCAGATAAAAATGTTCCGCCGTCGAATACAAGCCACGGCGCCACTCCACCGGACGATCACCATAGGTAAAGGTCACCCGCTCGACCGACAGCAGCGGCTCGCCCTCACGCACCCGCAACATCTCTGCCGTGCGCCGATCGGCCGCCACGGCGCGGATACGCTCCTCGGCGCGAATCATCCGCAAGCCGAAACGCGACTCGAACAAGCTGTAGAGTGAGCCTTTCCAGCCTTGCAGCACCTCGAGGGTCAGCCCCTGAAAGATCTCGCCCGGCAAATAGATTTCGTCGACAACCACCGGTTTTGCGCTAAATTCAAGCAAGCGACGTACGATGATGATCGGCGAGCCCGGCTCGATGGCCAGTACGCGCGCCGCCTCCTGGCCCGCCTTGGCGCGCCAGCACTCGAGCGGCACGCTGACAGGATGGGAGAGGTCTTCGCCTTCAGGCACCAGACGCAAAAAACGGAACAGGGAGCGCGGATCGTTGTGCGAGGCAACATAGGTGCCTTTGCCCTGCTTGCGCACCAGCAGGTTTTCGGCCGCCATCTCGTCGATGGCCTTGCGCACCGTGCCCTGGCTGACGCCGAAACGCCCCGCCAGTTCCTGCTCGCTGGGAATGGCCTGACCAGGCCCCCACTCGCCGGATTCGAGCGCCTGCAGCATCAGACTTTTGATCTGACGATAGAGCGGACTGAAGGTGGGGGACGTCTGAGCCATCGGCGCATTTCAACACAAAATCATGGAGCCGTCTATATCGACTCATCTGTCTTATATAAGTTATAAGACATGAATTGACTTTGAATCCGTGAGTGACTACCATCCTGTGCGATTCGGTAGTTGCCGCTTCAGGCTGCATCGCCGCGCAAAGCCCGGCACCATGCCAGCCTTCAAACACTCATTTCGAGAGGGAGTCGTCCATGAGCAAAGCCCCCGTCCGTGTCGCCGTCACCGGCGCAGCCGGCCAAATCGGTTACAGCCTGTTGTTCCGCATTGCCAGCGGTGAAATGCTGGGCAAGGATCAGCCGGTCATTCTTCAGCTGCTGGACCTGCCGCAGGCTCAGAAGGCCGTCAAGGGCGTGATGATGGAGCTGGAAGACTGCGCCTTCCCGCTGCTCGCCGGCATGATCGCCACCGACGACCCCAACGTGGCCTTCAAGGACGCCCAGGTGGCCCTGCTCGTCGGCGCCCGTCCGCGCGGCCCCGGCATGGAGCGCAAGGACCTGCTGACCGAAAACGCCAAGATCTTCACCGTCCAGGGCGCCGCCATCGGCCAGTACGCCGACCCGAACGTCAAGGTGCTGGTCGTGGGCAACCCCTGCAACACCAACGCCTACATCGCCATGAAGACCGCCGAAAAGTTCGGCCGCGTCAACCCGAAGAACTTCACCGGCATGCTGCGCCTGGACCACAACCGCGCACTGTCGCAACTGGCCGCCAAGACCGGCCGTGAAGTGTCGAGCCTGACCAAGCTGGTGGTGTGGGGCAACCACTCGCCCACCATGTATGCCGACTACCGCTTCTGCCTGTCGAACGGCGACAGCGTCAAGTCGCTGGTGAACGACGACGTGTGGAACCGCGACGTGTTCCTGCCCACCGTCGGCAAGCGCGGCGCCGCCATCATCGAAGCGCGTGGCCTCTCCTCCGCTGCCTCGGCGGCCAACGCCGCCATCGACCACATCCGTGACTGGGTGCTCGGCTCGAATGGCGAGTGGGTCACCATGGGCGTGCCCTCCGACGGCTCCTACGGCATCCCCGAAGGCATCATCTACGGCGTGCCGTGCATCACTGAAAACGGCGAGTACAAGGTCGTCAAGGACCTGGAAATCGACGAGTTCTCGCGCGAGCGCATGACCGTCACGCTCAACGAGCTGCTCGAAGAGCGCGAAGGTGTGAAAGACCTGCTCTGATTCGTCTGACGAATCGGTCAGCATGAAATCGGGGGCGAAATCGCCCCCGATTTTTTTTGCTATCCTGCCTCGCAACACCATCACACAAGCCCATCGCCATGCACCCCGACCAGGTTCTCTTCCAGGGCGAACGCCCGCTGCCCGACATGCCCGCCATCGACCACTATGCCGGCAGCGAAAAGCTCATCACCAAGGCGCTGGCCATCCAGCAGGAGATGGGGCCGGTCTTCGACATCACCTGTGACTGCGAAGACGGCGCCGCCGCCGGCAGCGAAACGGCGCATGCCCACATGGCCGCGGCGATGGTCATGTCCGCCGACAACCGCTTCGGCCGTGTCGGCGCACGCATCCACGACATTACCCACCCGCACTGGCGGCGCGACATCGACATCCTCGTCGAGGACGCCGGGCCGCGACTCGCCTTCCTCACCTTTCCCAAGCCCCGCTCGGTCGATGATGTCCGTGAGCAGCTCGCCTATCTGCGCACACAGGAAGCGGCCAACCACACCGGGGTCACGCTCCCGGTCCATGTGCTGATCGAAACCCACGGCGCCCTGCGCGATGCCTGGCAGATCGCGGCGCTCGATGGCGTGGAAAGCCTCGACTTCGGCCTGATGGACTTCGTCAGTGCCCACCACGGCGCCATCCCCGGCGACGCCATGCGCAGCCCCGGCCAGTTCGACCACCCGCTCGTGGCCCGCGCCAAATGCGAGATCGCCGCCGCCGCGCTGGCCCACGGCGTCGTTCCCAGCCATAACGTCACCACCGAGATCAAGGACACCGACTTCATCCGCCGCGACGCCGAACGCGCCCGACGCGAATTCGGCTACCTGCGCATGTGGAGCATCCACCCCAACCAGATCGCTCCCATTCTCGAGGCCATGCGCCCCGACTTCACCGAAGTTGAAGCCGCCATTGCCATCCTCGACGCCGCGCAGCATGCCCAGTGGGGTCCCATCCAGCACGCCGGCAAGCTCCACGACCGCGCCTCCTACCGCTACTACTGGACCCTGCTCAAGCGCGCCCGCGCCACGGGCCAGCCGCTGCCCGCCGCCGTCGAGCGCGCGTTTTTCTCCGACTGATCGCCCCGCCGCTGTACCGCCATCGCCGTGCGTGACAAAGCGCACAGCGATGGCATATCGCGCGCGGCGGACCTTCAAGTTCGCGCCACTCGCTGCCGATATACCTGCCAACATGTCATACGGCCCCCAAGGCCGCCCCAGCCATGACCGCCTCCCCTGCCGCCCCCGCTCAACGGCTCGCGATTGCGCTGCAGTGCCAGGCGCGCGCGCTGTCGGGCAGCTCCGCACGGGAGACCGCCACGGCGGTGGCCACCGAACTGGCCACCTGCCTCGGGCTGCGCGCGGTCCATGTCATGTGGCAAGCCGACGGGCAACGGCGCCGACGCGCCAGCTCGCACCTGGCCATTGCCGACCCCGTGCCGGCGGCGGACCCGCTGCTCGATGCGGCCTTCGACGAAGCCCTCGACCAGCATGCGCCGGTCGAATTCCCGCCGCCCGCCGAGGCACTGCAGGTCACCCGCGCCCACGCCGCACTGGCCAGGCAAAACGGGGGCGGCCTCTACACCACCCCCATCGCCGCCGGCGATACGCTGATCGGCGCCATGCTGGTCGAGACCGACGCCAGCGACCGGCTCGACACCGACACCCGGTCCCTCATCGATCAGGTCGCGGCGCTGACCGGCCCGATACTGCTGCTGCGCGCCGAGCGCGACGCCCCGCTACTCAGGCGGCTGGCATCGCTGGCGCGCCCCGCCGGCCCGCCGGCCCGCCCCTGGTACCGCAACCCGGTCACGCTGGCCGTGCTGTTGGCGGCCGGGGTCCTGGTGGCCATCCCGCTCCCGGCCAGCATGACCGCCGAAGCGCGCATCGAAGGCGAAATCCAGCGCGCACTGACCGCCCCCGCCGACGGCTACATCCAGCAAGCCTTCGTCCGCCCGGGCGACACGGTGCAGGCCGGCCAGGTGCTGATCGAACTGGCCGACCGCGAGGTCAAGCTTGAACGGCGCCGGCAAGAAAGCGAACTGGCTCAGCATGACAACGCCTTTGCCGCCGCGCTGAGTGCGGCGGACCGGGCACAGATGGTGGTCCAGCGGGCACGTGCCGACGAGACCCGTGCCCGCATCGCGCTGATCGACCACCAGCTCGATCGCGGCCTGATCCGCGCCCCGATCGACAGCATCGTCCTCACCGGCGATCTCGACCAGGCCCAGGGCACCCCGGTACAGCGCGGCGAAGTGCTGCTGGTACTGGCCCCGCAGGCCCGCTACCGGCTGATGATCGAGGTGGACGAACGTGACATCCACCTGCTGGACAGCGAGGCCACCGGCCGGGTCGCGCTCAGCGCCCTGCCCACCGCCACGATCGGCTTCACCGTGCTGCGCATCCTGCCCGTCGCCGCGCAGCGGGACGGCCGGCACTTCATCGAAGTCGAAGCCCGGCTCGACAGCCCACCAGCGAGCGTCAAGCCCGGCATGCGTGGCTATGCCCGTGTCAGCATTGCACCGGCGCCGCTGGCGGCGCAATGGACCCGACGCATCCGCGGCTGGTTGCGCCTGCAGCGTTGGGCATGGTTTGGCCTGTGAGCAGCCCGCTCTACAGCCCCCAGTGGCATGAAATCGCCGCCCTGCGCCCCGCACTGCGCAGCACGGTCCAGGCGCGCCGACTGCGCAGCCGGGGGTGCAGCTGGCAGATGCTGAGCAGCCCCGAGTCACGCCAGCAACTGCGGCTCAACACCGCGGCCTGGCGGTTTGTCGGCCTGCTCGACGGCAAGCAGACGGTCGACGCGCTGTGGCAACGCCTGATCGCCCGCTTCGGCGACGAGGCGCCCAGCCAGCCCGAAGTGCTCGACCTCCTCGCCCAGCTCAGCGGCGCCGGCTTCCTGCGTGCCGACGTCACCCCCGACCTGCCCGCCCAGTTCGACCAGGCCCGGCGACAGCACCGCAAGCAACGCCTCGCCGCCCTCAGTCCGCTGGCGGTGCGGGTCAGGCTGTATGACCCCGCCGCACTGCTCGAACGGCTGCACCCGCTGGGCCGCTACATCTTCAGCCTGCCCGCGCTGTGCGTCTGGCTGGCCCTGGTCGGCTTCACCGCCTTGCAGGCCGGCAGTGACTGGGCACGGCTCACCACGGCCATCGGCCAGGCACTGCACTCGCCGCGCTTCGTGGTCATCGCCTGGATCGTGTATCCGCTCATGAAGGCCGCTCACGAACTGGCACACGGCATCGCCGTCCGGCGCTGGGGCGGCACCGTGCACACCGCCGGCTTCACCCTGCTGGTGCTGGTACCGGTCCCCTATCTCGACGCCTCGGCCGCCAACGGTTTCGGACGCGCCCAGCGCGCCATCGTCAGCGCCGCCGGCATCCAGTGCGAGCTGCTCATCGCCGCACTCGCCTTCTGGGTCTGGTCGGCCGTCGCACCGGGGCTGGTACAGGACATCGCGCTCACCGCCTGTTTCATCGGCGCGGCGTCGTCGCTCCTCGTCAATGGCAACCCCTTGCTGCGCTTCGACGGTTACTACGCCTTTTCCGACGCCCTCGACCTGCCCAACCTGGCCTCACGCAGCCGGCGCTGGTGGCAACAGGCGATCGGCCGGTATGTGTTTCGCCTTCAGCGCCCGGCCATGGTGCTGGCACCGGGCGAGGCCCGCTGGCTCATGGGCTACGCCCCGGCCGCATGGCTGTTCCAGCTTGTCATCGGCATCCAGATCGCCCGCTGGCTGGCCGGATGGTCGGCGGCACTGGGCGTCCTCGCCGCCGTGTTCTTGCTCATCACCCTGCTGTGCCTGCCGCTCTGGCGCGCCATCCAGGCCTGGGCCGGCGGCCCGCCCGGTCCGTCGCAACGCCGCGCCCGGCGCCGCCTCGGTGTCGCGTTCGCCCTGATCATCGCCGGCCTCACGCTGCTTCCGGTGCCGTCGGCCACCCGCGTACCCGGCGTGCTGGCCCTGCCCGACGCCGCACGCCTGCACACCGATACCGCCGGCTTCGTCGCCGAAGTGCTTGCCCGCGACGGCGACACGGTCGTCGCCGGCCAGGCCGTCGTCCGCCTCGACGACCCGGCACTGGCCGCCGCCGAACACACCCTCCTCAGCCAGCTCGTTGCCCTGCAGGCCCGTCGCTATGGTCAGCTATTGAGCAACCCGCGCGAAGCCGGCGACGTGATCGCGCAGATCGCCACCCTGGAGCAGGACCTGGCCGACATCCGCCACCGCATCGCGGCGCTGGCGCTGCGCGCCGGGGTCGACGGCCGCGTCGCCCTGGCACACCAGGACGACCTGCCCGGCACCTATCTGCCGCAAGGCCACACCCTGGGGCATGTCGTGCCCGCGCCCGGCATGACCGTCCGCGCCGTGGTCAGCCATGAACAGATCGCCCACATCCGGGCGTCGACCGCCGCCGTCAGCGTGCTGCCGGCGAGCGCCGCCGTCCCGGCGATCCCCGCCCGCGCCACCCGTTTCGCCGAAGGCGCCACCCACACCCTCCCCAGCCCTGCCCTGTCCGACCGCTTCGGCGGCCCCATTCCGGCGCAAGCCGATGACCCGGACGGCCTGCGTGCGGCCACGGCGGTGTTCGAGATCGAACTCGCCCTCGACACCCCGCCTCGCCACAGCCACCCTGGAGAGCGGGTGTGGGTGCGCTTCGCACACCCCGACGCCCCCCTGGCCACCCAGTGGGCGCGTCGCGGCCGGCAATTGCTGCTGCAGTTCATCAATGAGGCCGGCTGAGATGACACCGCTGCGCCTGCCCCTGCCCGCCCCGCTCCCGGCGCCCGCCCCCCGGCGGCCCGACATGACGCCCGCCGACGGGCTGGAACGCGCCTGGCGGCGACTGCGCCATCTCGGCATCGAGCGGCGCAGCCGCCGACATCTCGCTGCGGTGGCGGCCATTCGCGCCCGCATCGATGCCCTGCGCGCCGACCGCCACCCCGACCTGCGCATGCTGCGCCTGTCCTGCCGCGGCACCGATGCCGGCGCACGCCAGCATGCGCTGGCGGCGGTGGCGCTAGCCGCCGAGTCCGCGCTCGGCCTGCGCGCGCACGACACCCAACTGGCCGCGGCTGACGCGCTGCTCGCCGGCTGCTTTGCCGAAATGGCCACCGGTGAGGGCAAGACGCTCGTCGTCGCGCTGGCGGCGGCGGCCGGCGCGCTGGCCGGCCAGCCTGTCCATGTGCTGACCGCCAACGACTACCTCGTCGGCCGCGACGCCGCCGAGATGGCGCCCCTGTTCAGCGCCCTCGGCCTGCGTGTGGCCACCGTCCGCGAAGGCGACGCACCCTCGGCCCGTCGCCAGGCCTACGCCGCGGACATCACCTACCTGAACGCCCGCGAACTGGTGTTCGACGCCTTGCGCGACAGCGTGCTGGCGCCGGCCGACGGCAACCCGCTGGTTGACCAGACCCGCCGCTTCATCAACCCGGCACACCACGCCCAAGCCCTGCAGCGCGGCCTGCACATGGCAATCATCGACGAAGCCGACAGCGTGCTCATCGACGAAGCGCGCATCCCCTTGATTCTGTCCCGCCCGCAGGCCGCACCGAGCGACGCCGCCGCGCTTGCCGACATGCTGGCGCGGGCACGCGCACTGGTGCCCGGCCGCGACTTCCTCGCCGATGCCGAAACCCGGCAGATCACGCTGACCGAGGCCGGCCATGCCGCCACCGCCCCCGCCGGCGGGCACCGCCGCGTGCACGACGCCCGCCTGTGCCAGGCGCTGGCCGCGCTGCATCTCTACCATCGCGACCGCGACTATGTCGTCCGGCGCGACCGCGTGCACATCATCGACCCGCAGACCGGCCGTATCGCCGATGGCCGGGCCTGGTCGCAGGAACTGCACCGCTTCATCGAGCTCAAGGAGGGCTGTCCGCTCGGGCGCGAGAACGTCACCGCAGCGCAGATCACCTACCAGCGCTTCTTCCCCCGCTACCGCCAGCTCGCGGGCATCAGCGGCACGCTGGCCGAAGCGGCAGGCGAACTGGCGGTGGTGTACGACCGCGCCATCGTCCGCATCCCCACCCACCGGCCGCTTGCACGCAGCATCGCCGCACCACGGGTGTTCGCCACCCGCGCCGCCATGTGGCAGGCCGTCGTTGCACGCGCCAATGGCCTCGCCGCCGGCGGGCGTGCCGTGCTGATCGGCACCGACTCGGTCAAGGATGCCCGCCAGCTATCGGCCGAGCTGAGCGCGGCCGATATCGCGCACACCGTGCTCGACGCCCTCCAGGATGCCGACGAGGCGGCCATCGTCGCCCAGGCCGGTCAGCCGGGCCGCATCACGGTCGCCACACGCATGGCAGGGCGCGGCACCGACATCCGCCTGGCCGACGCGGTCCGCGCCAGCGGCGGGCTGCATGTGATCTGCTGCCAGCACAACCCCAATGGCCGCATCGATCGCCAGCTTGTCGGCCGCAGTGCGCGCCAGGGCGACCCCGGCAGCGCCGAACACTATCGCGCGCTCGATGCCGACGGTCTCGACCCGGTGCTCTCGCCCCGCCTGCGCCGCTGGCTTGCGCACCGCGCCTGCCCGCGCTTCGGCGGACTGATCTTTCACCTCTTTCGACTGGGGCAAGCCCGCCTCGCCCGGCGCGACCGCCTGCTGCGCGCCGCGCTGCTGCGCGACGACCTTGCCCGCCAACAGCGCCACGCCTATCGCGGCACCGGACTGTAAGCCCATGAAAACACTTGCCATCGTGCTCGCCTTCATCGCCATCGGCGCCCATGCCGCCGACCAGCCCATCGGCTGCCTGATCGAACCCGACCAGAGCGCCGACATCGGCGCCGCCGTCACCGGCGTGATCGCCCACATCCCGGTCGAACGGGGCGACATCGTGCAGGCCGGACAGGTGCTGGTCAGCCTGCGCGATACCGTCGAGCGCGCCCAGATCGGCATTGCCCGCAGCCGCGCTCAGACCGAGGCCGACATCCGCGCCGCGCAGGCCAACCGGGTGCTTGCCGACGAGCGCCTCAAGCGTGCCCGCGATCTGCACCAACGGCAGTTCATCTCGGCCCAGGCGCTCGACCAGGCCGAGGCGGAGCATCGCGTGGCGGTCGAAAAACTCGCCCAGGCGCGCGACTTCCAGCAAATCTCGCAACGCGAACTCGACCTGGCCCAGGCCCGTCTCGGCGAGCGCGTCCTGCACAGCCCCTTCGACGGCATCGTCACCGATCGCTACCTGTCGGTTGGCGAAAGGGTCGAGGACAAACCGGTGCTGCGCATCGCCAAGCTGCACCCGCTGCGGGTCGAGATCGTGTTGCCCAACACCCTGTACGGCACGATCGCCCCCGGCATGATCGCCGACATCCAGCCCGATCTCCCGGGCCTTGGCGTGCTCAACGCCCAGGTCACCCGGGTCGACAAGGTCATGGACGCGGCCAGCAACACCTTCCGCGCCCGCCTCACCCTGCCCAACGCCGACCACGCCATCCCCGCCGGCGTGCGCTGCACCGCCCGCTTCATCGACCGGCACGACACCGCCGATGCCGCCATCCGCCCGGCCGGGCTCGCCCCCGCGCGCCAGACCAGCCCCGCGTTGCGGCTCGACCCGACGGTGCCGGACTTCACCCGTCGCGCACCGGCCGCGCCGCGGCAGCGGATGTAAGGCCCGCCATCATGCACCGCCTGCTCGAGCGCCTGTTCGCACACCGCACCGCCCTGCCCGTGCGGGCACCGGCCGAAGCCGAACCCATGGAGGCGCGGCTGCTGTACTCGGCCGACCTGTTGCCGACGGGGCTCGACGCCGACACGCTCGCCCCCGCGGCGGACGTCCGCCTGCTCGACACCGAACCCGCCGCCGAAGGCCCCGCCGATGGCGCTCACACGGCGCGCAGCGAGATGCTCTTCATCGACCCATCGCTGCCCGACGCCGAGGCGCTGCGCGACGCGCTGCTGCGCACCCACCCGTCGCTCGACGTCATCTGGCTCGACCCGCAACGCGACGGCATCGCGCAGATCAGCGACGCCCTTGCCGGTCGCAACGGCATCGGCGCCATCCACCTCGTCACCCACGGCGCCGACGGCCAGTTGGCGCTGGGCAACACCACGCTCGACAGCGCGGCGCTGGCCGCCCGCGCCACCGCCATCGCCGCCTGGGGCAACGCCCTGAGCGACGACGCCGACCTGCTGCTCTACGGTTGCGACGTGGCGGCCGGCCCCACCGGCATGGCCTTTCTCGACCAGCTGGCGGCACTCACCGGCGCCGACGTCGCGGCCAGCGACGATGCCACCGGCGCCGGTGGCGACTGGACGCTTGAACGCACGGTGGGCACGCTCGACACCGCCGTGCTCAGCGCCAGCACCTGGGGCGGCACGCTCGGCATCGCCGCCGTCGGCAACGACATCCCGGTCAATTCGGCCGATAGCGGCAACCAGCGTGAAGTCTCGGTCGCCATGTTCAATGACGGCGGCTGGGTGGCGGTGTGGGCCGACCAGGACAACGCCACCATCAAGGCGAAGGTTTACAACGCCGACGGCTCCATCCGCGCGACCGAGTTTCGGGTCGACCAGGGGTTGCTCAACGTCGCCAGTGCCCCGTCCGTCGCCACCGACGGCAGCGGCCGTTTCGTGGTGGCCTTCACCAGCAGCACCCTTGGCGCACAGGACATCTATATCCGCCTGTTCGATCTCAACGGCAACTCACTCACCAGCGCCTCGCTGGTCAACGCCAGCCACACCTCGGGCGACCAGAGCAACGCCAGCGTCGCCATGAACGTCAACGGCGACTTCGTGGTGACCTGGGACGGCACCGGCAGCGGAGACACAAGTGGCATCTTCGCCCAGCGTTTCACCCGCTCGGGCGGCATGGTTGGCGGCGTTATCCAGGTCAATCAGACCACCACGAATACCCAATCCCTGCCGGACGTCGCCATCGGCCCAAACGGCCATTTTGTGATCGCCTGGCAGGACGAGAGCAGCGGCAAGCGCATCTTCGCGCGCCAGTTCTTGGCCACCGGCGTGGGCGGCAGCGAGTTCCTGGTGCAAACCCGCCTCACTGGCTCGGCCATCAGCCCCACGGTCGCCATGGCCGCCAACGGCAGCTATACCATTGCCTGGGCAGAGTCGAATGCCGACGGCAACAACTACGGCATCCTCATGCGCCGCTTCGATGCCGGCGGCACGGCACTTGGCAATGACCAGGTCGTAAACCTGACGACCAACAACCGCCAGGACGAACCCGACATTGCCATGGACGACGACGGCGACTTCGTCATCACCTGGGCCTCCCAGAATCAGGACGGCAACAACGAAGGCATCTTCCTGCGCGCCTTTACCGCCAACGGCGTCGCCGCATCCGGCGAGCTGGCTGTCAATCAATACACCTCCGGCAGTCAGGACCACCCTGCCATCAGCATGAATGACTTCGGCCAACTGGTTGTTGCCTGGGTCGGTGAGCGTGGCGGTGGCGACAGTGACGACATCAGCGCCCGCCGCTTCAGCTGGTCGGAAGCCGGCGGATTAAACACCGCCCCGGTACTCGACAACACCGCCACGCCGGCACTCAACCCGATCAACGAAGACAGCGGCATCCCCAGCGGTGCGGTGGGCACACGGATCAGCGACCTCGTCAGCCTCGCCGGCAGCGGTGCCGGGCTGCAGAACGTGACCGACACCGACGCTGCCGCCACCACCGGCATCGCCCTGCTGAGCGCCGACACCAGCCATGGCAGCTGGTACTACAGCCTCGACAACGGCGCCAGCTGGACACTGCTCGACGCCGCCGCCCTCGGCGATGCCAATGCGTTGCTGCTCGCCGCCGACGGCCTGACGCGGCTGGCCTTCGCACCGGCGGCCAACTTCAACTCCGCCGGCGGGGACTACCCGGCGATCAGCTTCCGCGCCTGGGACCGCAGCAGCGGCAGCAATGGTGGCTTCGCCGACACCACCACCAACGGCGGCACCAGCGCCTTCAGCGTCGCCACCGACACCGCCCAGCTGACGGTCAACGCGGTCAACGACCGCCCCGTCATCACCACCAACCAGCTCGTTCTCAGCGAGGGACAGACCGTGGTGCTGAGCCCGGCCATGCTCTCCGGCACAGATATCGAGGACCCGCCCGGCGGGCTGCTGTACCGCGTCACCTCGGTCACCGGCGGCTTCTTTGCCCGCGTTGCCAGCCCGACCGTGGCGATCACCAGCTTCACCCAGCAGGAGGTGATCGATGGTGCCATCCAGTTCGTCCACAACGGCGGCGAAGCCGCGCCCGCCTACACGCTGACCCTGACCGACAGCGGAGATCTCGCCTCAGCCCCATCGGCGGCAAACATCGCCTTCAGCAACATCAACGACGCGCCGGTGCTGGCCGACACGCCGCTGAGCTTCAGCGTCGTCCAGGGCGCACCCGGCCCCGTCGGCGCCGTCGGGGTGCGGATCACCACCCTGGTGTCGCTCGCCGGCAGTGGCAGCGGCCCGCAGAACGTCAGCGACGACGACAACGGCGCAGTCGCCGGCATCGCCATCACCACCGCGGACACGACGCACGGCACCTGGTACTTCAGCATCGACGATGGCGCCACCTGGCAGCCCCTCGACCTCGCCAGCCTGCCCGCCGGCGAGGCCCGTCTGCTGGCCGCCGACGCGCGCACCCGCCTGTATTTCGAGCACACTGACGCTGCCACCGGCACCTTCACCGACAGCCTCGTCTTCCATGCCTGGGATGGCAGCAGCGGCAGCAACGGCGGCAGCGCCAACCCGCTGCCCGGCGGTGGCAGCAGCGCCTTCAGCACCGCCACCGACGGCGTCGACCTGACCATCATCGACATCAACGACGCACCGAAGCTCGACACCGCCATCCCGATCACCGTCGTCGCCACCGAGGATGCCCCGCCACCGGTCGGTGCGGTCGGCTTTACCAGCTTTTCGCTGGTCTCGTTTGCCGGGTCGGGCAGCGGCGCCCAGAACACCACCGACGACGACGCCGGCGCCCTCTCGGGCGTCGCCCTGACCGGGGCCAACACCACCGGCGGGAACTGGTGGTACAGCCTCGACGGCGGCAACAACTGGGCCCAGCTGCCCGCCGGGCTGAGCGACACCAACGCCCTGCTGATGGCCAACGACGGCCTGAGCCGGCTTTATTTCCAGAGCACTGTGGCCAACGCCTTCGGCACCACGCCGGCGGCGCTGACCTTCAAGGCCTGGGACCAGACCACCGGCAGCGACGGCCAGACCGGCGTCGACACCACCTCCGGCACCGCATTCAGCGCCAACAGCCACAGTGCCACGCTGGACCTGCAAGCCGTCAATGATGCGCCAACCATCAGCGCCAACACGCTGGCCATCAGCGAGGGGGCCACGGTGGTGCTCGGCACCGCCAACCTGGCGGGCAGCGATGTGGAGAGCCCGGCATCCGGCCTCACCTACACCGTCACGGCCGTCTCCGGCGGCCGCTTTGCCTGGGTCAGCGCACCCGGCGCGGAGATCAACAGCTTCACCCAGGACGATATCGACGCCAACCGGGTGCAGTTCGAGCACGACGGCAAGGAAGCCGCCCCCGCCTACACCCTGACGCTCAGCGACGGCACGGCCACCACCGCCCCGTTTGCCGGCAATGTCACATTCACCCCGGTCAACGACCGCCCGGTACTGACCGCCACCGGCAACGCCACCCTCTCGCTGAACGAAGACAGCGGCGTGCCGATCGGCCCCGTGGGCGTGCCCATCGATGCCATCGTCGGCCTCAACGGCGCCGGGCCGGCCAACGTCACCGACCCGGATTCCGACCCCATCGGCATCGCCATCAACTATGCCGATACCAGTCACGGCCAGTGGTTCTACAGTCTCGACAATGGCACCACCTGGAATCTGCTCGGGCCGGTCTCCAGCACCTCGGCCCGCTTGCTGCTGGCCGACGGCAACACCCGGCTCGGCTTCGCGCCCACCCCCGGCTATGACGGCACCACCCCGGCGGCACTGCATTTTCACGCCTGGGACGGCAGCAGCGGCAGCCACGGCGGGCTCGGCAACCCGGGCAGCGGCACCGCCTTCAGCGTGGCGGACGACACGCTCACCCTGATTGTCCGGCCGGTCAACGACGCCCCCATTGTCGTGCCAGTCGTGCTGGCCAGCAGCGCCGAGGACAGCCCGCGCCGAATCACCCAGGCCGAGCTGCTCGCCGGCGCCATCGACCCCGACGGCGACCCGCTCCTTGCCACGGAACTCATGGTCACGGCCGGCAACGGCACGCTCACCGACCATCTCGACGGGAGCTGGACCTTCACTCCGGCCGCCGACTGGAGCGGCACCGTCACCTTCAGCTTTGTGGTCGACGACGGCACCGAGCGCCGCGCCAACACCGCCACCTTGCTCGTCACGCCGGTCAACGATGCGCCCACCGTCAGCCCGCCCCCGGCCCAGAGCATCACCGCCGGCGGTGGTTTCGGCCCGTTGAGCTTCACCGTTGGCGATGCCGAGTCGGCCGCCAGCACGCTGATCGTCACCGCCCGTTCGTCCAACCCTGCGGTGCTCCCGGACTCGGCCATTGTCCTTTCGGGCAGCGGCGCCACGCGCAGCATCAGCGTCACCCCCGGCCACGGTGGCAGCAGCGGCGTGGCACAGATCGTTCTCGAGGTCAGCGACGGCAGCACCAGCAGCAGCGGCCAGTTCAGCGTCACCGCGTCGGCACCGGCCACCGTGCCCCCCACAACACCGCCGGCCAGCAGCGAACCGGCCGCCGACCCCGCGCCCGAACCCGAGCCCGCGCCCGACGCCGTGGCATCAACGCCCAGCCCGGCCGCCGCCGCGGCCGATCCGGCACCGGCGCCGGCCGCGGCCACGCCGGCCGCCGAACCGGCCCCCGTGCAGGACGCACCGCTGGTCCTCCAGAACGTGGCGCCGCCGGGCGACACCTTTGACACCCCGGCCACCGCCGACACGCCGCACAGCGACACCGCATCGCTGCGCGTGGCGCTGAGCAGCACCGACGTGCTGGCCCTGCTCTACACACCGACCGACGTGGTCACCCAGGTCTCGGTCGAAGGGCAGGTCAGCAGTGCCTTCCGCGAAGCGCGCCTCGAACAGGCCCTGGCGCAACTGCGCCAGCAGGCCGACGAAGAGGCCATCGGCACTCAGCAAGGCATTGGCGTCTCGGTGGTCACCGGGGCCGGCCTGACCATCGGCTATGTGGCCTGGTTGATCCGCGGCGGCGTGCTGCTGACCAGCCTGCTGTCGACCATGCCGGCCTGGCGTCTGCTCGACCCCCTGCCCATCCTGAACAGCAGCGGCAACAAGCGCGGGGGCACGGACGACGACTCCCTCGAAGCCCTGGTGGACACGGCACCGGCCGAGCCCGAGCCGGCGCCGGCACGCCCAACCGCCCAGACGCCCCAGGAGGGCGCGCCCTCATGATCCGCAAACTCGGCGCCAAGGCTCACATTGCCGTCGGCCTCGCCTTTCTGGTGGTCAGCATCATCCTGGCCGCCGGTTTTCTGGGGCTGATCCCGGACCGGGCCGGCGCCGTTCGCGACAGCCGCATCGCGCTGGCCGAGGCCATCGCCGTCTCCGCCGCCGAGTTGTCCGCCCGCGACCAGACCGAGTGGCTCGCGCCGACACTGCGCCTGGTCGTCAAGCGCAACAGCGACGTGTTGTCGGCCGCCCTGCGCACCGAAGAAGGCGCCATCGTCATGCAGGCCGGACCGCATGCCGCGAACTGGACGCTGGGCCCGGCCGACCTGTCGACCGAAACCCAGCTGCACGTTCCCATCCTGGCCGGCAGCGAACGCTGGGGCCGGCTCGAGCTGCGCTTCCGCCCGATCACGCCGACCGGCCTCGCCGGCTGGGTCAACAATCCGTGGGTCAAGCTGGTGGCGTTCATCTTCCTCTCGGCGCTGTTCGTGTTCTATTTTTATCTCGGCAAGGTGCTGCGCCATCTCGACCCCTCCGGCGCCGTGCCCGACCGGGTGCGCAGCGCGCTCGACACGCTGACCGAAGGCCTGCTGGTCCTCGACCGCAAGCAGACGGTGGTGCTGGCCAACCGGGCCTTTGCCGAGTTCATCGGCGCCCCGGCCGGCGAGCTGATCGGCAAGCAGGTGAAAACCTTGGCATGGGCCAGCCGCGACGGCGGCCCGTTCGACCTCGACGCCGCGCCGTGGACGGCCGCGCTGCGCGATGGCGAGGTCCATGCCAACCACACCGTGCACCTGCGCGCCCCGGACGGCAGCCTGCATACCTTCCAGGTCAATTGCGCGCCCATCCTCACCGGCGGGCGCCAGCCCGGCGGCGTGCTGGTCAGCCTCGACGACATCACCAGCATCGAGCAGAACAGCATCGAACTGGAGAAGGCCAAGGACGCCGCCGACGCCGCCAACCGGGCCAAGAGCGACTTCCTGGCCAACATGAGTCACGAAATCCGCACCCCGATGAATGCCATTCTGGGCTTCACCGAGATCCTGCGCCGCGGCTACTCGCGCGACGGCGCCGACGCCGCGCGCCACCTGCAGACCATCCACGCCAGCGGCACCCACCTGCTGGCGCTGATCAACGACATCCTCGATCTGTCGAAGGTCGAGTCCGGCCGGCTGGAAGTCGAATCGATCGCCTGCGCCCCCTACGCCCTGGCGCACCAGGTCGTCCAGGCCATCGGCGTACGCGCACAGGAGAAAGGACTGCGGCTCGAACTTGTCGTCGATGGCCGCATTCCCGAAACCATCCACTCCGACCCGGCGCGACTGCGCCAGATCCTGACCAACCTGATCGGCAACGCCCTCAAGTTCACCACCCACGGCGGCGTGACCGTCACCCTCGCGCTCGATGCACAGACCGAGCCGGCCCGCCTGCGCATCGATGTGCGCGACACCGGCATCGGCATCGCGCCGGACAAGGTCGAGCAGATCTTCGACCCCTTCGTGCAGGCCGACAGCAGCGTCAACCGACGCTTCGGGGGCACCGGTCTCGGTCTGGCCATCAGCCGTCGGCTGGCCCGCGCCATGGGGGGCGAAGTCAGCGCCACCAGTGTGCCGGGCGAAGGCAGCACCTTCTCCATCGTCCTGGCCACCGGGCCGCTCGAAGGCGTGCGCCTGCTCGACGACGCCAGCCTCAGGGCACGCATGGCAGACGACACCCCGGTGCAGGACACGCGCTGGGTGCTGCCCGCCTCCGCGCGCATCCTGGTGGTGGACGACGGCGCCGAAAACCGCGAGCTGGTGGCCACCGTGCTGGGCGAGTTCGGACTGGCCATCGACGAGGCCGAAAACGGCCAGGTGGCCGTCGACCGGGCGCAGGACGGTCGCTACGACCTGATCCTGATGGACATGCAGATGCCGGTCATGGACGGCTACACCGCCACCCGCAACCTGCGCGCCGCCGGCCTTAGCACGCCGATCGTGGCGCTCACCGCCAACGCCATGCAAGGCTACGAGCAGGAAGTGATCGCCGCCGGATGCACCGCCTACCTGACCAAGCCGGTCGACATCGACGCGCTGCTGGCCACCGTCGCCAGCTTCATCGGCGGCCATCGCGAGGGCAGCGCGCCCCTGCCGGCGGCGGCCACACCACCGCCCCCGCCCGCCGACACCGCCCCCATCCAGTCGCGCCTGGCCACCCAGACCCGCATGCACGCGGTGATCGGCAAGTTCATTCGTCGCCTGCATGAGCGAATGGCCGAGATCGACGCGGCCCTGGCCGCGGCAGACGACAACACGCTCGCCGAACTCGCCCACTGGCTCAAGGGCGCCGGGGGCACCGTCGGCTTCGACGTACTCACCGAACCGGCCACCGAACTCGAGGCCGCCGCCCGCCGGCACGACCGCGACGCCGCCACCCACTGGGTAAGCGAGCTGCACGACATTGCCGAGCGCCTGGCCGAACCCGGCAGCACCAAGACCTGCGCCCCCCGCCCGCCGCGCCGCGCGCCCGCCGCCCCCCGCGCCGAGCCGGTGCGCTCGCGGCTGGCAGCCAACCCACGCCTGCACCCGGTGATCGGAAAATTCATACGGCGCATGCATGAGCAGTTGAACTGCATCCTCGCCGCCCAGCAGGCCGGCGACCTGGCCGAACTGGCCAGCCTCGCCCACTGGCTCAAGGGGGCGGGCGGAACCGTCGGCTTCGACGCCTTCACCGAGCCCGCCGCCGACCTCGAAGCGGCCGCACGCGTCGCCGACGCTGCCGCCTGCGCCCGCCTGGTGGCCACCATCGAAGACCTCGTGGCCCGCATGCAGGCCCCCGACGGCAACACCGCGCCCCACCCTGCGAGCACCGGAAAATGAGCCTGCGCCCACCGAAAGCGTTCAGTTTTCGCTCCATCTGGTCGTTGACCGACTGGAGCGGCGACACAGTCGCGATACCCCCCCAGGGACGCATGAACACACAAGACCAACCCGTCACGCCGGACAGCGGCGCCACACGCTCGGAACTGTGGAGTGCCATGAAGCGGGCCACCATCATGATGGTGGACGACGAGCCGATCACCCTCGAGATCATCCAGATGTTCCTCGAGGACGCCGGCTACACCCATTTCGTGAACGTCACCGATGCGCGTGAAGCCATCGACACCCTCGAGCGCGAACGCCCCGACATCGTGCTGCTCGACCTGCTCATGCCGCATGTCAGCGGCTTCGACATCCTGCAGGAAATCCGCAACCACGAGCGCTTCGAACATCTGCCGGTGGTGGTGCTCACCTCCTCGTCGGATGCCCCCACCAAACTCAAGGCGCTTGAAATGGGCGCCACCGACTTTCTCGCCAAACCGGTGGACGAGAGCGAGCTGGTCCTGCGCGTGCGCAACACCCTGGCCGCCAAGGCCTACCAGGATCGCCTCACCTACATCGACCGCCTGACCGGTCTGCCCAACCGCCAGATGCTCCTCGACCGGCTCGACTGGGCCATGAAGCACGCCCAGCGCTACGCCCAGACCGGCGCCCTGCTGCAGATCGACATCGACCGTTTCCGCGAGATCAAGGAAGCGCTCGGCCCCAGCCGGGCCGACGCACTGCTCAAGGGCATCAGCACCCGGCTGGAGGGCGCCTGTCGCGAAAGCGATCTGCTCAACGTCCTGTCGGAGACGGAAAGCAGCGCCGGGCTGGCGCGCTGGGGCGGCGAGGAATTCTCGCTGCTGCTGCTCGGCCAGCTCAACCCCGACAGCATCGCGCGCATCGCCTGCCGCGTCCTCAAGGCCATGGACGAGCCTTTCGTCATCGGCGAACAGGAGATCTTCGCCTCGCTCAGCGTCGGCATTGCCACCTTCCCGGACGACGGCGCCGACATCGACGCCGTGCAGCACAACGCCGCCATCGCCGCACGCTCGCTGCAATCGAGCCAGGCCAATCCGCACGGCGCCTTCCAGTTCTACTGCAAGGAGTTGAACGCCCGCACGCTGACCCGCCTCGACATGGAGAGCGAGTTGCGGCGCGCACTCAACCGCGGCGAGCTTGAGCTCCACTACCAGCCCAAGTACGCCGTCGATAGCGAATCGGTCATCGGCGCCGAATGCCTGCTGCGCTGGCAGCACCCCGAGCGCGGCCAGATCCCGCCCGCCGATTTCATCCCGATTGCCGAAGAAACCGGGCTGATCGTGGACATCGGCCAGTGGGTCATCGACGACGCCTGTCGACAGCTCGCCCAATGGCTGGCCGCCGGCCTGTCGCCGGGGCAACTGGCGGTCAACGTCTCTGCCCAGCAGTTCCGCCACCGCGATTTCGTCAGCAGTGTGGCCGACGCCCTCACGCGGCACGGCGTGGCGGCACGGCACCTGAAGATCGAACTGACCGAATCGCTGCTGATGCGCGACCCGCAGGCCGTGGCGGCCATGCTCACCGAGTTGCGGGCGCTTGGCGTCCAGCTGTCGATCGACGACTTTGGCACCGGCTATTCATCGCTGGCCTACCTCAGCGCGCTGCCGATCGACGAGCTGAAGATCGACCGCAGCTTCCTCACCCATGTCGAGAGCCGGCGTGAAAGCGCCGCCATCGTGCGCGCCATCCTCGCGCTGGCCCACAGCCTCGAGATGAACGTCGTTGCCGAAGGGGTTGAGACGGCCGGGCAGCTGGACTTCCTCAAGGCCCACCAGTGCAACGCCTTCCAGGGCTTCCTGTTCAGCCGCCCGATCCCCGCGCCCGATTTCACCGCACTCCTGCCGCCCGCCGCGCCATAACTTTCGTACTAATCCGCTCTTCTCGTAACAACATGATAAAAATCATGTTTCGAGGATAGCAATCGCGCTCGAGTACCCTAAAGGTCGTATGCTTTACGGCCGATAATGCTAGACACAAGCCCAGGGTGCGCGTCGATTGGCGCCCCATCGGGGCTTGGCGTCCTTGGGGGGCTCATGCACCATCTCGAACGGATCCTGGTGGTCGACGATCAGCACAGCCTGCGCGCGGTGCTTGCACTTGCCCTGGGCAGCCTGCCCGGCGTCACCGTCCACAGCGCGGGCGACGGCGAGGCGGCACTCGCCGCCATCGACAGCCAAGCGCCCGACCTGCTCGTGCTCGATGCCGTCATGCCCGTCCTGGATGGCCCGCAAACCCTGGCGGCCCTGCGCCGGCAGCCCGCCACCGCCGAACTGCCGGTGGTTTTTCTGACCGCCTCGGCCGAGGCACTGCCCCCCGCCGTCACCACCGACCCGCATCTGCTGGGCATCATTCCGAAACCCTTTGACGCCATGCAGATCGGCCGCAGGATCCAGCAGCTCTGGGACGCGCGGTGAGCACCGGGCCCATCGACACCCGGCTGGCCGACAGCCTGGCCGCCATCCGCGACCAGTTCCTCGCCTCGCTGCCCTTGCAGATCGCGCACCTGCGCACCACGCTCGACACCCTCGGCAATGCCGCCAACGACACCGAACGCCAGGCCATCCTGCGCCAGGCGCATGTCACCGCGCACTCCCTGGCCGGCACGGCCGGCACCTTTGGCTACCCAGCGCTGGGCAGCGCCGCGCGCACCCTCGAATTCAGCCTGCGCGAGGCGCTCGAAGCGCCCGACACCCCGGTCGTGCCCGACCCGTACGCTGCGCATGTCGACAGCCTGGTCTTCCAGGCCGATGCCGCCGCCCGCGAGCGGCCGCCACCGGTCCGCCCGCCCCCCCTGCCGCCACGACCGCATGCACATGCCGGCTCGGTGATCCTCATCGAAGACGACCCCGCGCTGGCCAACCGGCTTGGCGCCTACCTGCATCATTTCGGCTACGAAGTGCGCCATTTCGACAGCGCCACCGCCTTCGCGGCCGCCGCCCCCAGCCTTCCGCCACCGACCGCACTGCTCATCGACAACGCCCTGCCCGAAGGTGCGCTCGCCGGTATCCAGGCGGCCATCGCACGCCCGGACAGCATGCGCGACACACCGATGCTGTTCATGTCGGCCAACGACAGCCAGGCGGCGCGCATCGGCGCCTTGCGCGCCGGCGGGCAGGCCTATCTGCTCAAACCGGTCGAACCCGCCCAAGTCCTCGATGCCCTCGAGAGCGTGGTCGACGCCGCCAGCGGGCGGCCGTACCGGGTCCTGATTCTCGACGACGACCCGGCCATGGTGGCGCATCACAGCGCCGTGCTCGGTGCCGCGGGCTTCGACACCGTGGGCCTGGACGACCCCGGCCGGCTGCTCGATGTCATGCGCGACCAGGCCCCCGACATCGTCCTGCTCGATCTGTACATGCCGGACACCTCCGGCAGTGACCTGGCGGCGATGATTCACCAGATCCCGGCCTTTGCCGGTGTGCCGATCCTGTTCGTCTCGGCCGAGCATGACATCGCCGCCCAGCAGGCGGCGATGCTCTCCGGCGGCGACGACTTCCTGATCAAGCCGGTCGACCCCGACCGCCTGGTCAGCGCGGTGCGTTACCGCGCGGCACGCCACCGCCAGTTGCGCGAGCTGATGAAGAACGACAGCCTGACCGGCCTGCTCGACCACGCCAGCGTCAAGGAACGGCTGGCCGCCGAGATGCACCGCATCGACCGCCACGGCGGCACGCTGACCGTCGCCATGCTCGACGTCGATCACTTCAAGCAGGTCAATGACCAGCACGGCCACGCCCTGGGCGATCGCATCCTCCGCGAGCTGGCCATGCTGCTGCGCCGTCGCCTGCGCAGTTCCGACGTGGCCGGGCGCTATGGCGGCGAGGAGTTTGCGATCCTGCTGCCAAACACCGGCCCGGCCGCCGCGGTCGACCTGCTCAACGCCATCCGCGAGGACTTCGGCCAGATCAGCCATTTCGTGGGCGAGCAGGCGCTGCATGTCACCTTCAGCGTCGGCATCGCCTCGCAAACCGACTGGACCACGCCGGAAACCCTCCTGATGGCCGCCGACGCCGCGCTCTATACCGCCAAGAAGTCCGGCCGCAACCGTGTGGTGCTGGCCTCGGGCGGGGCGTAAACCGGCTCGGGCACTCAACTGCCGAAACGGATGCCCTGCGCCAGCGGCAGCGCGTCGGAGTAATTGACCGTCGCGGTCTGCCGGCGCATGTAGCCACGCCAGGCATCCGAGCCCGACTCCCGGCCGCCGCCGGTGGCCTTCTCGCCGCCGAAGGCACCGCCGATCTCCGCCCCGCTGGTCCCCACGTTGACGTTGGCAATGCCGCAGTCGCTTCCCGTCGCCGCCAGGAAACGCTCGGCCTCGCGCACATCGGTGGTGAAGATGGCCGACGACAGGCCTTGCGGCACGGCATTCTGGCGCGCGATGGCCTCGTCCAGCGTGTCGTAGGCAAAGCAGTACAGCAGCGGCGCGAAGGTCTCCTCGTGGCTGTTGTCCATCGCCCCGCCGCCCTCGACCAGCGCCGGGCGCACGTAGTAGGCCTCGGGAAAGCGGTCGGCCAGCACGCGGCCGCCGCCGGAGACCTTGCCGCCGTGCTCGCGCGCGCCCTGCAAGGCGTTCTCCATCTGCTCGAAGGCACGCGCATCGATCAGCGGGCCGACCAGGGTGTCAGCGTCACGCGGGTCGCCGATCGGCAGCGCGGCATAGGCCTGCTGCAGTCGCGCCATCAGCGCCGGGTACACCTCGTGCTGGACAAAGATCCGCCGCGTGGTGGTGCAGCGCTGGCCCGCCGTACCCACCGCGCCGAAGACGATGGCGCGCACCGCCAGTTCGAGGTCGGCGCTGGGCGCCACGATGATGGCGTTATTGCCGCCGAGTTCGAGAATCGACTTGCCAAAGCGCTGCGCCACGCGCGCGCCGACCTGCCGGCCCATGGCGCAGCTGCCGGTGGCGCTGACCAGCGGCACGCGCACATCATCGGCCAGCGCCACGCCGATGTCGCGCCCGCCGAGGATGACTTGCGACAGGCCCGCGGGCGCCTCGTCGACACCGGCCATGGCCTGCTCGAACAGGTGCTGGCAGGCGATCGCGCACAGCGGCGTTTTCTCCGACGGCTTCCACAACAGGCTGTTGCCGCAGACCACGGCCAGCGTGGCGTTCCAGGCCCATACCGCCATGGGAAAGTTGAAGGCCGAGATCACCCCCACCGGCCCGAGCGGATGCCAGCTCTCGCGCAAGGCATGCTCGGGGCGCTCGGAGGCGATGGTGCGTCCGTAGAGCTGGCGCGACAGGCCGACGGCGAAGTCGCAGATGTCGATCATCTCCTGCACCTCGCCCTCGCCCTCGGCGCTGATCTTGCCCGCCTCCAGCGTGATCAGCGCGCCAAGCGTGCGCTTGTGCGTGCGGAGGATCTCGCCAAAGCGGCGGATCAACTCGCCCCGCCGCGGCGCCGGCACCCGTCGCCACTGCGCAAATGCCTCGACGCTGCGCGTGATGGCCGCGTCCATCGTCGCGGGGCTGGCCAGCGCAATTCGCGCCACCTCGCCCCCGTCGATCGGCGACACCACCGGCCAGTCGCCGTCGGCCAGCCGCGCGCGGTCCAGCCCCAGCGCATCGAAAATCTGCCCTGCATCCATCCATCGCCTCCTAGGGTCTCTGCCGCAGCCCGCCACTGGCGACGGTGTGCGGCTCTTCGCCGTCGATCACATAGTGGCGACCGAAGCGGTTGGCCAGAAAATCCGGCAGGCAGATGTCTTCCTGCCGGACAAAGCCCTGCTGTGGCAACACGCCGTCCATCAGCAGGTCGAGCACCGCACACAGCGCGCTGGCGGTGGTGACCTGGATGGCACTGCGCCGGCGCCCGCCGATCTCGCGGCTGTAGATCTTGCGGGCGAAGCTCTCCTGCGTCAGCAAGCCCTCGCGCAGCCCGCTCACGTTGACGAACACCAGCACCACGTCCTGCATGGTGACCGGGATGGATGACTCGAGTATGTCCTTGAGCAGTGCGCGACGCTCACCGAGGCGCAGGTCGTGCAGCAGCAGCTTCATCACGTCGCGGTGACCGGGGTAACGGACCGTGCGGTAGTTGAGGTTGCGCACCCGGCCCTGCAAGGTGTCGCACAGGGTGCCCAGCCCACCCGAGGTGTTGAAGGCCTCGTAGTCGTCGCCATCGAGCGAGAAATGCTCCAGTTCCTCCAGCGCCGGCATCTCCTTGAGCACGCCGCCGACGATGGCCTCGCAGGGGTTGAGGTACTCGTTGATCAGCCCGTCGGTGCTCCAGGTGAGGTTGTACTTGAGGCCGTTGGAGGGGAACTTGGGCAAGGCGCCGACACGCATGTGCACATCGTGCAGTTCATCAAAGCGGCGTGCCAGGTCGTAGGCGGCAATGGAGATGAAGCCGGGCGCAAGACCGCACTGCGGTACCAGCGCGGTGGCGGCGCCGTCGGCCAGCGCGCGGATGGCGCGTGCGCTGCCGACATCTTCGGTCAGGTCGAGGTAGTGCACGCGGGCGGCGACCGCGGCGCGGGCCAGTCGCTCGCTGAGGTCGAAGGGGCAGGCATTGACCAGCGCATGCTGGTCGGCGAGAACGGCGTCGAGCGCGTCCGGATCGGCGGCGTCGAGCTGGCACAGGTTGGCCGAGGGTAAGGCCTGCGCCAGCCGCGCGAGGGTCTTCGCGTCGCGATCGACCACCGTCACGGCATAGTCGCCGCTCGATACCAGGAAATCGGCGATCACCTCGCCGATCTTGCCCGCGCCAACGATGGTCACCTGTCGCATGCTTGCTCCTCGTGCCCTGTCTCGCTGGGACCGAGGTTACGCCAATTGGTGCCCGCGCGGATAGCGGCGGCCTACATGAAGCGGGCGGTGCTGGCTTTGAGCGATTCGGCCAGCGCACGCAAGGCGCCGGAGGTTTCGCCCAGCTGGGCGCTGTGCGCCACGGCCCGCTCGGAGCGCCCCTGGAAGCCGCGCATGCGTTCGGCAATGGTCTCGGTGATGCCCTCCTGCGAATGCACCGCCTCGGCCACCGCCTGGTTCTGCTGCACCACGTCGGCGATCCGGGCCGCGATGTCGGCGAAGCGGTGGCTGAGCGATTCGGTCTGGCTCTGGGTGTGGGTCATCGACTCGCCCACCGTATCGAGCCGGGCGACCGCGCCGCCCACGTCATGGGCCAGGCGCTGGAGGATGTCATCGATCACGCCGGTCGAATGCTGCGTCCGGCCGGCGAGCTTGCGCACCTCGTCGGCCACCACCGCGAAGCCGCGCCCCTGTTCGCCGGCACGGGCGGCTTCAATGGCGGCGTTGAGCGCCAGCAGATTGGTCTGCTCGGCAATCGCACCGATCTCACCAAGCACTTCCGACACCTGCGCGGTGAGCCCGTGCACCGCGCGGCTGGCGGCGGTGGCATCGGCCAGGTTCTCCGACAGCGCGCCGACGGCGGCCAGATTCTCGGCGATCGCCTCGCGTCCGTGCCCCGACGACACCTCGATCTGTGCCGCGGCACGGTTGGCCGAGCTGGTGCTGTCGACGATCTGCCCGATGGCGGCGGTGATCTCATCCACCGCCTCGGTAATCTCCCGGCACTCGCCGTGCTGGGTCAGCAGGTCGGCATGGCCGTCCTGCACCCCGCGGTCCAGCCGGCCGGCGGCAGCATCGACCTGTTCGGCCACGCCGCCGATGTCGGCCACCAGCGTGCGCAAGGCGGCCACCATCTGCGCCATCGCCGCCTCCAGCGTCGCCACCTCGGCGACACCGCCGTGGCTGACCTCGACCGACAAGGTGCCGCCGGCAATAGCCTCGGCCACATGCGCGGCACGCACCAGCGGGGCCAGATAATGCTGCATCAGCGCATACAGGCCAGCGACGCCGCCACCGACGATCAGGGCCAGCGCCGCGCCGGCCCACCACAGAAAACGCGACTCTTCGGCCAGCGCGGCGGTCGCCTCACGCACCGCCAGCCAGTGCCCGATCACCTCGCCGGCGGCGTTGTTCACCGCCAGCCGGTTGACCTGGTAGGCCGCCCCCTCGGTGCGCCACACCGTCTGCCGCGCATCCGCGGAGAACGCGGCCCATAGCCGGTCCGCATCGACGCCGGCGGGCAGGCCGCTGCTCACCGCCGCCTGCGCCGTGCCACGGATGACAACCCCCTGCGCGCTCTCCTCGGCCATTGCCGCCGCCATCGGCGCCAGCCCCTTGACCAGCACCGCAACGCCGATCAGGCGGTCACGCGAGGTCAGCGGAAAGGCCTTGACGGCCCACGGCGAGGCACCGGCGGTGGCGACCAGGTCGGTCAGCACCTGCTTCTGCCGTGCCGCGGCCGCCACCAGGGCATCGATCGCCAGCGGCGGTGCCGAGGTGCTGCGGTAGAGCGCCTGGCCGCCCGGCGCGTGGATCGACAGGTGATCGTAGCCGCCACCGTCACGGGTCAGGCCGATGAAGCGCTCGGCGTAGTCGGCGAGCGCACCGGCGTCGCCCTGCTTGAGCGCCGCGCGCAGATCGAACTCGCTCTCCAGCGCCGCGACCGTGCCATCCATCTGGCGGTAGAGCTGGCCAAGCGCGCGGGCCCACACCCCGGCGTTGCTGCGTTGTTCGGCATCGATCAGGCGCTCGCCCATTTGCTGGTGGCCGACGGCACCGAGCGCCCCCATCAGGAGCGCGACCATGACGGTGATCAGGGCGCTGAGCAAGGTGATACGCAACTTCAGAGACATGCTGTGCACTCGCAATATTTCCGGACGAATAAGCTATCGTCACGGGCATGGAGTGCTTGATAGATGTCACCAAAACTTAATATTGCGGCGCGTCATCATGGCGTCACAAAAGCGCGGGCGCATCCTCAGCCGGGCGTGTCCGGCGCAAGAACGGTGGCGAGCTGGTCGAGCAGGCGGGGGTACAGCGCCCGGGCCTGGGCCGGGTCAAAATCAGTCTTCTTGAGCTTTTTGACGCCGAAGGCATCCAGCCGCACATGCACCGCCGGCGCCAGGCCGTGCTGGGCGAGGGTCTCACGCACGCAGGCGAGCACGCAGCCGTCGAGCGCGATCAGCGGGCGGCCGGCGCGCGCCAGGTGCACCAGTGGCGCCACATGGCCGCCCACCCCGGCAATGCACGACATGTCCGCCCGGCCTTCACGATCCAGGCGCAGCGCAAAATGGTTGGCCAGCTGCGCCGCGCTGGAGCATCCCGAACAGGAGTAGACGATGGGGCGCTCGCTCATTGCGCCGCGAAGCCCCGCTCCACCGCAAACACCGCCGCCTGCACCCGGCTGCTCAGGTGCAGCTTCTTGAGGATGCTCTGCACATGGATCTTGACCGTGCTCTCGGCCACCTCGAGGTTGCGGGCGATCTGCTTGTTGCTCTGCCCCTTGGCGATGCAGGCAAGGATGTCGCGCTCGCGCGGGGTGAGCTTGTCGAGTTCGTCGTCGGCCTGGGCCGGCGCGGCGGCGCGTCCGCCCGCCCGGCTGGCGAGCAACTTGCCCATCATCAGCGGCGACACCACCGGCTCGCCGCGCGAGGCCATGCGGATGGCGTCGATCAGCGTTTCGGCCTCGATGTTCTTCAACAGGTAGCCGGTGGCGCCGGCATGCAGCGTCGCCAGCAGGTCTTCCGAGTCCTCGGAGACGGTCAGCATCAGCACCTGCGTGTCGGGCACGTCTTCGAGGATCAGCTTGAGTGCGTCCTGGCCGCCGACACCGGGCATGTGCAGGTCGAGCAGCACCACATCGGGTTGCAGCTGCTTGGCCCGCTTGGCGCCTTCGAGCCCGTCGGCCGCCTCGCCGATCACCTCGAATTCCTCGCTGCGCTTGAGCAGGGCCTTGATGCCGCTGCGGAACAGCCCGTGGTCGTCCACCAGTAATACGCGAATGCGTTCGCTCATGCCGCCGTCGCCTCCATTTGTCCGGCCGACAGGGTCAGGCACACCGTGGTGCCCGCGCCAGCGCGCGACCGGATATCGAACTGGCCGCCAATCCGGGCGGCGCGTTCGCCCATGATATGCAGCCCCACATGCTCGCCCTGCCCGGCGGCGGGCGCAGCGGGGGCGTCGAAGCCAATGCCGTCGTCGCGGATCTCGAGCCGCATCCCTTCGGGATCACGCCACAATTCGACGGTGACATGCCGGGCCTGGGCGTGTTTGCGCACGTTGGACAGCGCCTCCTGTGCAATGTACAGCACCTGGATGTCGACCTCGGCCACTGACGGCGGACTGGCGCCATGAACCCGCAGCTCACCGGCCACCCCGCTCTGTTCGGAAAAGCGCTCCAGCGCCTGGCGCAAGGCGGCGCACAAGTCCTGCTGCGGCACCCGTGCGCGGAAATGCTGCAACAACTCGCGCACATCGGCGTAGCTCTCCTGGATCCCCTGGCGGATCATCTCGACCACCTCGCCGGTCTCATCGATGCGGCCGTGCGACAGGGCGTCGTCGAGCATCTGCACCTGCAGGTTGAGGAAGGCCAGCCCCTGGGCGATGGAGTCGTGCAGTTCGCGGGCGATCAGGTTGCGCTCCTCGGAGACGGCCATCTCCTTCTCGCGCGAGAGCAGGCGCACGTTGTCGATGGCCATGCCCAGGTGCTGGCCGAGGCTTTGCAGCACCTGCCGGTCGCCCTCGGAGATCTCCAGCTTGCGCCGGAAATACAGGTTGAAGATGCCCAGCGCGCGGTTGTTGTGATTGACCGGCACCGCGCTCACGGTCTGGAAACCGGCGCGACTGCAGGTGTCGCGGGTGCGCGCGCTGTCGGGATCGGCCGTGCCGCTGACGATCGGGATGTCGCCCAGCACCGCCTGCCCGCAGAGACAGTTGCCGCAGTCGAGAATGGCCTCCTCGTCGATGAACTCGGTGGCCAGCCCCTGGTGGGTGGTGATGTAGAGATTGTCGGCCGCGGCGTCGAAGAGGCGCACCGAGGCGGCATCGGCATCGAAGGTGCGGCGCACGTCTTCGAGGAAGCCGCGCGACAGCGCCTCGATGCTCATCGGCTGGCGCAGCAGGCGGGCGATGTCGTAGAGGATGGACAGCTCGCGGTTTTTCTCTGCCAGCGACCGGGTCTTGGTGGCCACCCGTTCTTCGAGCGTGCCGTACAGCCCTTCGAGGTGGCCGGCCATGCGGTTGAAGCCGCGTGACAGCTCGCCGAATTCGTCGTTGGTGAGCACCGGCACGCGGGCGGTGAAGTCTTCGCGCTCCATGCGCTGCATGCCGCTTTGCAGGGTGTCGAGCGGACGGATCACGGCGACGAAGAAAAAGCGCATCAGCACCACGGTGCCGATCACCGCCAACGCCACCAGCAACACCTGGTAGCTGCGCAGCACGTTGGTGTGGGCGGTGAAGCTGCGCTCCATTTTCTTCACGACGGTGTCGATGCTGTTGACATAGCCGTGGGTCGCCCCTTCCAGCGCCACGGCCGCCTGCCGCGCGGCCTCGGGCGTGGCGGCATTGACCACGCGCGCCACCAGCGGCCGCATCTGCGAGTGCCATACCTGCGCTATCGTGGCCACGTCGTCCGGGATGCCGTCGTCGCGCGGGATGAACAGCGGCCGCGCCGGATCGCCCTTGGCGAGCCCTGCCTGAACGCGCTCGATATCGTCCATGTCCTTGCGCAGGACGACCAGGCGGGCGTCGCGGCTGGCGCCATCGGCGGGCAGTGCAGCCGTGTGATGCGCGACCTTCCAGGAGCGCATGCGCAGGCTGCCGGCGTCGTTGATGGCGGCGGCCACGCCTTCGAGCTTCCAGGAGGAGTACAGCGTCAGGCCGATCGCGACCAGGGCGAGCAGGAAGAAGCCCACCAGCACGCCGATGATCTTGGTCGCCAGTTTCTGGCCGAGCAAGGTGTTCAAGAGATTGAATTCCGCGCGTACGAGTCGTTCGTCAAACGCTGGCACGATGCCCTCCCCGCGGCGAAAAGTCATTGAGTCCGGTCAACGGAAACGGGCGACCGCCCGACAGCTGCGGTCGCCCCCCGTGGATGGTCGCGCCGGTCAGACGGTGCGGCGCTTGGTGCGAACGATCTGGTAGGCACGGCCGATGTAGCTCAGCGGCGCGGTGAGGATGTGCACCAGGCGGGTGAAGGGGAAGATCAGGAACACGGTCAGGCCGAAGAAGATGTGGGCACGGAAGACCGGATCGACCTTTTCGAGCAGCTCGGGCTGGGGGTTGAGCACCAGGATGCTCTTCACCCAGTCGGCCAGGGCCAACATCACCGACGGATCGTTGTTGTTGGCATGGCCGATCGAGAACGGCACGGTGGACAAGCCCAGCAGCAGGGTCACCATCAGCCAGCTGATCACGAACATGTCGTTCTTGCGGCCAGTGGCGCGGATGCGCGGGTGGAACATGCGGCGCGACCACAGCATGGCGCCACCGACCAGGCACATCAGACCAAAGATGATGCCGGCGATGATGGCGATCCACTGGTGGGTCATGTCGGAGATGCCCAGGCCCAGCCACAGGCCGTGCGGCAGCACCAGACCGGCGAAGTGACCGCCGAAGATCGACAGGATGCCGATGTGGAAGAAGTTGCTGGCCACCACCATGCTCTTCTTCGACAGGAGCATGGAGGAGTCCGTCTTCCAGGTGTATTGCTGGTAGTCGAAGCGGATCCAGCTGGCCACCACGAAGACGGTCAGGCAGATGTACGGATAGACCGCGAACAGGAATTTCATCAAAGACATGTCACTCTCCTCACGCTGCCAGACGGGTCAGCGTGCCGTGGTTTTCGAGAATGCGGATCAGCGGCGCGTAGGGGCTGCCGGCTTTTTCCAGGTTCTGCGCCAGCACCGTGAAGATCTTCGCCACATCGGCGAGGAACACCTTGGCACCGGCCGCGTCGAGCTGCGACACGAACTCCAGCATCAGCGGCAGGAAGTCGGGGATCTCCGTTTCCTCGTGCGTGAAGCCGAAGGACTTGTAGTACTCCGACAGGTCGATCAGCGCCGGGCCGCGGTTCTTGTCGTCACCGAACAGGTGGTGCGTCAGGTGCAGGCTGTGGTCCGGCACCATGTCGAAGGTGGCCACATAGGCCGCCTCGCGTTCGGTGGCATCCTGCGCGACCAGGCCATCGATGAAGCTCGCGATGGCCTGGCGGTCGGCCGGGCTGAACACGTCGTCGCGGTCGATCTCGGCCAGCCAGACCACCGCCGTCCCGTGCGCGGTGACGGCGTTGTCCAGTTCGCGAACCAGGTCCTGGTTCGGGTAGTCGAGCAGTTCGGCGAGCAGTTTGTAGATCTGCATGGGTCGGTCCTCCTCAGTACTGTTCGCCGGAGGCGTCGTGCGTCGGCTCGGCCAGCGGCGCCAGTTCGCGCGACTCGACCGTTTCCTTGCGCCGGGCCGGGAACAGGGCATTGTTGGTCACGCCCAGCGACGAGGCGTTGCCGAAGGTGAAGCCGGTCTGGCCCTGGAAGCCGTAGTAGTCGTCCAGGCGCATCTCTTCCTTGGAGGTCGGGATGACGAAGCGGTCTTCGTAGTTGGCGATGGCCAGGTAGCGGTACATCTCCTTGGCCATGTCCTCGGTCATGCCGGTGGCGTCGAGCGCGCGGGTGTCGGCCTTGCCGTCGACATGGATCGAGCGCTGGTAGGAGCGCATGGCGATCATGCGGTTGAGCGCATCGACGATCGGCTGCTCCTTGCCGGCGGTGAGCAGGTTGGCCAGGTACTGCACCGGCAGGCGCATCGCTTCGGCCTTGGGCAGCACGCCGTCGACCTCGGTCGGCAGGTTCTTCTGGTCGATCTGCGATTGCACCGGCGAGAGCGGCGGCACGTACCAGATCATCGGCAGCGTGCGGTACTCGGGGTGCAGCGGGAAGGCGATCTTCCACTGCACGGCCATCTTGTAGATGGGCGACTTCTGCGCGGCGAGGATCCAGTCGTCGGTGATGCCGTCCTTCTTGGCCTGGGCGATGATCTTCGGATCGAACGGATCGACGAACATGTCCAGGTGGTTCTGGTAGAGGTCCTGGGTGTCGTCGGCGCTGGCAGCCGCTTCGATCTTGTCGGCGTCGTACAGGATGATGCCGTTGTAGCGGATGCGGCCCACGCAGGTCTCCGAGCACACGGTCGGCAGACCGTTCTCGACGCGCGGATAGCAGCCGATGCACTTCTCGGCCTTGGACGATTCCCAGTTGAAGAACACCTTCTTGTACGGGCAGCCCGAGATGCACATGCGCCAGCCGCGGCAGCGGTCCTGGTCGGACAGCACGATGCCGTCCTCTTCACGCTTGTACAGCGCGCCCGACGGACACGACGCAACGCAGGCCGGGTTGATGCAGTGGTTGCAGATGCGCGGCAGGTACATGTGGAAGGTGTTTTCGAACTGCTTGTACATCTCCTTCTGCATGTTGGCGAAGTTGGCATCGCGCGAGCGCGAGGCGAATTCGCCGGCCAGGTCGTCTTCCCAGTTCGGGCCCCAGGTGACCTTGTCCATCTTCTCGCCGGTGATCTGCGAGATCGGGCGCGCGGTCGGCGCGGCCTCGGACAGCGGCGCGTTCTGCAGGCGTGCGTAGTCGAAGGAGAACGGCTCGTAGTAGTCGTCGATCTCGGGCAGGTTGGGGTTGGCGAAGATCTGCACGATCTTCTTCACCCGGCCGCCGGCCTTGAGCTCGAGCTTGCCGTTGATCTTCTCCCAGCCGCCCTTCCATTTTTCCTGGTCTTCCCACTGCTTCGGATAGCCGATGCCGGGCTTGGACTCGACGTTGTTGAACCAGGCGTATTCGACGCCCTTGCGGTTGGTCCACACGTTCTTGCAGGTCACCGAGCAGGTATGGCAACCGATGCACTTGTCGAGGTTGAATACCATCGCGAATTGCGCGCGGATTTTCATGTGCTTCTCCTGTTCCTTGTTCGTGTCCCCGGATGGCGCCCTGCGGGCCGCATCCGGGCTACGTAATGTGTTGGCGTAGCCCGGATGGAGCGCAGCGCAATCCGGGACCGCTGCTTACTTCGAGCCGATGCCCTCGGGGTTGCGCTGGGCCTCGCGCTCGGCGGTCAGCGGCCGCTCGAGCCAGTCGATGTCCTGATCCTCGATCTTGTGCAGCACCACCATCTCGTCACGCTGGCAACCCACCGTGCCGTAGTAGTTGAAGCTGTACGACAGCTGGGCGTAGCCGCCGACCATGTTGGTCGGCTTGACCACCACCCGGGTCACCGAGTTGAGGATGCCGCCGCGCTTGCCGGTGGTGTTCGAGCCGGGCACGTTGATGTTCTTTTCCTGGGCGTGATACATCAGCGCCATGCCGCGCGGCACGCGCTGCGAGACCACCGCCCGGGCCACCGTGGCGCCGTTGGAGTTGATCGCCTCGACCCAGTCGTTGTCGCGGATGCCGACCGTGGCCGCCTCTTCCTCCGACAGCCAGATGTAGGGGCCGCCGCGGAACAGGTTGAGCATGCGCAGGTTGTCCTGGTAGCTGGAGTGGATGCCCCACTTGGAGTGCGGGGTGATCCACGACAGCGTCAGGTGCGGCTTGGCACGGACCGCGGCCGGCACGTTGTCATGGGCCTTGAGGTCGACCGGCGGCTTGAAGGTGCAGAAGCCTTCGCCGAAGTCGAGGAACCACTCGTGGTCCTGGTAGAAGTGGGCGCGGCCGGTCAGCGTGCGGAACGGGATGTGTTCATGCACGTTGGTGTAGCCGGCGGTGTAGGACACCGTCTCGGACTCGATCCCCGACCAGGTCGGCGCGGTGATGATCTTGCGCGGCTGGGCGACGATGTCGCGGAAGGTGATCTTGTCCTCGTGACGTCCGGCATACAGGTGATGGTGGTCGATGCCGGTCTTCTTGGAGAGCGACGACCACGACTTGTGCGCCACCTCGCCGTTGGTCTCCGGTGCCATGCGCATGATCGCATCGCACACGTAGATGTCTTCTTCCAGCGAGGGCATGCCCTTCGAGACACCCTCTTCGGTGACCGTGTAGTTGCACTTCTTGAGCTCTTCGTACTCGGCCTCGGTGTTCCAGTCGATGCCCTTGACGTTGTTGCCCAGCTTGACCATCAGCGGTCCGAGGCCGATGAACTTGTTGTAGGTGCTGGCGTAGTCGCGCTCGACCACCTTGAGGATCGGCATGGTCTTGCCCGGCACCGGCTCGCACTCGCCCAGTTTCCAGTCGCGTGCTTCGCCCAGCGGCTGGGCCAGTTCCATGGCCGAGTCGTGCTGCATCGGCAGCGCCACCAGGTCCTTGGCGTTGGGCAGGTGCTTGGCGGCGAGCTTGGAGAACTCTTTCGACAGGCGCTTGAAGATCTGCCAGTCCGACTTGGACTCCCAGCCCGGCGTCACGGCTTCACCCAGCGGGTGGATGAAGGGGTGCATGTCGGTGGTGTTGAGGTCGTTCTTCTCGTACCAGGTGGCCGTCGGCAGGATGATGTCCGAGTAGGCGCCGGTGGAGTTGAGGCGGAAGTTGATGTCCACCATCAGGTCCAGCTTGCCGGTCGGGCCGTCTTCATGCCATTTGACTTCCTTGCAGCCGGCGCCCGCGCCGCCCTCGCTCATCACGCCGTTCTGGGCGCCGAGCAGGTGCTTGAGGAAGTATTCGTGGCCCTTGGCCGAGGTGCCGATCAGGTTGGCGCGCCACACGATCAGGTTGCGCGGCCAGTTCTCCTGCGCGTCCGGATCGGCAAAGGCCACATCCAGCTTGCCGCTCTTGAGCTGCTCGACCACATACTGCGCCACGCCGGCCTCGTCCTTGGCGCCGGCCTTCTCGGCCTCGGCCACCAGTTCGACCGGGTTGCGGTTGAAGTGCGGTGCAGACGGCAGCCAGCCCATGCGGGTGGCCTTGACGTTGTAGTCCGCCAGGGTCAGACCCTTGTTGCGGTTCTTGCCGGCCGGCGACAGCAGCGCGTCGGCGTCGATGGTCTCGTAGCGCCACTGGTCGGTGTGGAAGTACCAGTAAGAGGTGGAGTTCATGTGGCGCGGCGGACGCTGCCAGTCGAGCGCGAAGGCGATCGGCGCCCAGCCGGCCTGCGGACGCAGCTTTTCCTGACCCACGTAGTGCGCCCAGCCGCCACCGGTCTGGCCCACGCAGCCGCACATGTGCAGCAGGTTCATGATCGCGCGGTAGGACAGATCGTTGTGATACCAGTGGTTGATCGCCGCGCCCATGATGACCATGGACTTGCCCTTGGTGCGCGAGGCGTTGTCGGCAAACTCGCGGCCGGTGCGCTCCAGGTCGGCCGCCTTGACGCCGGTGTACTTGGCCGCCCAGGCCGGGGTGTAGGGCACGGTGTCATCGTCGTAGGAGCTAGCGACGTTGTCGCCGCCCAGGCCGCGGTCAATACCGTACTGCGACACCTGCAGGTCGAACACCGAGGCCACCAGCGCCTCTTCGCCATTGGCCAGGGTGAGCTTGCGCACCGGCACGTTCTTCCACAGCAGCGCCGGCTCGCCCGGCGTGAAGTGCGGGAAACCGACCGACACCACGTCGTCGCGGCTGTCCAGGCACGACAGCTCCAGCTCGGTCTCGGCGCCGGCGCCGGTCTTCTCGAGCAGGTTCCACTTGCCGTCCTCGCCCCAGCGGAAGCCGATCGAGCCGTTCGGCGCGACATAGCTGTTGGACTTCTTGTCGAAGGCCACCGTCTTCCATTCGGGGTTGTTGGTCTCGCCCATGGCGCCGTTGAAATCGGAGGCGCGCAGGTTGCGGTCGGTCACATAGCCGCCGTCATGCTTGCGCAGCATGACCAGCATCGGCAGGTCGGTGTACTTGCGCGCGTATTCGGCGAAGTACGGGTCCTGCTTGTTGATGTAAAACTCCTTGAGCGCCACATGGCCCATGGCCAGGAAGGCGGCGGAGTCGGTGCCCTGCTTGACCGGCATCCACAGATCGGCGAACTTCACGTACTCGGCGTAGTCCGGTGCCATGGAGACGATCTTGGCACCCTTGTAGCGCACCTCGGTGGCGAAGTGGGCGTCGGGCGTGCGGGTCATCGGCAGGTTGGCGCCGGTGATGATCAGGTAGGTCGAGTTGTACCAGTCGGCCGCCTCGGGCACGTCGGTCTGCTCGCCCCAGGTCTGCGGGCTGGCGGCCGGCAGATCGCAGTACCAGTCGTAGAAGGAGCCGCAGGCGCCACCGATCAGCGACAGGTAGCGGCTGCCAGCGGCGTAGGAAATCATCGACATCGCCGGGATCGGCGAGAAACCGTAGATGCGGTCCGGGCCCCACTTCTTGATGGTGTAGACGTTGGCCGCGGCGACGATCTCGCTGACCTCGTTCCAGCTGGTGCGGACAAAGCCGCCCAGGCCACGCACGCGCACGTATTTGTCGCGCTTGCTCTCGTCCTTCTGGATCGCTTCCCAGGCTTCGACCGGGTCTTTACCGCTCTTGCGCTCGGCACGATACAGCTCAAGCAGACGGCCGCGGATCATCGGGTGCTTGATGCGGTGCGGCGAGTACAGATACCACGAGAACGAGGCGCCACGCTGGCAGCCACGCGGCTCGTGGTTGGGCAGGTCCTCGCGGGTGCGCGGGTAGTCGGTCTGCTGCATCTCGAACGAGACCAGGCCGTTCTTGACGAAGATTTTCCACGAACAGCCGCCGGTACAGTTCACGCCGTGCGTGGAGCGCACCACCTTGTCGTGGCGCCAGCGGTTGCGGTAGGCGTCTTCCCAGTTGCGGTCTTCGTCGGTGACGATGCCGTGGCCATTGGAGAAGGTTTCCTTGATGCGGTCGAGGAACTTCAGGCGGTCGAGAAAATGACTCATCGATGACTCCTTGTTTCGGGGGCCCGTGCCCCCGGCGATTCAATCGGTTCTGGGTGGCGCGCGGCGCCGGTCAGGGGTTCTGGTATTCCGCTTTCGGGCCGAGGTAGTACCACCAGTTCAGCACCAGGCAGATCAGGTAGAACACGGCAAAGCCGTACAGCGCGTACTCCGGGGTGGCGGCCTTGATCTGCTCGCCGAACACCTGCGGGATGATGAAGGCGCCGTAGGCGGCGACCGCCGAGGTCCAGCCCAGCACCGGGCCGGCCTGCTCCTTCGGGAACACCATGGCGACGGTGCGGAAGGTCGAGCCGTTGCCGATGCCCGAGGCCGCGAAGAGCACCAGGAAGAGCACGAAGAACGGCAGGAAGAACTCTTCCGGCGTGGCCGACTGGTAGGCCGCCTTCATGAAGTAGGCGACGCCGAAGGCGGCACCGACCATGGCGTAGGTGATGTACTGGGTGACGCGCGCGCCGCCGAGCTTGTCCGCCATCCAGCCGCCGACCGGGCGGATCAGCGCGCCGATGAAGGGGCCCATCCAGGCGTACATCAACGCCGAAGGGCCGTTGGGGTTGGCGGTGGTGTGGGTCATCACGCCATCGACCACGATGTGCTGGAAGCCGAAGATCACCTTGATGGCCAGCGCGAAGGCGGCCGAGTAGCCGATGAAGCTGCCGAAGGTCATGGTGTAGATGACACTCATCACCCAGGTGTGCTTGTGGCCGAAGATGCTGAACTGGCGCTTGAGGTTGGGCTTGATCTCGCCGGGGATCTGCTTGAGCAGGAACACCGTCAGCGCCAGCACGCCGGCGAGCACGAACCACTTGGTCCAGCCCGGCAGGCCGAGGCCGGTCGGCGCCGGCATGATCAGGTACAGGCCCACCCCACCGGCGATGAAGGCCATCAGCAGCATGCCGGCGATCTTGCCCATGCTCGACAGCGGCGAGCCGATGTTGGGCGACACGTCGTCGGTGCGGATGTTGTTCATGCCGAACCAGCCGGCGAAGGCCAGCGGCACCAGCAACAGCAGCCAGACGAAACCGGCGTTGGCCAGCCAGGTGTCGCTGCCGGCCGGGATCTTGCCGATCAGCGAACCGGAGGTGCTTACCAGTTGCACGGCATCGCCCGAGAAGGCACCGAACAGCGGCAGGGTCATGACCAGCGGCACCAGGATCTGCATGGTGGTCACGCCGGCGTTGCCCAGGCCTGCATTGAGCCCCAGCGCGAGGCCCTGCATGCGCTTGGGGAAGAAGAAACTGATGTTCGACATGCTGGAGGCGAAGTTGCCGCCGCCGAAGCCGGACAGGAAGGCCAGCATCTGGAACACCCACAGCGGCGTGTCTTTCGACTGCAGGGCAAAGCCGGTACCCACCGCCGGGATCATCAGCAGCGCGGTGGTGAAGAAGATGGTGTTGCGCCCGCCCGCAATGCGGATGAAGAAGGACGACGGGATGCGCATCGTCGCCCCCGCCAGACCGGCAATGGCCGACAGGCCGAACAGCTCGGCCGGCTTGAACGGGAAACCCGCCGACAGCATCTGCACCGTGATCACGCTCCACATCAGCCACACGGCAAAGCCGCACAGCAGGCTGGGGATGGAGATCCACAGGTTGCGGTTGGCGATGCGCTTGCCCTCGCGCTCCCAGAACGCAGCGTCCTCCGGCGCCCAGGTGTGTACATCCGCCCCGCTGCTGCCGCGGGCGGGCAGTCGCTCGACATTGGTCGTATTCACTCGATTCTCCCTTTCAATCTCGAAACCGGTTTCACTTGCCCAGCGCGGCGGCCGTCGCGGCATCCGGCTCACCCTTGAGCACCTCGGTGCCACGCACCTCGGTCCAGTACATCCAGATGAGCGACACCCAGGTCACGCCGTAGAGCAACATGAAGCAGCTGGAACGCACGCCGGTCAGATCGACCATCGCGCCGAAGAGGATCGGCAGCAGGAAGCCGCCCAGGCCGCCGACCAGGCCGACGATGCCGGACACCGCACCGATGTCATGCGGGAACTCGTCGGAGATGTACTTGAAGACCGAGGCCTTGCCGAAGGCCCAGGCCACGCCGACGGTGAACATCAGCGCGGTAAACACCCAGGGGTTGAGGCCGAGGTCGAAAGTCTTGGGCCCGTTGACGGTGAGAATGGTCAGGTGCGTCTGCGGGTAGGACAGGATGAACAGGCAGATCCACGACACCCACATCACCCACCAGGTCACCTTGTGCGCACCAAAGCGGTCGGAGAACCAGCCGCCGAAGGCGCGCAGCACGCCGCCGGGCAACGAGAAGGCCGCAGCCAGCAAGGCCGCCAGCTGCAGCGAGAAACCGTATTCGGTGACGTAGTACTTGGTCATCCACAGCGCCAGCGCCACATAGCCACCGAAAACGATCGAGTAGTACTGGCAGTACTTCCACACCCGCGGGTCTTTCAGCGCGCGCAGCTGGTCGCCGAAGCTCACATGCGAGGCGATGCGGTGCGACGGGTCGTCGTAGCTGAACACCCAGAAGGCCAGCGCGGTGACCAGCATCGCCACGGCATACACCGTCGGCACCATCTCCCAGCCCCAGGCGGCAACGATGGCCGGCGCCACGAACTTGGTCAGCGCCGCGCCCGAGTTGCCGGCACCGAAGATGCCCATCGCCAGCCCCTGACGCTTACGCTCGAACCAGCGCGCACAGTAGGCAATGCCGACCGAAAACGAGCCCCCCGCCAGGCCGACGAACAGGCCGATGACCAGAAACTGCCAGTAATCCGTGGCATGGCCGATGAGATAGATCGGCAGCACGGTGCTGAGCATCAGCACGAAGAACACCAGCCGCCCGCCGTACTTGTCGCCCCACAGGCCGAGCGGCAGCCGGACCAGCGCGCCGGTGAGCACAGGCATCGACGCCAGCAGGCCGAACTGGGTTTCGTTGAGGTTGAGCTGGGCCTTGATCGGCACGCCGATGACCGCAAAGATCATCCACACCGCAAAGCACACCGTGAAAGCCACGGTGCTCGACGAGAGCACGGAAATCTGCTTTTGACGCAATGTCGTCATTGCCGCTGTTCCTCCTGCCGCACACGGATGTTTCAACGCCATGCAGCGTATCGACTGGCCGGCAAGTGCAACATTGGCCGTCCGCAGGAGTTCGGGGGTGCAGAGGAACTAGACCGAAAGAACTATGCGTCAGATCGCCACACCCGACGGCACGGCGTTAACGCACCCGCGCCCGGACACTCGGGATGAGCGCCGGGCACGGTCGGCAGGATGGGATCAGGCGTTGAGCAGCGCGTTCAGGCCGTCGTAATCGACAATGCGGATGTTGCGGCCACCGCCTTCGATCATGCCGCCATCGCGCAGTTTGCGCAGCGCGCGCGACAAGGCCTCGCTGCTCATGTTGAGCATGGAGGCGATGGTGTACTTGGGCGCGGCCAGGCGGACCCAGCCGGGCTGGACATCACCGGCGCCGTCCTGCTCGATCAGATAGGCCGCCACCCGCTTGTAGGCCAGCAGCGGCGCGGTCTGGCTGATCGACTCGATCAGCGACTGCACCCGGCCGGAGACCTCCGAGAGCATGCGCAGCGACAACTCATGATCCTCGCGCACCGCCTGACGCAGGGCGTCGGACGGCACATGCAGCAAGTCGGTGGCGCGCACCGCTTGTGTCCACGCCCGATAGCGCGACAGGCGGAAGACGCCGATCTCGCCGAAGAAGCGCTTTTCGGTGAACAGTTCGATCACCTTCTCGCGGCCATCCGGCTCCAGGGCCAGCAGCTTGATGCCGCCATCGAGCACGAAGAACAGCCCGGTTGGCACCGAGCCCCGCCGAAACACGATTTCGTCGCGCTCGTAGCGCAAGCGCGTGGCGTCACGCCCAAGCACCTCGATGGTGCTGGCGCGCAGGCCCTTGAGCAAGGGCATCGTCTTGAGCACCGAAACGATCTCGGCCCGGCCGTCTGCCGCGCTGGCGGCGCCCTGCCGACGCGCCTGGCTGATCCGCATGTCCATATCCACCTCGTTGCACTGCCTTGAGGCGAAACCGCGCCCGATGCGGGACACACGGCCGGCGCCTCTACAGCACGGACGATACGAAGCGGAAGCGATCACGACAATCGGCCGGACGACCATCCACCGAACGGCCGACCCGGCCTAGGCCAAACGAACTAGGCCGGGTCGGACAGTCATGCGACGGTCGCGGATCGATGGCCTAGGTCCGGCGGGCCTGCTCCACACCGGCCACTTCGCCCATCAGGGTGAGCGCGCGCTGAATCTGCTGCGAGCCATTGACCTCGATGGTGAAGCGCATGCGCGCCTTGCCCTTGCGGGTCAGGGTATTGACGGCGATGACGTTGAGCTTCTCGCGCGAGAGTACGTCCGACAGATCACGCAGCAGCCCCTGGCGATCATTGGCGTCAACGATCACATCGACCGGATAGCGGCTGCCCGGCGCATCCACGCCATCGCCCCAGGTGGCGGGAATGGCGCGCTCGGGATGGCGCTTGAGCAGCGCCTGGAAATCCGGGCAATCGACCCGGTGCACCGAGATGCCGCGCCCGCGCGTCACGAAGCCCTCCACCGCGTCCGGCGGCGCCGGCTTGCAGCAGCGTGCCAGCGAGGTCATCAGCTTGCCGACCCCCACCACCAGGATGTCGTCGTCGGTGCTGCGCTGGCGGCTGCGGCCGATGACCACTTCGTCCGCACTGGCCGTGGCGCTGCCGTCGGACTGGGTCGCCAGTTGCACCGCCCGCGGGCCGACCTCACCCCGGCCGGCGGCGATGAACATCGCCTCGGTGTTCTTGAAGCCCAGCCGCTGGGCCAGGGTCTCGTTGTTGAACTGGGTCTGTCCTTCGCGCTGCAGTTCGCGGTGGATCACCGCCCGGCCGCGTTCGAGCAGCTCGCCCTGCTCCTGCTGCGAGAAGTACTGCTTGATCTTGCGCCGCGCCTTGCCGGTGGTGACGTAGTTCTGCTGCGGATTGAGCCAGTCGCGCGAGGGGCCGCCTTCCTTGGCGGCGGTAATCTCCACCGTCTGCCCGCTCTCCAGCGGCTTGTTGAGCGGGATCAGGTGGCCGTCGACCTTGGCGCCGCGGCAGCGATGGCCGAGGTCGGAATGCAGCGCATAGGCAAAATCGACCGCCGTCGCACCGCGCGGCAGATCGACCACCCGCCCCTGCGGCGTCATCACGTACAGCGTGTCGTCGAGCGAGGCGTCGCGGTATTTCTCCTCCCAGTGGTCGGCGTCGGTGACCTCGTCGCGCCACGATAGCAGGTCGCGCAGCAGGGCGATCTTCTCGTCGTAGGCGCTGCCGGCCGCACCGCTGCCTTCCTTGTAGCGCCAGTGCGCCGCCACGCCGAACTCGGCGTGCTGATGCATGTCGTGGGTGCGGATCTGCACCTCCAGCGCGCGCCCGTCGGCCGCCCGCACGGCGGTGTGCAGGGACTGGTAGTTGTTGCCCTTGGGCTTGAGGATGTAGTCGTCGTATTCCTTGGGGATCGGCGTCCAGATCTGGTGCACGATGCCCAGCACCGCATAGCAGTCGCGCACCTGGCTCACCAGCACGCGCAAGGCGCGCACGTCATAGACCTGAGAGAAGTCGAGGTCTTTCGAGCGCATCTTGTTGACGATGCTGAAGATGTGCTTGGGCCGCCCATACACCTCGCCGGAGATGCCGGCGGCCGCCATCTCCTCACGCAGACGGGCCACCGCGTCGGCGATGAACTGCTCGCGCTCGACGCGGCGTTCGTCGAGCATCTTGGCGATGCGCTTGTAGGTGTCCGGCTCGAGAAAGCGGAAGGACAGATCCTCCAGCTCCCACTTGAGCTGCCACACGCCGAGGCGGTTGGCCAGCGGTGCGTAGATGTCGAGGCTCTCGCGCGCGGCGTCGAACTGTGCCTCGTTTTCCGGGTGCTCGGCGTAGTAGCGCAGTGTCTGGGTGCGCGAGGCCAGGCGCAGCAAGACCACGCGGATGTCCTCGACCATGGCCAGCAGCATCTTGCGCAGGGTTTCGGACTGCTGGCGCATCTCGGGCGCACGGTTGGTGGCCGTCTTGCGGGTGATCACGCGCAGGCCGTTGAGCCGGTACAGCCCGCCCACCAGCCGGGCCACCCGCGCGCCGAAATGCTTCTCGAGATACTCGGTGGCGTTGTCCATGTGGCTGTGCAGGGCGAACAGCAGCGCGGCCAGCCGGGCGTCGCCGTCCATCTTGAGCGACACGCAGATCAGCGCCATGCCCAGCGCGTGGCGCAGGGTCGGCTCACCGCTGCCCAGCGGTTGCTGGCCATAGTGTTCGGTAATCAGCGACAGGGCCGATTCGATGCGCTGCCGGTCGGCGGCGGACAGCCCTTCGCAGATGCGATCGACCGGCGGCGTTTCGGCGTCGGCATAGGAAATAGCGTGGGTGACGGATACCATGACCGCAATTATCTCTCATTGAGCGGATCTGACGCGCAGATGATAATCGCGCCTCCGCCGAAATGCCTCCCTGCCATGCGCCGCCTGTTCGATCTGCCCTACCTTCTCCTCACCCTGACCACCCTGTTCTGGTCGGGCAACATGGTCATCGGCCGCGGCATCCGCGCCGACGTGCCGCCCTTCGGCCTGGCCTTCTGGCGCTGGACACTGGCCCTGTGCCTGATCCTGCCCTTCGCCCGCCCCTACCTGCGCGAGCAGTGGCCGCTGGTGCTGCGCCACTGGCGCCCCATCGTGCTGCTTGGCGCGCTCGGCGTGGGCGGCTACAACACCTTCGCCTACCTGGCCCTGCAGTACACCACCGCGATCAACGCCACCATGCTCAACTCGCTGATTCCGGTCGCCACGCTGCTGCTGGCCGTCGTGCTGCTGCGCCGGCGCCTGCATCGCCTGGAAGTGGTTGGTGTGGTGTTGTCGCTGATCGGCGTGACGGTCATCGTCACCCACGGCCATCCAGCCATGCTGCTCGACTGGCAGTTCAACCCCGGCGACTTCTGGATGCTGATCGCGGTGATGGTCTGGGGCCTGTACACCGTCGGCCTGCACTGGCGCCCCAGCGGCATGCATCCGATGGTGATGCTCGCGGCCATGACCGTGGTCGGCATCACCATTCTGGCGCCGGCCTGGGCGTGGGAAATGTCGCAGGGGCGCGTCATCGTGGTGCACCCGGCCAGCCTCACCGCCATCGCCTATACCGCGATTTTTCCCGGTTTCCTCGGCTATGTTTTCTACAACCGCGGCGTCGCCCTGGTCGGCCCCAGCCGCGGCGCACTGTTCATCCACCTGATGCCCGTGTTCGGCACGATCCTGTCGGTGATCTTCCTCGACGAGTTGCCCGCCCTCTTCCATGGCGTCGGCATTGCGCTGATCCTCTCGGGCATCTGGCTGACCACCCGCGTCCGCGGCGAGCCCTGACATGCTCGGCTCGCTCAAGCGCTGGCTGCTCGGCCCCGCCCGGCAAACCCCCGTGCCGGCGGCGCAGTGGCAGCGGGTCGAGGCTGGCCTTCCCTTTCTCGCCTACCTGCCTGCCGAGGCCCGTGCCCGCCTGCGCACGCTGGCGCTCGACTTCCTGGCCCAGAAGACCTTCCATGGCGCCGGCGGGCTCGTGCTCACCGACGACATGCTGCTGGCCATCGCGCTGCAGGCCTGCCTGCCGATTCTCAACACCGGCCTGGCGGCCTACCGCGACTGGGTCGGCGTGGTGGTCTACCCGGGCGATTTCGTCATCCCGCGCGAGGAGATGGACGAGGACGGCGTGGTCCACGAATACGACGACCCGGTGCTCGGCGAAGCCTGGCCGGGCGGCCCGGTGATCGTCTCGTGGCAGGACACCGCACCGGCCGACGGCCTCAATGTGGTGATCCACGAATTTGCCCACAAGCTCGACATGTGCAACGGCCAGGCAGACGGCTTTCCGCCGCTCGCCCCGGACATGCCGCGCGCCGTCTGGGCCCGCATCTTTTCGGCGGCCTACGATGATTTCTGCGACCGCCTCGACAGCGGCCGGCCGCTGCCCATCGACGCCTACGCCGCCGAGAGTCCGGCCGAATTCTTCGCCGTGATGAGCGAGGCCTTTTTCGAAACCCCGACCCGGCTGCGCGCCGCCTACCCCGCTGCCTACGCCCAACTCAAGCGCCTCTACGGACTCGACCCGGCCGCCGGCGCGAACCCTTCACCGCCGCCAGGCTCCAACACCGTAGAGCCCTGAACACAGGCCAGCCAATGAAACGCCTGCTGATCGTCTATCACACCCAGTCCGGCCACACCGGCGCACTGGCCGACGCGGTCCGCGCCGGCGCCGAAACGGCGGACGGCGTCTCGGTACGCTGCCTCAGGGCCTTCGACGCCGGCATCGACGATCTGGCCGGCTGCGACGCGCTGCTGCTCGGCACGCCGGAGAACTTCGGCTACATGTCGGGCGCGCTGAAGGACTTCTTCGACCGCACCTACTACCCGCTCGAGGGCCAACTCACCGGCCTGCCCTTCGCCCTGTTCATCAGCGCCGGCAACGACGGCACCAACGCCGTGCGCGAAATCCGCCGCATCGCCACCGGTTATGGCTGGCGCGAGGTGGCCGAACCGCACATCGCGCGCGGCGAGGTCACGCCGGCCGATATCGACGCCTGCCATGGCCTTGGCGCAGCCATGGCCGAGGGCCTGGCCATGGGCATCTTCTAGCGCATCCGGCAAGGAGGCCGTCATGGAATGCTTCAGCGCCCCGGACTTCGACCACCATGAACAAGTGGTGTTTGCCCACGACGCAGCCAGCGGCCTCAAGGCCATCATTGCCATCCACAACACCCGGCTTGGCCCCGCCATGGGCGGCTGCCGCATCTGGCCCTACCCCGACGAAGCGGCCGCGCTGACCGACGCACTGCGCCTGTCGCGGGGCATGACCTACAAGTCGGCCCTCGCCGGCCTGCCCATTGGCGGCGGCAAGGCGGTGGTCATCGGCGATGCGCGGCACATCAAAACGCCCGCCCTGCTCCGCGCCCTCGGGCGCGCCATCGACCGCCTCGGCGGACGCTACATCACCGCCGAAGACGTGGGCACCGACCCCACCGACATGGCACAGATCGCACACGTCACCCGCTTCGTGACCGGCATCAGCCGCGACGGCAGCGGCGGCGACCCCTCGCCCTACACCGCGCGCGGCGTGTATCACGGCATCCGCGCCGCGGTCCGCCACCGGCTCGGCGCCGACGCGCTTACCGGCATTCATGTCGCGGTCCAGGGGCTGGGGCATGTCGGCAGCGCGCTGTGCGAGGCGCTGGCCGCCGCCGGCGCGCGACTGACCGTCACCGATGTGGACGCCGAACGCTGTCACCGGCTCGCCCACCGGCTCGGCGCCACACCGGTTGCGCCCGACGCCATCCTTGATGTCGACGCCGACGTGTTCGCCCCCTGCGCACTGGGCGCGGTCATTACCCCCGACACCGTCCCCCGCCTGCGGGTCGCCATCGTTGCCGGCGCCGCCAACAACCAGCTCGCCACCGACGACCTGGCCGATGCGCTCAAGGCGCGCGACATCCTCTACGCGCCCGACTACGCCATCAACGCCGGCGGCATCATCCAGGTCTGCCATGCCTACTTTGGCAACGACATCCCGGTCGATGCCCGTGTGGCCGGCATCTACGACACCCTGCTCGACCTCTTCGCCCGCGCCGAGCATCGCGGCATCAACACCCTGGCTGCGGCCGATGGTCGCGCCAGCGAGCGTCTGACGAACGGTTGATCGACGCCGGAGCCGCCCATGGCGCGGCTTTTGCCCCGCAGGCCCTGGCCGCCGCACCGCCGGGCCGCGCAAACCCTTTTGAAGTCCACGCGGCGCCGCACTACGCTGAGAGCACTGTTGCCTGCTGTCTGGACGGACCGGCCGGTGGCAGTGGACCACCCACTTTTTCGGAGGATGCTCTATGGCTATCACCTGGATCCTGGTCGCAAATGCCAGCCTCGCAAAACTCTACGCCAACTACGGTCCCAACAAGGGCCTCAAGCTGGTCAAGGAGATGATCCACCCCGAAAGCCGACAGAAAAACAAGGACCTCGTCACCGACCGACCGGGCAGCATCCAGTCAACACCCGGCAGCGGCTACGAATCCCACACCCCACCCAAGACCCAGGCCGCACGCGCCTTCGCCCAGGAACTGGCGCAAGAGTTCTATCACGGCCGCAACAAGCAAGCCTTCGGCCGCGCCATCCTCGTTGCCCCGCCCGCCTTCATGGGCATGCTCAACGCCGTGATGGACGGCCCGACCGCCCAGCTGGTCACCGACCGGGTCGAGAAGGACTACACCAAGACCAACGAGCCCGATCTCGCCATGCGCCTGGGCGGCAGCATCTGCCTCTGATTCTCTGACACTCACCACGAGGGCGCCGGGGGCGCCCTTTTTGTTGCCCCCGCCGGACGATACTGGTAACGCGCGCCAAATTTGCATAAACTTGTTGCCACATGGCACACAAGGAGCCGGCATGAACACCGCAATCGCCGCCGAACCGCTCACGGTCGACCGCCTCCTCGGCGGACGCAAGGTGCTGCGCAGCGCGCCGCGCACGCCGCTCGACTGGGTCGGGCTCATCCGGCATGGCATTTCCTCCGCCGCCATCGACGCACTGACCCGCACCCTGCACCTCACCCAGGGCGAGCTGGCGAGCGCGCTGGCCATCCCCGAGCGCACCCTGGCCCGCCGCAAGAAAGAAGGCACATTGAGCAGCGAAGAGTCCGCCAAGATCGTGCGCCTCGCCCGCGTGGTCGAGCGTGCCGAAGAAGTCTTCGAAGACCTCGGCGCCGCCCTCGACTGGCTCAAGTCCCCCAACGCAGCCCTCGGCAGCGAGACGCCACTGTCGCTGATCGACACCGATATCGGCACCCAGAGCGTGATGGACACGCTGGGGCGGATCGAGCATGGGGTGTATGGCTGAGCGGATGACTGGCGTGATCCGCTCGACGTGCGACGTGGTCCGTTTGTTTGCGCTTCGGCCAGCATGGCTTTTCGATGTCGATCGTTGGCCGGGTCTCGCCCCGGCGGGCGACCTCCTTTCTTGCACGCGCAAGAAAGGAGGCAAAGAAGGCGCCCCGACTATGCCGCCGGCTTCGCCGGTGTCCTCACTACGCCCGGCGCCGGCGGGTCGTGTCGCAAACTCGCCCGCCGGGGCGAGACCCGGCCAACGAACCTCTCTCGGCATCCGACCGCCCGAACCAGTGGCAGCTCCGAAACGCCGCTGCGAAGGCCCGCATCGATGACCACCCTCTGGCGCCTCGTCACCGCCCGCTTCGCCGACACCGCCTTCAGCGGCGAGGGCGCGCGCCTGTATGGCGGCCGCTGGAATCGCAAGGGCGTACCGATGGTGTATGCCGCGGCCAGCCAGTCGCTGGCGATGCTTGAGATCCTGGTGCAGGACGAGCCGCTGCGCGCCCGCTATGTGATGATCCCGGCCACGTTGCCGAAACGGTTCAAGATCGAACAGATCGAACTCGCCAGCTTGCCCGAGCGATGGAACGATCCGGCCAACCGCGCGCACCTGCAGGCGCTGGGCAGCGACTGGATCGCGCGCGGCAGCAGCGCGGTGCTGGCAGTGCCCAGCGCGGTGATTCCGGCCGAACTCAACTACCTGATCAATCCGCGCCACCCCGATTTCACCCGGATCGAGATCGGCCCGCCGCAGGACTTCATTACCGACCTGCGCCTGATCCGCAAATAGCCCTCAACCCAGCGCGCGCCTGACGGCCGCCGCGGCATGAATGGCCGTGGTGTCGTAGAGCGGCACGGCCGTGTGTTCAGCCTGTACCAGCAGGGCGATCTCGGTGCAGCCGAGAATCACCGCCTCGGCGCCTTGCGCATGCAGGCCGGTGATGATCTCGAGATAGCGCGCCCGCGAGGCGTCCGACACCACGCCATGGCACAGCTCGTCGTAGATCACGCGGTGCACGAGATCCTGTTCTTCCGCCCCGGGCACCCGCACGTCCAGCCCGAAGCGCTCGCGCAGCCGGCCGGTGTAGAAATCCTGCGCCATCGTGAACCGTGTGCCGAGCAGGCCGACGCAGCGCACCCCGTCCGCCCGCAGCACCTCGGCGGTGGCATCGGCAATATGCAGCAGCGGAATCGACAGCGCCGCCTCGATCTGCGGCGCCACCTTGTGCATGGTGTTGGTGCAGATGAGCAGGAAATCCGCCCCGCCCGCTTCCACCGAGCGAGCCGCCGCGGTGAGCATCTGCGCCGTGGCGTCCCAGTCGCCGCGGTGTTGCGCGGCCTCGATGGGGCCGAAATCGACGCTGGCGAGCATCACCCTGGCCGAATGCAGGCCGCCCAGCGCGGCGTTCACGCCGCGGTTGATCGCCTGGTAGTAGCTCACGGTGGATTCCCAGCTCATGCCGCCGAGCAGGCCAATGGTTTTCATGCTGACTCCAGTCGTCATGGCGCCGGCCAGCGGCGGCGCATCAGGTAGCGCGCACCGGTAGGCGCCCGCTGCGAGACGGCCAGCACGCCGCCCTCCACCGACCAGTCGACCGGCGGCATATCCACCGCCGCTGCGTGCCGGCAGCGACGCGCGAGCGTGATGTGGGGAACGAACGGGCGTGGCGCCAGCGTCATGCCGATCGCCCGCAGACCGTCGGACAACGCATTCGCCAATTCCGCCAGAGCGTCGGGCGGCGCCAGGCTGCCAGCCCACAGGATCTGGTTGTGCGGCCAATGGCCGAGCTGGTCGAGCCGCAGCAAGCAACGCGGCCAGACGGCCTGGTCGCCGACGGCTTCGATGGCCGGCAGGCGCTCAGCCGGGACGTCGCCGATGAAGGCCAGGGTCAGGTGCAGGGTCTGCGCGCGCATCAGGCGCGCGTCGGGCGGTGCCGCCCGGCGGGCGATGCGGCTCAGCGCGCTGGCCACCGTGGCATCGGGCCACAGCGCGAAGAACACCCGGACGGTCGGCATCGCTGCCGGCGCCGGTTCGTCCGCGGCGGATGGCTCAGTCGCCATTGCCCCGGTAGAGCAGCGCCACCGCCTGCGCGGCGATGCCTTCGCCGCGGCCGGTGAAGCCGAGTTGCTCGGTGGTCTTGCCCTTGATGTTGATGCAGTCGGCGCTCACGCCGAGATCGTCGGCGATGTTGGCCACCATGGCGGGCACATGGGGTAGCAGCTTGGGCGCGCGGGCGATCACCGTGGCGTCGACATTGCCCACGACATAGCCCGCGGCACGCACCGCCGCCATCGCGCCGCGCAGCAGCACCCGGCTGTCGGCGCCGGCATGTGCCGGGTCGGTATCGGGGAAGTGCCGCCCGATGTCGCCCAGCCCCGCCGCACCGAGCAGCGCATCGGTGATGGCATGCAGCAGCACGTCGGCATCGGAGTGACCGAGCAGCCCGCGGCTGAAGGGGATGGTCACGCCGCCGATGATCAGCGGGCGGCCAACGACCAGGGCATGGACATCAAAACCCTGGCCGATACGAAAAAGCGCCGTCATGTCAGCCCTCCCGGTTTTTCAGAATCCACTCGGCCAGGTGCAGATCGAGCGGATAGGTCACTTTCAGGTTGGTCGGATCGCCCCGCACCAGGCGCGGCCGCAGCCCGGCCGCCTCGATGGCGCTGGCCTCGTCGGTGACGTCGCGGGCCGATTCGAGCGCCCGGCGCAGCATCATGTAGCGGAACATCTGCGGCGTCTGAGCCTGCCACAGGCTGTCGCGCGGCACGGTGGCGGCGGCCCGGTTCTGCGCATCGGCGCGCTTGAGCGTATCGGCCACCGGCACGGCCAGCAGACCGCCGACCTCGTCGTCGTCCAGGGTGTCGATCAGGGTGTCGACATGCCACGGCGCCAGGCAGGGGCGCGCCGCGTCATGCACCAGCACCCAGTCGCCATCGCGCACATCGGGGCGGATGGCGCGCAGGCCGTTGAGTACGCTGTCGGCGCGCGACGGCCCCCCGACATAGACCGGCTTGAGCTTGTCGCCCAGGTCGGACCAGTCGTAGCGGTTCCAGGTCTGGTCGCCGACCGACAGCACCACATAGACCCGCTCGATCTGCGGCGCGGCACACAGCACGCGCAAGGTGTGGCGCAACAGCGGCTCACCCATCAGGCTCAGATACTGTTTGGGGGTTTCCCGCCCCATGCGGGTACCGCCGCCGGCAGCGGGCACCAGGGCGAAATGGCGATGGGCAATTTTCTGCATGGCGCGATTCTACCTGCGCGCCGAGCCGGCGGCACGCCCCGAGCGGTCGGCAATGCGGCGTAGAATGGGCTTTCAGACCCGACACGCACCCACGCCGAATGCCATCCGAGCTGCCTCTCGACACCACCCAACTCCAGGCCATCCTGGTTGCCCTCGGCATCGGGCTGATGCTCGGGCTCGAACGCGAGCGCCAGGCCGCGCCGCGCGCCGGCCTGCGCACCTTCGGGCTGGTCGGCCTGCTCGGCGCCCTCGCCGGCCTGCTGGGCGAGCGCTTCGACAGCCTGTGGCCCTTTCTGATCAGCCTGACACTGATCGGCGCCATGATCATCGCCGCCTACCTGCAGACCCCCGACCCGCAGGATGCCGGCACCACCTCGGTGGCCGCCTTGCTGCTGTGTCATGTCCTCGGCTTCATGGTGTGGGAGGGCCAGGTGCAGCTGTCGATCATGATCGCCGTCGGTGTCACCGCCCTGCTCTACTTCAAGACCACACTGCGCGGCTGGGCCACCCGCCTCACCGCGCAGGACTGGAATTCCATCCTGCAGTTCAGCGTGCTCTCGCTGGTCATCCTGCCGGTGCTGCCGAACCAGAACTTTGGCCCTTTCGATGCGCTGAACCCGTATCAGGTGTGGCTGATGGTGGTGCTCATCTCGGGGGTCAGCCTGGCCGGCTATGCTGCCCTGCAACTGGTCGGCGGGCGTTATGGCGCGCCGCTGGTGGGCCTCTTCGGTGGCCTGGTATCGAGCACCGCCACCACACTGGTGTTTGCCCGCGACGGACGCAAGCGGGCCGAGTTCGCACCGATCGCGGCGCTGGTCATCGTCATCGCCAACCTGGTCATGCTGGTGCGTGTGGCGGTGGTCTGCGCGGTGCTGGCGCCCAGCCTGCTGCTGCCGGTGGCGACCATCGCGGCGCCCGGGCTGGGGCTCGGGCTGATCGCACTGGCCCTGCAATGGAAAACCTTGATGGGCCATGACGGCACGCCGGTGCCCGACGCCAAGAACCCCACCGAACTGCGTGCCGCGCTGACCTTTGGCGCACTGTACGCCGCGGTGCTGCTCGGCGCGGCCTGGTTGTCGGACGTGGCCGGCAGCAAGGGGCTGTACCTGATCGCCCTCGTCTCGGGCCTGACCGATGTCGATGCCATCACCCTGTCGAGCCTGCGCCTGTTCTCGCTGGAGCGCCTCGAGGCCGTCCCCACGGTCACCGCCATCGGCCTGGCCATGATCTCCAACCTCGCCTTCAAGACCACCCTGGCCATCAGCGTCGGCGGCCGCGGTGTGGCCACGCGGGTGCTGGCCGCCATGCTCGCGGTCGGCCTCGGCCTGGCGGGCGGGCTGGTCTGGATGAGCCTGGGCGGAACCGGGCTGGCCGCCGGCTAGGGCGTCGGCAGGCTCGACCGCCCCGCGCGCAGCGCGTCAAATCCTTGCCGGATATGGGTGGCCAGCTCATTGGCCAGCCGCGTGCTGCCAGCCTCGGGCATGCGCAGGTTGATATGGCTGGCCGGCAGCGCGGGCAGGCCCACTTCGGGGTGGATGGCGGTCAGGTTGCCCGGCACCAGCGCCGACAGATAGGGCGCCACGGCCATATCGGCCTCGACCGTGGCAAGGATCGACTCAAGGTTGCCCACGCTGCAGATGGCCTGCCAGTCGATGCCGGCCCGGCTCAAGGCATCGAGCGCCGGCCGCCGGAACGCACAGAATTCGGACCCCAGCGACACCGGCAAGGGCGTCTTGAAGCAGGCTTCGCCGTTGTGTGCGCCCATCCACACCAGGCGGTCGCTCAGCAGCAAGCCATCGCCCTTGGCCGGCACGCTCTCGGTGGTCAACGTCAGATCGATCTCACCGTTCTTGAGGGCGGCCAGCAGCGTCTCGGTCATGTCGCTGACCAGGGTCAGCTGGATCCCCGGGTGCGCCTGGCTGAAGCGCCGCAGGATCGGCGGCATCAGCGGCCGGACGATGTCGAGCGGCACGCCCAGCCGGATTTCGCCGATGAACGCCGGCTGGGTCATCAACTGCCAGGTTTCGTCGTTCAGTGCGATCAGGCGATACGCCCGCGCCATCAGGCGCTCGCCGGTCGGCGTCAGGCGGACCGTCTTGGCGCGGCGCTCGAACAAGGGCGCGTCGAACATACTCTCAAGACGCCGGATCTGCTGGCTGACCGCGCCTTGCGTGAGACTCAGCGCATGCGCCGCCGCCGTCATGCCGCCGGACTGGGCAACGGCAAGAAAGGTGCGTATCAGGCTGATATCGATATTCCGCGGCACGGCAAATCCATTAGCGAGCGTAATCAATAGCATCAAATAATATCGTTTTTCTAATTCACCGGCACTGCGTATAACGAATGACATCGCTGCATTTCTGCCAGGGTGATTTCCCATGTTGACGCATACCGGCACGCTGTATCTGACCACGGTCCTGATCTGGGGCTCGACCTTCTTCGCCATCAAGTTCCAGCTGGGCGAGGTGCCGAGCGAAGTGTCCGTCGCCTACCGTTTTGCGCTGGCCGCGCTGATCCTGCTGGCCTGGTGCCACTGGCAGAAACTGCCCATGCGCTTCAAGCCGGGCCAGCACCTGTGGATGATGGCGCAAGGGCTGACCCTGTTCGGCCTGAACTACCTGGTGGTCTACTGGGCGACGGCCCATCTGACCAGCGGACTGATCGCGGTGGTGTTCTCGACCATCGTGCTGATGAACATCGCCAACGGCGCCGTCTTCTTCCGCAAGCGCCCGGACGCCTCGGTGCTGGCCGGTGCGGTGATCGGGCTGCTCGGCATCGGCCTGGTTTTCCTGCCCGAGCTGGCCAGCCTGGAAGTCGATGGCGCGGCGCTCAATGGCCTGGTGCTGAGTGTGCTGGGGACCTTCATCGCCTCGCTGGGCAACATGGTGTCCACCCGCAACCAGCGCGCAGGACTGCCGGTGGTACAGACCAACGCCTATGGCATGGCCTACGGCGCGACCTTGCTGGCACTGATCGCCGTCCTCCAGGACCGCCCCTTTGTCTACTCGGCCCACTGGGCCTACACCGCGTCGCTGGTGTATCTCGCGCTGTTCGGCTCCGTGCTGGCCTTCGGCAGCTTCCTGACCCTGCTCGGGCGCATCGGCGCCGAACGGGCCGCCTACGCGATGGTGGCGTTTCCGATCGTCGCGCTGGGCATCTCCACCCTGTTCGAGAACTATCACTGGACACCCGCCGCACTCGCCGGCGTCGCCCTGGTCCTGCTGGGCAACGTGATCATCCTGGTCCCGCGCGCGCCACTGCGCCGGCTGCTTCACCTGCTGCACCCCGGCGGCGCCCGCACCCCGCAAAGCTGACCCCTGCGCCGGCCTCGCCGGCTGATGCCCCGGACGGCACGGCCTATAATAGCCATGAAAACACAACGGTTTTCCGGAGTCCGACATGGCCAACGCCTCCATCCGACCGCCCGCCGTCGCCGGCGCCTTTTACCCGGCCGACCCGCGTGCCCTGCAAACCATGATCGGCGACATGCTCAACAGCGCCATGCCGCTGGATACCGTCCACTGGCCCAAGGCGCTGATCGTGCCGCACGCCGGCTATGTGTACTCGGGCCCTATCGCCGCGGCGGCCTATGCCAGCCTGCGCAGCACACGGGCGTTCTACCGGCGTGTGGTGCTGCTCGGCCCCTGTCATCGGGTTCCCGTGCAGGGTTTTGCCTTGCCGGCGGCCCAATCTTTTGCCACACCACTGGGCGAGGTGGCGGTGGACCGCGAGAGCTGGCTGGCGCTTCAGGATGAACCGGATGTTCAGGTCGACGACGCGCCCCACGCGCCGGAACACGCACTCGAAGTACAGCTGCCGTTTCTGCAAAGCGTGCTCGACCACTTCACCGTCGTCCCCATCGTCGTCGGCGACACCACGCCCGAGCGCGTCGCCCATCTGCTCGACCGCCTGTGGGGCGACGATGAAACACTGATCGTCATCTCCTCCGACCTGTCGCACTACCTGCCCTACCACCAGGCACGCTGGCGCGACCGCGCCACGGTGGAACAGATCGGGCGCCTGCAGGGCGGGCTGGCCTTCGACCAAGCCTGCGGCGCGCTCCCCATCGAAGGCCTGCTGCTCGCCGCCCAGCGCCACCACCTCGCCCCCACCGTGCTCGATCTGCGCAACTCCGGCGATACCGCAGGCGACCGCAATCGCGTCGTGGGCTACACCAGCATTGCCTTCACACCGGTCCAACACCATGTCGCTCACTGACGCCGAACTCGGCCCCCGCCTGCTGGCCCGCGCCCGCGCCGCGATCGAACATGCGCTCGAGCTCGGCCCGGCCCCCACACCCGACCCGGACCTCGCCGAGCGCGGCGCCACCTTCGTCACCCTCACCCGCGACGGCCGCCTGCGCGGCTGTATCGGCAGCCTCAAGCCGCAGCGCGCACTGGGCGACGACGTGGCCGCCAACGCCGTGTCGGCCGCGCTGCGCGACCCACGCTTTGCCGCCCTGACGGCCGACGAATGGCCGCTGATTCGGGTCGAAGTGTCCCTGCTCGGGCGCGCCGAGTTTCTCGACGCAAAGTCCGAAGCCGAGGTGCTGGCGCAACTGAAGCCGGGCAAGGACGGGGTGATCTTCTTCAACGGCTGCCAGCAAGCGACGTTTTTGCCGCAGGTGTGGGAGCAACTCCCCGAACCGCGCGACTTCCTCGCCGAGCTGAAAAAGAAAGCCGGCCTCCGCGCCGATTACTGGAGTTCGGCCGTCATGGTGGCCACCTACCCGGTCCGTAAATGGCGGGAGGGCGACACCTAGAACCGCAGGAGGCACGCATGCACGACAGCGCATCCCGGGTCCGCGCCCGCTACTGGCACACGCTTGACGACGGCCGGATCGAATGCGACCTGTGCCCGCGCACCTGCCGCCTGCACGAAGGCCAGCGCGCCGCCTGCTTCGTGCGGCAGCGCGTCGGCGACCACATGGAGCTCACCACCTGGGGGCGCAGCTCCGGCTTCTGCATCGACCCGATCGAAAAAAAGCCGCTCAACCACTTCTACCCCGGCAGCAGCGTGCTCTCCTTCGGTACCGCGGGCTGCAACCTGGCCTGCAAGTTCTGCCAGAACTGGGACATCAGCAAGTCGCGCGACATGGACCGGCTGATGGACGTCGCCACCCCCGAGGCCATCGCCGCCACCGCGCAGCGCTGGGGCAGCAAGAGCGTCGCCTTTACCTACAACGACCCGGTGATCTTCGCCGAGTACGCCATCGACACCGCCGTCGCCTGCCATGCCCGCGGGTTGAAGACGGTCGCCGTCACCGCGGGCTACGTGCACAGCCAGGCGCGCCAGGACTTCTTCGCCCACATGGACGCGGCCAATGTCGACCTCAAGGCCTTCACCGACGACTTCTACAAGAAGCTGTGCGGCGCGCGGCTGCAACCGGTGCTCGACACCTTGGTCTGGCTGCGCCACGAAAGCGACGTGTGGTTAGAGATCACCACGCTGGTCATCCCCGGCGAGAACGATTCGGACGAAGAGATCAGCGCCATGGCCGAGTGGATCCACCGCGAACTGGGCGACGACGTGCCGCTGCACCTCACCGCCTTTCATCCCGACTTCAAGCTCACCGACCGCCGCAGCACCCCGCACGCCACACTCACCCGCCTGCGCCAGCGGGCGCTCAAGGCCGGTCTGCGCCATGTGTACATCGGCAACGTCGCCGATCGTGACGGCGCCAGCACGCGCTGCCCGGGCTGCGGCCAAACCGTGATCGCCCGGCTCGGCTACGACATCCTCGACTACCAGCTCGACGCGCACGGCCAGTGCCGCCACTGCGGCCACACCCTGCCCGGGCGCTTCGGCCACTTCGACCGCCCCTTCGGCAACCGCCGCATTCCGGTCGCCATCGGCTCGACAGCCGCCGAATAGGCATGCGATGCTCACGCCATGTCGCTGACCCTCCGCCACACCACGCTCAGCCTGCCCGCCGGCCCGGTCTGGCTGGCCGCCCGGCTGGCCCATGCGCCCGATGTGCGCGGCCTCGTCCTGCTCGTGCGCAGCACGCTCGACGACGATGACACCGCCCGCGAACGCGCCATGGCCGACGCGCTCAACCGCGCCGGCTTTGCCACGCTGGGGCTCGACCTGGCCACCCCGCACGAAGACGCGCGCGATCCGGACCTGCGCTACAACACCCCGCTGCTCGCCAACCGCATCGAAGCCGCCCTGGCCTGGCTTGACCACCAGCCACCGCTGCAGGGGCTGGCCCGCGGGCTGGTCGCCGGCGGCACCGCCAGCGGCGCGGCCCTTCGCGCCGCCAGCCGCTCTGCCGACCGGCTCAACGCCTTGTTCTGCCTCGGCGGGCGCATCGACCTGGCCGGCGCCGGCCCGCTCGGCGCCCTCGCCCTGCCGCTGTGCCTCGCCGTCAGCCACGACGACCCTGCCCGCGCCATGCTTCGTCAGGCCTTCGGGCTGATTCACGGCGACGCCCAGTGGCATGACGCGGACGATGCCGGCCTCACCGCCCCGGCGGCGCTGGCACGCGTCATCCCGGTGCTGGTGCACTGGTTCGAACAGCACCTGCCCGCGCCCGCCAACACGCCACCGAGCACGCCCTGAACCCTTGCCCCGCAAGGGAACTGCCCCCTGCAACAAAGCCCATCTAACCCTTTTGGATGGCAACAAAAGGCACTAAAGTGGCGGTGTCGATCGCCCGAGGGGATATCTCATGATGTCCGTGTCCGCCGCCCTGCCAGTGCACCACGCCACGCCGCTGCGCGCACCGGCGGGTGACGAGGCGTCGACCGTCAACCCCGCCAGGGCCGACGCGGCATCCCGCCCGGCCGGCGACAGCAAAGCCGATTCGCGCGAAGCCGCCGCCATCGCCTCGGAAGTGGCCGCACTGGCCAGCACCGACCGCAAGGTCCGCTCGCACGAGGCCGCGCATCTGGTCGCCGCGGGGGGGCTGGCGCAAGGCGGCGCGAGTTTTTCCACCGTGCGCGGGCCGGACGGGCAGATGTATGCCGTGGGCGGCGAGGTGAGCATCGACGTTTCCCCCGGTCGCACGCCGGACGAAACCATTGCCAAGGCGCAGCAGATCCAGCGCGCCGCGCTGGCCCCGGCCGACCCCTCGTCGCAGGACTACCGGGTCGCGGCCGTCGCCGCTCAGTTGATTCAACAGGCGCAACGGGAGCTGGCCACCCAGAACGCGCCGGCCGTGGGCGCGGAAGGCGCCAGCCGTCAATTGCAGACGGCCTTGTCGCAGATCGAGCCCAATCCGGCCGCGGGCGAGCAGGTCAATATTTTCGCCTGACGCCGCCAGGCATCGCGCCCCTCACGGGCGTCGGTCGTCAGGCTCGTTCACCTCGCGGATCACCTCGCCCTCGATCACCAGGCCATCCTGCGGCCGCCCCGGCTGATTCGCCTGCGCCTCGCGCATCTGCTTGCGCAAATTGCGCGTCTTCCACCAGAACCAGCCCCACACGGCGGCACCGACGGTCAGCACCACGGCAAACACCACCACTGAAAACACCAGCGCCAGGCCAAACAGGCCAATGGCAGCCACCGACCCGACAATCTTCTGCCAGGGGCTGAGCGGGCGGCCATTGCGGCGGGCAAAGGCTTCAAAAACGCGTTGCTGGTTGGGGTCGATACGCATGGAGCTTCCTGGAAACGGCAGGGGTGCAATGCACAACGCTATCACCGATCACGTCTTGATGCGCGCACCTGTTGCCAGATGGGGGCACGGGCACGGATATCAACAATGCCATTCGCGATACGGCCAACTACCCTGAAAGAGCGGCGCCGCCTCGCGTCGCGCGACATCAGGGAGCCTGCGCACATGGCCTACACGCTCATCAAGGGCAGCTTTCACATCCACTACCCGCACATCCCGCTCAGCGGCCCCGAGCCCGATGGCGACACCATCAAGTTCCAGCCCGACAACCCGCAACTGATCGAGCGCCTGCCGCGGCCCAACCGCATGCCCGGCTTCAACCAGGCCGGGATCACCAGTATCCGCTTCGAGGGGGTCGACGCGCTGGAGACGCACTTCGAGGTCGAAGACACCGAGTACCATCAGCACATGCCGCTCGCGCTCGCCGCGCGCGACGCGCTCATGGCACGCATCGGCTTTGGCGCCATCCGCTACTTCGACACGCACCCCTATAAGGTCGAGTCGGTCGAACACCACCCGGTGCGCGGCTACATCCTGTCGATCGGGCTGGACACCTACGGCCGCAGCGTCGCCTTTGTGTATACCGGCGAGCACCCCTCGGTCGACGGCTCGCGCATCTTCATGCAGCCGCACATGCTCGACGCCAGCCTCAACGCCTTCATGCTGCGCGAGGGGCACGCCTATGGCGCCTTCTACCTCGGCCTGCCGCCCGAGCTGCGCGAGCACCTGCGCGCCAGCGTTCGCCATGCGCGCGAGCACCGGCTCGGCTTCTGGGCCCAGGCCCCGTCCATGGCTAGCGGCCTCACCCTGGACGGCATCGACGCGCTGCAAGCGGCCATTCTCTGGCCCAAGCTCTTTCGCCGCATCGCTCCCTACTTCCAGTCCGGCCACACCAACTTCGACGCCTTCGACGCCTGGCTGCGCGAGGACACCCGCAACCGCGACGACCGCCTGCTGCTGCCCACCATGGAAGTGGGCAACCTGCACGACATGGTCCGCGCCCAGGGCACCACGCTGCGCCTCATGTTTGCGCCCGAAGACGTCGTCATCGTGCCCGACGACTACATCCTCCCCGCCACCGTCGGCGGCGTGCTGCCCGCGCGCCCGCGCCACCCCAGCGGCGTGCGCATCATCTGTGCGCTGGTCAACCCGGTCGAGCGCCCCGAACACAGCCACGAGACCGTCACCCTGCTCAACATCAGCAACGCCGATGCCACGCTCGACGGCTGGCACCTCGCCGACGCCAAGGGCAGCCAGGCCATCGGCGGCCGCATCGGGCGGGGCGACACCCTGCGCATCGCGCTGACCCATGCCGTCAAGCTCAACAACGACCGCGACACCATCACCGTGCTCGACGCCAACGGCCAGATCGTCGACCAGGTCGCCTACGAACCCAAAGACCTGCCCGACGAAGGGGTCAGCATCACCTTCTGATTTAGCCCGGATGCAGCGCAGCGGAATCCGGGACCGGTCGTCAAGCGCTGAATGGAGCGTCTTGCGTGATCAACCACTGTCCCCGGATTCCGCTGCGCTGCATCCGGGCTACCACCCCGCGCGCCAATCTGGTAAAAATCCGCCCGAGCGGATACCGCAGAAATTTCGTAGCACGGATAAGCCGCAGGTGCATCCGCCGGCCTATCCATCCCTATGGCGCCGATGGCGGAAGGCGCTACGCTTTTCCGCCCTACCCGCACGCATATTTATCGAGACCCCATGGACACAGTCGACTGCGTCATCATCGGCGCCGGCGTTGTCGGCCTGGCCTGCGCCAAGGCCCTTGCCGAAGCCGGGCGCGAGGTCATCGTGCTCGAACGCGAAACCGCCTTCGGCACCGGCATCAGCTCACGCAACAGTGAAGTCATCCACGCCGGCCTCTACTACCCCACCGGCTCGCTCAAGGCCCGCCTGTGTGTCGAAGGCCGTGACCGGCTCTACACCTACTGCGCCGAGCGCGGCATCGGCCATTCACGCTGCGGCAAGCTCGTCGTTGCCCCCCGTGCCGAGCAAGCCGGCGCGCTCGACCAGATCCGCGCCAAGGCCGCCGCCAACGGCGTGCACGACCTGCAATTGCTCGACCGCCGCCAGATCGCCACGCTCGAACCGGCCCTCGATGCCCACGCCGCCCTGCTCTCGCCGTCCACCGGCATCGTCGACAGCCACGGCCTCATGCTCTCGCTGCTCGGCGACGCCGAGAACCACGGCGCCATGCTCGCCCTCGGCAGTCCGGTGATCGATGGCTACGCCGACAAAGGCGGCATGGTGATACGCACCGGAGGTGAGCAGGAGACGGAACTGCGCGCCCGCTGGGTCATCAATGCCGCCGGCCTCGACGCCGTCGCCCTGGGCCAGCGCATCGCCGGCCCGGCCCCGGCCGCGCTGCCGCAGGCCTGGTTTGCCCGTGGGGTGTACTTCACCCTCACCGGCAAGGCCCCGTTCTCGCGCCTGATCTACCCGCTGCCCGAGCCCGGCGGCCTCGGTGTGCACCTCACCCTCGACCTCGGCGGCCAGGCCAAGTTCGGCCCCGACGTCGAATGGATCGACCGCCCCGACTATCACGTCGACCCGGCCCGCGCCGAACGCTTCTACCAGGCCATCCGTGCCTGGTGGCCGCAACTCGAGGACGGCCGACTCGAACCCGGCTATGCCGGCGTGCGCCCGAAAATCGTCGCCCCCGGCATGCCCGATGCCGACTTCCGCATCGACGGCCCTGCCCAGCACGGCGTGCCCGGCCTGATCCACCTGTTCGGGATCGAATCCCCCGGTCTCACCGCCGCGATGGCCATCGGGCAGCAGGTGGCCGACCAGGTTCTCCGGTAGGCCACGCCGCACGCGGCACCGGCCGGATCAGCGGCCTGCTGCGACGAGAAACGCCGTCGCCGCGTCGGCCGGCAGCGGCCGTGAAAACAGGTAACCCTGGAACTCCTCGCAGCCGAGGGCATTGAGCACCGCCAGCTGGGCGGCGGTCTCCACGCCTTCGGCCACCACGCGCAGATTCAGGCTGTGCGCCAGCGACACGATGGCGCGGGTGATGGCCACCGCTTCGTTGCCCACATCGCACTCCATGACAAAGGAACGATCGACCTTGAGGATGTCGATGGGAAAGCGCTTCAGGTAAGCCAGCGACGAGTAGCCGGTGCCGAAGTCGTCAATGGCAATGAACACCCCCATCGCCTTGAGTTCGTTGAGCACCGTCAGCGCACGCTGCACGTCGCCCATCAGCATGCCTTCGGTGATTTCAAGCTCGAGGTTTTCCGGCGGCAGCCCGGCCGCATCCAGCACCGACTGCACCAGCGCGGCCAGATCCTTCTCGCGGAACAGGCTGGGCGAAATGTTCACCGCCACGCGCAGACGCGCATGCCCACGGGCACGCCAGGCCGCTGCCTGGTGGCAGGCCTGGCGCAGCACGAACCAGGTCAGGTGGCCGATCAGCCCGCTCTCCTCCGCCAGCGGGATGAAGCGGGTGGGCGACACGCTGCCAAAGGCCGGGTTCTCCCAGCGCACCAGCGCCTCAAAGCCATGCAACTGGCCACGCGCACCGACCTTGGGCTGATACACCACATGCAGGCCGTCCTGCTCGATCGCCTGGCGCAAGGCCGAATCAAGCGCGAGGCGCTCGCGCGCGGCCACGTTGAGCGATTCGGTGTAGAACTGGAACTGCCCCTTGCCCAGCTTCTTGGCGTGATGCATGGCGGCGTCGGCATGGCGCAGCAAGACTTCCAGATCGTCACCGTCGTCCGGAAACACACTCACCCCGATGCTGCAATTGACATGCAGCTGGTGGCCCTCGAGCGCAATCGCCTCGCCCACCACCTCCTGCACCCGATGCAGGATGTGCAGGGTGTCGGCCAGGCCGTCGGAGTCGCCCAGGATCAGCACGAATTCGTCGCCGCCGTAACGCGCCACGGTGTCCGAATCGCGCAGGCAGGCCTTGAGCCGCCGCCCCACCTCGACCAGCAGCCGGTCGCCGGCGCCGTGGCCGAGGCTGTCATTGACGAACTTGAAGTTGTCCAGATCGACAAAGGCCAGCGCCCCGTGGCAGCCCCGGCGCAGCGCCTGGCTGAGCGCCTGCTGCAGGCGGTCCTGCAACAGGTTGCGGTTGGGCAGGCCGGTGAGCGGGTCGTGCGTGGCCTGGTACTCCAGCTGCTTGCGGTAGGTGTGCTGGGCGGTAATGTCCTCGACCGTCCCCTCGTAGTACAGCCCTTCGCCGTCCGGCCCGAGCACGGCATGCGCGTTCTCGGAGATCCAGATGCGGCTGCCGTCGCGCCGATAGACCTCGGATTCAAAATCGACCACCCGGCGGTTCTCACGGATCAGGGTGATGAATGCCTGGCGGCGGGCCGGGTCGACATACAGGCGCGTGGCGATGTCCGACAGCCCGTCGACCAGCGCCTCGGGGCTGTCGTAGCCATAGAGTTCGGCCAGCGCGCGGTTGGCCGCCAGGTAACGCCCGTCGGATGAGGTCCGGAACATGCCGATCACCGAATCCTCGAAAATGCTGCGGTAGCGCAGCTCGGCACCGGCCAGCAGACGCTGCTGCGCCAGCTGCTCGCTGACATCCTCGATGAAGCCCTCCAGCACCCGTTCGCCATACTCGTCGAGCACCACGGCGCCGCGCTCCAGCACCCACTTCTCGCTGCCGTCTCGGTGCTGCAGGCGGTATTGCACCCGGTAACGGCCCACGCCGCGGCACGCCTCATCGACAGCCCGGCGAACCGTGGCGCGATCCTCCGGGTGGGTCATCGCCTCCAGCGACAGCACCGCGTTGCGCGCCAGCTCCTCGGGCCGGTAGCCGGTCAGCGCATGGGCACCGTCGCTCACGAAATGCAGCGTCCAGTGCGCATCGATGGCACAGCGAAACACCATGCCGTCGAGGTTGCGCACCAGCACCTGCAACACCCGGTCGCTGTCGATCTGTGCCCAGGCCGAGGTATCGGGATGGCAAAGATCGGGCAGACATGTCGCCAGTGAGGTCATCTTGCTCATCACGCCTCCCCGGCCGGCCCGCCGGCACGCTCGTCGATCACCCCGGCGGCGCACCTCATGCAGGCCAGGCCGTGGCGAGCGGTTGCGGCGACGCATGCCGTGCCTGGCTCACCTGTTCGCCCGCCTCATCCGCCCATGCAAACACGGCATCGACGGCACGGCTGGCCACCTCGAACACCACCTGGGCCGGCACCCCCACACCGGATCGCGCCAGCAGGCGGGTTTTGACCATCTGCGCCATGGCTTGCACCGCGGCGGCCGCATCATCGGCACGGCGGCCCGGCGCAGCGCGGCTCGAGGCCTGCGCCAACAGGTTTTCCGCCCGGGCGACCAGGAACATCAGTCGCACCCGCGCCACCGCCGAGCAGCCCCCGCGTGCCGCCACGCTCAAGCCCAACGCCCGCGCCTGCCCAAGGCATTCGGTCAGCGCCGGCAGCCGGCTGGCGTAGTTTCGTGCCGTATCACGCGCACGGCGCCCATCAAACAGCGGCTCCAGGCGCGCCTCACCCAGCGCCGCCAGCCACTGCAGCAGCTGGGCGATCAAGGCGCTGTGCTGCGCAATGCTCTGCTCGACCGACAGGCCGGGCAGCGTCTCGCACAGGCGGCCCCAGCGATGCCGGAACAAGGCCAGATCATTCAAGGTCAGGCACGGATGCGGCGTATCGGCCTCAGCGTCGGCCACCGCCGTCAGGGCCGGCAGCACGGCATCGATCTCGCGCGCCTTGCCCGCCAGCGGGCTGGCAAAGCTGCGATCCCCCGCCAGCAGCGCCGAACTCATGCCGCGGTGCTGCTGAAACGCCGCAATCAACCCCAGCAAGGCACGACAGGCCGCCAGGCTGTGCGCGAGCGCGCGCTCGGCCCCGGCACGCCGCCGCCGGCGCAACCACAGCCCCGCACCCAGAAACGCCGCCAGCAGGCCCGCGCTCGCCCAGATCAGTGTGTCCATTGTCACGCTCCCTATTCGTACCGGTAGTTGCCCAGCGCCCCGGTGAGCTGCACGGCCAGTTCGCTCAGATAGCGCGACAACTCGCTGTTCTCGCGCACCAGTTGCTCGTTGGCATCGGCCAGTTGCGCCACCTGCTCGATGTCCTGCGCGATGGTCTGGCTCGCCTCGCTCTGCTCGCGACTGGCCGCCGCGATGTCCTGGATCAGCGCCTGGGTCTGCCGGGCGTTCGCCTCGACCCGGCCCAGCGCCGCAACCGCCTGCCCGGCCTCGCCCACGCTGTGCCCGACCTCGTCCTGGGTGTGCGACATGGCCGCGATCATCTGCGCCACATCGCCCCGCACCCGCTCGATCCGCTCACCGATCTCGCGTGTCGCGTCGGTCGTGCGCTGGGCCAGCACGCGCACCTCATCGGCCACCACCGCAAAACCACGGCCCTGCTCACCGGCACGCGCGGCCTCGATGGCGGCGTTCAGCGCCAGCAGATTGGTCTGCGCGGCGATCTCCGAGATCAGGCCAACGATGGCGTCGATCTCGCGCGAGCGCTCGCCCAGGCGGGTCGCGGCGGCGGCCGTCTCGCCCACCGTCACCGCCAGTCCCTCCAGGCTGCTGGCCAGCCCCGTCACCTGTGCCGCGCCGGCCTGGGCGATCCGGCTCGATGCCTCGGCCACCTCGGCCGTGCTGCTCGCGCTGTCGCGCGTCATCCCCAGACTTACCGACAACTCCTCCAGCGTCGCCGACGAGGACTGCGTGATGTCGCGCTGGCGCCGCACACCGTCATCCCCGCCGCTAGCGTTGTGCTTGCTCTCATCGGCCACGCTGTGGATCTCCTGCGACATGCGTGCAAAGCCCAGGAACACCCCCGCTAGGGCGCGCGCCATGGCGTTGAGGCGCTCGGCCAGGGGGGCCAGCGGGCCGCAGCGCGCGCTCTCCAGCCGGGCCACCAGCTCACCGGCGGCCAGGCGATGGGCAAAGGCATCGATCTGCCGCAGCCCCGTGGTCAGTGCGCTCGCCAGCCGCCCGGCAACGACGGCCGAAACCATCAGCAGCACGCCGCCCACCCAGGCCGCGGCCGATGACTCCGCACCGAACAAGCCCGCGCCGAGCGTCAGGCCCGCCGCGGTGGACAACAGCCATGAGGCGGTCTGGGTCAGATACACGCCACGCAGGCGGAGGCCGGGCGGCGTTTCAGAGGCAGCGTCTTTCATGACAGGAACGTGTTTCCAGGCGGATAGTGCACTGCAACACGCAAACCCCGTGCCAACTGCCCGACAAAACAAACGCCCGTCCGTTCCGGCCGTTGGCGAGCGCCGCCACGCACCGTTCCTGCGCCGCAGCTGGCATCGCCCGGTACCGGTTGCACCACAACGGGGCACGCACCGCGCGAACCCGCGGCCCGTCGCGCCGCTCCAACCGGCATGACCCGCACGCACTTCCGCTTCTATGCCGAACTGAACGATTTCCTGGCGCCGGACCGGCGGCATCGGGAATTTTCCGCCGACAGCCCGGACACGGCCTCGGTCAAGCATGTCATCGAAGCGCTCGGCGTGCCGCACACCGAAGTCGAGCTGGTGCTGGTCAACGGCGAGTCGGTCAGCTTCGACCACCAGCTGGCCGACGGCGACCGGGTGGCGGTGTATCCGGTGTTCGAGGCCTTCGACATCGCACCGCTACTGCGTGTGCGCAGCACGCCGCTGCGCCACACCCGCTTCATTGCCGACGCGCACATGGGCGGCCTCGCCCGCCTGCTGCGCATGACCGGCTTCGACACGCTCTACGACAACGGCTATGAGGACGGCCAGATCGAGGCGCTGGCCGCGCGCGACCACCGCATCGTGCTCACCCGCGACCGCGACCTGCTCAAGCGCCGCCGCATCACCCACGGCTGCTACATCCACGCCCTGAAGCCGTCAAAGCAGATCGAGGAAGTCTTCGCCCGCCTCGACCTGACGCGCAGCGCCCGCCCGCTGACCCGGTGCCTGGACTGCAACACCCCGCTGCGACCGCTCGCGCGCAGCGAGGCGGAGGGCCGCGTGCCGCCCGACGTGGCGCGCCGGCAAGCGGCCTTCAGCACCTGTGACCATTGCCGGCGCGTGTTCTGGGAAGGCTCGCACTGGCAGCACATGCAGGCGCTCATCGCCCGGCTGGGAATCGGCTGACGCGCGCTGCCGCTCACACCTTGAAGCGCGCCACCTGCTCGTTCATGCGCCGCGCCATGGCGTCGAGTTGCCCGGCGGTGTGCGCCGCACCACGCACCGCGGCGCTGTTCTGCTCGCTCATCTGGGCGATGGCCTCCACATTGCGGGCAATGTCGTTGCTCGCTGCGCTTTGCTCGCGCAGCGCGGCCGAGATGTCCTCCACTGCGACCCCCACCCGGGCGGCCCCCTCATCGATCTGCGCCATCGACGCCCCGGCCTGGCGGGTGAGCGCCACGCCCGACTGCACCCGGCCGACCCCGTCCTCCATGCTGCCCACGGCACGCCCGGTGCCATCCTGGATGGCGCTGACCATGCCGGTGATTTCCCCGGTTGCCTTGGCCGTGCGCTCGGCGAGCTTGCGCACTTCATCGGCCACCACGGCGAAGCCGCGGCCCTGCTCGCCGGCACGGGCCGCCTCGATGGCGGCGTTGAGAGCCAGCAGGTTGGTTTGGTCGGCGATTTCGCGGATTTCGTTGACGGTGGTGGAGATCCGGCCGGACTGCTCGCCCAGCGCGCGGATCACGTCGGCCACCTGATGCACCGAGGCGGCGATCCGCTCCATTTCTTTGACCGACTGGCGCACCACCTCGCCGCCCTCGCGCGACAGGCGGCCGGAGTCGGCGCTCTGCATGGATGCCGACTGGGCGTGGCGGTTGATCTCGTCGATGCTGACAGTCATCTCCTCGACCGCCGCCGCCATGCTCGCCGCGGCTTCCGACTGGCGCTCCGAGCCGTCGGCCACCTGGCTGGCATTGGCCGCCATCTCGCCGGCCGCTTCGCTCAGCGAGGTCGAGGTGAGTTTGACCTGGCGGATGATCTGCGCCAGTTCGCCGGCCATGTCGTTGAACTGGCGCGCCACTTCCGACAGCTCGTCGCGAGCCGAGAAGGCGACCCGCGCGGTGTAGTCGCCGCCGGCCAGTTGCGCCGCCCCGGTGTTCAGCTCGCGCACCGAACCGACAATGGCCAGGTACATGGCGCTGAGCACATAACCGACAAACAGGATCGCCGCTACGGCGACGACCATCTGGACCCGCAGCACACGCTGGAGCGCCTCGGCGCGATCACGCAGGGCATCGCGCGTGGCCGGCAGGATGGTCTGCGCGTTGACCTCATAGACCCGGTCGATCGCGGCGGTCGCCAGCGCGAAGAACGCGCCCGGCGTCATCGAAAAGGCGTGCTCGATGAGCTGGGCCTGCACCGCGTTGTTCACCTCCGTCATGCGGTCGGCGATGTCGGACGACGCCTGGGTGAAACGCTGTGTCAGCCCGGCATTGGCGGCGCCGGCACGGCGCAGCTTGTCGTGCAGGTTGGCCGACACCAGCTTGATCTGGCCGAGCAGGTCGTACAGGCGCTTCTCGTCGTCCGCGCTCAAGGCGCCCTTGGCCAGCACACCCGCGCCCAGCGCGCGCATGCGCCCCAGGCGCTCGGTCACCTCGGGCAGCGGACCGAGCAGCGCGGCGAGCATGTTGGACGTGTCGACTTCCGGGTCCATGGCCAGCCCCGCCGCGGCGCCGATGTCGCCCAGCATGCGCATGGTCGCCTCGATCATCTGCGTATGCTGCGCCACGTTGGCACCGATATCGTTCGGCGCACCGCCGCGCAGCCCCGGCCACTGCGCCTTGACCGACGACCAGGCGCTATCGAGCCCGAAGCCCTTGCCCGGCCCGGCAATGGCCGCATCCACCGCGCCCATCGCCTGATCGAGCTCGGCAGCGAGCCGCTCGCGGGTCGGCCTGATGCTCGCATCGCCGCCCAGTACCGCCGCCGAGGCGCCCCGATGGCGCTGCATCAGCGCCAGTGCCTTGAGCGTTTCCTCGAACACCGCGAGGCCGCGCACCTCGCGCTCGGCCATGTTCGCCTGCATATCGATCTGCGCGTACAAGGCAAACAACAAGAAGAAGGCCACCAGCGCGGTAACCGCGCCAACCAGGAAAAACTTGGTGGTGTAGCGCATGCGGTTGAGTACGCCGACGGCCGGGGCAAAGAGGATACGCATCGCATGCTCCTGGGAAAGGGTGATCCGAAGGCTATGTCGACTTTCCGCCCCATTCCTTAAGCATTTCTCCGGCGCGCAACGCTGCGCCGCACCACGATTTTGACTGCCATCAACTCTCAAGCTAGACGAAAGTAAGATGCCCAATCGCCCCCCGAGGCCGGCGCCAACGCCCCGCCCATGCGGCTTTGCAGCATCTGCCGATCGTCGGGCACCGATATGCATTCGGCTATCCCAACCGTTCGTCGGCACGTTCCGGGGCGGTGTCCGCGAAGCGAGGGACCGCGCACGCCGGGTGGCGCCACGGCATGATCCGTCACCTGCGGGATCGGTGGCTGACTTGACGGCGCGATGCCGTGTCTATACTGGAGTCATCACGGTTAGCCGGATGACGATGGCACGCATGCCGACGTCACCAGCCCGGCAACGCGCATCGCTGCGCTGGCCCGTCACGAACCGGAGCGGCCTTGCCGGAGCACCCGTTCGCCGCCCGTTCCCGTCTGCCCTGCGCCGTCGTCGCCGCGAAACCCCGTCCGCTCGACCGGGAGGAAGCCACCATGAACACCACGGGAAGCAACAGGCCGGACAACTGGGTGAGGATCTTCATCAGCCACAAGGAGGAGGACAAGGAACTGGCTTTCGCCACGCGCGACATCCTCGAATCGGGCTGCACCAACCTGCGATGCTACGTGTCCGGTTCCGGGTACTCCCATGACTGGCTCGCCGCCATCCGCACCGAACTGCGCCAGGCCGACGTCCTCCTCCTGCTCTTTACCTCGCCCGCCAAACAGTGGGACTGGCCGCTGTACGAGGTCGGGCTCTTCACCCCGATCGACGACACCACGATGGAGCGGACGATCATCTACCTCTACGCCGGCGAGCAACGGCCGACGCCCCTCGAGCACCTGCAGGGCGTGCGGGTGGACCCGGCCAACCTGAAGACGCTCGAAACCTTCCTGTCGCAACTTTACAAGTCGCCGGACATCACCCGGCGCGAGCCGCCGCTCCAGCCGCGCATCAAGGAGCGGGAGATCCATGCACGAGCGGAAAAGCTCTGCGCCGCCTTCATGGCCGCCGCCGCCGAGCCGCTCTATCCCACCTTCCGGATTGCGCTCGAGGCCCCGCGCGAAGGCAGCGTCGGCCTCTGTAGCCAGACCCATGCCATTCCACGGACGTGCCGCATCAAGTCGATCACGCCACCGACACTGTCCATCTTCGGCTTTGCCGAACCGCCCACGACCTGGGGGCAGATCCTCGACGCAATCGCTGAAGACGTTTTCTGGAAAGGCGAACTCGACGACGAATTCATCCGGGCCGCCAGCGGCCGTGTGGCCTATCCGACCTCGTCCACCTTCCGCGGCGTTGAGGACGACCGCAATTTCCGCGCGATGATCACCAAGCTCGAGCGCGCAGACACCCGCATCCTGCGCATCGTGATTGCCTTCATCCCCGAACACACCCCGGCGGTCGTCGGCGGCCCGGCATTCAACCTGCTGCGCATGGCCACGCGCTTTCACACCGAAGTCATCCAGCGCTTCGGTGGCCACATGGCTGCGCTCGAAGCGCGGCTGGGCCGCGAGCGTGCCATGTCCGTCCTGCTCGGGGCGCTCCGGAACATCGAGCGGGAATCCGAGCAACTGCGCTTCTCCGACCCGGCCACCGTCTGCTCGGCATTCGCCGAGGACAACGACGACCGCGCCACGGTCTCAAGCCTGTTCGCGCAATGGGCCGTGATACGCGAAGACCTCGTCGGGCAATCCCGCCATGGCGACACCGCCCAGGTAGAGCGCCTGCTTGAGCGCATGCGCTACATGAACATGAGCTTCCTGCGCATGATCGCCCGGCGCCACTGCGAACTGATCGAACGCGATGCAAAAAAGGTGCTTACCAGCGCCGAGCCATGAGGCACGACGCCCGCGGCACGCCTTCTAGTCAGGCGGCATGAGCAGCGGCGACAGCGGTTTGCGCCGGTAGGCCTTGCCGGGCGGGTAGTTGGTGGCCAGGTAGGTGAGGATCTGGTCTTCCATCTCGGGCTGGAACTGCCACAGCCCCTGGGTGGCCTGCATCCACCGGATGATGCCCTTCCAGGTGTCGCGCGAACCGCGCTGCCCGATCACCAGCCGGGCCGAATGGCAGGCCGTGCAGGTGGCCTTCACGACCTCCCAGTGCGTATCGATGACGAAGCCCGACTCCGGGTCGATCTCCCTGGCGCCGGCCGTGAGGCTAGCGCAGCCCAGCGCGATGAAGGCCATGCGTTTCAAGGTCGCAGTCATGGCTCATACCGCCTTCACCGCGATGCGATGACATGCGTTGTTGAGATAGCCGCGCGGATTCCAGGCCGGCAGCACCATGGGCTGCGAGCGCCCTTCGCTATCGACGGCGCGCGCCCAGACCTCGAAATAGCCTTTCATGGGAAAACGCAGCTCGGCGTACCAGTGCTGCCACGCGATCGGGTTGGCCGGCCGCGTCAGCGCAGCCTGCTGCCAGGTGGCGCCGAAATCGATCGACACGAACACCGCCTCGACCGTCAGGTCGCCCGCCCAGGCATGCCCGCGTACGGCAAAGGTGTCGGCCTGCGGATGCGTGACCCCCGACTGCGGGAAGGTGATCAGCGACTTGACCGGCATCGACTCGATCACGCACATGTCCTCCTTGGGCACCTCGGTGCCCGGCGCGACCGGTGCGCAGGGCACGCGGTAGGAGTGCCCCGTCATCTTCGCGCCGTCGTGCTCCTTGTTGCGGATGACGATCTTCTTCAGCCACTTGCCCGACACCGACCCCGGCCAGCCGCCGGCCACCAGGCGCAGCGGGTGGCCGTTGAGCGCGGGGATGTCCTCGCCGTTCATGGCCCAGGCGATCAGCGTTTCGTCGCGCAGCGCCTTGGCCATCGGCACGCCGCGCGAGATCACCACCTTGGTGGGGTCGCCGCTCAGGTGGGTATCGGCACCGTAGTAGCCGACATACACCGCGTCTTCCTTGATGCCACAGGCTTCGAGCACATCGCGCAGGCGCACGCCGGTGAAGGTCGGACAGGCCACGGCACCGGTCGACCACTGGTTGCCGGTGGCCGGCGGGTTGAACTCGGCACGGCCGTTACCGCCGCATTCGATCTGTAACTGGTAGGTGTGGTGCGCAAAGCGCGCCTTGAGTTCGGCGATGGTGAAGCGCATCGGCTTCAGGCACGACTCGCCGTCCACCTCCAGCGTCCAGGTGGCCGGATCGACCGTGGCTTCCACCGGCGGGATGCCGTTGTTGCGCACGAACATGCGGCTGGCCGGGGTGATCTTGTCATCGAGCAGGTGCGCTGGTGTCTCGGCGTTGATGGGCCGGTCGTTGAGCACCCGCAGGCCCTCGCGCCCGGGAATCACGAACGGCTCGGGCGAGGCGGCCAGCGCCGCCGGAATCAGCCCGCCGGGCATGTTCTCCCAGAACGGAATCTGGGCGCCCACCGCGGCGCTCATGGCCAGCAACCCGGTCTTCTTCAGAAAGCCGCGCCGGCTGACCGGGTCAACCCTGCGGCCCCAGAGCAGCCAGTCGGCCCGCTGCGGATCCTGCGCGTAAAGCGCGTGGATGCCGCGCGCTACGATGTCTTTTTTTGTCATCGCGGTGTCTCCCTCTCCTGTTGGCGGAACTGCTCCTTCAGGATAGGTCACGCCCCAGCGAATATCAGCAATGACTTAATCAGCTAGCCTTAAGCTGGCCGCGCGGAGGAACCTCCAGCGCCGGCGTACCGTCACAGTTTCAGACGCTAAGCGAATGGCGGGATGCATTCCTGCACTCCGCGGCACATCGCCAGCGCGGCGGCCTGCGAGGGCGAACGCGGCTGCGCTGGCCGACACCAGGAGACCGGGCGCATGGCCAAGGCACACGTGCGACACCATGACCTGAGCGAGGCTGAGCTGAAGCAGATCGTTGCCGAGGCCGACACCGGCGGGCGCAAACCGGCCGGCGTCACCGCCGCGATCCTGGCCGCCACGGGCATCGCGTGGTCGCTGTTCCAGCTGTGGTTCGCCTCGCCCCTGCCCTTCGTGTTCGGCATCGGCATTCTCAACGACACCGAGGCGCGCGCCATCCACCTGGCCTTTGCGGTGTTCCTCGGCTTCATGGCCTACCCGGCCTTCAGGCGCTCGCCGCGCGACCATGTGCCGGTGCTGGACTGGGCGCTGGCGCTCACCGGCGCCTTCGCCGCGGGCTATCTCTTCCTGTTCTACAACGCGCTGGCGCAGCGCCCGGGCCTGCCGACCACGTTCGATCTGGTGGCAGCCGTCGTCGGCCTGACGCTGCTGCTCGAGGCGGCGCGCCGCGCACTCGGGCTGCCGATGGTGATCCTCGCGCTGTTGTTCATCGCCTACATCTTCCTCGGGGCCTACATGCCCGACGTGATCGCCCACCGCGGCGCTTCGCTCGGCAAGGGCATGAACCACCTGTGGCTGTCGACCGAGGGCGTGTTCGGCGTCGCGCTGGGCGTGTCGACCAGCTTCATCTTCCTCTTCGTGCTGTTCGGCGCGCTGCTGGAGACGGCCGGCGCGGGCAACTACTTCATCATGTCGGCCATGTCGATGCTCGGCCACTTCCGCGGCGGGCCGGCCAAGGCGGCGGTGGTGGCCTCGGCCTCGACCGGCATGATCTCCGGCTCGTCCATCGCCAACGTGGTGACCACCGGCACCTTCACCATCCCGCTCATGAAGCGGGTCGGCTACGCGCCGAAAAAGGCCGGCGCGGTCGAGGTGGCCGCCTCGGTGGACGGCCAGATCATGCCGCCGGTGATGGGCGCGGCCGCCTTTCTGATGGTGGAGTATGTCGGCATCCCCTATGTGCAGGTGCTCAAGCACGCCATCCTGCCGGCGCTGATCTCGTACATCGCGCTGTTCTACCTGGTCCATCTCGAAGCCATGAAGGCCGACATCCGCGGTCTGCCCCGCCCGCCGAGTCCGCACAGCTGGCAGGCGCGGCTGATGCGCACGGTGATGACGATCAGCGGCCTCATTCTCCTCGCCGGCGTCGTCTACTGGGGCATGGGCTGGATCAAGCTCGTGACCGGCGAGGCCTCGTTCATCGTCGTCTCGGTGCTGATGTTCGTGGCCTACCTCGCGCTGCTGTGGTTCTCGGCGCAGCAGCCGGAACTGCACATCGAGGACCCGAACGACTCGATCACCGAACTGCCCGAGGTCGGCCCGACCCTCAAGTCCGGCCTGCACTTTCTGCTGCCGGTGGTATCGCTGATCTGGAACCTGATGGTCGAGGAACTCTCGCCCGGCCTGTCCGCCTTCTGGGCGACGAGCTTCATGATCTTCATCCTCGTCACCCAGCGCCCCATCCTGGCGCTGATGCGCGGCAAGGGCGACACCGCGGCCGAGCTGCGCCAGGGCTTTCGCGACCTCTACGACGGCCTGTCGATCGGCGCGCGCAACATGATCGCCATCGGTATCGCCACCGCCGCGGCCGGCATCATCGTCGGCACCGTCACGCTGACCGGCATCGGCCTGGTGCTGACCGAATTCGTCGAGGCGGTCTCGGGCGGCAACCTGATGGCGATGCTGTTCATGGTCGCGGTGATCTGCCTGATCCTCGGCATGGGCCTGCCCACCACCGCCAACTACATCGTGGTGTCGACGCTGATGGCGCCCGTGGTGGTCGAGCTGGGCGCGCAGAGCGGCCTGCTGGTACCGCTGATCGCGGTGCACCTGTTCGTCTTCTATTTCGGCCTGATGGCCGACGTCACCCCGCCGGTCGGCCTCGCCTCCTATGCGGCAGCCGGCATCGCCCGCAGCGACCCCATCGCCACTGGCGTGCAGGCCTTCATCTACTCGATCCGCACCGCGATCCTGCCCTTCATGTTCATCTTCAACACCCAGTTGCTGATGATCGGCATCGACAGCGTCTGGGCCTTCTTCCTCACCGTCGCCAGCGCCGTGCTCGCCAACCTGGTGTTCGCCGCCGCCACTCAGGGCTGGTTCCTGACGCGCAGCCGCCTGTACGAAACCGCCCTGCTGCTGCTCGTGACCTTCAGCCTGTTCCGGCCCGGCTTCTGGATGGACATGCTCTACCCGCCCTACAACACGGTGCCGGCGGCGCGCCTCAACGAGTTGGTCGAAGCCACCCCCGCCAACGGCAACCTGCGGGTGTGGATCGAGGGCATCACGCTCGAAGGCGACGAAGTCTCCAAGGGCGTGCTGCTGCCCCTCGGCGACAGCGCCGACACCGCCCGCGCACGCCTCAAGCAATCGGGCCTCACCGTGATGGCGCTCGGCGACAGCGTCCAGGTGATGGTGGTCGACTTCGGCAGCCGCGCCGACAAGCTGGGCATCGAACAAGGCTTCACCGTGACCCACATCGAACTGCCCGCCGATCGCCCGGCCAAGGAATGGGTCTTCGTGCCGACGCTGCTGGTGCTGGCGCTGGTGGTTGCGCTGCAACGGGCGCGGGCCCGGCACGACGGCGCAGCAACACCCGCTGGCTGACGCCCGGCCAATCGCGTTTTCTCTACCTATACTGAAGACTGCCACGGCCACAGCCATGGCGCGCCGTCGGAACGGTTGGGCGCTCTCATCCATGCTCTGTGCAAGGAGAACACCATGAACAGGTTCAAGCGACTTCTCAGCGTCTTGCTCGCGGTCTGCTTCACCAACGGCGTGATGATCCAGACCGCGCAGGCCGCGCTGGTCAGCACCGAACAGGTGGCGCGCGTCGCCGCCGACGGATCGGCGCACCAGCGGCTCAACGACATGCTCACCCGCGCCGACGTCCAGGCCGAGCTGGAACGCCACGGCCTCAGCGCCGACGTGGCCAAGGAGCGCATCGCCGCGCTGACCGACGCCGAAGCGGCCGCACTGGCCGAGCAGATCGACAGCGCCCCGGCCGGCGGCATCATCGGCGCCATCCTGCTGGTGTTCTTCGTCTTGCTGGTCACCGACATCCTCGGCTTCACCAAGGTCTTCCCCTTCACGCGCTCGGTGCGCTAAGGGGGTCGCGCTGACGATATCCGCATTGATGCGCGGCGCACGCTCGGCCGGCTGCATGCTCGCCCTGCTCGCTGCGCTGGCCGGCTGCGCCGTGCAGTCACCGCGTCTGCTCGGCGCGCCACCGGCCGGCCTGCCGCCACGGGTCGAACTCACCGCCACGCCATTCTTCCCGCAGGAAGACTACCAATGCGGACCCGCAGCGCTGGCCACCACGCTGTCGGCCATCGGCTTTCCCACACGCCCCGAGGCGCTTGTCGACCGGGTATTCCTGCCGGGGCGGCAAGGTTCGCTGCAGATCGAAATGCTCGCCGGCGCGCGCGGCCGCGGCGCGGTGGCCACGCGCATCCCCGGCACGCTCGACGCCCTGATGCGCGAAACGCACCATGGCAACCCGGTGGTGGTACTGCAGAATCTCGGCCTGTCCTGGGCCCCGTCCTGGCATTACGCGGTGGTCATCGGCTACGACCTCGACGCCGCGCACTTCGTGCTGCGCTCGGGCCCGATGGAACGCCAGGAACTGGCCTTCTCCACCTTCGAATACACCTGGGACCGCGGCGGGCGCTGGGCCTTCGTCGTCACCCCGCCTGGCATGCTGCCCGCCACAGCCACCGAAGCCGAGGCGACGCGTGCGCTCGTCGCGTTCGAACACAATGCGCCGCCAGACGCCGCCACGCGCGCCTATCGAGCCGCGCTGGCACGCTGGCCCGACAACCTCACGCTCGCCATGGGGCTGGGCAACACCCTCTACGCGCAAGGCAACAAACCCGGCGCCGCCGCGGCGTTCCGCAACGCCGCGCAACGCCACAACGATGCCGCCGCCTACAACAACCTCGCCATGGTGCTGCTGGAACTCGGCCGCCGCGACGAAGCCCGCAGCGCGGCAAAAAAGGCCGTCAGTCTGGGCGGGCCGTTTCAGGCACAGGCCGCCGATACGCTCTGGCGGGTCAACGACTAAGCCTGTGTTTGACCCAAGCAATGAAAAGGGCCGGCATGGCCGGCCCCTGTCGTTTCGGCTCCGGCGGAGCCTACTTCTTCGACTGCGATGGCGTGCTCATTCCGCCGGTGTCGTCCTTGGCCTTTTCTCCTGTGCAAGCGACTGCCGATAGGCTGCCGAAGGCGAAGAGTGCGGTGAGCAACGCGGTGAAGAGTCGTTTCATGCCTTCTCCCTTCAATTGGGAGATTCCAATTTATGCCCGACATTGTCATGCAGCAAGCGGCGGCCGTCGAACGGCGAATCAGCCGTCCCCCAGGAGGCACAGGACGGCAGGCGGGCGGCGGGCGAATCTTGTCGCAGCGGGCGTTGTCGAACCTTGCAGGCAAGCAGTGAAGCGCCGCCACGGCGGTCCATCCGCCATCCAGAATGCAGCGTGCGCGCGCCGTCACACCCTCCACAGGAGATCAGACATGAACCGACGTCAATCGCTCCGGACCCTGCTGGCGGCATCCCTGTTGTCGCTCGGCGGGCATCGCATCGCCGCGGCAGCCGGCGCTGACCGCCACAGGCTGGTGAAATCGAAGGCCGAATGGGCCAGACTACTGCCCGGCCCGGCATACGCGGTCCTCTTCGAGGAAGACACCGAGCCCCCCGGCAGCAGCCCGCTGAACCACGAGAAGCGCGACGGCACCTATCTCTGCGCAGCGTGCTACCTGCCGTTGTTCGACAGCGTGACAAAGTACGACAGCGGCACCGGCTGGCCGAGTTTCTGGCAACCGCTGGCCGGCGCGATCGGCACCCAGCGTGACTTCAAGCTGATCCTGCCGCGTACCGAGTACCACTGCGCACGCTGCGGCGGCCACCAGGGCCATGTGTTTGACGATGGCCCCCAACCCACGGGCAAGCGCTACTGCAACAACGGGCTCGCGCTGTACTTCGTCGCACGCGGCGACACGCCACCAGCGCTACGCACCTGAACCCCAGGCACCGTCCTCCGCACCTCACCCGCCTTGTCCGCCACAGGGGCGGTCGAAACCGCCACGCTGGCGTGGCGCCAGACAGGCACAAAGCCTTCGACAGACACACGCAAGATCCGAGCTTCGGCCGCCGGCACCATCAACCCGGCGCGGCCAGCCTCCATGACGAGCGCTGCAAGCCCCCTCCCGTATAATCACCACCCCACCCCCTTTCATTGTCATCCGCATGCCCGCCCCGCACCCGCTGTTGCCCTCCCTCGCCGCCCTGCCCGCCGCCAAGCCCGGTCAGCGGGTCGATCTGCCTGCGCTGGCCGGTTCGTCCGATGCGCTGGCGATCTGTGCGCTGGGCACGGGCACGATGCAGGTCGTGGTGGTGGCCAACCCGATCGATGCGCAGCGGCTGCGCGACGAGATCCTGTGGTTTGCGCCGGATTTGCGGGTGTGCGTGCTGCCGGACTGGGAGACGCTGCCCTATGACGCGCTGTCGCCGCACCAGGATCTGGTCTCCGAGCGGCTGGCAACGCTGTATACGATCACCCGCGGCGAGGCGGACGTGGTGCTGGTGCCGGCCTCGACGGCGCTGTACCGGCTGGCCCCGCCGAGCTTTCTGGCGGCGCACACCTTCTTCGTCAAGCGCGGCGAGCGCATGGATGGCGACGCCTTCCGCGAGCAGATGACGCTGGCCGGCTACGCGCATGTGACGCAGGTGGTGAGCCCGGGCGAGTACAGCGTGCGCGGGGGCATCATCGACCTGTTTCCGATGGGCTCGACGCTGCCCTACCGCATCGACCTGTTCGACGAGGATGTGGACACCATCCGCACCTTCGACCCGGACACCCAGCGTACGGTGTATCCGGTGGACCAGATCCGCCTGCTGCCGGCGCGCGAGTTTCCGCTCGACGAGGCCGGGCGCAGCCATTTTCGCAGCGCCTTCCGCGAGACCTTCGAGGGCGACCCGAGCCGCGCCGCGATCTACAAGGACGTGTCGAACGGCATCGCCTCGGCGGGCGTCGAGTACTTCCTGCCGCTGTTCTTCGACGAGACGGCCACGCTTTTCGACTACCTGCCGGCGGCCTGCCGGGTACTGCTGCATGGCGACGTACCCACGGCGATCGCCGATTTCTGGCGCGATACGCAGTCGCGCTACGACCTGCTCAAGGGCGACCGCGGCCGGCCGGTGATGGCGCCGCGCGCGCTGTTTCTGGACCAGGAAGCCTTCTTCATCCGCCTGGCGGCGCATCCGCGCCTGCAGATCGGCGCGCCGCGCGAGGGCGAGGTGGCCGCGCTGCCGGTGCCGGCGGTGGCGGTCGAGCGCAAGGCCAACGACCCGCTGCAGGCGCTCAGGGCATGGCTGACCGACTTCGACGGCCGGGTGCTGGTGCTGGCCGAATCGGCCGGCCGGCGCGAGACCATGGCGGAGTATTTTTCCGAGTACGACCTGCCCTACATCGCCAGCGAGGATCTGCCCACCTTCCTGGCCGGCACCGATCCGCTGTGCCTGTCGGTCGGCCCGCTGGCACGCGGCTTCATCCTGCCCGAGGCCAAGCTGGCGATTCTCACCGAGACCGAGCTCTACGCCCACACCGCGCGCACCCAGCGCCGGCGCGACGGCGGGCGCAAGGCCACCGTCGAGGGCTGGCTGCGCGATCTGTCGGAGTTGAAGGTCGGCGACCCGGTGGTGCATGTGTCGCACGGCGTAGGCCGCTACCTCGGCCTGGTGCACATGGACCTGGGCGAAGGCGACACCGAGTTCCTGCACCTCGAGTATTCGAACAACGACAAACTCTATGTGCCGGTGTCGCAACTGCATGTGATCACCCGCTATGCCGGCGCCGACCCCGAGGCGGTCGACCTGCACCGGCTCGGCTCCGGCCAGTGGGACAAGGCCAAGAAGAAGGCCGCCCAGCAGGTGCGCGACACCGCCGCCGAGCTACTGGCGCTGTATGCTCAGCGCGCGGCGCGCACCGGCCACAAGTTCAGCTTCAAGACGCACGACCTCGACGCCTTCGCCGAGGGCTTCGGCTTCGAGGAAACGGCCGATCAGCAGGCCGCCATCGACGCGGTGATCAAGGACATGCAGTCCGGCCGACCGATGGACCGGCTGGTGTGCGGCGATGTGGGCTTTGGCAAAACCGAGGTTGCCCTGCGCGCGGCCTTCATTGCCGTGGCCGATGGCAAGCAGGTGGTGGTGCTGTGCCCCACCACGCTCTTGGCCGAGCAGCACTACCAGACCTTTGCCGACCGCTTTGCCGACTGGCCGATCAAGATCGCCGAGCTGTCACGCTTCAAGAGCGCCAAGGAGCAGGCGCAGGCGCTCAAGGAGCTGGACGAAGGCAAGGTGGACATCATCATTGGCACCCATCGCCTGCTGCAGAAGGACGTGCAGTACAAGCGCCTGGGGCTGGTGATCATCGACGAAGAGCACCGTTTCGGCGTACGCCAGAAAGAGTCACTCAAGCAGCTGCGCGCCGAGGTGGACATCCTCACCCTCACCGCCACGCCGATCCCGCGCACGCTGGGTCTGGCGCTGGAGGGGCTGCGCGAGTTTTCGGTGATCGCCACCGCGCCGCAGAAGCGGCTGTCGATCAAGACCTTCGTGCAGCGCCACAGCAAAGGGATCATCCGCGAGGCGGTGCTGCGCGAGTTCAAGCGCGGCGGGCAGGTGTACTTTTTGCACAACGAAGTCGACACCATCGAGAACGTGCGCAAGTCGCTCACCGAGCTGCTGCCCGAGGCGCGCATCGTGGTCGGCCACGGCCAGCTACCCGAGCGCGAGCTGGAGCGCGTGATGCGCGACTTCACCCAGCAGCGCGCCAACCTGCTGTTGTGCACCACCATCATCGAGACCGGCATCAACATCCCGACCGCCAACACCATCATCATCAACCGCGCCGACCGCTTCGGCCTGGCGCAGCTGCACCAGTTGCGCGGCCGGGTCGGGCGCTCGCATCACCAGGCCTACGCCTACCTGCTCACCGACGCCAACGCCAAGCCCAGCGCCCAGGCGCAGAAGCGGCTCGAAGCCATCACCATGATGGAAGACCTCGGCTCCGGCTTCTTCCTCGCCATGCACGACCTCGAGATCCGCGGTGCCGGCGAGGTGCTGGGCGAGAACCAGTCGGGCGAGATCCAGCAGATCGGCTTCTCGCTGTACACCGAGATGCTCAAGCGCGCGGTGCGCGACCTGCAGGCCGGGCGCGAGCCCGACCTGAGCAAGCCGCTGGATGTGGTCTCGGAGATCAACCTGCACACCCCCGCCCTCTTGCCCAGCGCCTACTGCGCCGACGTGCAGGAGCGGCTCACGCTCTACAAGCGCCTGGCCAACACCGACACCGAGGCCGAGCTGCGCGAGCTGCAGGAGGAGCTGATCGACCGCTTCGGCGAACTGCCGCCGCAGACCCAGGCGCTGCTCGAAACCCACCGCCTGCGCGTACTGCTCAAGGACATGGACGTGGTGAAGCTGGACGTGTCGGAAAGCCAGCTGAGCATCCAGTTCGGCGCCAGCGCGCCGATCGACCCGATCAAGGTCATCCAGCTGATCCAGAAGGATCGCAACACCCGCATGGCCGGCCAGGACCGCCTGATCTGCAAGATCCTCGCGCCGACGGTCAAGCAGCGCGCCGCCGCGGTCAAGGAACTACTCAAGCAGATCGCCTGATCAGGCCGCCACCCCGGCCGAACGCGACAAGGCACGCGACAAGGCAGCCGGGCTCTCGTAGCCGGCCGCCTGGGCGGCGCGCTTGAGCCCCCGCCCCGCAGCGATCTCGCGCCGCGCGATGGTCAGGCGGAAGGCGTTCAGGTAGCGGCGCGGGGTGATGCCCAGGTTGTCGCGAAAACGCTCGGCAAAGGTGGTGCGCGACACCCCGGCCGTCTCGGCCATCGATTCCAGCGACCAGGGCGCGGCTGGCTGCGCATGTACCGCCACCAGTGCCCGCGCCAGGCCCGGGTCCGCCAGGCCGGCGAGCACGCCGCGCGGCAGAATCTGGTTGGCCAGCAGATGGCGCAGCAGGCCAATCAGCAAGATCTCCCCCGCGCGGCTGAGCAACACGCCGCCACCACAGCGCGGCGATTCCACCTCCAGCGCGATGAGCTGGATCGTTTGCGTCAGCCCCGGCATTGCCGCTGTCATCGGCAGAAACAGGGGTTCGTCAAAGGCCTCAAGCAGCAGCGGCGCGGCCGGCCCGTCAAAAAACGCCTCGGCACAGAACACCCGGCAGGCCCCGCCCGGCGCGGGGACCAGTCGGTGGGGCTGATCGTTGCGGAACACCGCGATTGCCGGCGCCGCCATGGCGTGTGGCCCACCGGCGCCGTCAAAGGCAACTTCGCCCGCCACCACCAGGTGCAGGTGCAGACACGGCGGGATGTCGTCGGTGATGGCGGCGGCATCGGCCAGCTCGCCCAGATGACGGATCTGAATGCGCGGCATGAGGCCGGCCAGAAGTGATGTGAGGCGGTCGAGGCGAGGTGCTGTTGGCATAACTATGTACGAACTGCAAACATTTACGGACAAATCATTGCATATCGTCCGCCATACTCCAAGCATCGAACACACCATTGGAGTAAAAAGATGCTGATTCCCCGACAGCCGGTCCCGCAACTGAAGGTCGCCACGCTCGCTGGTGTGCCGTTTGACCTGGCAAGCGACAACGCCGACACCTTCACCATGATCGCCTTCTATCGCGGCCTGCACTGCCCGATTTGCGCCAAGTACCTGATGGAACTCGAGCGCCTCGCGCCGGAGTTTGCCGAGCGCGGCGTCAAGACCATCGCCATCTCCAGCGACACCCAGGAGCGCGCCCAGGCCATGGCCGACAAGGTGCAGGCCAAGCACCTGCGCTTCGGCTACGACCTGCCGCTGGCCGTGGCCCGCGACTGGGGCCTGTTTATCTCGGCCAGCCGCGGCAAGACCTCGATCGGCATCGATGAGCCCAGCCTGTTCAGCGAGCCGGGGCTGTTCTTTGTCCGCCCGGACGGCACCCTGTACTACGGCGCCGTGCAGACCATGCCCTTTGCCCGCCCGCTGTTCTCCGAGTTGCTCGGTGCGATGGATTTCGTGCTCAAGAACAACTACCCGGCACGTGGCGAGTTCGTCGGCGACGTCTGAGCCAGCCTTGCCACGCCCTCGAAGAAGGCCGTCGTCAGATGGCCTTTTTTGCTTTGGCACACGCCGGGCGGAGGGCGTCTTGGCGCCCCTTTGTCGCCCGGGACACCCCTTAAGGTTTTCCTGACTGACGAATCTCGCGCCGGCGCGGTAAACTGTGCGCTTTCGCCGCCCGGATAAGAGCGCATCATGACCGTCGCCCAGACAGAAAACCTGAACATCGTCGCGCAGGACCACATGCCATCGCCGGAAGAGGTGAAGGCCCAGGTCCCGCTGACCGACGCCGCCGCCAAGACCGTGCTCGATGGCCGCCGCGCCCTGCAAGCCATCCTCGACCGCGAAGATCCGCGTCTGTTCGTGGTCGTTGGCCCGTGCTCGATCCACGACCCGGTCGCCGGCCTCGACTACGCCCGCCGCCTCAAGGCGCTGTCCGACGAGCTGTCCGACACCCTGCTGCTGGTGATGCGCGTGTACTTCGAGAAGCCGCGCACCGCCACCGGCTGGAAGGGTTACATCAACGACCCGTACATGAACGACTCCTTCCGCATCGACGAAGGCATGCAGAAGGCCCGCCAGTTCCTGCTCGACGTCAACGAAATCGGCCTGCCCTGCGCTACCGAGGCCCTCGATCCGATCGCCCCGCAGTACTACGGCGACCTCATTTCCTGGACGGCCATCGGCGCCCGCACCGCCGAGTCGCAGACCCACCGCGAGATGGCCTCCGGCCTGTCCACCCCGGTGGGCTTCAAGAACGGCACTGACGGCTCGCTCGACGCAGCCATCAACGGCATCGTCTCGGCAGCCAACCGCCACAGCTTCCTCGGCATCAACAGCCAGGGCCGCTCGGCCATCCTGCGCACCCGCGGCAACCCCTACGGCCATGTGGTGCTGCGTGGCGGCGGCGGACGCCCGAACTACGACACGGTCTCGGTCAACCTCGCCGAAAAGGCGCTGGCCAAGGCCAAACTGGCGCAGAACGTGGTGGTCGACTGCTCGCACGCCAACTCCTGGAAAAATCCGGAATACCAGCCGCTGGTGCTGCGCGACGTCGTGCACCAGATCCGCGAGGGCAACCGCTCGGTGGTCGGCGCGATGATCGAGAGCTTCATCGAAGCCGGCAACCAGTCCATCCCGGCCGACCTGTCGCAACTCAAGTACGGCTGCTCGGTCACCGACGCCTGCGTGAGTTGGGACACCACCGTCGACATGCTGCGCCATGCCCGCGACGTCCTGCGCACCACCCTGCCGAACCGGAACTCGCCTTGATGAATCTCGTTGTTCTTGGCGCTGATATCGAAACCCCCGTTCTCAAGCAGCTGGCACGGCACACCGGCGCCCGGGCCATCGAGCAGATCGACCCCGCCGCCTTCCGCCTCGTCGACGCGCAACAGCGCGAGGGCGTATCCGGGCTGTGCGACGCGGCGGGTATCGACTACGCCTTTGTCCCCGCCGAGCGTCGGCTGGCCGATTTCGGCCTGTTCGTCACCGACATGGACTCGACCCTGATCGACATCGAGTGCATCGATGAAATCGCCGATCAGTGCGGCAAGAAAGCCGAAGTGGCCGAGATCACCGAGGCGGCGATGCGCGGCGAGATCGACTTCCGCCAGTCACTGACCCGCCGTGTCGCCCTGCTCGAAGGCCTCGATGCCGACGCGCTCGACACCGTGTACCGCGAGCGGCTGCGGCTCAACCCCGGCGCACGCGAGCTGATCGCCGCGCTCAAGGCGCAGGGCATCACCACCGTGCTGGTCTCCGGCGGCTTCACCTACTTCACCGAGCGGCTCAAGGCCGAGCTTGGCTTCGACCACGCCTATGCCAACACGCTCGAACGCATCGACGGCAAGCTCACCGGCAAGGTCACCGGCGCGGTGGTCGACGCCCAGGCCAAGGCCGACCACCTCACCCGCATCCGCAAGCAGCTCGACCTGCCCGCCGAGCGGGTCATCGCTGCCGGCGACGGCGCCAACGACCTGCCCATGTTCCGCGCCGCGGGCTTCCGCGTCGCCTTCAAGGCCAAGCCGGTGCTGCGCGCACAGGCCGACTGCAGCCTCAACCACAGCGGCCTGGACGCCGTCCTCAAGCTGTTCGCCTGACCCCGCCGGTCCGGATGCTGCCGTTCGCCGCCCGAGAGCCTGTTGCGCTGTTCGACGACAACCATGTCGAACAGCGCGCCCGGCTGCTCCACGGCCGGGTCGACACCATCGAATGCGACGCGCCCGACGCGCTCGCGGCAGCCTTCGCCCGCATCGACGCCGCCACGGCGGCCGGCCATTGGGTCGCGCTGGCCACCGCCTACGAGCTGGGCTACGCCCTCGAACCCCGCCTCGCCCCGCTACGCCCGGCCAGCCCCACCCCGCTGCTGCGCGCCTGGGTGTTTGCCCACTGCACTGAACTCGACGACCCCGCCTGCGACGCCTGGCTCGCCGGGCAGGACGACGGCCAGCCCACCGGCCTCATGGACCACCACGCCGAACTGGCCGAAGCCGACTACCTGCGCGCCATCGAGCGCATCAAGCGCTACATCCTCGACGGCGACTGCTACCAGACCAACTTCACCTTTCCGAGCCATGCCCAGGCCTACGGCAACCCCTGGCGCCTCTACCGCAAGCTGCGCCAGGCGCAGCCGGTGCGCTACGGCGCGCTGATCCTCCATGCCGACGGCGCGCTCATGAGCCGCTCGCCGGAACTCTTCGTCGCCCGCCGCGGCAGCCTGCTCACCTGCAAGCCGATGAAGGGCACGGCGCCGATCGACGCGCCGCCCAGCGCGCTGACCGCGAGCGAAAAGAACCGCGCCGAGAACCTGATGATCGTCGACCTGCTGCGCAACGACCTCGGCCGCCTCGCACCACCGGGCGGCGTCAGCGTGCCGGCCTTGTTCGAGGCCGAGGCCTACCGCACCGTCTGGCAGATGACCTCGACCATCACCGCCGCCCCGGTGCTGGCGCCCCTGGCCGACATCTTCCGCGCGCTCTACCCCTGCGGCTCGGTCACCGGGGCGCCCAAGATCCGCGCCATGCAGATCATCCGCGAACTCGAAGCCGGCCCGCGCGGCATCTACTGCGGCGCCGTCGGCTGGATCGCCCCCTCGGGCGACTTCCAGTTCAACGTGCCGATCCGCACACTCGACATCGCCGCCCACGGTGCGCTGCGCTGCCACACCGGCAGCGGCATCGTGCACGACTCCGACCCCGCCGGCGAATGGGACGAGTGCCGGCTCAAGCTGCGTTTTCTGCAGCAGATGCCGGCCGACCTGCGCTTGATCGAAACCTTGCGCTGCGAACCGGGCGCCGGCGCCGTCTATCCGTGGCTGGACGACCACCTGGCCCGTCTGACGGCATCGGCCACGGCCCTGGGTTTTGGCTGCGCGCCCGCCGCAGTGCGCGAGGCACTCGCCGCCGCCGCCCGCGGCCTGAGCGGTACGCACCGCGTCCGGCTCAGCCTCGGCCAGGCCGGCGACATCGACATCACCGCCGAGCCCCTGGCGCCGCTGGCGGGTGACCAGACCATCACACTGTCGTCCGAACGCCTGGACAGTACCGACCCCCTGCTGCCGCACAAGACGACCGCGCGTCGCCTGTACGACGCCGCCTTGCCCCCGGCGATGGCCGCCGGCCATTTCGACACGCTGTTCTTCAACGAGCGGGACGAGCTGACCGAAGGCTGCCGTAGCACGGTGTTCGTACAACTCGACGGCCAGGTCTACACCCCGCCGGTCGACGCCGGACTGCTCCACGGCATCTGCCGCCGGCGCGAACTGCGCGCCGGGCGCGCAAGCGAGCGCACCATCAGCCGCGCCGAGTTGCTGCGTGCCGAACGAATCTGGCTGGGCAATGCCCTGCGCGGCCGCTTTGAGGTCCGCCTGGCAAGCGGCGGCTAAGCCTCGCTCGCCGCCGGCACGCTCAGGCGGCACGCCGCGTATTTGAACTCCGGGATCTTGCCGAAGGGGTCGAGCGCCGGGTTGGTCAGCACATTGGCCGCCGCCTCGCTGTAGCAGAAAGGCACGAACACCATGCCCTCGGGCAGTGCGGGGTCGGCCCGCGTGGCCAGCGTGATGCGGCCGCGGCGGGTGGCGATGCTCAGCAGGTCGCCCTCACCCAGCCCCAGCCGCTGCAGTTCCGCCGGGGCGAGCATGGCGACGGCCACGGGCTCCAGGGCATCGAGCACGTTGGAACGACGCGTCATCGAGCCGGTGTGCCAGTGCTCGAGCTGGCGCCCGGTGGTGAGCACCGTCGGGTAGTCCTCATCCACCGGCTCGTCGGGCGGCAGCGGCGCGGCGAGCGAGAAGCGGGCGCGGCCGCTGGCGGTCGGGAAGCGGTCGCCAAACACCACGTCGTGCCCCGGCGCATCGTCGGCCGGACACGGGTAGGTCACCGAGCCCTCGCGTTCGAGCCGGCCCCAGTCGATATGCGCGAGCGAGCGCATGCCGCGCTGCATTTCGGCAAACACGTCGCGCGGGTGGGTGTACTGCCAGTCCAGCCCGAAGCGGCGCGCAATCTCCTGGGTAATCCACCAGTCGGCCCTGGCCTCGCCGGGCAGCGGCACGGCGGCGCGGCCCATCTGCACCTGGCGGTTGGTGTTGGTGACGGTGCCGTCCTTCTCGGACCAGGCCGAGGCGGGCAGGATCACGTCGGCAAACTGCGCCGTTTCGGTGACGAAGATGTCCTGCACCACCAGATGCTCGAGCGCTGCTAGCGCGGCGCGGGCGTGGTCGAGATCGGGATCGGACATGGCCGGGTTCTCGCCCATGATGAGCATGCCGCGGATGGTGCCGGCGAGGATGGCATCCATGATTTCGACCACGGTCAGGCCCGGTGTGTCGGCCAGCGGGGTGTTCCACAGTTCCTCGAAGGCGGCGCGCAGCTGTGTGTCGCCGACACGCTGGTAGTCGGGCAGCATCATCGGGATCAGGCCCGCGTCGGACGCGCCCTGCACATTGTTCTGGCCGCGCAGTGGATGCAGACCGGTGCCCGGCTTGCCGACATGGCCGCAGGCCAGCGCCAGCGAGATGAGGCAGCGCACGTTGTCGGTGCCATGGGTATGCTGCGACACGCCCATGCCCCAGAAGATCATGGCACGCTCGGCGTTCGCGTACAGCCGGGCGATGTCGCGGATCTCATCGGGCGCGACACCACAGGCGGCGGACATGGCCTCGGGGGTCATCGGCGCGACATGCGCACGGAGCGCGTCGAAGCCCTCGGTGTGGGCGGCGATGTAGTCGGTGTCGTACAGCTGCTCGGCCACGATCACGTGGAGCATGGCGTTGAGCAAGGCCACGTCGGCGCCGAGCGTGAAGCGCACCGTGCGGTGGGCGTAGCCGCCCAGCGTTTGCCCGCGCGGGTTGAGGCTGATGATGCGGGTGCCGCGCTTGGCGGCCTGCTTGAAGAAGGTGGCGGCGACCGGGTGGTTGGCTTCGGGGTTGCAGCCGATCAGCACCACCAGGTCGGCCTCGAGCGCCTGCATGAAGGAGGCCGTGACCGCACCCGAGCCGATGCACTCGATCAGCGCCGCCACCGAGCTGGCATGGCACAGCCGTGTGCAGTGATCGACATGGTTGGAGCCAAAGCCGGTACGCACCAGTTTCTGGAACAGCCAGGCTTCTTCGTTGGAACACTTGGCGCTGCCGAAGCCGGCCAGGGCATCCGGCCCGTGGGTATCGCGCAGGGCCATCAGGCCGTGGGAGGCGGCATCGAGCGCCTCCGCCCAGCTCGCCTCGCGGAAGTGGGTCAGCGGATTGGCGGGGTCGAAATCCGGGTCCATGCCCTTGGGCACGCCGGCCCGGCGGATCAGCGGGCGGGTCAGCCGGGCGCGATGGGCCGGGTAATCGAAGCCGAAGCGGCCTTTCACGCACAGGCGACCGGCATTGGACGGGCCGTTGCGCCCTTCCACGAACAGGATGCGGTCGTTCTTGACATGGTAGGTGAGCTGGCAACCCACGCCGCAGTAGGGGCATACCGAATCGACCTGGCGGTCGGCCACGGCGGCGTCGCCCCGACCGTCGGCATCGACCAGCGTGGCGGGCATCAGCGCACCGGTCGGGCAGGCTTGAACGCACTCGCCGCAGGCCACGCAGCTGCTGGCACCCATGGCATCGTCAAAATCAAACACCACCTTGGTCGCACCGCCACGATAGGCCAGGCCGATCACATCATTGACCTGCACCTCGCGGCAGGCCCGCACGCACAGGTTGCAGTCGATACAGGCGTCCAGATTGACACGCATGGCCGCATGCGAGGCGTCGCGGCCGGCCGGGTCGGGCGCCCGGCGCGGCAGCTGGCCGGCGATGCGGGCGGCACCGTCGCCGAGGCGGTCGGCCATCTGCCAGAAGTGGCTGGAACGATCGGGGCTGTCGGCGCGCGCCGGCTGGTCGGCCAGCAGCAAGGCCATCACCCCTTCGCGCGCGGCCCTGGCGCGCTCGGAGCTGGCGCTGCGGACCACCATGCCCGGTTTGGCCTCGCGGATGCAGCTGGCGGCCAGTGTGCGCTCACCCTCGATCTCGACCATGCAGGCGCGGCAATTGCCGTCGGCGCGGTATCCCGGCGACGGTTTGAAGCACAGGTGCGGAATCTGCTCGCCGGCGCGCGCGGCCACCTGCCACAGCGTCTCGCCCGGCTGCGCCTCGACCGTGACGCCATCGAGGCTGAGCGTAAATGCGGGGGTGGGCGCACTCATCGGGCACCCGCCTCGCCGCGGACCGCCACGCCCTGCTTTGCCAGCGCAGCCGGGAAATGGGTGAGCAGGCTGACAACCGGATTCGGCGCGGCCTGACCAAGGCCACAGATCGACGCGTCCTGCATGACCTGCGCCAGGCGGCGCAGCAGCGCGGCGTCCCACGCGGGCTGTTCGAGCATGGCCAGCATCTTCTCGGTGCCAACCCGGCACGGCGTACACTGGCCGCAGGACTCGTCGGCGAAAAAGGCCATCAGGTTTTTCGCCACGGCGCGTAGATCATCCTGATCGGACACCACGATGATCGCGGCCGAGCCGATGAAACAGCCATGCGGCTGGAGCGTGTCGAAATCCAGCGGAAGGTCGGCCAGGTGCGCCGGCAGGATGCCACCCGAGGCCCCGCCCGGCAGATAGGCCAGCAGTGCATGCCCGTCAGCCATGCCACCACAGAACTCGTCGACCAGTTCGCGCAGGGTGATGCCGGCAGGCGCCACATGCACCCCCGGCCGCCTGACGCGCCCCGACACCGAATAGCTGCGCACGCCGCTGCGACCGTGGCGACCCTGGCCGGCAAACCACGCGGCACCGCGCGCCGCCAGCGGCGGAATCCAGAACACGGTCTCGACGTTGTTGACCAGCGTGGGCCGCCCGAACAAGCCGACCTGTGCCACGAAGGGCGGACGGTGGCGCGGCTTGCCCGGCTTGCCCTCGAGCGACTCGATCAGCGCCGACTCCTCGCCGCAGATGTAGGCACCGGCACCGCGCCGCAGCGCGATGAAGCCGGGCGGGACCAGCGCGGCGGCTTCGAGTTCGGCAATCGCCTCACGCAACACGGCGTGCAGCGCGGGGTATTCATCGCGCAAATAGATATAGGCTGCCGCAGCGTCGATGGCCGTGGCGCTGATCAACAGGCCCTCCAGAAACTGGTGCGGCGACTGCTCGAGGTAGTGCCGGTCCTTGAAGGTGCCCGGTTCGCCTTCGTCGGCATTGATCACCAGATAGCGCGGCGCCGGCTCGGCGCGCACCGCCTGCCATTTGCGCCAGGTGGGAAAGCCCGCGCCGCCCAGGCCACGCAAGCCCGCCTGTTTCAACAGATCGCCAAGCGCATCGGCGCTCAGCTCGCCGGCACGCAGCGCCTGCAGCACACCGTAGCCGCCATCGGCGCGATAGGCTGGCAGACGCGGCCAGCGGATCGGCTCGGGCGTCAGGGTGCCGGCAGCCAGCACGGCATTGACGCCTGCCGGGCTGGCATGGCCCAGGTGGCGATGGCCCACCGCCACCACCGGCGCCGCATCGCAGCGCCCCATGCAGGGCGCGCGGACGACCCGCACGGACGATGCGGCCAGCCCGTCGGCCAGGGCTGCATGCAGGGCCTGCGCGCCGGCGAGCTGACAGGACAGCGAATCGCACACCCGGACGGTGATCGCGGGCGGGGGCGCCTCGCCGTCACGCACCAGATCGAAATGCGCATAGAAGCTCGCCGTTTCATAGACCGCCGCCATCGGCAGATTCATCCATGCGGCCAGCGCGCGCAGATGCGGCAGCGTGATGTGGCCAAACCGGTCCTGCAGGCAATGCAGGTGCTCGATCAGCATGTCCGGCGCGCGCGTGCGCCCGTCAAGCAAGGCAGAAACCGTCGCCAGCGCCTGCGGCTCAAGCGGGCGCCCGCGCGGGCCACGACGCGATTGCCGGCGCAGCGGGGCGGTTGTCGATTCCGTCATCACAATGCTTCCATCCAGGGACAGGCCAGGCACACCCGACCGCCTGCGCGCGATGGGCTCAGGCAGGCGGGGACGCCGCAGCGTTGAGGAAGTATGTCATACACCGCGCACGCGCCGGAACGCGACATGCGCGAGGCGGATTCGCCTGGCAGAAATGACAAAGGGCACTTCCGAAAGAAGTGCCCTTTGGCGGAAACTGGCGCGCTCGGCAGGATTCGAACCCACGACCCCCTGGTTCGTAGCCAGGTACTCTATCCAACTGAGCTACGAGCGCGTTGCCGACGTCAGGCCAAGGGCCTTCGGTTCGGACTAAAAAAGCCGCGCAGGACGCGGCCTTTTCATAGTGCTTTATTCGTTGTGGCGCGCTCGGCAGGATTCGAACCCACGACCCCCTGGTTCGTAGCCAGGTACTCTATCCAACTGAGCTACGAGCGCAACCGCGAAGCCAGCGATTATACGATGAAGAATAACCGCCGTAAAGCACTGTGTGTGGCGGAGACGGAGGGATTCGAACCCTCGATACCGTTTTTGACGGTATGCTCCCTTAGCAGGGGAGTGCCTTCGACCTCTCGGCCACGTCTCCTCACCACAGGGCCGCGATAATATCGGTTTCGCGCCCCGCGGTCAAACCACTTTAGGCTGCGCCGCCATCCAGGCCAAACGCCTTGTGCAGCACGCGCACGGCCAGCTCCAGGTACTTCTCGTCGATGACCACGGAGATCTTGATTTCGGAGGTCGAGATCATCTGGATATTGATCCCCTCCTCGGCCAGCGTGCGGAACATCAACGAGGCCACGCCGGGGTGGGAGCGCATGCCGACGCCAACCACCGACACCTTGGCCATGCTCGTGTCGCTACGGATCTCACGGGCGCCAATGGCGTCGCGCACCTGGCCGAGAATGGCCATGGCCTTGTCGTGGTCGGTACGGGCAATGGTGCATGACACATCCGTGGTGCCGTCCTGGCTGACGTTCTGGATGATCATGTCGACATCGATGTTGGCCTCGGCGATCGGGCCGAGGATCCGGTAGGCCGTGCCGGGCGTGTCGGGCACGCCAAGCACCGTCAGCTTGGCTTCGTCCCGGTTGAAGGCGATGCCGGAAATGACAGGCTGTTCCATCGTGGTGTCTTCCTCGGTGGTGATCAGGGTACCGTCGCCGGTGTCGGCAAAGCTCGACAGCACGCGCAGCCTGACCTTGTATTTGCCGGCGAACTCGACCGAGCGGATCTGCAAGACCTTCGCGCCGAGACTGGCCATCTCGAGCATCTCTTCAAAGGTGATGCGATCGAGCTTGCGCGCCTCGGGGACGATACGCGGATCGGTGGTGTACACCCCGTCGACATCGGTATAGATCTGGCACTCGTCGGCCTGCAAGGCCGCGGCCAGGGCCACGCCCGTGGTGTCGGAACCGCCGCGACCGAGCGTGGTGATGTTGCCGGCAGCATCGACGCCCTGGAAGCCCGCGACCACCACCACACAGCCGTCGTCGAGATCGCGCCGGATGGGGGTTTCGTCGATCGACAGGATGCGCGCCTTGGTGTGGGCGCTGTCGGTGAGGATGCGTACCTGCGCGCCGGTATAGCTACGTGCTTTTACACCGAGCGCGTGAAGTGCCATGCACAACAGGCCGATGGTGACCTGCTCGCCGGTGGAGACGACCACATCGAGCTCGCGAGGCGTCGGCGTGGCGGTGATCTCACGGGTGAGTGCGATGAGGCGGTTGGTTTCGCCGCTCATGGCCGAGACGACCACCACGAGCTGATGCCCTTCGCGCTGGCAACGGGCAATGCGCGCAGCGACCTGCTGGATGCGGTCGGGTGCACCGACCGAGGTGCCACCGTATTTCTGGACGATGAGCGCCATGAGCCTCCTTCGCGTGATCACGCCGACGGGTCGTGAGGCGTCGGCAAGGCCGGTCGCCGGCGCCTGGCGCGCGCGACGACCCGTCCGGGCTGACTTACCAGAGGCGCTCGAGCGCTGCCAGGGTGTTGTGGCGCGAGAGCTGACCAACCAGTTGACCGTCATCGACCACCGGGTAGCAGCGATGCAGCTTGGTGACGAACATCTCGGCCGCGTCGGTCAGCGTGGATTCGGCATCGATGGTGACGACCGGCTGCGACATGAACTGACGCACCTGGCCGCCGAACTCTTCGTAGTAGGACGCGTTGAGCGCGGCCTTGAGGCAGTCCTTCTCCGACAGGAAGCCGATCAGCTTGCCGTTTTCATCCACCACCGGCGCGCCACTGAGGTGGTGCAGCAGCAGTTGGTGAACCGCCTCCAGCACCTCCATGTCGGGCGAGAACGACAGCGGATCCCGCGTCATGTAATCCTTGACCTTCAACGAACGCAGCATGCTTATTCTTCCTTTCCTTCCGCCTGCGCTTTCATGCGCGCGCGTCGCTTCGGGCAGGGTTTGGCGCAGCCCGCCTCACACTCGAGGCCAACCGCCCCCATCCCGCCACAACTGCCACCGATGGGCTTGCGACCGGCGATCACACCGATCGCCATCGCCAGCACCACAAAGAGAATGACCGCAAAAGTCACCACAAAAATGCTCATCTCGCCCGCCTCGTCTGTCCGCGAACCCGATCAACCGCCGAAGTCATCAAGCATGATGTTCTCACGCTCGACGCCGAGGTCGACCAGCATGTTGATGACCGCCGAGTTCATCATCGGGGGACCGCACATGTAGAACTCGCAGTCTTCCGGCGCCGGGTGGTCCTTGAGATAGTTCTCGTAGAGCACGTTGTGGATGAAGCCGGTGTAACCGGTCCAGTTGTCTTCGGGCAACGGGTCCGACAAGGCCAGGTGCCAGGTGAAGTTCGGGTTCTCTTCCTGCAGCTTGTTGAACTCGTCGACATAGAAGGTCTCGCGCAGCGAGCGCGCACCGTACCAGAAGGTGATCTTGCGCGTGCTCTTGAGCCGCTTGAGCTGGTCGAAGATGTGCGAGCGCATCGGCGCCATGCCGGCACCGCCGCCGACGAAGACCATTTCGTTGTCGGTCTCGCGAGCGAAGAACTCGCCGAACGGGCCATACACGGTGACCTTGTCGCCCGGCTTGAGACTGAACACCCACGAGGACATCTGGCCCGGCGGAATGTCGTCGCGCGACGGCGGCGGCGAGGCGACGCGGATGTTGAACTTCACCACGCCCTGCTCTTCCGGATAGTTGGCCATCGAGTAGGCGCGGATGACGGTCTCGTCCACCTTGGAGACAAAGCGCCACAGGTTGAACTTGTCCCAGTCGCCGTGGAAGCGCTCCTCGATGTCGAAGTCCTTGTACTTGACGACATGCGGCGGGCACTCAAGCTGCACATAGCCACCCGCGCGGAAGTCGACGTTCTCGCCCTCGGGCAGGCGCAGCGTGAGTTCCTTGATGAAGGTGGCGACGTTGGGGTTGGACTCGACGGTGCACTCCCATTTCTTGACGCCGAACACTTCCTCCGGCACCTCCACCTTCATGTCCTGCTTGACCGGCGTCTGGCACGACAGGCGCCAGCCTTCGACGCGCTGACGCTTGGTGAAGTGGGACTCTTCGGTGGGCAGCATCTCGCCGCCGCCTTCCTCGACGATGCACTTGCACTGCGCGCAGGTGCCGCCGCCGCCGCAGGCCGATGACAGGAAGATGTTGTGGTTGGCCAGGGTCTGCAGCAGCTTGCCGCCGGCCGGCACGGTGAGCTTGTGTTCGCCGTTGATGTCGATCGTGACGTCGCCGCTGGAGACCAGCCGCGCCCGCGCCATCAGGATGAAGACGACGAGGGCCAGCACGATCGCGGTGAACATCCCGATTGCGAGGATGATTTCCAGATTGTTCATTGGGTCGTTCCGTCCTTACAGCTGAACACCGGAGAAGGACATGAAGCCAAGCGACATCAGCCCGATGGTGATGAAAGTGATGCCCAGGCCCTGCAGGCCTTCAGGCACGTCGCTGTACTTGAGCTTCTCGCGAATACCGGCCAGCAGCGCAATGGCCAGCGCCCAGGAGAACCCCGAGCCGAGACCATAGACCACGCTCTCCGACATGTTGTAGTCGCGCTCGACCATGAACAGCGTACCGCCGAGGATGGCGCAGTTCACGGTGATCAGCGGCAGGAACACGCCGAGGGCGTTGTAGAGACTGGGCACGTACTTGTCGAGCAGCATCTCGAGGATCTGCACGATGGCCGCAATCACGCCGATGTACGACAGCAGGCCGAGGTAGGACAGATCCACCTCGGGGAAGCCGGCCCAGGCCAGGGCGCCCTCGCGCAGCAGCAGGTTGAAGATCAGGTAGTTGGCCGGCACGGTGATGGTCTGCACCACGATCACCGCAATCCCCAGGCCCACTGCAGTTTCGACCTTCTTCGAGATGGCGATGAAGGTACACATGCCAAGGAAGAAGGCCAGGGCCATGTTCTCGATGAACACCGCCCGGACAAACAGACTGATGAGATGCTCCATATCAGTGAGCCTCCTGGTTGGCCACTTGCGGCGCCAGCGTGAAGGCCGGCGCTTCGACTTGATTCTTCTTCCAGGTGCGCAGGCCCCAGATGATGAGACCGATCAGGAAGAAGGCGGACGGCGGCAGCAGCAGCAGGCCGTTGGGCACATACCAGCCCCCATCCTTGGCCAGCGACAGCACCTCGAAACCGAGCAGCTTGCCGGCGCCGAAGAGTTCGCGGATCACGCCGAGCACGATCAGCATCGCACTGTAGCCCAGGCCGTTGCCGATACCGTCCATGAAGGAGAGCAGCGGCGGGTTCTGCATGGCGAAGGCTTCGGCGCGGCCCATCACGATACAGTTGGTGATGATCAGGCCGACGAACACCGACAGCTGCTTGGCCAGGCCGAAGGCGTAGGCACGCAGGATCTGATCGACCACGATCACCAGCGAGGCGATGATCACCATCTGCACGATCATGCGGATCGAGCTGGGGATCTGCTTGCGGATCATCGAGATGAACAGGTTCGAGAACGCAGTCACCAGCGTCAGCGCGATCGACATCACCAGCGCCGTCTTGAGGTTCGACGTGACAGCCAGTGCCGAACAGATACCGAGAATCTGCAGGCCGATCGGGTTGTTGTTGAAGACCGGATTGAGCAGGACTTCCTTGATGCTTGCTTTTGCCATGGTCAGACCCCCTGTGCGCGCAGTTTTGCCAGATACGGGCCAAAGCCCTGCTCACCCAGCCAGAATTGCAGCAATCGATCGACGCCATTGCTGGTCAGCGTGGCACCGGCGAGCGCATCGACCTGATGCACCGCCGACGCGCTGGCCGGATCGACGCCGCCCTTGACGATGCGGATCACCGGCTTGCCGGCCTCGTCGAAGAGCTGCTTGCCCGGCCAGATCCCCTTCCACTTGGGGTTGTCCACTTCACCGCCCAGACCCGGGGTTTCGGCATGCTGGTAAAAGCCCAGGCCCACCACGGTGTTGAGGTCCGCCTTGACGGCGATGAAACCATGCAGCGTCGACCACAGGCCGTAACCGCGAATCGGCAGGATCAGTGACTCGAGCTTGCCGTCCTGCTCGACGGTGTAGACCGTGGTATAGCGTTCGCGGCGCTTGATCAGGGCGATGTCCTCGTTGCCTGCCAGTTCTTCGGACAGTTTCGGGTCGCGCGCGGCCTTGAGCGGATCGAAGGTGGCCGGGTCGAACTGGTCGACATAGTCGCCGCTCTCCAGATCCACCACCTTGGCCGAAATCCGCTCGCCAAAGAGCTTCTTCACCTCGCTGCCACTGAGCTTGCCCTCACCCAGGCCGGCAATGGCCAGAATGCTGCGCTGCTTGTCGAGCTGACGGTTTTCGATCTGGATCGGCTTGAGCGAGACCGCCGCACCGGCCACGAAGACCGAACTCACCAGACTGACCGCCAACGCGACCATCAGCGTACGGGAGGTCGTTTCCTTATTAGACATTGCGGGCCAGCCTCCGCTTGATGTTTGCCTGCACCACGAAATGGTCGATCAGCGGTGCGCACAGGTTGCCGAACAAAATGGCCAGCATCATGCCCTCGGGGAAGGCCGGGTTGACCACACGGATCATCACTGCCATGCCACCGATGATGGCGCCGAAGATCCACTTGCCGGTATTGGTCATCGACGCCGACACCGGGTCGGTCGCCATGAACATCATGCCGAAGGCGAAACCGCCCAGCACCAGATGCCAGTACCACGGCATGGCGAACATCGGGTTGGTATCGGAACCAATGGCGTTGAACAGCAGGCTGATGCCGACCATGCCCAGCATCACGCCGGCCACGATGCGCCAGGCCGCGATCTTCATGATCAGCAGCACGGCGCCGCCGATCAGGATGGCCAGCGTGCTGGTCTCGCCGACCGAGCCCTGCATGAAGCCCAGGAAGGCATCGGTCCAGCTCAGGCCGGCCATCACGATCGCATCCACGCCACCGGCTGCGCCATTGGCCAGCGCGGTGGCGCTGGTGTAGCCATCGATGGCGGTCCACACCGCGTCGCCCGACATCTGCGCCGGATAGGCAAAGAACAGGAAGGCCCGCCCGGCCAGTGCCGGGTTGAGGAAGTTCTTGCCCGTGCCGCCGAACACCTCCTTGCCGATCACCACGCCGAAGCTGATGCCCAGCGCAACCTGCCACAGCGGGATCGACGGCGGAAGGGTCAGGGCGAACAGCACGCCGGTGACGAAGAAACCCTCGTTCACCTCATGCCGGCGCACGGCCGCAAACAACACTTCCCAGAAACCGCCGACCACGAAGGTAACCAGGTAGATGGGCAGGAAATAGGCCGCACCGTGGATGAAGTTGTCCCACACGCTGCCCGGATCGAAGCCCGCCAGCATCTGGATCAGGCCGACACGCCAGCCCGCCAGCCCGGCCAGCAGCTCAGGGTTGGCAGCCAGCGCGCTGTTGGCCTGGTAGCCGACGTTCCACATGCCGAAGAACATCGCCGGGAAGACACACAACCACACCGTGATCATCATCCGCTTCAGGTCGATGCCGTCGCGCACATGCGCGTTGCTGCGGGTGACGCTCTTGGGACGGTAGAAGAAGGTGTCGACCGCCTCGAACAGCGCGTACCACTTCTCGTGCTTGCCGCCTTTCTCGAAATTGTGCTCGATCGAATCGAGGTATTGACGCAGCCCCATGGTCAGCCTTCCTTCTCGATGCGGGCCAGGGTATCCCGGAGGATCGGGCCGTATTCATATTTGCCGGCACACACATAGGTGCACAGCGCCAGGTCGTCTTCATCCAGCTCCAGCGCGCCGAGTTTCTGCGCCATCTCGGTGTCGCCGACGATCAGGTAGCGCAGCAGCTGCGTGGGCAGGATGTCCAGCGGCATGACCTGCTCGTAGTTGCCCACCGGCACCATCGCCCGCGGGCTGCCGTTGGTGGTGGTGGTCATCGGCAGGCGCTTCTCGCCGAGCAGCTTGGAAATGAAGATGTTGAGCACCGAGTGCTTGTTCACCCCGGCGCGCATGAAGTGCATGAACTCGCGGTCGTCGCCTTCTTTCAGACAGGAGACCTGCTGGTGGTAAGGGCCGAGGTAAGCCAGTGCATCGCGACCGGTCCGGCCACCGAACACCGAGCCGGAGATCAGGCGGTTCTTGCCGGCCTTCAGCTGGCCGTCGGTCAGCTCGGTCAGGCTCGCGCCCACGCGGGTACGCACCAGACGCGGCTGCTTGACGACCGGGCCGGCGAGCGACACCACCCGCTCCACATGGAGCTGGCCGGTAGTGAACAACTTGCCGATGGCAATCACCTCCTGCGCACCGATGAACCACACCGAACGGTTCTCGCTGACCGGCGACAGGAAATGGATATGCGTTCCAGGCAGCCCTGCCGGATGCGGACCTTCAAAGTCCGCACGCTGCACCTGGGGCAGCGCGTCGGGCAGCTCGATCTTGGCGCCCGGCGCCGCGCACACCCACAGCTTGCCGTCGGTCAGGCGTGACAGCACGGCCAGGCCATGCTGGAAGTCGACCGGATGCTGCGCGATGAGCATGGCCACATCGGCTGCCAGCGGATTGCTGTCCATGGCCGACACGAAAATGGCATGCGGTGCCTTTTGCGGATCAGGCACCTTGCTGAACGGCCGCGTCCGCAGTGCGGTCCACAAACCCGACTGGCACAGCTGCGCCACGACCTGTTCGCGATCAAGGCCGGTCAGCGCTGCCGGCGCATGGGCGCCAAAGTCGACCGCCTCTTCCGAATCATCGATACGGATCACCACGGACAGCAACGCACGCCGCGCGCCTCGATGAATCGCGACCACCTCGCCGCCGGCCGGTGCCGTAAAACACACGCCGGGCAGCTTCTTGTGCTCGAACAACGCCTGACCGCGCTTGACGCGATCCCCCTCCGCAACGCGCATGGTTGCCTTCAGGTCGATGTAGTCCACACCGACCACGGCAACATGCTGAACTGGCGCTGCATCGTGGATGCGTTGCTCCGGCACCCCGCTGATGGGTAGATCCAAGCCTTTCTGGAGCCTGAAATGCATGAAAACGTGACCTATCAATAGAGAGTAAGCAACAGCAGTCGCGCAGCCCCCCGCGGGGCGACGCAACCTCAGAGCAAAACGGCATGATTTTACCGATTGAAACGACTTGCTTCCAACTTTCTGGAAAAACATTGCTCAATCGACTGTTCGGTCTAGATTTTCTCTCTCTCGCCCCCGCCAGATTTTGACTTGTGGCAAGGCGTTTCACCCAATGGAATAGTAAGAAGGCACTGCGCGGCGAGCGCACGCCGCATCGGCAGAACGGCGAGTGTGTGTTTTGCGACACACCGCGCATCGGGCCGACGAACGGCAAAACGGCAATGGCATGCGCGTGTTTTCGGTCCTCGGATCGTCAAATCCAGCCCACAGCGTTATACGCCGGAAAACACAATGCCCAGCAACCGCGCCACTTTCGCCCGTTCAGGGTAGCAATAGCTTCGGAGGCGTGCCGCCCTGGCAGCGACACAAACCCGGTATAGATATCCATAAGAACTAGGCGCCAGGCACAAAAAAATGCTTGTGTGGTTTCGAGAGAGTTTTCTATACTCCACCTGTCGTATGACCAAAGTAGTACGACGAACTCTTTTGAGAGAACCTGGTCATACCCCTGCGAAATACGCAGTATCGATATCAAGGAGAGATCATGAAAACCAACGACAAGATCGACGTGCGTGAAGTGCGTCGCAAGCTCGGCCTCAACCAGTCCCAGTTCTGGTCGCGCATTGGCGTGACCCAGAGCGGCGGTTCCCGTTACGAGAGTGGCCGCAACATCCCGCGCCCGGTGCAGGCCCTGCTCCGCCTGGTGCACATCGAGCAGGTCGACATCGAGAAGGTCAAGCGCGACGACATGGAGATGGCCGAGTACCTGAAGAAGTCCAATCCCGAGCTGTACAAGACGCTCAAGAAAGAAGCCCGTGCGGCACGCAAGCCCGCAAAGAAGGCCTGACCGGCCCCGCGCCGGACATCAGGGGCTGACGCGAACCGTCAGCCCTTTTTCTTTGATGCGTTCGGCGATCGACATCAGCTCGGTCTCGCTCAGCGCGCTCACCCGTGGCGCCTCTGCCTGCATCGACGGACGCACCACGCCATAGAGCAATACCCCTTGCAAGGCGCCCACGCCGGCCGCCTCCAGACGGGCCAGGTAGGCATCGATCGCCGCCGGGTCTGGCGCATCACCGTCCCAGGCAAACATGCAGGTCTGAACCCAGGTGGGGCACAGTGCGGCCGATACCGCAAGCGCACGCGACACCGACGCCGGGTCCAGATCGACACCATTGATGCGCGCAATGTCCTCGCGCCGGCCGCCGTCGACCTTGAACCACACTTCACCACCGCCCATCGCCAGGCGCCGCAACCCGGCCTGGACCTTGTCCCGCATGACCAGGCTGCCGTTCGTAATGAGACGCACCGGCACCTGCGCCAGTCCGGCCGCGTCGCGCAAGGCCATGACGTCGTCCACGATCTCGGCAAAGGCCTTGGCGCTGGTCGGCTCGCCATTACCCGAGAAGGCGATGTCCTGGATCGTCCGCAAGCCTTCCGGCACATGACGCGCCATGTAGTCGCCACTGACCAGGGCATCGAGAAACCCTGCCAGCTCCTGGCGCAACAGGGCACGATCGATCTCCGGCGCCGCGCCCCGGACCAGGTCCGGCACCTGGCAGTACACGCAGTGCCAGTTGCAGGCATTGTTCGGATTCAGGTTGATGCCGACCGACACGCCGCCGGCGCGCCGTGACAACACCGGATAGACATAGGTCATCCCCGCAAAATCCCGCCGGTGATCCGACACCTTCAATAACGCCATACCTGCCTTCCTCGTCTGCCAAACAGCTCGATGGGGAGTCCAATGATATAGAATTGCGCCCCTGATCAAGGGGAAATGAATGCGCATCACCCGCCGACTCGAGTTCGACGCCGGTCACCGGATTCCGGACCACGCCAGCCAGTGCAAGCACCTGCACGGCCACCGCTACGTCATCGAGATCACGCTCACCGGCGAGATCATCCAGGCCGACGGCAACCCGGCCAACGGCATGGTGATGGACTTCGGCGACATCAAGCGCATTGCCAAGACCCATCTTGTCGACCTGTGGGACCACGCCTTCCTCGCCTACCGCAAGGATCAGCCGGTCGTCGATTTCCTCGCCTCCCTGCCCGGCCACAAGACCGTATTGCTCGACGCCGTCCCCACGGCCGAGAACCTGGTCGTCATCGCCTTCCGCATCCTCGATGCGCACTACCGCGACAGCTTCGGCAACCATCTGCAGCTCGAACGCATCCGCCTGTTCGAAACGCCCAATTGCTGGGCCGACGCCACCCGCGACATGCTCTGAGAGCGTGTGACGACATCGTCGCACGTCGTGCCGGGTGAGCCACGCGGCAATCGACACGCGCCGTCGATTCATTCGCAAGCTTCGAGTGGCCGCACGCCCCACATTGGGGCGGCGCTCGCCCCTGAGCGCCACCGAACGGGGAGCCATCCCCCCGCCAGCGCCGGTTTCCGGCACTGGAACCGCCTGGCACGAAGCGTGCAAGCCCAGTCACCGGACTGATCAGCTCAGGAGCGGCATGCGTTCGACCCCGACCCGATGCGCAGCACCCCCGCCGCCGGCCACGTCACGCGGCCGCAGCGCGATGCGCGGCCCCGCCATATTCCTTGCTATGCTGCTTCTCAAGCGACAGCCCCCGATTTGCACTGCCCCCGCCGCCGGGCGGGGTCGAGCGACATCGCGCCGCGGCCGGTGTCCTCTAGCGTCCTTCCATGCCGTTCCAGCCGGGCCGAATCCGCCTACAGGAGTCCAGCCGTGTCGATCCATGTTGCCCTGAACCACGTCACCGAGTACCACTACGACCGCCCGGTCAAACTCGGCCCGCAAGTCATCCGCCTGCGGCCCTGCCCCCATTCGCGCACGCCGGTCCACGCCTACAGCCTGAAGGTCACGCCGGACGACTACTTCATCAACTGGCAGCAGGACCCGCAGTCCAACTGGCTGGCGCGGCTGGTGTTTCCCAACCCGACGACACAGCTGCGCATCGAGGTCGACGTGGTGGCCGAAATGTCGGTCATCAACCCCTTCGACTTCTTTCTCGAACCTCATGCCGAGAAAATCCCCTTCACCTACGAAGCCTGGCAACGGCACGAGCTGACCCCCTACCTCTACTGCCTGCCGCTGGACAAGACGACCGCGCCGCTGTTTGCCGAGTACCTCGCCGGCGTCGACCGCGCCCCCCAGCCCAGTGTCGACTTCCTGGTCGCGCTCAACCAGCGCGTGCAACAGGACATCGACTACACCATCCGCCTCGAGCCCGGCGTGCAGACCCCGGAAGAAACCCTGGAAAAACGCCTCGGCTCCTGCCGCGACTCGGCCTGGCTGCTGGTGCAATTGCTGCGCCACCTCGGCCTGGCGGCGCGCTTCGTCTCCGGCTACCTGATCCAGCTCACCCCCGACGTCAAGAGCCTCGACGGCCCGCAGGGCACGGAAGTGGACTTCACCGATCTGCATGCCTGGTGCGAGGTCTACCTGCCCGGCGCCGGCTGGGTCGGCCTCGACCCCACCTCCGGCCTGTTCGCCGGCGAAGGCCATATTCCGCTCTCCTGCACCCCCGAGCCCTCGTCCGCCGCGCCCATCACCGGCGCGGTCGACAAATGCGAGGTCGAGTTCGCCCACTCGATGGAGATCACGCGCGTTCATGAAGCGCCGCGCGTCACCAAGCCCTATACCGAGGCACAGTGGTCGGCCATCGAAGCGCTCGGCCACCGCATTGACGACGTGCTGGTCGCCCAGGACGTGCGTCTGACCATGGGCGGCGAACCGACCTTCGTCTCGGTGGACGACCCGGACGGCGCCGAGTGGAACACCGAAGCGCTCGGCCCGACCAAGCGCCTGCTCGCGGCCGACGTTTTCGACCGCCTGCGCGACAAGTACGCCCCTGCCGGGCTGACCCACTTCGGCCAGGGCAAGTGGTACCCCGGCGAGCAACTGCCGCGCTGGAGCCTGAACTGCTTCTGGCGGGAAGATGGCGAACCGATGTGGCACAACCCCGCCCTGCTGGCGAGCGAAAAAAAACAGTATGGCGTCACCACCGACACCGCAGCCCGCTTCCTGCGCCTGGTGGCCGAAAACCTCGGTCTGGCACCGCGCTATGTCTTCCCCGCGTTTGAAGACGTCTACTACTACCTGTGGCGCGAGCGGAACCTGCCGGTCAACGTCGATCCCTTCGACGCCCGCCTGAAAGACCCGCTCGAACGCGAGCGCCTTCGCCGCGTCTTCGACAAGGGCCTCGACGCCGCCGTGGGCCATGTCCTGCCCGTCGCCAAGAACGCTGCCGGCCAGTGGGAAAGCAGCGACTGGTACATGCGCACCGGCCGCTGCCACCTGGTCCCGGGCGATTCGCCGGTCGGCTACCGCCTGCCGATCGACTCCCAGCCCTGGGTCAAGGCCTCGGAGTACCCGCATGTCCTGCCGCCCGACCCGATGCAACCGAGCGCCCCGCTCGCCGCCCGCGCGCAGATCGTCGCCCAGTTGCGCGCACGGCGTCAGAGCGCCGCCGCCAGCGCTGCGCGTGACACCGGCACCGCCGCCCCGGCTGGTGCCGCGGCCATGGCCGCCGGCCAGTTTCACGACACGGCCCGCCTGCCCGCCCACGGCGAGTCGGCCAACTGGATCACCCGGCTGGCCATGTGCGCCGAACCGCGCGACGGCCGGCTGTATGTCTTCATGCCGCCCACCCAGTGCCTGGAGGACTATCTCGAGTTGCTCGTCGCCGTCGAGGGCGCAGCGGAAGCACTCGACCTGCCGGTCATCCTCGAGGGCTACGAACCGCCCAAGGACCCCCGCGTCACGGTCTTCCGCGTCACCCCCGACCCGGGCGTCATCGAAGTCAATGTGCACCCGGCCAAGTCCTGGGACGAACTGGTCGAACGCAGCACCCACCTGTACGAGGCCGCACGCCTGAGCCGGCTGAGCACCGAGAAATTCATGGTCGACGGGCGCCACACCGGCACCGGCGGCGGCAACCACTTCGTGCTCGGTGGTGCCACGCCGGCCGACTCGCCCTTCCTGCGCCGGCCCGACCTGCTCGCCAGCCTGATCGCCTACTGGCACAACCACCCCAGCCTGTCCTACCTGTTCTCCGGCCTGTTCATCGGCCCCAGCAGCCAGGCGCCGCGGGTCGACGAAGCCCGCAACGACAGCCTCTACGAGCTTGAAGTGGCGTTCAGGCAGATGCCCGACGCGGGCCAGTCGGTCATGCCCTGGCAGATCGACCGCCTGCTGCGCAACCTGCTCATCGACGTGACCGGCAACACCCATCGCGCCGAGTTCTGCATCGACAAGCTCTACTCGCCCGATGGCGCCACCGGCCGCCTTGGCCTGCTCGAGCTGCGCGCCTTCGAGATGCCGCCGCATGCCCAGATGAGCCTCGCCCAGCAACTGCTGCTGCGCGCCCTCATCGCCCGCTTCTGGCAGACCCCCTACCGGCCCGAGCGCCTTGCCCGCTGGGGCACCGAACTGCATGACCGGTTCATGCTGCCGCACTTCGTCGCGCAGGACTTCCACGACGTCATCGAAGAGACCCGCAACGCCGGCTTCCCGCTCGAGTTCGACTGGTTCGCGCCGCATCTCGAATTCCGCTTCCCCCGCCACGGCGACATCTCCGTGCGCGGCATGACACTGGAGATCCGCCATGCGCTCGAACCCTGGCATGTGATGGGTGAAGAAGGCGCCGCCGGCGGCGCCGTGCGCTATGTCGACTCGTCGGTCGAACGCCTGCAAGTCAAGATCACCGGCATGGCGCCCGACCGCTACCGCCTGGTCTGCAACGGCGAGGCCGTGCCGCTGCAGAACACCGGCACGGTCGGCGAGTATGTCGCCGGCATCCGCTACCGCGCGTGGCAACCGCCCTCCTGCCTGCACCCGCTGATCGGCGTGCATGCGCCCCTGGTGTTCGACCTGGTCGACACCTGGTCGCAGCGCTCGCTGGGGGGCTGCCAATACCATGTGGCGCACCCGGGCGGGCGCAATTTCGAGACCTTTCCGGTCAACGCCTTCGAGGCCGAAAGCCGGCGGCTGGCGCGCTTCTTCGGCTTTGGCCACAGCCCCGGCAAGATCGAGGCCCCGGCCGTGGCAAGCAACCCGGACTTCCCCTTCACGCTCGACCTGCGTCGCCACTGACGCAAAAAAGAACCCGGACCGAGGACGACTCGGTTCGGGCACGAACAGGCACCCGAAGGTGCCAGCGAGGGAGGATCGGTGCTCAGGCGGTCTCGGCGTCCTGCAAACCGAGTTCCTGCTTCATGCGCTCGCGGATCTGGAATTTCTGGATCTTGCCGGTCACCGTCATCGGGAAGCTGTCGGTAAAGCGGATGTAGGCCGGGATCTTGTAGTGCGCGATCTGCCCCTGGCAGAAGGCGCGCACCTCGTCCTCGGTCATCGGTTCGCCCTCGCGCAGGATGATCCAGGCGCACAGCACCTCCCCGTACTTTGCGTCCGGCACGCCGACCACCTGCACGTCGACAATCTTCGGATGGCGGTAGAGAAACTCCTCGATCTCGCGCGGGTAGATGTTCTCGCCGCCACGGATCACCATGTCCTTGATGCGGCCGACGATGTTGCAGTAGCCCGCCTCGTCGATGGTGGCGATGTCGCCGGTGTGCATCCAGCCAGCGGCATCGATGGCCTCCGCCGTCTTCGCCTCGTCGCCCCAGTAGCCGAGCATCACCGAGTAGCCGCGGGTGCACAGCTCGCCCGGCGTACCGCGCGGCACGATGCGCCCGTCGGTATCGATGATCTTCACCTCGCAATGCGGCTGGATGCGCCCCACCGTCGACACCCGCCGATCGAGCGGATCATCGCGCCCACTCTGGAAGCTCACCGGCGAGGTCTCGGTCATGCCGTAGGCGATGGTCACGTCGCGCATGTTCATCTTGTCGACCACACGCTTCATCACCTCGGTCGGGCACGGGCTGCCGGCCATGATGCCGGTGCGCAGCGACGACAGGTCGAACTCGCCAAAGCGTGGATGGTCGAGCACGGCGATGAACATGGTCGGCACCCCGTACATGGCGGTGCAGCGCTCCTCGGCCAGTGTCTCGAGCGCAGCCAGCGGCTCGAAGGCCTCGGACGGGTAGATCATCGTGGCGCCGTGCGTGAGGCAGCCGAGGTTGCCCATCACCATGCCGAAGCAGTGGTAGAGCGGCACCGGGATGCACAGCCGGTCGGCCTCGCCCAGCCCGATCGCCTCGCCCACGAAAAAGCCGTTATTGAGGATGTTGTGGTGCGAGAGCGTCGCCCCCTTGGGGTTGCCGGTGGTACCGGAGGTGAACTGGATGTTGATCGGGTCGTCGAACTGCAGCGTGTCACCCAGCGCATCGAGCGCCTGCAGCTCGGCACGCGCCGGTGCGGTGAGCAGATCATTGAAGTTGAGCATGCCCGGCGTGGCGCCCTCGCCCAGGCGAATCACCATCTCCAGCGCAGGCAGGCGCTCGCTCTTCAGCGCCCCCGGCGCGCAAGCGGCCAGTTCGGGCGCCAGATCGGCAAGCATCTCGAGGTAATCACTGCGCTTGAAGGCCGGCGACAGGATGAGCGCGCGGCAGCCCACCTTGTTGAGCGCGTATTCCAGCTCGGCCCGGCGGTAAGCCGGGTTGATGTTGACCAGCACCAGGCCGGCCTTGGCAGTGGCGAACTGGGTCAGCGCCCACTCGAGGTTGTTCTGCGACCAGATGCCGATGCGCTCGCCCGGCTTGAGCCCGAGGCGGATCAGCGCGCAGGCCAGGGCGTCGACCTTGAGTTTGAGTTCGGTATAGCTCAGGCGCACGTTCTGGTGGCGCACCACCAGCGCCTCCTGCGCACCATGGCGCGCGCAGGCTGCATCAAAGCATCGCCCGATGGTGTCGCCGATCAGGGGCTGGGCCGCAGCCCCGTGAACATAGCTGGCGTGTGTCATGTGTTCTCCGTGAATAAGGCGCGATCCATCGCAAAGCGCTTACTGTAGCGATGGATCGCGATGCGTGCGCTCAGAGCATCATCACCACGGACTTGCTCTCGGTGTACAGATCAAGCACCGCGCGCCCCATCTCCCGACCGATGCCCGACTGCTTGTAGCCACCGAAGGGCATGGCGCTGTCGAGCATGTTGTGGCAATTGACCCACACCGTACCGGCCTTGATCCTGGGGATCAGGCGATGCACCCGGCTCAGATCGTTGGACCAGATCGAGGCAGCCAGCCCGTAGGGCGTGTCGTTGGCACGGCGCGCCACCTCGTCGAGGTCGTCATACGGCAGGGCCACCACCACCGGGCCGAAGATCTCCTCGCGTACGACCTTCATCTCATCGCGCACATCGACCAGCACCGTCGGCTTCACGAAGTAGCCCTGCCGCGTGTCGCGCTCGCCACCGACGGCGGCGCGGGCGCCCTCTTCGAACCCGCTGTTGATGTAGCCCATCACCCGCTGCTGCTGCACGGCCGACACCAGCGGGCCGATCTGCGTGGCCGGGTCGATGCCCGGCCCCATCTGCATGCCCGCGGCAATCCCGGAGAGCCCCTCGACCACCTGGTCGAAACGGCTCTTGTGGATGAACAGGCGCGAACCGGCCGTGCACACCTGGCCCTGGTTGAAGAAGATGGCCTGCGCCGCACCGGCCGCGGCAATGGCCGGATCGGCATCGTCAAGCACGATCACCGGGCTCTTGCCGCCGAGTTCCAGCGAGAAGCGCGTCATGTTGCGCACCGCCGCCTGCCCCACCAGCTTGCCCACCTCGGTCGAGCCGGTGAAGGCGACCTTCTCGATCCCCGGATGCGAGGCCAGCGCGGCGCCGGCGGTATGCCCCAGACCGGTGACCACGTTGAGCACGCCGGCCGGGTAGCCGGCTTCGAGCGCCAGTTCGGCAAAGCGCAGCGCCGACAACGGCGTCTCCTCGGCCGGCTTGAGCACCATGGTGCAGCCGGTGGCCAGCGCCGGCCCGACCTTCCAGGCCGCCATCAGCAGCGGGAAGTTCCACGGGATGATCGCGCCGACCACCCCCACCGCCTCGCGCCGGGTGAAGCCGAAGAACTCGCGGTCGCGCACCAGCGGCACCGACACCTCCATGGTGCCGCCTTCGATCTTGGTCGCCCAGCCGGCCATGTAGCGCAAAAAGTCGATCGACAGCGCCACGTCCACATGGCGCGCCATGGTCACCGGCTTGCCGTTGTCCAGCGCCTCGATCTCGGCCAGCTCCTGGGCGTTGGCTTCGAGCAGATCGGCCAGCCTGAGCAGCAGGCGCTCTCGATCGACCGGGCGCATCTTCGACCACTCGCCGCGCTCGAAGGCGTGGCGGGCGGCGGCCACCGCGCGATCGATATCCGCCGCATCGGCGGCCGGCACGCGGCAGAAGGCTTCACCGCTGGCCGGGTCGGTCACCGGCAGGGTCTCCCCGCTGCAGGCGTCGACCCACTCGGCGCCAATCAGCATGCGGCCAACGCGGGAAAGGAAGGCGCGCGTGCCATCAGTCATGGGGTGTTCGGGATACAGGTTCATGTCAGTTCCTTTGATTCGGTCGGGCGGCGCACGGTCGATTTGCCGTGCGCCATCCCTGTTGGATAAGCGAGGAAGAATCACGCGGTCAGGCGCTACTTCTTATCCGGCGGAGGGGGGTAGGCCTCGATGTACTCCTGCTGCATGACGTACGCCTTGATTGCTTCGATATCCGGCGCCGCCAGCACCCCGCCAAAGCGCGGCATGCCGTTACGCTCCAATGCACCGTCGAGCACGATCTCTCCATAGGCCTGCCGGATGTCGTCGCTCGAATGGCGCAAATCAGGCGTCAAACCACCGCTGATGCCGCCCACCCCATGACATTCCATGCAATAGCTGTGATAGAGAACTTTGCCCTTCTCCAGAACCGTGGCACTGGCCTTGACGGGTTTGGGGTCCCGCGGCGGTTTTACAGGTTGCGCTGCGGGCGACGGCAGCTCGGCCGTGCCATCGAGGGCAAACACCAGCAGCCGACTCACGTTTCGCACTCCCGGTGCCAACGCCTGGTCGCCGCCCAGCAGGGTCGCCACACCTCCCCAGCCTGCCATGATCGCGACATACTGCTTGCCGTCGAGCTCATAACTCATCGGAGCCGCCACAACCCCGGTCTGTGCCGGGAACGACCAACGTTGTTTCCCGGTGTCAGCGGTGTAGGCCACCATCCGGCCGTCAGCCGTGCCCTGGAACACAAGGTTGCCCGCAGTGCTCAATACACCACCGTTCCAGAAATGCGTATGTGGAAAACGCCAGGCTTCTTTCTGCTTGACCGGATCCCATGCCAGCAATGCACCACTGACCGCTTCACGTGGGAAAGCAGTGAAATCCGACAAACCGGAGGCAGTGTTGAACCCCTTCTTGCCGAAGCGGAAGTCTTTCCCCTCGTTGCGATACACGCCGGGTACTTCCTGATAGGGCAGATACACATACCCCGTGCGCGGGCTGTACGACATGGAATGCCAGCTGTGCGCGCCGAACGGTCCTGGCCACATCACCACGGGCTTGTCCTCGTACCGTACGCCCTCGGCCTCCACCGGACGTCCGGTCTTGAGATCGACCTTTTCCGCCCAGGTCACCTTGCCAAACTTTTCAGCCGACAGCAGTTCTCCACTGACCCGATCAAGCACGTAAAAGAACCCGTTCTTGGGGGCCTGCATCAGTACTTTCCGTAGCGTGCCGTTGATCTCCATGTCCGCCAGCGTAATCTGCTGGGTTGCGGTGAAGTCCCACGAATCGCCCGGCGTACCCTGGTAGTGCCAGGCTAGGCGGCCCGTGTCCGGCCGGATGGCCAGGATGGATGACAAGAACAGGTTGTCACCGCCACCCGGCGAGCGAACTTCCCGGTTCCATGGCGAACCGTTGCCGACACCGACATACAGCAGATCCGCCTCGGGATCGTAAGCCATCGAGTCCCACACCGTGCCGCCGCCACCATATTCCCAGTACTTCCCGCCTTTCCAGGTCTTGGCTGCCTCGGCCAGTTCGGGGTGCTCATAGGGTTTCTTCGGGTCGCCCGGCACGGTATAGAACCGCCAGGCCAACGCGCCGGAATCGGCATCGTAGGCAGAGACGTAGCCCCGCACGCCGAACTCTGCCCCACCATTGCCGATGATCACCTTCCCTTTGACCACACGCGGCGCACCAGTGATGGAATAGGCCTTTTCCGGGTCAGTGGTCTGCACTTCCCAGATCTTCTTGCCAGTATCCCGATCCAGTGACACCAGCCGGCCATCGAGCGTGCCGACAAAGACCTTGTTGCCCCAGACGGCAACACCGCGATTGACGGCATCGCAACAGGCCTCACCCGCCTTGCCTTTGTGCACCAACGGATCGTAGGCCCATTTGAGCTTCCCGGTGCGCGCGTCGACGGCAATCACGCGGCTCCACGACAGCGTCGTATAGAGCACACCATCAACGAGCAGCGGCGTCGCCTCAAGGCCGCGGTTGTTTTCCAGATCCAGGTACCAGGCCAACCCGAGATTCTTCACGTTCTGGTCGTTGATCTGGGTCAGCGGGCTGAAGCGCTGTTCGCTATAGCCCAGGCCGTGGCTGAGCCACTCCTTTCCGAGTACGGCAGCCGCTTCGATTCTCGCGCCATCGACCGGCTCGGCATGACTTGAACCATGCGCAAGGAGCGTGGCACATACCATCGACACCGCCCATGCCAGATCGCGGGATCGGGCCCGTGTTGTTTGAATCATGTTGTCTCCTGAGGATTTTCTTGTACGTGTGCTTTAACTGTCACGACAGGTCGCGGCAGTCGACCGAGGAACCGCAGTGGCGCTCAGAACAGCTTCAACAGTCGCAGGTTGACCCGGCTGTTTTCCTTGAAACCGTTCCTGACCGACACATCCTGGCCATAGGTCGCCAGCAGTTGAACCGTCGGGGTGACGAAATAGCCCGCGCCCAGTGACCACTTGGTGGTCCGCGTACTGTCGTTTTGGTCAGCGCCATCCACCGAGGTCTCGCCACCGACGGTGTGCGACAGCCCGAGTCGAAGATCGAAGACCGGACTGACCTGGTAACGCAGATGGGCCTGGAACTGATATTGCGGATCCTGTTCGAGCGTCTTCCCGGCCGCGCCAAAGTCAGTGTTGTCACCGAAGACCGTTACATCACCGATCAGGTCGAGTTTCAGGGTATCGGTCAGGCTGGTGATATAGCCGGCCTGGAGCGCGAACTTCCACCGGTTCTCGCCAAGGTTCAGCGCATCGTTCTTGTCGTAGCTACCCGTCGGCAAATAGAGAAAGGGAGTGATGCCGAAATAGGTCCCCTGCTCCGGCTCGTTGACCAGCCAGACAGTGGCCGCGAGAATCAGATCACCGACGCCGCTCGCCTCACCAAGGCTGCTCACATCGCCACCAGCCTTCAACTCGCCGAACGGCAACAGAAATTGCGGATCGACGGTGTAGCCACCCAGCTTGGTGAAATGCACATAACGCAAAATGCCGACCTGCGAATCCAGATTGGCGTCCAACGACTGCTTGTCGCCATCGGCAAACAGCTTGTTCCTTTCGGCATTCTGGTAGTACACCAGAGCCAGGTTGGTCCCTTCCGGCAAGGCCGTATAGTCACCAGCATCCACGTCGATGGCGTAGGCCGGTGAAACGCCCGCCAGCGACATGGCGACCGCAAGACCCAGCACCGCGGTGCAGAGGCGCTTCCTGGGCAACTGAACGGGTCCGAGAATCGTCTTCATAGTGTCTCCTCTGTCTGATTTTTCGATGTCATTAATCGGGCGATCCGATCCGATCACATGGCATGATCGGATTGGGAACTGCACCGAAAACAGAGGACGCACCGCGTGTGCCAACTTGACAGACACCGCGGGAACAACACAGTATTTTTATAAACATCAAAAACTTAACAACAACAACTTGCCGGCGCCGATTCAAAAATAGTCCGACCTGTCTCACAGAGAGACAGGTCGCCAAGGACACACAGTCGCCATATGAGACAAGCCAGAGAGGAGACCACCGCATGCCATCTCACGCCATCGATGGGCAGCATCGCATCGACACCGCTCGCCGACTGTTCTTCAACCATGCGACGACCGACTTGGGAGGCCTGGTTCCGAGTCCGCTGGTCGAATCGTGGGAGCGCAGTCGACACTTCGGCCTGTCCGCAAACGATGCCATTCTCTTCGATACGGTCAGCCGGACGGATCAGCACTTTCTGAGGGAAAAGCACGCCTGCCTGCTCACCTATGTCGTCCCCGAGCTCAAACGCCTGCGTCAGGCATGCGCGGATCCCGGTCTTGTCTTTGCCTGCCTCGACACAAGTGCCACCGTGATTCACGCAGTCAGCGATCCGCTACGCGCCGGCCGGCGTCTGAGTGACATTCTGCGACCCGGGCTGAGTCTGGACGAGCGACTGGTCGGCACTACCGCTCCGGGGTGTGCCCTGCATGACGGGATCGCCACAATTGTTCGCGCCAGCGAACATTTTCTGGATGAGGCAAGAAGCTTTGCCTGCGCCGCAGTGCCGATCTTCGGACCCAGCGGGCACTCCGTTGCCTGTATCGATGTCACCAGCACTATCGACTCAGACCCCGCGAGCGTACTCGAACCCATGATGCTGGCCGCCAATGCGATCCAGAACCAGATGATCCTCGACCTGCCAGAGACCATCGTCATCGGCCTGCACCCCCATCCGGCCATGCTCGACACGCCGATGCAGGCATTGATCGCGCTGACCCCCGACGGCCGGGTGGTCGGCGCCAACCAGATCGCAAGGCAATACCTCCACTTCGGCCGGTTGGGCGACGACGAGTTAACCTGCGAGATCCTCTTTGAAAAGACCTTCAGCCAGTTGATGCGCCAGCTTCAGGCGTCCGGCAATCCGAGCAACAGAACGCTGGTTGCCGCCGGCCTCCGCTTCCAGGCGCGCCTCCAGCCCCCCGCCGAGGCTGCAACAGCGTCGACCTGCCCTCTCCCCGCCGCAGAAGCACCACGCACCAAGCTGGCCGCAGACGCTTCGCCCCACAGCGCTGGGCTGGATTCCTATTGTTTTATGGATCCCTCGCTGAATCGCACGCTCAACCAAGCCCACCTGGTCTTCAGCCGCGATATTCCAATCATCCTCAATGGCGAAACAGGTACCGGCAAGGAGATCGTAGCCCGGGCATTGCACCAGCGGGGCCCGCGCCATAAGGGGCCGTTCGTCGCGGTCAACTGTGCCGCACTGCCGGCCGGACTAATCGAATCGGAACTCTTCGGCTATGAGGACGGCGCGTTCACCGGAGGGCGCCGGGGCGGCTCGCCCGGAAAATTCGAACAGGCCAATGGCGGCACGCTTCTGCTCGACGAAATCGGTGACATGCCGCTGGACATGCAGGGGCGCCTGCTTCGCGCACTACAGGAGCGCGCGATCGTCCGTATCGGCGGCACGCGCGCCATCGGACTGAATCTATCCATCATTTGCGCCACTCACCGCGACCTGTCCGCCTTGGCCGCGAAGGGTCACTTCCGGCCGGATCTACTGTTCCGGCTCCAAGGTCTGCAGCTGACGCTGCCCCCCTTGCGCGAGCGGGCCGACCTAGGCCAGCTGATGGACCACCTCGTCGCGCGGGCCTGCCAGGACAGGCTTCCGTTGCAATGGCACCCTCACGCACGCGAAGCCATGCTGGCCTATCACTGGCCGGGCAATGTCCGGCAACTGGCACACGTCATTCAGCTGATTACGGTGCTCGCCGAGCACGATGGCCAGATCCGTATTGAGCACCTCCCGGACGACATTCTCGCGTTGACCGCCGCTTCGGCGCCGAGCTCGCTGCGAACCAGCACATCAACGGACGTAGAAGGCACTGGCCGCTCAATGGACGCCATTCAACGCCAGGCAATCCTCGAAGCCATCTCTCGGCATCAGGGTAATCGCGCCGCGGCTGCACGCAGCCTGGGGATCAGCCGCGCCACCTTGTATCGCAAGCTTTCGGCTTAAATAATAAGCAGCGTCATCTTCAGCGAGTTGCCCTCCGAAACACTCAACGCGGCACGCGCCGGCGCCTGCCCGGTCTGAGCGCCTGAGCGTCGTTCGCTCAGGTTCCGAGGCCGCCGCCTACGGCGGCCTACATCCGCCCCAGCTTGCGGTACAGCGTGTTGCGGCTGATCCCCAGCCGCCGCGCGGCCGCCGACACGTTGCCGCCCTCCTCCTCCAGCACCTGCTCGATCGCACGACGCTCGATGGTTTCGAGCGATTCGGCCCCCTGGACGGGCGCCACGTCGATCCGTCGCGGACGCGGCTCGGCCTTGTCGACCTGTTCGTCGCCATCGCTTTCCATGGCGAACAGTTCTTCGGGCAAGTGGGTGGAGTCGATGACCGATTCGTCGTCATCGAGCAAGGCCACGGCAACCCGCAAGGCGTTGTGCATCTGGCGGATATTGCCCGGCCACTGGTAGCGCTCGAAAAAGGCGAGCACATCCTCGGCCACGGTGATGTCGCGCATGCCATCGCTCTCGATGGCGATGATGTTGCCGACAATCGCTCGGATGTCGCTGCGCTCGCGCAGCGCCGGCAGGGTAACGGTCAGCCCGTTGACCCGGTAGTACAAGTCCTGCCGGAAGCCGCCGGTCTTGACCGCATCGACGAGATTGCGGTGCGTGGCGCACACCAGCGAGATGTCCACCGGTACCGGCTTGGCACCGCCCAGCGGCGTCACCACGCGGTCCTGCAATACCCGCAGCAGGCGCGCCTGCAGGTTGAGCGGCATGTCGCCGATCTCGTCGAGAAACAGCGTGCCGCCACAGGCCTGCTGGATCTTGCCGGTGTAGCCTTCCTTGCGCGCACCGGTAAACGCCCCGCCGAGATAGCCGAACAGTTCGGACTCGATCAGGTTTTCGGGGATGGCGGCGCAGTTGAGCGCCACAAAGGGCGCGGCGCGGCGCGGGCCGATGTCATGAAAGGCCTTGGCAAACATCTCCTTGCCCACGCCCGACTCACCGAGGATGAGCAACGGGATGTCCTTTCCGACCACCCGGGTGGCGCGCTGGATCGCGGCCGCCATGCGGGCGTCGCCGGTGTCCAGGCACTCGAAGCTGACCCCGTCTTCACGGCAGGCCGGCTGGCGCGGCCGCGCTGGCGCGGCGACCACGGCCGCCGGTGCCGGACGCGGCGCGGGCACCACGGCTGCCGGTACCGACCGCGGCGCAGGCACCATGGCGGCCGGCATGTTCATGCGGGCGTACACCCGATCGCCATGGCGCCGCGGCAAGGATGACAATGCGTGCGGATCGCGCACGCTGCGATCGACAAACACGCCGAAGGGTTGATCGAACAACATGCTGAAATCGACCTGGCGCAGCATGCCGCGCGTGAGCTGCAGCAACTCCAGTGCGCACCGGTTGGCGCCCAGCAGCTCACCGCCCTGGTTGAAGGCCAGCACCCCTTCCTGCAGCGAGCCGACGTACTCCATGCGTGGATGGAAGAACACCAGGATTTCGCGACCGAACTCGGCCTCGAACAGACGCTTCTCGAGCAACTGTGCCGACATGCGGACCAGGCCAAGGGTGTGGCGCTCGTGCGAGCGGGAGTCGCCGGAGATATCCAGCACGCCCATCAACTGGCCGGCCGGGTCGAAGATCGGCGACGCGCTGCAGGTGAGGAAGGCATTGCAATCGAAGAAGTGCTCAGCCCCCACCACCTCGACCGGCTGCTGCTCAGCAATGGCGGTGCCGATCGCATTGGTGCCGCGCAGGTCCTCGCCCCACTGTGCGCCGGCCTTCAGGGCAACCTGATCGGCCCGGTTGACGAAGTCCGGATCCCCGAGCCCTTCGAGCACCAGGCCGTTGCCATCCGACAGGATGACCACGCTGCCCGTGGCACGGATCTGTTCATACAGGTGGCTCAGCACGCCTCGCGCATGAGAGAGCAGGAAGGCGTTGCGGTCACGTGTTTCGCGCAACTGGCTGTCGGACACCGGCCCGAGATCGCCCGCGTGAGTTTTCGCTTCCAGGCCACTGCGCACGCAGCGCGACCACGACTTGACGACCGGACCGACCAACGGAACCAGCGCATCGGCCGGTGCGCCCTGATCAAAGAAAGCCGTGCGAGCATCGCGAACCCGCAGATCGCGACCCTCCACTGACCACAGTGGATTCTCCATGTCTCCTCCTTCGAACATCCGTTTTTTATTGTTTTTCTAATAGTTATGCGGGCCTGCTCACCAACGTAGCAGTTGCTCCAAGCTGGAGCAAGTGGGGCAGGCCCGTGTGGTGCACTGTCACGCAACTAGCGTGCCAGACAAGCCTGACAGATGGCTGACCACCGCTGGCGCCAGTGCTTGCAGGTGTGCAGCCCCCTCCAGCACCAACTGGCACAGCCTTTGCGGGGGAGAGGTCACCGCGCTGCCCCCGGGCAGTGACATGCACTCAACCGACCTAGAGGACTCCGCAATGACGTACCTTCCCTCCCTCCGCCCGCTCCGCCACGCCGCCGTGATGCTCGCCCTCGGCGTCTCCGGGTCGGTGCTGGCCCATGGTGATGTCACGCCGCAGGCGGTCGACACCTCCACCCTCAAACAACTCGGCACTGAATGGTTGCCCGAAAACCCCTATCGCGGCGACAAGGAAGCCATCCGCATCGGCGACTCGGCCTACAATCAGAACTGTGCCCGCTGCCATGGCCTTGGCGGCATTTCGGGCGGTATCGCGCCTGACCTGCGCATGCTGCCGGAAGGGCTGGAGGGCGACGAGATCTTCATGCAGCGTATCCGCCACGGCGCCACGCGCAACGGCAAGGTGTACATGCCCCCGTTCGAAGGTATCCTGCAGCAGGAAGCCATGTGGTCGATCCGCGCCTGGCTGGAGACCGTCCATGAAGAATAAACCCATCCGCCACGTCCTGCGCGGTCTGGCCGTGGCTGCGGCGCTGGCCGGTACGCTGGCCCACGCCGCGATGGCCGAGGCCATCGACATCCAGCAACCCGGCCGCCTGCGCGTTGCGGTGTACGCCGACTTCCCGCCCTACTCGCACAAGGGCAAGGGCGTCGACATCGCGATCGGCCGTGAGCTGGCCAAGCGCCTCGGTCTGGAGGCCGACGTGGTCGAAGTGGCCGCCGACGAGGACATGAGCGACGACCTGCGCAACATGGTCTGGAAAGGCCATTACCTCGGCACCCGCCCCGCCGACGTGATGCTGCATGTCCCGGTCGACCAGCGCCTGGCCGAGCAGAACGACAAGGTCCGCATCTTCGCCCCCTACCACCTCGAATCGCTTGCCGTGGCGCGCGATCCGGCACGTGTGCCGCCGGTCAAGGGCTCGGCGGCAACGGCACTGGAGGTGTTCACCCGCGAAAAGGTCGGCGTCGAAACCGCGAGCCTCGCCGACGACTTCCTGCTCAGCGTGCTCAACGGCCGGCTGCGTGACAATGTGGTGCACTTCAAGACCGTCGCCGAGGCCGTTGCCGCGCTCAAGGCGGGCAATATCTCGGCGGTGATGGCCTCACGGGCCGAGATCGAGGGCGCATTGGGCGAGCCGGGCCGGATCGATGTCGGGCCGGTATCGATGCCCGAACTGCGCATCCAGGGCTGGCCGCTGGGCATGGCCGTGAAGGCCGAGAACGACTCGCTCGCCAGCGCGCTGAGCGAGGCGATGATCGCCATCCAGCGCGATGGCACACTGGCACGTATTTTCAAGGAACACGGCATCACCCATCAAACCCCCTGACAGAAGAACGATGGCTCAAGCCTCGTCGAGGAGACACCATGATAAAAAAACGACTGACCCTTGCCCTTAGCGCCGCTGCGTTCAGCCTCGCCGGTGCCGCCCTGGCCGCACCGCTGGCCTACGTCCCCAATGAAAAGTCCGGCACCGTCAGCGTCATCGACACCGCCACCGACACCGTCACCACCACGCTGACCGTCAGCGAACGGCCGCGGGGCATCGCCATTGCGCCCGACGGCAGCCGCCTCTATCTCACCAATTCGCCGACCGAATCGATGATCGTGGTCGACCTGGCCAGCGGCAAGCCGGTCGCTGACTGGAAGCTGGGTGATTCGCCGGAGGGCCTGTACATCTCGCAGGACGGCAAGCTGCTGGCCGCTGCCGTTGAGGAAGACAACAGCGTGGCCCTGCTGGAGGCGGCCACCGGCAAGACGCTGGCGCACATCAAGGTCGAAGGCGAAAACCCCGAGCACGCGGTGTTCAGCCCCGACGGCAAGTGGCTGTACGCCAGCGCCGAAGACGCCGAGCAGGTGGACGTGATCGACGTCGCCGCCATGAAGCAGGTCGGCCAGATCCCGGTCGCCAAACGCCCGCGCGGCATCGGCTTCACGCCCGATGGCAGCCGCGCCTATGTTGCCTGCGAGCTGGCCGATACGGTGTTTGCCATCGATGTCGCTTCGCACAGCGTGATCGCCAGGATCCCCGCCGGCAAGTTCTCCAACGGCATCACCGTCAGCCCCGACGGCAAGCGGGTGTACGTCTCCAACGGCAAGGACGCCACGGTAATGGCCATCGACACCGCCAGCAACACCGTAGTGGGCACGGTACCGGTCGGCAAGCGCCCGTGGAACATGGCGATCACGCCCGACGGCGCCAAGCTGTATGTGGCCAATGGCCGCTCCGACAGCGTCACCGTGATCGACACGGCCAGCCTCAAAGCGATCAAGGACATCCCGGTCGGCAGCTTCCCGTGGGGCGTGGTGATCCGATGAGCACGCGCTATGGGCGCGTCGCCATGGGCCTGCACTGGCTCATGGCGGTGCTCGTGATCGGGCTGATCGGCTGGGGGCTGTGGATGGCCGATCTGCCCAAGGGACCAGATCGCGGCTGGGCCTTCGGCATCCACAAGTCGTTCGGCTTGCTGGCCTTGATGCTGATCGTGCTCAGGCTCGGATGGCGCCTGGGACACCGCCCGCCGCCCAATCCGGCGCTCTCCGGCGTCGAGGCGCGGCTGGCCAATGCCGCGCACCATCTGCTCTATGTACTGCTGGTGGTGGTGCCCTTGATGGGGCTGACCTCGGTGAATTTCACCAAGTATCCGCTCAAGTTCTTCGGCCTCACCCTGCCCAAGCCCGGCTGGCCGGACGACACCCTCAACGCCGTGTTCAGCACCACCCATAAGTTCCTGGCGTGGACGCTGGCGGCGATGATCGTGCTTCACATCGCCGCGGCCATCCGCCATGCCCTGCGCCGCGACGGCACCTTGCAGCGCATGCTGCCCGGCGGCTGAGTCTGTCCAGATATGTAACACCTGCTCCATTGTGGAGCAGGTGTTACATATGACACATCACCCACCTCAGTCGTCTCGCGGCCCGATCCAGGCAAACGGGTTGTAGGCCAGCTCCCACAGATAGCCGTCCGGGTCCTTGAAGTAACCGCTGTAGCCACCCCAGAACACCTTCTGCGGTTCCTTGGCCAGCGTCGCGCCAGCGGCCAGCGCCTGCGCCATCACCCGGTCCACCTCCGCCTCGGAGCCAAGATTGTGGGCCAGCGAGAAGCCGGGGAAGCCGCCGCCTTCAGCGCTCACCTGCGCATCCTCGGCCAGCGCGTCGCGCCCATACAGCCCGAGCCAGGTGCCGTTGAGTGTGAAGAAGGCCACCGAGGGCGGCGATTCCATGCGCGGGAAACCCAGCCCTTCTTCGTAGAAATGGATGGATGCCGCCAGGTCGCGCACCCCCAGGGTGATCATGCTGATGCGTGGTTTCATTGCCGCTACTCCTTCTGATTGTGCGTGTCCTGCCACCGGGTCCGCGACAGCCGGTACAGGCAAAGGGTGCGCAAGGGGCTGTCCTCGGCCAGCGCCGGATGCGCAAAACAACCGGCCGGCCGCATGCCGAGCCGCTGCATCACTGCCTGCGAGCGGGTGTTTGTCAGGGTGGTGAACGACACCACCTCGTCAAGCCCCAGCCGGTCGAAGGCCACCGCCAGTGCCGCGCCGGCCGCTTCCGTCGCATAGCCCTGCCCCCAATACGCGGCGGCCAGGCGCCAGCCGATTTCGACACACGGCGCACACGGCAGACGCGCATCGGGCACATGCAGACCGGCCAGCCCGATGAAGGCGCCGTCCGCCTTGCGCTCGAGCGCCCAGAAGCCCCAGCCGCGCATAACGATCAGCTCGGCGCAACGCGCGAGCATGGCATCACTCGCCTGGCGGGTGAGCGGCGCCGGGAAATGCGCCATCACCGCCGGGTCGGCATTGAGGGCGGCAAACGGCGCGCGATCCGCCGCCCGCCACTGACGCAGGCGCAGACGACGGCTCTCGAGTTCGATCAGACCAACCGGAAGCGCTACCCTGTTCACCATCGCCTCCCCCCCATGCATGGGGCCGAGGATACGAGCCACGCGACGCCGTGTCCATGACAGTGGCACCGTCAGAAACGAACCGGGGGTGCCACACGGTGGCACCCCCGGTTCGCATCGACAACAGGGACAGCGGCCGCCTTACTCAGCCCCGCCCAGAATCCAGGCGATCGCGGCGTTCAGGTCGGCGTCGCTGATCTTGGCCTCGTCATTCGGCGTCATCGGGATCTGGCCCCACACCCCGGCGCCGCCCTCGCGCACCTTGGCAAACAAGGTGGCCGGCGCCTCGGCGTTGCCGGCGTACTTCGCGCCGATGTCACGAAACGACGGGCCGACCATTTTCTTTTCCACCGCATGACAGCTATTGCAGCGGGCCTTCTTGATGACCGCCAGCGAGGCCGACGCGGGCTGGATGAAACCGAGCGCAAGCGCGGCAACGAGCAACACTTTTGTACGCATAAAGATGTCCTTGATTGAGGGAGTCAAACGACGCCGGCCGCTTCCAGTTCGGCCCATTCGGCATCGGTAAACAGACGGGACCGGGTGTGGAAGGACACGCCTTCGGGCCCTTCGAGCGAGAAGGTGCCGCCGCCACGCGCTTCGATCACGTCAATGATGAGTTGGGTGTGTTTCCAGTACTCGTACTGCGAGCTGCTGATATAGAACGGACAACCGCCGATATGCCCCAGCAGCACATCGCCGTCGACCGTGAGTTCGCCTTTCAGGTAACAGTTGGCCGCGCTGCCGTCGCAGCACCCGCCGGACTGATGAAAGATCAGGTCCGGGCCGTGCTTGGCCTGGAGCCGCGCGATCAGGGCCAGTGCGGCATCGGTGGCAATGACTCGGTCAATCATGAAACGCTCCTTGGTTGATCCGCCGGGCAAGAAAAACGGGGCGACCGAAGCCGCCCCGAAAGACTCCTGACTGCGAGGAGGGAGAACACGGTTGTGCGGCCAGGCCCGGGGCATCCGCGCCCGGCCGCATGCAGCGCTTGCTCAGAAGAAGCCCAGCTTCTCCTCGGCATAGCTGACCAGCAGGTTCTTGGTCTGCTGGTAGTGGTCGAGCATGACCTTGTGCGTCTCACGGCCGATGCCCGACTCCTTGTAGCCACCGAAGGCGGCATGCGCCGGGTAGGCGTGGTAGCAGTTGGTCCACACCCGGCCGGCCTGAATCGCGCGACCCATGCGGTAGGCGACGTTGCCATTGCGGCTCCACACACCGGCGCCCAGGCCGTACAGGGTGTCGTTGGCAATCGCCAGGGCCTCGGCCTCGTCCTTGAAGGTGGTCACGGCCAGCACCGGGCCGAAGATCTCCTCCTGGAAGATGCGCATCTTGTTGTGGCCCTTGAACAGCGTCGGCTGGATGTAGTAACCCTCGGCCAGATCACCGCCGAGCGAGGCGGGGCTGCCGCCGCACAGCAGCGTGGCACCTTCCTGGCGACCCAGATCCAGGTAGGAGCTGATCTTGGTCATCTGCTCGGCCGAGGCCTGCGCGCCCATCATGGTTTCGGTATCGAGCGGGTTGCCCTGCTTGATCGCCTTCACGCGGGCCAGTGCGCGGTCCATGAACGCGTCGTAGATCGACTCGTGGATCAGCGCGCGGCTCGGGCAGGTGCACACTTCGCCCTGGTTGAAGGCGAACAGCACCAGGCCTTCGATGGCCTTGTCGAGGAAGCCGTCGTCCTTGTCCATCACGTCTTCGAAGAAGATGTTGGGCGACTTGCCGCCCAGTTCCAGCGTGGCGGGGATCAGGTTGTTGGCGGCAGCCTGGGCGATCACGCGGCCGGTGGAGGTCGAACCGGTGAAGGCGATCTTGGCGATACGCTTGCTGGTGGCCAGCGGCATGCCGGCTTCACGGCCAAAGCCGTTGACCACGTTGAGCACGCCCGGCGGCAGCAGGTCGGCGATCAGCTCGACCAGCAGCAGGATCGAGATCGGGGTCGACTCGGCCGGCTTGAGCACCACGCAGTTGCCCGCACCCAGCGCCGGGGCCAGTTTCCACGCAGCCATCAGGATCGGGAAGTTCCACGGAATGATCTGGCCAACCACGCCCAGCGGCTCGTGGATGTGATACGCCATGGTGTTCTCGTCGATTTCCGAGATGCCGCCTTCCTGCGAACGCAGGCAGCCAGCAAAGTAACGGAAATGGTCGATCGCCAGCGGAATGTCGGCGTTGAGCGTTTCGCGGATCGCCTTGCCGTTGTCGACGGTCTCGGCGTAGGCCAGCATCTCCAGGTTCGCTTCCAGGCGGTCGGCGATCTTCAGCAGCAGGTTGGAGCGGGTCGTCGCGTCGGCCTTGCCCCACTTCGGGAAGGCGGCGTGGGCGGCGTCGAGGGCCAGCTCGATATCCTCGGCGGTCGAGCGGGCGACCTGCGTGTAGGGCTTGCCGGAGATCGGCGTGATCACATCAAAGTACTGACCCTTGACCGGCGCGACCCACTTGCCGCCGATGAAGTTGTCGTAACGGGATTTGTATTGGACTTTGGCGCCAGCTTGGCCAGGCATCGCGTAGATCATGGTGTCTCCAGTGTTATGAACGATTCGGGTGCGGACACAGGTCCGTCGCAGAACACCATCGCATGGGGCGTGCCAACCTGCGGCCAAACGCTTCCGCAACGCACAAAGCCTTGCCAGCCAAGCACTTTCACGCCACCCGGGGTAGCGACACCGGCCGACGGCCGCTGCCCGGCTGCGCGCCAGAGTGCTCCGAAAAAGCACACCTGTTCCATGATGTAGCGCCCGCGGGCACTTGCCATGCCAATAAAGCACCGTTTTACGCGGCCCTTCGGGCGGCATGAATCCTGCTGACATCATCCCCATGTCACGCGCCACACCGCCCGCCCCGAACGCCCCCCTGATCGATGCCTCCTGGCAACGATCGACCGACTACGGCCTCAGCCCCGAGCACCCGCTGCACCTGGACATTGCCAGCCGCAGCCTGCTCAGCGAGCGGCTCGAGGCCAACGCCCGGCTGATGAGCTTTGCCCAGCCGGTCATGGAGCACCTGCACCGGCAACTCGTCCAGTCCTCGTCCATGGTCTTGCTGGCCGACCGCGATGGCCTGGTGCTGCGCACCGTCGGCGATGGCGACTTTGTCGACCGCGCCCAGCGCGTGGCCCTGGCCCCCGGCGCGCACTGGCGCGAAGCAGTGATGGGCACCAATGCCATCGGCACCGCCGCGCATGAACAACGCACCGTGGCGGTCTACGGCGAACAGCACTATCTGGCGCGCAACCGCTTCCTCACCTGCATCGCCACGCCCATCCATGCCCCCACCGGCGGCATGCTCGGCATTCTCGACCTGTCGAGCGATAACCGCGTCACCCTCCCCCACGCCCAGGCCTTGCTCACCACCACCGCCGAGATGATCGAGCACCGGCTCATCGAGTCACTCGACGCCGGCCACCTTGTCGTGCGCTTCAGCCCGCATGCCGAAATCCTCGGCACCCCCATCGAAGGCATCGCCCTGTTCGACGACGCCGGCCGCATGATCGGCTGCAACCGTCGCGCCCGCGCCCTGCTTGGGCTGGCCGACGGCGCCCCCCTGCCGGCCTTCAACGCCTGTTTCGGGCGCGACTGGCGGCGCATCGCCAATCTTGTCGAGGCCAGCGCCACGGCCCCCATTCCCCTGCGCAGCACCCCGGCCCCCGGCCTGGTCGGCCGCCTGCAATGGCGGCGCCCGCCGGGGCCCGCCCCACGCAGCGCACCTCCGCCGCCGCCCAGCCGCCGCAGCGGCTTCGACATCCTCGACCACGGCGATCCGCGCATGCAGCTGGCCATTCGCCGCGCCCGGCGGATCGCCGGCCACGACATCCCCCTGCTCATCCAGGGCGAAACCGGCTCCGGCAAGGAACTCTTCGCCCGCGCCTTCCATGCCGAAGGCCCGCGCAAGGACGCGCCCTTTGTCGCCGTCAACTGCGCCGCCATCCCGCCCACCCTGATCGAGTCCGAACTGTTCGGCTACGCCCCCGGCGCCTTTACCGGCGCCAAGGCCAAAGGCGCCCCCGGCCGGCTGCAGGATGCCGATGGCGGCACGCTGTTTCTCGACGAAATCGGCGACATGCCCCTGCCCCTGCAAGCCGTGCTGCTGCGGGTGCTTGAAACCCGGCATGTCACCCCGCTGGGCAGCAGCCACGAAACGCCCATCGACATCGCCCTGGTCTGCGCCAGCCACCGCCCGCTGCATGCCCTGGTGGCCGAAGGCGGCTTCCGCGCCGACCTGCTGTTCCGCCTCAACGGCCTCTCCGTCACCCTGCCCGCGCTGCGCGAACGCACCGACTTCGACCGCTTTCTCGACAGCCTGCTGAGCGAAGCCGCCGGTGACCGCCCCATCCGACTGTCCGAGGCGGTACGCACCCAGCTCAGCGCCTACCCCTGGCCGGGCAACGTCCGCCAGCTCAAGAACGCCCTGCGCGTCATGGTCGCCCTGCTCGATGACACCGACACCGTCATCGAGCCCGCCCACCTGCCCGAAGACCTGGTGGCCGCCATGGCCGACGCCACCCCCGTCGTCGGCGCCGCCGAAGACCTGCGCAGCTGTGAACAACGCCTGGTACGCGCCTGCCTGCAGCGCCACGGCGGCAACATCTCGGCCGCCGCCCGCGAACTGGGCATCACCCGGACAACGCTGTACCGGAAACTGCGGCAAGATGACGACGCCAGCCCACCCAGGCCCCCCGACGCTTCAACCTAGGCCGGCACAAAACACGCCCGGGTTGCCGCGCCTCGCCCCCTCTGACAGGAGCCTCTCATGATCAAAGTCAGCGTCATGTACCCCGCCACCCCCGGCGCCCGTTTCGACCACGACTACTACCGCGACACCCACATGCCCATGGTCAAGGCCCGCCTCGGTGCCGCCTGCCGCTACTACACCGTCGACAAAGGCCTCGCCGGCGATGGCCCGGGCGAAGCCCCCACCTACATCGGCATGTGCCACATCTTCTGCGACTCGGTCGAAGCCTTCCAGCAGGCCTTCGGCCCGCATGCCGACGCGATCATGGCCGACATCCCCAACTACACCGATCTGACACCGGTGCTGCAGATCAGCGAAGTGGTGGTCGAACGCGGCTGAACACCGGCCGGATTGCAAACGGCCCCCGCAGGAGCCGATGACTTCCCTGCGGGGGCCGCTTTCCGTTTGCCACTCAGGCGAGCGCGCGGATTCGTCCGATGACGCCATCCGCGCGCGGCCGATCACTCCTGGTAATACCCCACCCCGATCAGTGCCCCGCCTTCACGGCGCACATACGAGCGCTTCTTCTCCACCGCATTGGTGACCGGGTTGCGCCACACATAGTCCACCACGGCCTCGTCGCCGGCGGCGGTCTTGTCGATCATCTCCTTGACGATGGCGTGGCCCTCGGCGTCGGCCAGGCCGACGGCATCCTTGCCGGTGAGCGTGGGGTTCATGCCCATGGCGCTGAAGTTGCCGCTGGCCAGATCGACGGCAAACACATAGAGGTCGTTCTGCACGAAAACGCCGTGACGGTCGTTAAAGGCTGCGTTGGCCTTGTCCAGCCCCTGGGTCTTGGCGTAGGCGATGGCGCGGGTCAGCATTTTCTGGGCGTCCTCGGCCGTCGAGCGCGGCGCGAAATAGCCCACGCCCAGCACGTAGTCATTGACCTTGCTCACATAGCTGACCTTGGGCTCGACGTGGTTGGTCTTGCGGTTCAGCCACATGTAGCGCACCTCCCCCTCGCCGTTGCGGGCGGTGGTGTCGATCATGTCGCGGAACAGCGGGTTGCCGGCAGCGTCGGTGGTGCCGAGCACATTCAGTCCGACCAGCGTTTCGGGGGCGGCGCCGCTGGCGTGGTAGGTGCCTTTGTTGTCGATCACGAAGACATAGAGGTCTTTATTGACGAACTTGCCTTTCTGGTTGTTGAAAGCGGCAAACGAGCGCTCGGGGCCATTGGCCTGCATGTACTTCACGGCCTGGTCGAACAAGGCGCGCGCTTCGCGCGGGGTGGCCCGCTCGGCGGCATGGGCGCCGGCGATCAGCCCCAGACCGAGGAGGGCTGCGGCGGTGAGATTCGAGGAGTGGCGTCGGATCATGATTCGGGTTTCCTGTTTAAGGTTGGTTGGCGTCTGGCTCAGCACGGCACAGACGAAGGCGTCGGCAGTTCGACGAGTCCGTGGCGCGCGGCCAGTCTGAGAAGTGAAAAATCGGTTTCGGTGTCCAGCTTCTGGCGCACGGCCGAGAGGTGGTTGAGGACGGTCTTGTGGCTCAGGTGCATCTGTACTGCAATGCGCGGCGGCGATTCGCCACTGGCGGCCATGCGCAGCACTTCGAACTCGCGCGGGGTCAGTCGCGAGAGCAGGTCGTCCTCTTCAAGCGCGGCATTGGCCACCACCTGTGCCACATCGGCCGAGAGCACCCGGCGGCCGGCGGCCACCTGCCGGATGCCGCTGATCAGCTCGCCGGGGTCGCTGCTCTTGGTGAGATAGCCCATGGAGCCGGCGCGGAAGGCCTGGGTCACGAAACCGGGGCTGTCATGCATGGTGAGCACGAGCACCCGGATAGCCGGCGACCGGGCCAGGATACGGCGCGTGGCCTCGATGCCACTGGCACCGCGCAGGCTGAGGTCGATCACCGCCACATCGAGCGTCATGTCGCGTGCCGCGGCATAGGCCTCATCGACGGTCGCCGCCTCGGCGGCCACGCACATGTCCGGCTCGGCATCGACGAGGCGCCGGTAGCCGGAGCGAACGATGGTGTGATCGTCAAGCAACAGGATCCGGATCATGCCCCCTCCGTGGTCACGTTTTGCAGCGGTAGTTCCCAAGCAATCATCACGCCAGCGGCTTGCGCATCCTCGATACGCAGGGCCCCGCCGACCATGGCCGCGCGCTCGCGCATGCCGCGAATGCCGTTCCCGGCCTCCCGCGCGATCGCCGCGGCGCGCCCCCGCCCATTGTCGACCACCCGCATGCGCAAGCACTGGCCGGCGGCCTCCAGCGCAATCTGTACCCGGGTCGCGCCGCTGTGTTTGAGCACATTGGTCAGCGCCTCTTGCAAGGTCCGGTAGAGCGCCAGCGCCGCCGGCGCCTCCAGTCGCGGCAGGACGTCGGGAAGGTCGATCGTGGTGGTGATGCCATCGGCCCGGGCGGCCCATCCGTGCGCATGCTCGCGCACGGCGGCAAGCACGCCCATGTGCTCCAGCCCATGCGGTTTGAGGCGGGCCAGCAAATGGCGCACATGCGCCTGAACCCGGCCCGCTTCACACCGAATGGCCGTTGCCGACTCGACCAGCGCCGCCGGCTCGACACGCATGGCGTTGCGCTCGACATAGCTGGCCGACGCCGCAATGGCGACCAACGACTGGCCCAACTCGTCGTGCAACTCGCGGGCAATCTCGCGGCGCTCTTCTTCCTGAACACGGATCAGGCGACGGGTCAGCTCCTGTTCCTGCGCCTGCGCCGCTGCCAGCCGGGCGGCCAGCCGATCCATCGCCCGCGAGATGCGCGCGAACTCGGGCAGTTCAAAACACGCCGCCGGATGCGCCGCAAAACACCCCTCGCCGATCGCCTCGAGCCGTCGTTCAAGGTCGCGTACCGGGGCCAGCGCCCGTCCGACCGCCCACCACACCGAGAACAAGGCCAGCACGCCGAACGCCGCCAGGGCAGCGAGCTGGCGCGAGGCATCGTGGACGATTTCGCCAATCTCGCTCCGTGGATCGGCGCGGATCACGAACGTGTCGCCGCCGACCTCAAAGCGCTGGGCCGCAATCTGGCCGCCGTCCTCAGGCAGCCAGCCCGCAATCGCATCGACCAGCGCGATTGATTCATTCTGGAGCGGTCGCTCCATATCGGGACGCTCCTGCTCCACCGACAAATGGCGCAGCGACTCGGCTTCAATCGTGCTCAGCGCCTGCGGCCCCTGCTCGGCCACGGCGAGCAGCAAGGCCGCCAGGTGCGAGGAAGCGGACATCTCTTCGGCCACATCCTCGCGCAGCGAGGTGGCCACCAGCGCGCAGGCAACGGCCAGCAGCGCGGCCAGTGCCGCGCCGAGGTAGAGCACGAGTTTGCGTCGCAAGTCCATGGGTCGCCTCCGTTTGTCGGTGGGATCCGTTGCAAGCGACATGCCTGCGCTGCCGAGGCGACCGGGAATATTTCCCGGTTCGCACGGGAAGGCGTCCCGCGTCGTCGCCGGGGCCGGCGCTGATACTGAATGCGTCCCATCGCGCTGCGCCGGCACGCCCCGTCGCGGCAGAGACATCAACAACATTCGAACCCGGAGACAAGGAACCACCATGACACGACGCCCCCTGCCCTTCCGATTCCCTCTGCGCCCGCTCGCGCTGGCCATGGCAGCAAGCCTCGCCGTACCGGCTGCCGCGGCAACACCGGTGAGCTGGGAAGACCTCCAGAACGACCACCAGACAACCGGCGATGTCCTCTCCTACGGGCTGGGCCTCAAGGCCCAGCGACACAGCCCGCTCAAGCAGATCAACACCAAAACGGTTGCCGCGCTGGCGCCCGCCTGGAGTTTCTCCTTTGGCGGCGAGAAGCAGCGGGGTCAGGAGGCCCAGGCCCTGGTGCACGACGGCGTGATCTACGTGACCGCCTCGTACTCGCGCTTTTTCGCCATCGACGCCAAGAGCGGCAAACGCTTGTGGGAATACGAGCATCGCCTGCCCGACGACATCCGCCCGTGTTGCGACGTGGTCAACCGCGGTCCGGCGATCTACGGCGACAAGGTGTTCTTCGGCACGCTCGACGCGGCCATCGTGGCCCTCAACAAGGACACCGGCAAGGTCGTCTGGAAGAAGAAATTTGCCGACCACAAGGTGGGCTACACCATGACCGGAGCCCCCTTCGTCATCAAGGACCAGAAGAGCGGCAAGGTGCTGCTGGTGCACGGCTCCTCGGGCGATGAGTTCGGCGTGGTCGGCTGGCTCTTTGCCCGCGACCCGGATACCGGCGAGGAAGTCTGGGCGCGGCCGATGGTCGAAGGCCACATGGGCCGCCTGAACGGCAAGGACAGCACCCCCACCGGCGATGCCAAGGCACCGAGCTGGCCCGACGATCCGAAGTCGCCCACCGGCAAGGTCGAGGCCTGGAGCCACGGCGGCGGCGCGCCCTGGCAGACCGCCAGCTTCGACATCGAAAACAACATGGTGGTCATCGGCGCCGGCAACCCCGCGCCCTGGAACACCTGGAAGCGCACCGCCCCCGGCGATGACCCACGCAACTGGGACAGCCTGTTCACCTCGGGCCAGGCCTATGTCGACGCGAGCACCGGCGAACTCAAGGGCTTCTACCAGCACACCCCGAACGACGCCTGGGACTTCTCCGGCAACAACTCGGTGGTGCTGTTCGAGTACGCGGACCCGAAGACCGGCAAGCAGGTCAAGGCCTCGGCCCATGCCGACCGCAACGGTTTCTTCTTCGTCACCGACCGCGAGAAACTCGCCAAGGGCGCCGGCTACCCCAACAAGCCCACCTCCCTGATCGGCGCCTGGCCGTTTGTCGACGGCATCACCTGGGCGACCGGTTTCGACCTGAAGACCGGCAAGCCGATCGAGAAAGACAACCGCCCGCCGCAGCCCAAGGACGGCGCCGACAAGGGCGACTCGATCTATGTCTCGCCGCCCTTCCTTGGGGGCACCAACTGGATGCCCATGTCCTACAGCCCGGACACCGGCCTGTTCTACATCCCGGCCAACCACTGGGCCATGGACTACTGGACCGAGCACCTGACCTACAAGGCCGGCTCGGCCTATCTCGGCCAGGGCTTCCGCATCAAGAAGCTGTATGACGACCATGTCGGCGTGTTCCGCGCGATCGACCCGAAGACCGGCAAGATCGTCTGGGAGCACAAGGAAGCCTTCCCGCTGTGGGCCGGCACGCTCACCACCGCCGGTGGCCTGATGTTCTCGGGCACCTCCGACGGCTACGTGAAGGCCTTCGACGCCAAAACCGGCGACGAACTGTGGAAGTTCCAGACCGGCTCGGGGGTCGTCTCGGTGCCGATCACCTGGGAGATGGACGGCGAGCAGTATGTCGGCATCCAGTCCGGCTATGGCGGTGCGGTACCGCTGTGGGGCGGCGATCTGGCGGAGCTGACGCGCCAGGTCACCCAGGGCGGCTCGTTCTGGGTGTTCAAACTGCCCAAGCAACTGGCCGCCAACTGACGCAACACGCCGGGGCAGCCCGCAGGCCGCCCCGGCCCACTCCGGACCCGAACCATGCTCCGACCCCGATTGCTCGCACCCCTGATCGCTTCGACGCTGTTCAGCCATGCCATGGCTGCTGACACCCCGCCGGCCGACACGGTGGAAACACTGGTCATCAACGGCTGCCCCATCTGGCCCTACACCCGTTGCCCCGGCGCGGATCTGCGCCATGCCGATCTGGTCGGCAAGAACCTGGCGGGCGCCGACCTGCGCGGCGCCAACCTGACCCGGGCAGATCTTCGCGCGGCCAACCTTGCCGGCGCCAACCTCGAAGGCGCCAACCTCACCGCCGCACGCCTGCAGAAGGTCAATGCGCCGGCTGCCAACTTCCGCCAGGCCACCCTGGTTGGCGCGGACATGGAAGCCGCACGGCTGATGCGCAGTGACTTGTCGGGCGCCGACCTGACCGGGGCCAGCCTGGAGTTTGCACGGCTGAACTTCGCCTGGCTCGAAGGGGCGCGGCTGGTGTCGGCCAACCTGCAGGAGGCCAAGTTCGCGACCACCAACCTGCGCGGCGCGCGGATGGAAGGCTGCGTCACACGATTCACCATCTTCCCCGACGCCAATTTCGAGAATTGCCAGGGTTGCCCGACCAACTGGTAGCGCGCATCGACAGGAGACACCCCCATGTCACGAGCAAGACGCCACCACGCCCGTCGCCTCAGCGCGATCGGCCTCCTCCTTGCCAGCGCACTGATGGCGCCGGCGCACGCCACGCCGCCGCTCGCACCGGATGTCGACAGCTCGGCACTGCCCGCCATCGCCGACCGTGAGGGCGAAACCAATCCCTACCGCAACGACCCGCACGCGATCACCGTCGGCCGCGCAGCCTTCAATCAAAGCTGCGCCGTTTGTCATGGCATCGACGCCGACGCGAGCCGGTCGCCGGCGCCTGACCTGCGCCGCATCAGCCGCAGCTGTGGCCGCGTGCCCGAGCCGGATCTCAAGCACCGCTGCCAGACCGACGCGGATGTGTATTTCCGCAGCACGGTCGAGAAAGGCAAGATCAAGCTCGGTGTCGAACACATGCCGCCGTGGGAGGGCATCCTGAGCACCGAGCTGATCTGGGCCATCCGCAGTTTTGTCGAAGCGCCCGGCGGATCGTCTCGATGACACCGCGCGTGGCCGCGTCAACACAAACGGGGCGACATGCGCATCGTCGTGCGCACGCCGCCCCGCGGGCAAAGCTCAGAAGGGCTGGATCAGCGCTTGTGAAGCTTGAACACCCACACCGAACCGCCTTGCTCGAGGAAGTTCACGCGCTTGGCCACGTCGCCGCCCCACAGCGGCACGGCGCCGCCCCAGCCGGAGACCACGGCGATGAACTGCTCGCCGTCCTGTTCCCAGGTGACCGGGGGTGCCACCACGCCAGAACCGGTCTGGAACTGCCACACTTCCTTGCCGGTGGTGGCGTCGAGCGCCTTCAGGTAGCCCTCGGGCGTACCGTAGAAGGCCAGGTTGCCGGCGGTGGTCAGCACGCCACCCCACAGCGGGGCGTAGTTCTTGTTTTCCCACACGATCTTGCCGGTGACCGGATCGACCGCGCGCAGCGCGCCGATGTAGTCCTCGTTGAGCGCCTTGATGGTGAAGCCGGCGCCGAGGTAGGCCGCGCCCTTCTTGTACGACACGGGCTCGTTCCAGATGTCCATCGCCCACTCGTTGGCCGGCACGTAGAAGTAGCCGGTCTTCGGGTTGTAGGCGATCTGCTGCTGGTTCTTGCCGCCGAGGAAGGACGGTGCGGCCGTGACCACTTCGCCCTTCTTGCCGTCAGCGCCCTTGCTCGGGTCGCCCGGACGGTTGGCATCGTCGTACACCGGGCGGCCGGTCTTCAGGTCGATGCTCTTGGCCCAGGTGATCTTGTTCACGAACGGGAAAGCGTTGAGCAGCTTGCCGTTGGTGCGGTCGAGCACGAAGAAGAAGCCGTTGCGGTCGGCCTTGCCACCGGCCTTGATGGTCTTGCCGTCCTTCACGTAGTCGAAGGAGACAAACTCGTTCACACCGTCGTAGTCCCAGCCGTCGTGCGGCGTGGTCTGGTAGTGCCAGACGATCTTGCCGGTATCCGGGTCGATCGCCACGGTGGAGGACGAGAACAGGTTGTCGCCCGGGCGCAGGTGGCTGTTCCACGGCGCCGGGTTGCCGGTACCGGCGAAGATCAGGTTGGTTTCCGGGTCGTAGGTGGCACCGGCCCAGGTGGCTGCGCCGCCGGTCTTCCACAGGTCGCCCGGCCAGGTGGCGTTGGTCTTGCCCGAGATGCCCGCCTCGACAGCCTTGCCGTCAGCGCCGTAGGTGTAGCCCATGTGGCCTTCGACCACCGGACGGATCCACTTGAGCTTGCCGGTCTTGGCGTCACGCGCCTCGACCCGGCCGACCACGCCGAACTCGCCGCCCGACACGCCGGAGATGACCATGCCCTTGACGATGATCGGTGCGGCCGTCATGGAATAGCCGGCGGCGTAATCGTCCACCTTCTGCTTCCACACCACCTTGCCGGTTTCGCGGTTCAGCGCGACCAGCTGGGCGTCCAGCGTGCCGAAGATGACCAGATCGTCAAACAGCGCTGCGCCGCGGTTGACCACGTCGCAACACGGCATGATGCCGTCGGGCAGGCGGTGCTCGTACTTCCACAGCTTCTGGCCGGTCTTCACATCCAGCGCAAAGAGGCGGCTGTACGAGGCGGTGACGAACATCACCCCGTCGTGGATCAGCGGCTGCGATTCCTGGCCGCGCTGCTTTTCGCCACCGAAGGACATCGACCACACCGGCACCAGGTCCTTCACCGACTCGGTGTTGATCTGATCCAGCGCCGAATAGCGCTGTCCTTGCGTCCCCATGCCAAACGACACCACGTCATTGGCGGTCATCGCATCCTTCACGATGTCGGCGTCGCTCACGCCTTTTGCCTGGACACTGCCCATGGCCATCACCGATGCGGCGATCAGCGTGACTGCGGCGGCCCAGCGCTTGTTGGATTTGCTCCTGCCTTCCATTGAGTTACCTCCTTGAGTTTTTTTGTCCTGCCCTGTGCACTGCCCGACATGGCAGCACCAGGACATGGCAGGAGAGACCGTGCGCAAGAGGCATGCCACCGACGGGTGTGCGCCCAGACCCGACCCGCCCAACATCGCCCAGGCCCAGTCAAACCGCGGAGATCGGCCGAGCCGGGCGGCACGCGCGAGGCCGCCCGCTCGCCGCCCCCGTGCCCGACTGACCCATGGCTAGCCAGCGGGCTGCTTCGAAACACGCCACCTGTTCCAAAGTGAAACACCTGCACAGGCGTGACACGGGGTGTCGCATGTCTGCGACAGGGCCGGTGTGCCGCCCCGGCGCCGGATACCGCTGCCCGCAAGGCCTTTGGGCACCATCAGGCAAGCTGGCACGCCGCTTGCGGATGTCACACCACCTACAGAGCGTGCACACCACGCCGACCCGGAGACAACCATGACCGCACTGCCGCGCGCCGCTGCGTTCTGCCTGGCCCTATGGGCTGCACAGGCCCTCGCCGACGCCGACCCGCTCGACTCCGCCCGCTGGGGCGACATGCGCAGCCAGCTGTTCGCCGCCGACGCCACCGTGGTGTTCGACCCGCGGGTGCAGGTCACCGGCCCGCTCACCGCCGAAGACCCGAAGAACGTGCCCATCGCGGTCGACGCCACCGCCCTGCCCGGCGTCACCGAAGTGCTGGTGTTTGCCGACTTCAACCCGATCACCAAGGTGCTCGCCTTCCGCCCCGCCGCCGCACGCGCCGAACTGGCCTTTCGCATCAAGCTGCAGCAGTCCTCACCGGTGCGCGCCGCTGCCCGCACCGCTGATGGCGTGTGGCATGTGGGTGGCACCTGGGTCATCACCACCGGCGGCGGCTGTACCGTGCCCTCCACCGGCTCGGCCTCGCCCGAGTGGCAGCGCCGGCTCAATGAAGTGAGCGGACGCATCTGGTCGCGCCCCGACGGCAACCGGGTGCGCCTGCGCATCATCCACCCCATGGACACCGGCCTGGCCGCCAGCATCCCGGCCTTCTACATCGAGCAACTGGCCATCACCGACGGCCAGCAGCGCGTGCTGATGGAGATCGACGCCTTCGAGCCGGTCAGCGAAAACCCGCTCTTTACGCTCGACCTGCCCTCCACAGTGACGGACCTGGCCTCGGTGCAGATCACCGGCCGCGACAACAACGGCAACCTGGTCAACGCCTGGGTGGAACGATGAAGCGCCTGCTCGCCACCCTCGCCCTCCTCGCCGGGCTCCCCATCGCGCAGGCCGCCGGCTTCGACTACCAGCTCGCGCCGCGCCAGATCGCCCCCGCCACCTGGGTGCTCGAAGGCGCGCGGGAAGATTTCTCCTTTGCCAACGGCGGGCGCATCGTCAACACCGCCTTCGTCGTCACCGACGCCGGCGTGGTGGTGATCGACAGCGGCCCCTCGCGCCAGTACGGCGAGCAGACCGTCGCCGCCATCGGGCGGATCACCGACAAGCCGGTGATCAAGGTGTGGATCACCCACCACCACCCCGACCACTTCCTCGGCAACCAGGCCTTTGCCCGCAAAACCCTGGGCGCGCTGGCGCGCACCATCACCGACATCGAATCCGACGGCAAAGGCTTCAACGAAAACATGTACCGCCTGGTCGGCGACGCCATGCGCGACACCGAAGTGGTGGTGCCAACCGAGGCGCTCACGCCCGGCACGGTCGACATCGGCGGCCACCGCTTCGAGCTGCTCGCCCTCGACGGCCACACCGCCGGCGACCTTGCCGTGCTCGACCACACCACCGGCGTGCTCTTCGCCGGCGACCTCGTCTTCCACGAGCGCACCCCCACCACGCCGCACGCCACGATCGCCCGCTGGCTCAAGAGCCTCGACATGCTCGAAGCGCTGCCCTTCAAACACATCGTGCCCGGCCACGGCCCGGCCGCCGCCGACGCCGCCCCGATCCGCCAGACCCGCGACTACCTCAAATGGCTGGACGGCCTCCTCACCCAGAGCGCCGCCGCCGGGCTCGACATGACCGAAGTCATGCGCCTGCCGCTGCCCAAAATCTTCCGCCAACTGGCGGTGATCGACGCCGAGTTTCCACGCTCGGTCAGCCATCTGTACCCAGCGGCCGAAGAAGCCGCGCTCAATGATTCCAGCCCCCGGCGCAAGCCCTGATCCATGACCAGACACCGCCCCATCGCCCTCCTGCTAGCCGCCCTCGGCACCGTCGCCCACGCCGCGGACCCGGCCACGCTGGGCACCGTCGAAGTCGTCGGCACCGCCCCGCTGCCCGGCCTCGATGTCCCGCGCGACCACGTCCCCAGCGCCATCCGCACGCTCGACGACACCGCGCTGCGCAATGCCGGCGGCGCCTCGCTGGCCGAAAACCTGCAACGCCGCCTGCCCGGCGTGTCGGTCAATGACGTCACCGGCAACCCGCTGCAGGCCGACCTCAACTACCGCGGCTTCACCGCCAGCCCGCTGCTCGGCACGCCGCAGGGCCTGTCGGTGTTCATGGACGGCGTGCGTCTCAATGAAACCTTCGGCGACGTGGTGAGCTGGGATCTCATCCCCCAATCGGCCATCGCCAACCTGACCCTTGCCCCCGGCGCCAATCCGCTCTACGGCCTCAACACCCAGGGCGGCGCCATCGGCCTGCACACCAAGCGCGGCGACACCCACCCCGGCGGCGAGGCCTCGCTGGAGAGCGGATCGTTCGGCCGCACCCGGGCCAGCCTGTCGCACGGTGGTTCCAGGGACGAACTGTCGTGGTTCGTCGCCGGCGACGCCCTGCATGACGACGGCTGGCGCGATCACTCCCCGTCCGAGGCCGGCCAGCTCTTCGGCAAACTGGCCTGGACCACCGCCACCACCGACATCGCGCTCACCCTGGCCCAGGCCAATACCGACCTCGTGGGCAACGGCCTGATCCCCACCAGCCTGCGCAGCGACGACCGCAACGGCGTGTTCACCCACCCCGACCAGACCCGCAACCGCAGCACCCTGCTGGCGCTCACCGCCACCCACTGGCTCGGCGACAGCGACCGCCTCGCCGCCAACGCCTATCTGCGCCGCACCCGCTCGCGCACCCTCAACGGCGACGCCAACGACGACTACGAAGAGGCCTACGAAAACTGGGTCACCGGCGGCATGGTCGGCCCGGCACCGGACGAGACCGGCGTGCTCAACCGCACCGCCACCGACCAGAACAGCGCCGGCCTCGGCCTGCAATGGACGCATTACGCCGAACGCCACCAGTTCGCCCTCGGCGTGAGCCACGACCGCGGCCACGCCCGCTTCTCGCAGACCGCGCAGGAAGGCGAACTGACCGACAACCGCGGCGTGGACACCGACGAAGCCAGCGAACTGGAAAACAAGCTCTCCGGCCGCACCCTCACCACCAGCGTGTATGTCACCGACACCATTGCCCTGGCGCCCACCGTGCAGCTCACCGCCGCCGCCCGCTTCAACCACACCCATGTGATCAACCGCGACAAGCTCAATCGCGTCTATCCCAACCTCGACGGCGACTTCACCTACAACAAGCTCAATCCCGCCCTCGGCCTCACCTGGCAGGCCAGCCCGGCGCTGACCGTGTATGGCGGCGCCAGCCAGAGCAACCGCGCCCCCAGCCCCATCGAACTGGGCTGCGCCGATCCGGCCAACCCCTGCACCCTGCCCAACGCCCTGGCCGCCGACCCCTTCCTCAAGCAAGTGGTCACCCGCAGCCTCGAATTCGGCCTGCGCGGCCGCAGCGGCGACGGCCTGCGCTGGCACGCCGGCCTGTTCCGCGCCACCAACCACGACGACATCCTCTTCGTCGGCACCTCCACCAGCGCCGGCTACTTCACCAATTTCGGCCAGACCCGCCGCCAGGGCCTCGAGCTGGGCGCCAGCGGCAATGCCGGCGCCTTCGACTGGCGTGTGGACTACACCCTGCTCGACGCCACCTTCCGCAGCAGCGCCTGCCTGCTGGCCGAGAACAACGCCAGCCGCGGCCAGAGCGCCGAGTGCAGCACCGGCGGCCAGGACGACGAAATCCTCGTCTCGCGCGGCGACCGCATGCCGGGCCTGCCCCGCCACAGCCTCAAGCTCGGCCTCGACTGGCGCGCCACCGAGCGCCTCACCGTCGGCGCCAGCGTGCTTGCCTACAGCGGCCAATACGCCCGCGGCAACGAGAACAACCAGCACCGCGCCGGCAGCGCCACCGACCGTTTCGGCACCACCCGCGAGTTCGACGACGACGGCAAGCTGCCCGGCTACGCCATCGTCAACCTCTCGGCCGACTACGCCCTCGGCGGCGGCTGGACGCTGTTCGGCCGCATCGACAACCTCTTCGACCAGCACTACGCCACCGCCGCCGCGCTGGCCGAAAACCCCTTCGTCGATGGCAGTTTCCAGGCCGATCCGGACGACTGGCGTCGCGAGCGCTTCGAAGCGCCCGGCACGCCGCGCGCCGGCTGGGTCGGCGTGCGCTACGCCTGGGGCGGCCGCTGATGCAGCCCCGCGCCCGACTCGATACCCGCATCAGCCTGGTCGTCACCCTGGCCGCCGCGGCGCTGATGCTCTTCGGTGGCACGCTGTGGCTGGCCGCCACGCGCGACGCCATTCATGAAGAGATCGAGGCGGCCACGCGGGTCGCCGAGCAATGGGTGGAAGTCCTCTCCCAGGACGCGGCCGACACCCCCGAGCACCTCATCCACCAACTCGCCGCGGTGGGCCGGGTGCGCGCCAACACGCTCGAAATCACCACCACCGACGGCGCCCTGCGCTACCGCTCGCCGGCGCCCACCTACAAGATCGGACGCAACGCCCCGGCCTGGTTTGCCGCCCTGCTCACCCCGGACTTCACCCCCCGGGTGATCGCCGGTCCGGGCTTGCAGATCCGCCTGCTGCCCGACGCCTCGCGCTCGGTGCTCGACGCCTGGGACAACGCCGTCGCCGCCGCCGGCTGGGCACTGGCCATCCTGGTGTTGCTCGGCGTGGCCGTGCGCCGTGCCATCGACCGCGCCCTGGCACCGCTGACCGAGTTCGAAGCCGCCCTCGCCCACACCGGCGACGGCCGCTTCGACATCCGCCTGCCGCGCCAGCGCAGCCTGGAGCTGGACCGCCTCGCCGAGGGCTACAACCAGATGGCCGCCCGCCTGGCCGACTCCCTGCACGACAACGCCCGCCTCGAAGAAGACCAGGCCTTCTCGCGCGCCCTCACCGCCCGGCTCGAAGAAGAGCGCCGCCAGCTCGCCCGCGAGCTGCACGACGAGTTCGGCCAGGGCATCACCGCCGTGCGCGCCATCACCGGCGCCATCGCCCAGAAAAGCCGCCACGACGCCGCCCTGCACGGCAACGCCCAGGCCATCCTGGCCATGACCGGACAGATGCAGGACGGCGTGCGCGCCATCCTCGAGCGCCTGCGCCAGCCCGGCACCGACCTCCCCGCGCGGCTCGACGACGCCCTGGCCACCTACTGCGCCCACTGGCGCGGCTGTTATCCGGCCATCGACCTGCACCTGACGCTCGCCCCGCTGCCCGCCCCGGCCGACGCCCGGCTCAGCCTGGCGTTGCTGCGCCTGGTGCAGGAAGCCCTCACCAATGTCGCCCGCCACGCCCAGGCCAGCACCGTCAACGTGCGCCTGGCCCGCGCCGGCGACGGCATCAGGCTGCAGATTGCCGACAACGGCCGCGGCTTCGACCCCAGCACCGCCACCGGCCGCTTCGGCCTCACCGGCATGCGCGAACGGGTCAGCGCCCACCACGGCCACCTCGAGCTCCTCACCGCGCCCGACAAGGGCTGCACCCTCACCATCGACCTGCCATGGGCCGCCGCATCGACGGCCCCGACCACCACCGGAGAATCCGCATGAGCCACGCCACCCTGGATGGACTGCGCCTCGTCATCGCCGACGACCATGCCGTCGTCCGCATGGGCTTCCGACTCCTTCTCGAAGGCGCCGGTGCCACCGTCCTCGCCGAAGCCGATTGCGGCGAAACAGCCATCTCGCTATTCGCCGAGCACCTGCCCGACGCCCTGGTCATGGATGTCTCCATGCCCGGCCAGGGCGGGCTGGCCACGCTGGAGCGGCTCATTGCCCACCACCGCGGTGCCCGGGTGCTGATGCTCTCCGCCCACGACGACATGCAGATTCCCGCGCGGGCGCTCAAGGCGGGCGCCACCGGATACCTGTGCAAGCGCGCCCGGCCCGATGAACTGGTGCGCGCCGTCGGCTGTGTGGCGCGCGGCGAGCGCTACATCGACCCCGAGCTCGCCCCCCGGCTGGCGCTGGCGCAGTTTGGCGAAAGCGATCCGGTGGCGCAGTTGTCGGACAAGGAATTCACCGTCTTCAAGCAGCTCGCTCTCGGCCGCTCGGTGGCCGAGGTGGCCGACACCCATCATCTGGCGCCGAGCACGGTCGGCACCCACCTGTATCGCATCAAGCAAAAGCTCAACGCCAGCAACGCCGCCGAACTGGCGCTGATCGCCGTGCGCAGCGGCTTGATCGAGGTGTAGGGCAGCGCACGCCGGACCGGCGCTGGCCTCAGCGCTCGGCCGAGCGCCCTGGTCGGGCGCCGAGGAAGGGGACGCCCTTGAGCCACAACCTGAGCGCCTGCCAGTGGATGCGCAGCATCACCCCGGCGGTCAGGAAGGGCATGGACACAAAGGCACGCAGCAGCCGGCCGCTACCCCAGGGCTGCGGACGGCCGCTGAGCACGGTCCGCAGCAGTTCGCCCTCGGCATCGTCATAGTCGATATGCACCCGCGGCTGCGCGCCGTCGAGGTAGAAACGAAACCGGTAGCCCCCCACCACATCGCAGAACGGCGACACATGAAACGCCTTGTCAGCGTGCAAGGTCTCGCCGTCGCGCAAGGGCCGCCCGTCAGGATGGTGCAGCAGATAGCTGTGCCGGCCGCGAAAGGTGTTGTTCACTTCCGCCAGCACCGCAATCAGCGCCCCATCGCGTCGGTGGCAGAACCAGAAGCTGACCGGGTTGAAGACATACCCGAGCACCCGCGGAAAACACTGCAGCGTCACCGCGCCGTCGTCCGGCAGGCCGTGGGCCCGCAGCCGCGCCTGGATCCACGGCAGTAGCGCCGATCCGTCCCGCGGCCCGTGGTCGCGGGTGCGAAAACCCAGCACGCCCCAGCGGTCGACCGCAAACATCGGACCGCGCGCCGAGGCCGGGTCGGCCACCGGCAACTGCACGTAGAACACCGGATAGGTGAAGGCATTGGCCGCCGGGCGAAGGCGCCGGTGATGCACCTTGCCGATCAGCAGTGTCGGCCCCTGGTGCTGAGTGCTCACGCTTGGCCGGCCGTGCGCGCTGCCTCGCGGACCTTCGATCCGGGGCCAAATGTCGGGGCTGCGCACGCGCTCGCGCCGCGCGGGCCCGATGGACGTGTCGTCATGCCCGCTCATCTATTTTTGTCCTAGACAATTAAACCAACGATCGTTACGATAGGCGCACCCGGCACTCCCGTCAATATTTGCCAGAGGTGCATGTCAGCCCATGCCAGAGATTCCAGCTTTCAACATTGCGGCGGTCGAGCGCGATACCGGTTTGTCCAAGGACGTTTTGCGCATGTGGGAGCGACGCTACGGCTTTCCCACCCCGGGTCGCGATGCCAATGGCGAACGCAGCTACCCTGCCGAACAGGTCGAGCATCTGCGGCTGATCAAGCGCCTGATGGATCAGGGGCACCGCCCCGGCAAGCTGCTCGCGGCCTCGCCGGAGGCGCTGGCGGCACTGGCCCCGAAGCGCAAGCCGGTCAGTGACGATGCCTCGCCCGACACCGAGGCGCTCGACGCCCTGCTGCACCACATCCGCCAACACGACGCGACCGGCTTCCAGCAGGCCATGGCCCACCGCCTGGCGCGCCAGGGCCTGCAGCGGTTTGTCCGCGACACCGTCACGGAACTCACTCGGCGTGTGGGCGAAGCCTGGGAAGATGGCCGCGTCGAGGTGTTTGAAGAACACCTGTACACCGAGCTGACCGAACGCCTGTTGCGCCAGGCGCTCGCCACGGTGCCCGGCGGCCCGCAGCAGCCGCGCATCATCCTGACCAGCGTTCCCAACGAAGAGCACGGCCTCGGCCTGCTCATGGTCGAAGCCCTGCTCACCCTCGAGGGCGCCGAGTGCATTCCGCTGGGCACCCAGATGCCGTTGCTGGATATCGCCCGCGCCGCCCAGGCCCACCGGGCCGACATTGTCGCGCTGTCGTTTTCCTCGGCCTTCCCTCAGCGCCAGGTGGCTGGCCTGCTCTCGCAATTGCGGGGCGCCCTCCCGCCCGGCACCGAGCTGTGGGTAGGCGGCGGGGGTGTCGCCCGGTCTGCCGACAGCGCCGGCGTGCGCGTACTCCACCAGCTCGACGACATCGCCGCCGCCCTCGCCCACTGGCGTGCCGGGCACGCGGCGTGAGCCCAGCACCACGATCAAGTTGCCGGGCCGGCGGCCGTTAACGCCTGTATCGGATTCTCCCTCGACCGGCGGAGCACGCCACCGGATGCCAGATTCTCTCAAACTGTCCGAACTGATCGGTGCGCTCAGCCACGCGCTCGACATGACCGAAGGCCAACCGCCCGGCCATTGTGTGCGCTGCTGCTGGATCGGCACCCACATCGGCCGCACGATCGGGCTCGACGAGGCCCGTCTGCGCGAGCTGTACTACACGCTGCTGCTCAAGGACCTGGGCTGCAGCAGCAACGCGGCGCGCATCTGCGAGCTGTATCTGGCGGACGACCGCCGCTTCAAGCATGACTTCAAGCGCGTCGATGGCAGCCTGCCCCAGGTGCTCAATTTCGTGCTGCGCCATACCGGCCTGCACGCGGGCCTGGCCGAGCGCTTTCGCGCCATGCTGACGATCTTCCGCGATGGCGACCGCATCGCCCAGGAGCTGATCCAGACCCGCTGCCAACGCGGCGCCGACATCGCCCGCCAGCTGCGGTTTGGCGAGGGCGTGGCCATGGGGGTGCATTCACTCGACGAGCACTGGAATGGCGAGGGCCGTCCCGAACGGCTCGCCGGCGAGGCGATTCCGCTGTATTCGCGCATCGCGCTGCTGGCGCAGGTGGTGGACGTCTTTCACACCGCCGACGGCGCCGCCGCCGCACTGGCCGAAGCCCGCGCACGCGCCGGCAGCTGGTTTGATCCGACGCTGGTGGCCGCGCTCGAGCAGGTGGCGACCGACCCGGCGTTCTGGACCACGCTGGCCGATCCGCAGCTGGACACCGCCGTCTTCGCGCTGGAGCCAGGCCGCGCCGAGGTCGCACTGGACGACGACTATCTCGATGAAATCGCCGCCGCCTTCGGCCAGGTGGTCGATGCCAAGAGCCCCTACACCTCGGGGCACAGCGCCCGCGTGGCCTTGTACACCGACATGATCGCCGAGACGCTCGGCCTGTCGGCATCACGGCGGCGCTGGCTCCGCCGCGGCGCCCTGCTGCACGACGTGGGCAAACTCGGCGTGTCGAACACCATCCTCGACAAACCCGGCAAGCTCGACGAGGCCGAATGGTCGGCCGTCAAAATGCACGCCGCCCACACCGAGACCATCCTGATGCGCATTCCGGCCTTTGAAGCGCTGGCCCGCGTATCGGCCGCACACCATGAGCGGCTCGACGGCGGCGGCTATCCGCGCGGCCTGAGCGCCGGCCAGATTGCCATCGAGACCCGCATCATCACCACGGCCGACATCTTCGACGCGATCACCGCCGAGCGTCCCTACCGCGGCGCCATCCCGATCCCGAAAACGCTGGAGATCATGGCTGAGAACATCGGCACCGCCATCGACCCGGACTGCTTCGACGCACTCAAGGCGGCGCTCGAACGGCTCGACACCCCAGCGGCCGCGGCGCCACAGGCTGTCGCCGCGGCACACCCCTGAGGCGAACCCGCATAGGCGGACGCGCCGATCGTCGCTAGAGTGTCACCAAGCCACTGGCCCGTCACGTCCCCGCCCGCACGCGATAAGAGGCATCGATGGAAGCACTGAGTTTCACCGACTTTACCGCAGCCAGTCGCGCGGTTCTGCGCCACCTGCACAAGCGGCTCGGCTTCAAATTGTGGATGGTCACCCGCACCGAGGGGGACGACTGGATCGTGCTCGACGCCGAAGATCACGGCTACGGGGTCGAGCCCGGCACGGTGTTTCGCTGGGCGGATTCATTCTGCTCAGAGATGGTCAAGGGCAACGGCCCGCGCATTGCGCCGCGCTCGGCGGCCGTACCGGCCTATGCCTCGGCGCCGATCGGCCAGCAGGTTGCAATCAAGGCCTATGTCGGGCTGCCGCTGGTGCGCGCCGACGGCAGCCTGTTCGGCACGCTGTGCGCCATCGACCCGGCCGACCAGCCCGAGTCGATCACCGAGGAATTGCCGCTGGTCGAGCTACTCGGCGGCTTGTTGAGCACCCTCCTGCAGGCGGAGCTTCAAGCCACCGATGAAAAACGGCGCGCCGAACGCCTGGCGGCCGAGGCCATGACCGACACGCAGACCGGTCTCTACAACCGCCGCGGCTGGGACACCCTGCTCGTCCAGGAGGACGCCCGCTGCCGTCGCTACGGCCACTCGGCGGCGATCATCATTGCCGACCTCGACGGCCTGAAGCGCGTCAACGACGCGCGCGGACATGCCGCCGGTGACGCGCTGATCGCCCAGGCGGCCGACATCTTGCGCGACTGTGTTCGCGGTAACGACATCGTCGCCCGGCTCGGTGGCGACGAGTTCGGCATCCTCAGCGTGGAGTGCGACCGCACCGGGGCGAACACGCTGTTTCGCCGGTTGCGCACCGCCGCCGACGCCGCCGGGGTCGACATGTCGATCGGTCTGGCCATGCGCACGCATTCAGCCGGCCTGCAACACGCCTACGACAAGGCCGACCAGGCCATGTACGCCGAGAAGCGGACGCGCAAGGCGGCCCGCCGCGACTGAGCGCCGGAGAGTCTTCCGTTCAGGCCGAAGCGGCGTCGATCTGCTCGGACAGCACCAGCCAGCGGTCTTCATGCCCGGCCAGCGTGTCCGCCAAGGCCTGCACCTGTGCGCCGATGTCGCCAATCTCCTGCGCTGACTGCGTCGAGGCCAGGCGCGCCTCCAGGCCGTGCTTTTGCGTCTGCAGATCCAGAATGGTCTGCTCCAGCCGGCCGAGGTCGCGGCGCAGGGCCTTGAGTTCCGCGCTGTCTTTCTTCACCACCGGCGCGGCCACCACCGGCGCGGCTTCCTTCTCCGCCTTCTGCGAGGCCTTCACGCTCTCGCGCGCCCGCTTGGCCTCGTCGAGCAGGTAACGCTGATAGTCGTCGAGGTCGCCATCGAAGGGCTCGATGCCGCCGCGCGACACCAGCCAGAACTCGTCACACACCGAGCGCAGCAGCGAGCGGTCGTGGCTGACCAGCATCACCGTGCCTTCGAATTCGTTGAGCGCCATGGCCAGCGCCTCGCGGGTGGCCAGGTCGAGGTGGTTGGTCGGCTCGTCGAGCAGCAGCAGGTTGGGCCGCTGCCAGACGATCATGCACAGCACCAGGCGCGCCTTCTCGCCGCCGCTCATGGTGCCCACCGGCTGCTTGACCATGTCGCCGCTGAAATTGAAGGTGCCGAGGAAAGTGCGCAGATCCTGCTCGCGCCCGCTCTGCCCGGCCGGCACGCCGCCCTCCCGGGCCATGCGTACCATGTGTTCGAGCGGGTTGTCGAGCGGGCGCAGCACGTCCAGCTCCTGCTGGGCAAAGTAGCCGATGTTCAGCCCCTTGCCTTCGACCACGTCGCCGCTGATCGGCTTGAGCGTTCGCGCGATGGTTTTCACCAGCGTCGACTTGCCCTGCCCGTTGGCGCCGAGGATACCGATGCGCTGGCCGGCCATCACCGACTTGCTCACCCCTCGCACGATCACCGTCGGCGGCGTACCGGCCGGTGCATCGGCCGGCGGCGGGTAGCCGAAGCAGGCCGAGTCCATGGCCAGCATCGGGTTGGGCAGGTTGGCCGGCTCCTTGAACTCGAAGGTGAAATCCGCGCTGGCCAGCACCGGGGCGATCTTCTCCATGCGGTCCAGCGCCTTGACCCGGCTCTGCGCCTGCTTGGCCTTGCTGGCCTTGGCCTTGAAGCGGGCGATGAACTTCTGCAGGTGGGCGATCTTGTCCTGCTGCTTGGCGTAGGCGTTCTGCTGCAATTCCATCTGCAGCGCGCGGGTGTCCTCGAAGGTGCTGTAGTTGCCGCCGTAGCGGGTGAGTTTGGCGTTGTCGATATGCAGCGTCACGTCGGTGATCGCGTCGAGGAATTCGCGGTCGTGGCTGATCACCAGCAGCGTGCCGGCGTAGCGCTTGAGCCAGGCTTCGAGCCACACCAGGGCGTCGAGGTCGAGGTGGTTGGTCGGCTCGTCGAGCAGCAACAGGTCGGACGGACACATCAGCGCCCGCGCCAGCTGCAGGCGCATGCGCCAGCCGCCCGAGAAGCTGTTGACCGGGTTGCACAGCTCGGTGGTCTTGAAGCCCAGGCCGAGGATCAGCGCCTGCGCGCGGGCCTGCGCGTCGTGCGCACCGGCGTCATGCAAGGCCATGTAGGCGTAGGCCATGCGCTCGCCGTCGCCGCTCGCCTCGGCCGCATGCACCTCAGCCTGCGCGGCCGTCAGCGCGGTATCGCCCTCGATCACGAAGTCGGTCGCCGACTGCTCGGTCTCCGGCATGTCCTGCGCCACCTGCGCCATGCGCCACTGCGCCGGGATCGAAAAATCGCCCGCGTCTTCATGCAGCGTGCCGTTGAGCAAGGCAAACAGGCTCGACTTGCCCGCCCCGTTACGCCCCACCAGACCGACCTTCTCGCCGGGGTTGAGGGTCGCCGAAGCGTTGTCCAGCACCACCTTGGCGCTACGGCGCAGGGTGACGCCTTTGAGAATGATCATACGGGTGAAACTCCAGCGGGGTCTGGCAACAGCGTGAGGCGAGACGGGAAAAGAAGCGTGCCGGGCGAACGCCCGACGACAAGGGCGGGAGTATCCCTGTCCGTGCGGGCCGCCGTCAATCAAGCCGACGGCCGGCACGGCGTGGCTGGCCGGTGTCGGACACCGCGTTGACACAAGGAGAACGATTGCTCTACCTTGAGGTAGAGCAATCACTCTACTTCAGGCCAACCCATGACCGTTCAAGCCCAGATCGCCGAGCGTCTCGAACAGGCATTCAGCCGCCACGGCTTTGCCGAACCCAGCGTGGCCGACCTTAAGGCCGCCGCTGGCGTCAGTCTGCGCACGCTATACCGCCATTTTCCGTCAAAAGAAGCCATGGTGATCGGCGCCCTGGCCCATCGCCACGCCCGCTATCTCGATTTTCTGGCCGACGGCCTGCCACCTGCCGGTGTCGGCGCCGTGACACACCTATTCCAGCGCCTCGGGCAGTGGATGGCACACGATGCCCCCCATGGCTGCCTGTCGATGAACGCCTTTGCCGCATACCCCGGCCACCCCCAGATCGTCGCGGCGGTCTGCCAGCACAAACAGGATCTGATCGATCGCCTCGCCCATCTCAGTGGCCGGCCTGACCAGGCGCTGGCACTGTTCCTCCTTCACGAAGGCGCCTCGGCCGCCTGGCCCGTTCAGGGCGACCAGGCCATCCACGCGGCGCAGACCGCCGCACTTCAACTCATCGAAGGACATCACCCATGACCCAACTTCCCACCACCATGCGCGGCGTACAACTCATTGGCCACGGCGGCATGGAGATGCTCAAGTTCGACACCGCGCTACCGGTCCCGACGCCCGGCCCGGGCGAGGTGCTGATCCGGGTAAGCGCTGCAGGCGTCAACAACACTGACATCAACACACGCATCGGCTGGTATTCAAAGCACGACAACGACGCCACTGACGCCAGCTGGACCGGCGAACCGCTCGTCTTTCCCCGCATCCAGGGCGCAGATGTGTGCGGCCATATCGTGTCGGTCGGCGCCGGGGTTGACGCCTCTCGCATCGGAACGCGCGTGCTCGTCGAGCCCTGCCTGCGAGAAGCGGGCGGCCAGCTGCGCTCGCCACCGTGGTATCTCGGCTCCGAATGCGATGGTGGCTTTGCCGAGTTCGCCGTGGTGGCCAGCCGGCATGCCCATGCCATCGACAGCCCGCTCACCGATGTGGAACTCGCCTCCTTCCCCTGCTCGTACTCGACGGCAGAAAACATACTCACCCGCAGCCAGGTCACGCGGGGCGAACGCGTGCTGGTCACCGGAGCGTCGGGCGGTGTCGGTTCCGCCGCCATCCAGCTGGCCAAGGCCCGTGGCGCCTACGTACTGGCCGTATCCACCCCGAGCAAGGCCGCCGCCCTGCACGCCCTCGGCGCCGACGAGGTGATCCCCCGCGACACGGTCCTGAGCGCGGCGCTCGGCGCCAACAGCATCGACGTCGTCGTCGACCTCGTTGCCGGCCCGCAATGGCCGCAGTATCTGGAGGTACTGCGCCCCGGCGGCCGCTACGCCGTCTCAGGCGCCATCGCCGGACCGATCGTCGAACTCGATGTTCGCACCCTATATCTGAAGGATCTCAGCCTCTACGGGTGCACCGTGCTCGGGCCGGACGTCTTCGCCAACCTGGTCCGTCGGATTGAAGCCGGCGAGGTCGCCCCCGTGGTGGCTTGCAGATTTCCACTGGAACAGATCACCCAGGCCCAGGAGGTGTTTCTGGAGAAGCAGCATGTAGGGAAGATCGTGCTGGAAGTTCATGAAGGCGCTGACTAGGTAATCGCATGGGAGGGGCGGCCAGACGCAACTACCGCCGCGCCGTCCTCTTCCAAACGACAAGACAACACCCTTATCGACTATGCTTTACGGCATCTCAACGTCGATTCAGAAAAGCCCATGAAATTCATTCCCGCCATCGCTGTGGCAGTCACCATTTCCGGCTGCACGTCCATAAATGTTCGCTCGGTCGCCCCGTCCGAAAACCTCCGGGAAGTGTGCATTGTCGACAACCCGAAAGTCACAGTTGCTGACTTTGTCGCCGTTCTTCGAGACGGTTTCAGCAGGAACAATATCGACACAACGGTAGTCAGCGCGTCCCGGGCCAACGCATGTGATGTGACCCTGACCTAAACCGCATTGCGTTCATGGGACATCACAACCTATATCTCTCACGCCGAGCTGCGCCTGTGGCGTGGCGGGCGTCAGATTGGGTCGGCCGACTACCATCTCAATGGCAAAGGCGGCTTGTCCCTGACCAAGTGGGGCTCCACCAAGGACAAGATGGATCCTGTCATCGACCAGTTGTTGGCCGGCGCAAGCAAGTCGTAGCACTTGCTCGAGGACCCGCGGCATCACCTCCGGGTTCCTCGACTGGCGGCTTCGCCCGCCAAGCCACATCCCTCAACCCCCCTTCCCCAACAACCCCTTCAACCCCGCGAACGGCGAATGCGTAGCCACCGGGCCGCGGTCGGTCTGCATGCTGCCGCCGGCTGCCGCTTCGGCCTGGCGCTGGTGTTCGTTGTCGTGGCAGTACAGGCACAGCAACTCCCAGTTACTGCCGTCGGGCGGGTTGTTGTCGTGGTTGTGGTCGCGGTGGTGCACCGTCAGCTCGCGCAGGTTGGCGTGGGTGAACGTCCGTGCGCAGCGGCCGCAGATCCACGGGTAGATCTTGAGGGCGCGTTCGCGATAGCCCTGGGCGCGGGTGTCGGCGGCGCGGCGGGCGTCGGCGACGATGCGGTCGAGTTTGCTGGGGTCTGGCGTCTTCATGTGGGGCTCCGGTGTGGACGCTTGCATCATAGCCGCATGACGACGCACTGCCTAAAAATGCAGCAGCGCTTCGATCATGAATGAATCCGCTCATACGTCCGTTTGCCCAAAGACTTATCCACAGAAACTGTGGACAAGTCCCCATGGCTGGCCGGCACGCGCGCCACGTAATAGACTTCGGCCGCATCGGCGACAGCATCTTGAGGACTCCCATGCGTAAATCCGGCTCCGGCGGCCTTGTCTATTCCACCGACAGTGGCCGCATGTGCCCCGACTGCCGGCAACCCGTGGCCGCGTGCTGCTGCGCCTCTGCCGCGCCGGTGGCCAGGGGCGACGGCATCGTACGCGTCAGCCGCGAGACCAAGGGGCGCGGTGGCAAGGCGGTGACGGTGGTGCGCGGCGTGGCCTTGAACGCCATCGAACTGGCGGTGCTGGGCAAGAAGCTGCGCACCGGCTGCGGCACCGGCGGCACGGTCAAGGATGGGGTGATCGAGATCCAGGGCGATCACTGCGAGCGGGTGATCGAGGCACTGAAGAAGGACGGCTTCACTGTCAAGCGCGCGGGCGGCTGAGCGGCGCCGGGCGGGGCCGGCGAATCATGATTTTCATGAGTCCGACACCCGGCAGTTGCGGTCGCCGACGCATCGGCACAGCGGCACACTGGGCCCCATTCAGGCCCCGATACGGAATCCGCTCATGCCACGCCACCGCTTCACCCCCCGCCCGTTGCTCCTCGCCCTGCTCCCGGTGTTTGCCGGCACGGCAGCCGCCGCCGATACCGCGGTCCTCAACCCGGTGGTAGTCACCGGCAGCCGCGCCGAGGCCGAGAGCTTCGACCTGCCCTACTCCATCGACGTGGTCGACAGCCGTACCATCAGCGAGGGCAAGCTCGGCGTGAACGCCTCCGAGGCGCTCGTTGGCGTGCCGGGCCTGGTGATCCAGAACCGCAACAACTACGCGCAGGATCTGCAGATTTCCTCGCGCGGCTTCGGTACCCGCGCGGCCTTCGGGGTGCGTGGCATCAAGCTCATCACCGACGGCATCCCCGCCAGCACGCCCGACGGCCAGGGCCAGGCGGCCACCTTCAACCTCGACACCGCCGAGCGCATCGAGGTGCTGCGCGGGCCCTTCTCCAGCGTGTATGGCGCCAGCTCCGGCGGCGTGATCCAGCTCTTCTCGCGTGACGGCAAGGGCAAGCCCAGCCTCAAGGCCGGCGTCACGGCCGGCTCATGGGGCACCAGCAAGATCGAGCTGGGCGCCGAGGGCGCCGTGGGCAGCACCGGCTACATCCTCAACACCTCGCGCTTCGACAGCAATGGCTTTCGCGATCACAGCGCGGTCACCCGGGACCAGGGTTTCGCCAAGCTGAGCTTCGTGCCCGATGCCGACAGCACGCTCAAATTGACCGCCAGTTCGCTCAAGCAGACCGACACGCAAGACCCGCTCGGCCTCAAGTGGGCCACCTTCAAGGCCGACCCCAGCGCAGTCGAGAGCAACGCCACCACCTACAACACCCGCAAGCACATCGAGCACATGCAGGGCGGCCTGCAGTACGCCCGCCAGTTCGGCGCCGGGCGACTGGAGTTCAACGCCTACGCCGGCACGCGCAGCGTCACGCAGTATCTGTCCATCCCCAGCTTCGTGCAGGCGGCGCCGACGCACTCGGGCGGTGTGGTCGACTTCGACCGCAGTTTCCACGGCTTTGGCGCGCGCTGGATCCACACCCTCGACGCCGGCCCCGGCGTGCTGACCCTCACCGGCGGGCTGGACTACGACCGCTCGGAGGACGACCGCAAGGGCTACGAAAACTTCATCGGCAGCACGCTGGGCGTCAAGGGCAGGCTGCGCCGCGACGAAATCAACACCGTCACCAGCCTCGACCCCTACGTGCAGGCCGCCTGGCAGCTCGGCAAGGTCACGCTGCAGGCCGGCCTGCGCCACAGCCATGTCGAGTACGAGGTGGACGACGCCTACCTGTCCAACGGTGACGGCAGCGGCGAGGTGAGCTATCGCAAGACCACGCCGGCCATCGGCGTGCTGTGGGCGGTGAGCCCGGCGCTCAACCTCTACGCCAGCGCAGCGCGCGGCTTCGAGACGCCGACCATCACCGAGATGTCCTACGCCAGCGCAGGCGGCGGCTTCAACTTCGACCTCAAGCCGGCAACCAGCGTGCAGTACGAGTTGGGCGCCAAGGCCTTCCTGAGCGACGACACCCGCCTCAACGCGGCCGTTTTCCAGATCCGCACCGATGACGAACTGGTGGTGGCCAGCTCCTCCGGCGGGCGCACGGTCTACGCCAACGCCGCGCAGACGCTGCGCCAGGGCATGGAACTGGCGCTCGATTCGGAGTTTTCCGAGCAGTGGCGGGCCCGCCTCGCCGTCACCTGGCTGCGCGCCATCTACGACGGCGCCTTCACCAACGGCAGCACCACCGTGGCCGACGGTGCACGCATGCCCGGCATCCCGGCCACCAGCGCCTTCGGTGAGATCGTCTGGCGCCCGCGCAACGACCTGTCGGCCGCGCTCGAAGCCCAGTACCGCGGCAAGGTGTATGTGGAAGACAGCAACACCGAGCGCGCCGCGCCGGCCTACACCGTGTTCAACCTGCGCCTCACTGCCGAGCAAAAGCACGGCCCCTGGACGCTGACCGAGATGGTCCGCCTCGACAACCTGTTCGACCGCAGCTACGTCGGCTCGGTCATTGTCGGCGACGGCAACGGCCGCTTCTACGAGCCGGGCAGCGGCTTCGGCTGGTTCGCCGGCGTGTCGGCGCGCTACGCCTTCGACTGAGCGGCGCTACTGCGGGCGGCCGCCTCAGCCGCCCGCGTCGCCCTCGCCGCAGTGGGCCAGGATGGCCTCGCGCACTGCATCACGCAGCGCGAGCATGTCGTGCCAGGCCTCGCCCTGCGGCATCACTGGCGGGCAGATCGTCACCGCCAGCGGCCCGCGCCGCGGCCGCCATGAGCCAGCCGGCAGCACCGCGCGGGTGCCGGCGATTGCCACCGGCACCACCGGCAGCCGGTAGCGCGTGGCGATCTGGAAGGCGCCGAGCCGGAAGCCGCGCAGGCCGGGGCTGCTGCCGAAGGTGCCTTCGGCAAAGAACAGCAGCGGCGGCGGATGGCGGGCGATCTCGCCCATGGCGTCGAGGTCGGCCACGCCCTGCTGTGAGTCAAAGCGCGCCACGAAGTGCGCACCCATGCGCTCGAACAGCGGGCGCATCACCCGGTTGTGCCTGAACTCCCCCTTGGCCACGAAGGCCACCGGCGCCGGCAGCGCCGCCCCCAGCACCAGGCCATCGGCGTAGCTCGCGTGGTTGGCCACCAGCAGCACTGGGCCGGACGGCAGGTGTTCAAGACCACTGACCCTGAGCGGGCAGCCGCTACCGCGCTGAAACGCCCGCGCCAGCCAGTGGGTGACGCGCCAGCGGGCGCCCAGGCCGGGCAAGGCGAAGATGGCCAGCGCCGCCAGCGGCGCCAGCAACCAGAACAGCGCCCACACCCAGGCGCCGTAGGCCTGCTCGCCCAGCCAGCTCAGGGCGCTGCGCAGATGGCCACGGGTGCTGGCCGCCTGCAGCCGCAGCAGCTGCAGCCAGGTGGGCCGGGTCGAGGCGCCCAGCGTGCCGTTCAGGTAGGCCTCGCGCACCGCCGCGCGGCGCAGCTTGCCGCTGGATGTTTTCAGTACTGCATGCGGCGGCGCCAGCACCACCACATCGGGCGGCACCCCGATCTGCGCCACCGCCGCGCCGGCAATGCGTTGCTCCAGCGCGGCGCGTTGTGCGGCGTCCGCTTCGCGCGTCTCGGCCACCACCACCAGCTTTTCGTCGGCCGCCTGCGCATCCACCACGCCGAACACCGCCACGCAGCCCTTGCGCACGCCATGCAGCTCACCGATGAGCTGCTCCAGGTCGTAGGGGTAGAAATTGCGCCCGCCGCGGATGATGAGGTCCTTCTCGCGACCGGTGATGTACACCTCGCCATCGGCGAGATAGGCATAGTCGCCGGTCACCAGCCAGCCGTCTTCCACCAGCCGGGCGCTGGCAGCCGGGTTGCGGTAGTAGCCGCGGGTGGCCGAGGGGCCGCAGAACTGCAGCCGCCCCACCCGCCGCTCGGGCAGCGGCCGGCCGGCGGCGTCGACCACGCGCACACGGTGCTCGGGCAAGGGTGGGCCGCAAGCGATGAAGCGCAACGCGTCGGCACCCTCGGCCACCGGTTCGGCTACGCCGCGGCTGCGCATCGGCTCGGGCGCCACGCGGTCCACACGCACGCCGCGCCCGGGCGGCGGCACGCACAGGCCGACGGTCGACTCGGCCAGCCCGTAGACCGGCGCCAGCGCCTCGGGGCGCAAGCCGCAACGGGCAAACGTCTGCGCAAAGCGCGCCAGGGTGTCGGCGCTGACCGGCTCGGCGCCATTGGCCGCCAGGCGCCATGAGGACAGGTCGAGCCCGTCGAGCGACTGGTCGGCCAAGCGCTTGACGCACAGCTCGAAGGCGAAATTGGGCGCGGCGGTGACCGTGCCGCGGTGCCGGTGGATGGCCCACAGCCAGCGCTCGGGCCGGGCCAGGAAATCGAGCGGTGACATCAGCACCAGCGGGCAGCCGTGGTACAGGCTGCCCAGCCAGGCACCGATCAGCCCCATGTCGTGGTAGAGCGGCAGCCAGCTCACCGCCACGTCGGTCGAGCCCAGGCCGATCGCCCGCCCCCAGGCGCGGATGTTGGCCAGCAGGTTGCGGTGGCTGAGCATCACGCCCTTGGGGTCGCCGGTGGAGCCCGAGGTGTACTGGATCAGCGCCAGGTCGTCGGCACCGGTGACGGCCACCGCACCGGGCGGGGCGTCGAGCTCGGCCGGGGTGAGCACATGGTGCAGGCTAGGCGACAGTCCGGTGAGCATGCGTGCCAGCGGGCGCACGGTGTCGAAGGTGATCAGCACCCGCGCTTCGCAGTTGCGCAGGATGCCGGCCTGGCGCAGCAGGTGGTCCTCGAGCTGGGCCGGGCGTGCCGGCGGATACATGGGCACCGGCACGGCGCCGGCCATGAGGATGCCGAAAAAGCAGCGGAAGAAATCGAGCCCCGAGGGCAGCATGAGCGCCACGCAGTCGCCTGGCCCCACTCCGGCGCGGCTCAGCGCGGCGGCCATGCCGCGCCCGGCCTCGGCCAGCTGGGCGTAGCTCAGCGTCTCGGTGGCGTCGGGCGCGCGGTAGAAGGTGACGTGCACCCGGTCGGGATGGCGTGCCACATGCCAGTCGAGCACCTCGATGAGGCGCGGCGCCTCGTCGGGCAGGCCGGCCAGGCGCGCCGGTGCCGCCTCCCGGTCGGCCCCGGCAGGTGCCGACCGGGGCACATGGCCGGCCGCGGCGAGCGCGGCGAGCACATCGCGCGGGGTCTGCGCGCTGCCCAGCACCTCACTCGGCAGGTGTACATCGAATACGCGCTCGACCCGCGCCAGCAGCTCGACCCGCGCCAGGCTGTCGAGGCCGAGGTCGCGGTCGAGCTGGCTGTCGAGCCCGGCACGCAGCTGTGCGCCCGGCCGCAGCTCGCCGGCCAGCGCGTCGACCAGCTGCAGCAGCCGCTCGGCATCGTGGGAGGGTTCCGCGTCGGGGGCGTGCGTCATGGGTGCTCCGGAAGGCTGCCCGGGGTGCCCCACCTTACCGCCGAGCCCCGAGCCGGAGCAAGCGCCCGGAAAACGGCCGCACCCGGGTGGCCTCCCGCCCCCTGTTCGGCGGGCACCTGCCACATAGCGCAGCAGGGGTGTCCATTTGCTGGACAGCCGCCGCGCCGGCCGATCCACCCGGCATGGGTAGCCTCCCTCAGAAAAGCCGCGCCCCCATGGGCTTGGCGGCGTTCTGGCCGCGACGAGCGACGCGTTGGCGCGAAGCGGGCACGAACATCGCGATGGATTGGCTGCGCCGTGACGACGGTGGAGCTCATCCGTCACAGGGAGGCGACCGCGCTTCGGGCGCGGACATTCGATAACGATCAAGCATTGGAGACAAACACATGCAGAAAACGCTCATCGCTCGCGCCGTTGGCGTGGCCCTCATCGCGGCCTCGGGCTGTGCCGGCGCCGTCAGCTTCAGCGAAGGCGACAAGACCCTGGACATCAACGCCACGGTCAACGGCTTCTACGCCTTCCGAACCGCCGAGGACGATCGCGGCAAGGTCAACAACTCGGGCATCACCAATGGCCTGCTGCCGGGCTGGATCAACTTTGTGTTCACCACCAAGGCCGAGGGGCTGGACATCAAGGCGCACGTGGGCTTTGCGCCGGGCCTGAACAACGATTCGAGCGTGGTCGGCCTGCCGATCTCCAAGAGCGGCAACGGTCGTCAGGACCCGTATTCGCAGATCGACGTGCGTAACCTGTACTTCCAGTTCGGCAACGCCGACATGGGCACCGTCAAGATCGGTCGCGACATCGGCCTGTTCGGCCAGAAGGTGATCCTCTCCGACATGACGCTGCTGGGCATGGGCGGCAACACCAACGCCTCGATCCCGTACAACACCACCTTCGGCATGATCGGCCACGGCTACATGTACACCGGCTTCCAGCCGCAGATCACCTACTCCACGCCCGACATGAGCGGCTTCTCGGCCTCGGTCGGCATCTTCCAGCCGAGCGACTTCATCGGCAGCGGCGAGACCTCCAGCCCGGGCGTGCAGGCCATCGCCAGCTATGACTGGCAAGGCAACAACCCGGGTTCGGTGTGGGCCGGCCTGCTCCACCAGAGCACCGACGAAGGCCTGTCGAACACCAAGACCTTCAGCGCCCGCGGCTTCGAGCTGGGCGCCAAGATGGCCTTCGGCCAGTTCGAGGCGCTGGCCTATGGCTTCAACGGCAAGGGCCTGGGCCTGTCGACCGTCGGCGCCCTGTTCCACTCGCCCAACGGCGAGACCGACAGCTCCGGCTATTTCCTGCAAGGCACCTACAAGTTCGGCGCCACCAAGGTCGGCCTGAACTACGGCGAGAACAAGGACAAGGGCGGCACGCTCACCGGTAGCAACAAGTTCCGCGGCACCACGCTGGGCGTCTATCACACGCTCAACAAGTACATCACCCTGGTGGCCGAATACAACCAGGAAAAGGCCAGCGGCCCGGATGCCATCAACTCCGGCGGCAACGGCGACCTGAAGACGCGCACCATCTCCCTCGGGGGCATCGTCTTCTTCTGATCGCACCAGAAAATTCGATCTCCCTCGACTTGAACGGCGCCTTCGGGCGCCGTCTTTTTTGGCGCGCTAGAATCGCTGTACGTCCTTCGGGAAAACACCATGCCCCGTCATCTCGCAGTGTGTCTCGCGCTCGGCCTGATACTCGCGCCGGCGCCGCCGGCCCGCGCCGACGACACGGTCGTCCGCCATCTCAACACCCGCGACTACGCCACGGCACGCATTGCGCTGACCGACGCCATCATCGACGAAGGGCTGCGCGTGTCGTCGGTGAGCGATTTCGGCCAGATGCTGGCCCGCACCGATGCCGATGTGCACCACGGTGCCGCCGTTTACCGCCATGCCGAGGTGTTCGCGTTCTGCAGCGTCCTGGTAGCCAGCCAGCTGGTGCGCGAGGCCCCCGAGAACATCGCCCGCTGCCCGCTCACCGTCGCGATCTACCAACTCGCGGGTCCGGGCGAGCCACGCATTCACCTCGTCTATCGGCCGCCGGGCGGCGCATCTCCGGGGGGCCGCGCAGGGCAGGCCTTGCTCGAGCGCATTGGCCAGCGCACCGCGGACAACTTCCCGCCCGGCCGCTGAGCCGGCCCGACGCGGCTGCACGACTCGGTCAGCGCCGTCCGCGACCGGTATCCGGCGGTCCGGACGAAAACGCCTCGCGACGCGGCTGACGATCGGCACCGGCGGCCGGGCGACGGGCGGCCGCGCGGCTGGCCTGGTGGGCGAACGCGTCGCTGACCTGTTTGCGCAGGTGCGCTTCGTCCCACGGCTTGGTGAAGAACTTGTAGATTTCGCCGCTCCTGACCGCATTGTGCAGATGCTCCGTGTCGGCATACCCGGAGAGCACGATGCGCAAGGTGTCCGGATAGCGGTTGCTGACACGCTGGAGCAGTTCGGCGCCGTCCATTTCCGGCATGCGCTGGTCGGTCACGATCACCTGCACCGCATTGCTGGCCATGAGCGCCAGCGCCTCCCGCGCGCTGCGGGCGGTCAGCACACGGTAGCCCTGCCCGTCGAGGGCGAGCGTCATCATTGCCAGCACGGCGGGTTCGTCGTCGACGACCAGCAAGGTGCGCTCGGCATCCGTGCTTTCCGTGGGCACCAGCTGTCGTCCGCTGCCAAGGAGCACCGCCAGGGCCGAGGCGGGAATCGGCGCGCTGTAGTAGTAACCCTGGATTTCGTCGCAGCCGTGGCGGCTGAGGAAGGCCAGCTGAGACTCGGTCTCGACGCCTTCGGCGATGACCCGCAATCCCATCTGGTGGGCCAGCGCGATCACCGAGGTGGAGATGGCCTCGGAGGCAGCATCCGAGGTGATCTGCTTGATGAAGCTGCGGTCGATCTTGAGCTGATCGACCGGGAACTGGCTCAGATAGGCCAGGCTGGAATAGCCGGTGCCGAAGTCGTCAATGGCCAGGCGCAGGCCCAATGCCTTGAGCCGGCACAACACCTCGTTGGCCTGCTCGGGGTCTTCCATCAGCGCGCTCTCGGTCAGCTCGAGCTCCAGCAGCGCCGGTGGCAGGCCGGTGTCATTCAGGATCTCGGCCACGGTGTCGACCAGGCCCGGCTGGCGCAACTGGTTGGCCGACACATTCACGGCGACCACCACGCGCGGCAACCCGGCATCGAGCCAGGCCTTGTTCTGCCGGCAGGCCTGGCGCAGCGCCCATGCCCCCAGATGCTGGATCAGGCCGCTTTCCTCGGCGATGGGGATGAAGCGCGACGGGGGCACCTGCTCATGGGTGAGCGGATGCGCCCAGCGCGCCAGCGCCTCGACGCCGACGACACGCCCGGTGAGCAGGTCCACCTTGGGCTGGTAATGCAGCTCCAGCGCGGAGGATTCGAGCGAGGTGCGCAGCGCCCCCTCCAGCGCGAGCCGTTCCTGGGCATCCTGGTCGAGCGCGTCGGTGCACAGACAGGTGGCCAGGCCATGGCGCTCGGCATGGTGCAAGGCGATGTTGGCCTTGCGCAGCAGGACGTCCAGGTTGCCGCCATCGTGCGGCAGCAGGCTGATGCCGGCGTTGATGGTCGGCTGCAGGCGTTCGCCCTGGATGACCACGGGCAGGTTCAGGGTTTCGATGATGCGCGCGACCTTGTCATGCAACTGGTCGCGCAACACGAGATCGGGCACCATCACCACGAACTCGGTGCCGGCATGGCGTGACACCGTATCGGCCGCATCGACACAGTCGCCGAGTCGCTGGGCGATCACCTTGAGCAACTGGTCGCCCACATCGCGCCCGAGGCTGTCGTTGATGCGCTTGAAACGGCCAATGCCGATGGTGACGAAGCCGATCATTGTCCCGCGGTGTTCGGCCTCCGGGCTGATCTCGGCAAAACGCTGCGCCAGCAGGCTGCGGTTGGGCAGGCCGGTCAGCTCGTCGTAGGCCGACAGGAAATTGAGCCGTTCCTCGATGCGCCGGCGTTCGCTGATATCGCTCTGGACGCTGATGAAATGCGTGATCCGGCCCGCCTCGTCGCTGACCGGGCTGAGAATCATCGACGCCCAGTACAGCTCGCCATTCTTGCGCCGGTTGATCATCTCGCCTTCCCACACCTTGCCGGCCAGCGCGGTCTCCCACATCTGGCGGTACAGGGCAGCCGAGGTGCGTTCCGAGCGCCAGAAACCAGCCTTGCGGCCGATCGCCTCCTCCCGCGTATAGCCGGTGATGGCGACGAAGGGCGAGTTGGCGTATTCAATCACGCCATTGGCGTCGGAGACGATCATCGCCGTGGCGCTTTGTTCGATCAGCGCGTTGAGCTTGCGCAAGGCTTCGGTATCGCGTTCGCGCCGGCGCTGGTCCGCCAGCAATGCCTGGCGCATCCGCTCGAAGGCCTGCCCCAGGCGCCCCAGCTCGTCGTCCCGCTGCACGGGTAGCGACTGCGACAGATCGCCACCGGCGATGGTCGCCGCGGCCGACTCCAGCGCCCGCAGCGGATGCAGCACACGGCGGCGGACCCCCTGCACGGCCACGCAAAACAACACCGCCATGGCCAGGAACAGCAGGATCAGCATGCCCTGCGTGGTCACGGCATGACTGCGCAACCCGGCAATGTCGGCCTCGAACTGCGCACTGAGCGCCGACGACAGGCCAAGGATGGAATCGACCCCCACCGTGGCCTCGCGGTACCACTGTTCGGCATCGACCGGGTACGGCTCGCCGGCCAGGCTACTGGCCAGGATCTGCTCGCGCAGCGCCTCGTAGCGCCCCAGGTAGTCCACCTCGAAACGCAGCCGCGCCTGCACCAGGTCAGGCGTGGCAGGTTGGTGCGCCAGGATGGCCTCTGCGCGTTGTCGCGCCCGGTCGGCCACCACGCGCTGGTCCTCGAGCGCGCGCCACGCAAACGCACTGAGGGGCGTATTGCGGGCAACCGCCACGCCGATGGCGGCGCGCTCGCGGCCGGCATACTCGCTGAGCGTGAACAGCACGTCCTTGATCACCAGCGCCGAGGCCAGCGTGTAGCGGTTGTCGCGAAGCGGTTGCATGCTGATCGCGGCCAAGTCCTGCAGGCTGCCGATACGCTCGGTCATCTGCTCGATCCAGTGCTCTGCCTCCAGCCGGTTGTCCTGCCCGTCGAGACGGGCATCGACCGTCGCACGCAGCGCGTCCATGTGATGGCGGATCTGGCGCATCTCCCGCAGCTTGGACAGCAGCGGGTGGGCAATGTCGCGACGGCTCAAGGCGTCGGCAATCGCGCTCAGGCGGTTCTGGTACACGTCGGCCGAGGCCCGCGCACGGCGCATCTCGGCCCGCATCGAGGCATGGGCATCGCCCGGATTGGCCAGAATGGCGGCGGTGATCCCCCGCTCCATCGCCAGGCTGGCGCTGACCTGCTGCGCCGCGTCGGCCACACGGTTGGCCTCGTGGATCCACTCGACGGCCTGCAGCTTGGCGCGGCTGTCCGCCAGTTGCCAGTAGCCGGCCCCGGCCGACGCCAGGGCCACCAGACAGGCCATCAGATAGAACGAACGTCGTATGTTCATGAAGATTCCGGCCGTGGCAGACCACCTTGGCGACACGCGCCGCCATGCCGCGCCACCAACCACCGGCATTCCACCGCGAGCCACGCAGAAAGGTCCGTTCGCTTGATCTGCATCATTACTCCTCCTTGTGGCACACGGTCACTGGCGTGCGCGCCCCTGAACGCTTAACGGCAGCATCTATCTACGACTAAAGGCTAGCAGAGAAAGTATCTCCGCCATGTTGACGGACCTCAATCCCGCCACCCGCTCACAGACGGAACACACGCACCGCGTTCAAGGTGCCCTCGGCCAGCGACTGCAACTGCGCCGCCGTGGCGTGGGCCTGGCGGGTCGAGGCGCTGTTCTCCTCCGACATCTGCGCGATCCGCTCGACGTTGGCGGCAATCTCGTTGCTGGCAACGCTTTGCTCGCGCAAGGCGTTGGAGATCTCGTTCACCGCTGACACCGCGCGTTGAGTTCCACCGCTGATGGCCTGCATCGACTCACCGGCCCGTGTCGCCAGCTCGACGCCGTCGCCGACCCGCCGCACGGCATGCTCCATGGTGCTCACCGCGGCCCCGGCGCGCGACTGCATGGTGGCGATCATGTCGCTGATGTCGGTGGTTGCCTGCGCGGTGCGTTCGGCCAGCTTGCGTACCTCGTCGGCCACCACTGCAAAGCCGCGCCCCTGCTCGCCGGCGCGCGCCGCTTCAATGGCGGCATTGAGCGCCAGCAGGTTGGTCTGCTCGGCCACCTCGCGAATGACCTGCACCACATGCGAGATGCGCTGCGAGCTGTCGCCCACGGCCTCGATCGTGTTGGCCGCATCGGCGACGGTCTGGGCGATGCCTTCCATCTCGGCCACCGTACGGACGATCACATCGCGGCCGCCGACCGACAAGGTGCCGGCCTCGCTGGTGACCGTGCGGGCCTCACCGGCGCTGTCGGTCACCTGGCCGATGCTGACCGTCATCTGCTCGACCGCACTGGCCATGCTGGAGGCGGCATCGCTCTGGTGGGCGGAACTGCTGGCAATCTGCGCCGAGGCGGCGGCCAGTTGTTCGGCGGCGCTGGCCACACCGTTGGCGTTCTCGGTCAGCTCGCCGATCATCCGCCGCAGCTGGTCCTGCATGCGCCGCAAGGCCGCCAGCAGGGACGCCTCATTGCCCGGCTTGACCACGATCTCGGCGCGCAGGTCGCCCTGCGCAATGGCATCGACCGCCGCCTTGGCCTCATCGGGCTCGCCGCCGAGCGGCCGCGTCACGGCGCGGACGATCCAGCGCGACAACAGCAGGGTCGCCACCACGGCAAGGGCAAGAAAGGCGAGCAGCAGGGTGCGTGCATCGGCATAACTGGCCTTGGCGGCCGCACCGCTTTGCTCCAGGATCCGCCCCTGCAGATCAATGAGCCGGTCAACCTCGGCGAGCAAGGCGTCCAGTGCCGGTACGGTCTCGGTCGCCATGCGATGCGAGGCCGCCTCGCGCGCACCCGCCTCGAGCTGCTTCGACACCTCGAGGAAGGAGTCGACATAGGTTTTGCGCCGGGCGCGAATCTCTGCCAGCATCGCCTTGCCTTCGGGCAGGTAGAGCAAGGCGTCGAGCTGGTCGATGAGCGCGGTGATCGACTTGACGTTGGCCGCGATGCGCTGGCGCACCGGCGCCGGGTCGGGCGCATGGAAGAGCAAAAAAGTCTCCCGGGTATTGGCGTTCATCAGATCAATAGTGTCATTGGCCAGTTCGGCCTTGCGCCAGTCCACATCGACAATGCGTTCGACCATGGCCTGCACCGAGGCAAGCCGGTTCAGCCCCAGCACCACGGCCACAACCAGCAAGCCCAGCAACACGCCAAACCCCAGCGTCAGCCGCCATGCGACGGTCAGTCGTCCCAACATGATGATCAGCCCCCAACACAGTGCCAACGCACCCGGGACGAGGCCACGGATCGCGCCAGCGCACGACATGGAGGGCAGGAATTGGGCCCGACAGAATGGCTCGCCGCATCCATCTGGGCGGCTGAGATGGCCAGCGCGGCGGGGGAATGGGCTGCGCTGGACCGGCAAGCAGGCGGCTCTTTGCCGACACCACCGGCTGCATGTGAAATGCATCGGCGATTGCCGGTGTAACTTTAGCCCATACGCCAGCGTCCGGATAAAAAAAATCACCGGGGATATCCGCCGGCGACGTGACATTCCACACACTGCGCGCGGCGCGCCGCTCAGGATGGACTCGCCCCCCCGCGGCGCGGCGCGGTCTCCGCCCCGCCCGGCGCCGGTGGCGCCTCGCTGACGACCGGGGGTTCGATGCCCACCACCACCCGCACGATCTCGCCATCCTGGCAGAACGACACCGACATGCCGGGGACCGGCATCAACGCGCGCACCAGCCCGAGACCGGTCCCCATGCCCTGGCGCGCATCGAAATCAAACCCCGGCGCCATCCGGCCGGCGTTTTCTATCGTCACCCAGCCACGCGCGCCCTCGCGCCGCACGATGACCCCTGGTGACACACCCTCGGCCGCACTGGCGGCGTGCTTGACCGCATTCGTCACCAGTTCGTTGAGCACCAGCGCCACCGCCACGGTCTCGCTCTCGCGGATCAGCAGACGCCCGCCCGTCGGCGGCAGGCCCTCGAGCCGGATCGGCACGCCGCTCAGATCCGACACATTGCTGACCACAGCGGGCACCAGCTCGCACAACATGACACTATGCCGCGTCACCTGGCCATACAGGCCGTGCACCACGGCCACCGCCTGCACCTGGGCAATGGCCGATTCGATCGACCCCCGCGCCTCGGGGCGCTTGTCCGCCTCGCGCCGAAGCAAGCCGACCACGGTCTGCAGATTGTTCTTGATACGGTGGTGCACTTCGCGCACCAGCGTGTCGCGCAAGCGCTCGGCCTCTGCCAGACGCGCCGCCTCGGCCTGCTTGCGGTCGGTAATTTCGCGGTCGACCCCGCGGTAACCGCGAAACCGACCCTGTGCGTCGAAGAACGGCTGCCCGCTGCTCTCGAGCACGACCCGCCGCCCGGACTTGTGCTGGTTCACATTCTCCAACGCCACCATGGGTTGCAAGCCGGCCCGCGCCGCCTCGGCCAGCCGTCGCACACGGGCGGCCTCTTCGGCCGGCATCAGGTCAAAAGGCGTCTGGCCGATCAACTCGTCGGGCGCATAGCCAAGGATGTGCCGCACCTGGGGGCCGGCGTAGGTGTATCGCCAGGCGTCGTCCACCTCCCAGGCCCAGTCGCCGAAGGTTTCGATCAAGCCCTGGAAGCGCGCCTGGCTTTCGCGCAGCGCCAGTTCGACCCGCCAGCGCTCATCGATCTGGTGGCGCAGGTTATGTTGCAGGACACGCATCGCCGACAGCAGGCTGCCACGATCGTCGGGCGGCAACATGATCGGGTTGCTCAACTCGCCGTGGGCCATCCGCTCGACGATCTCACGTACGACTTCCGGCTCGCCACCGAGCGGCCGGATGACCCCCCGGATGATCCACGCCGACAACACAAGCGCGGCGATCACCGCCAGCACCAGAAAGGCCACCAAGAGCTGGTAAGCCCGCTCGAAGGTGGCCAGCGACCGGCTGCCGGTCTCCCGCAGCACGCGATCCTGCATGGCGATCAAGGCTTCGACCGATACCTTGAGGCCGTTCAGGCGTGGCACGGTATCGTCCAGGATGCGCTGCAGTGCCTCGCCCGAACGCCCGCCCGCCTGCAGCTGCGCGGCCTCCCGAAACGACTTCGCATACTCTGCGCGCTGTTCGCGGACGCGTTCGAGCAGCAGCCGGCTCGGCGCGTGGTCGAGATGCCCCTCGAGCTGCGCGATCGTCGCGTCGATGACGGCGCTGCGCGCCGCAATGCGCTCACGCACCGCCGCGGGTCTGGCGTCGTGGAACAGCAGCAGGGTGTCCTGCGTCTGCTCGTTCATCAGATCGAGCGTCCGGTTGGCCAGCGCAGTGTTTTCGCGATCACGCGTGACCACGCGCTCCACCATCTCATTGAGCGCCGCCAGCCGGTTCAGCCCCAGCACGACCGAGGACACGAGCAGCAACAACAAGAGGCCGAAACCCAGGGCAAGTCGCCGCGCGACGGTCAGTCTGGCCAGCATGATCCTTCCAGTCGATAACGTCCGTCGACATCCACCGGCGCTGCCGGGGCGTGTCGATGAACCATCTTGGGCGGGGTCCGGGCCCGTTCAAAGCGGCCGGGCAATGCCGGCCTGACAGTCGCTGGCACGGGATCGGGCGAGGCTTGGGCCCGTCCGGCCAGCGGCGCACACGAACGCACGCCCGCTTGCGGCGGGCGGCATCGGCGCCATGCGCTGCATCCGGGTCGAGCCTGACACAAGCGCGCGCGAATCGAAAGCCCGGGGCTCAGGAATCGCGCAGAATCCGGTTCATTCCCTCGACGGCGGAAATCAGGTCTTCGGACAAATCACCGATCTTGCGCCGCTGAGAGCGCGCCTGGTTGCGCAGGAAATCAAACGCCTGCTGACGGTCCAGCCCCTTGCGTACCATGAGGATGCCAACCGCCGTGCGCGTCTTCTGCTCGACCGACAACGCTTGCTCAAGATGTCCGGTGGTGGTCCGCAGGTCCGCCATCTCGCGGGCACGCGCAATCGACGCTTCAAGAAAGGGCACCAGCTGCGGCACATCCACCGGCTTGACCAGATAGCCCATCGCGCCAGCCTCTGCTGCCGCCTGGACGACGTCGGTATCGCCGAATGCGGACAGGAACACGAACGGCGGCCCACCGGCCTCGGCAAGCGCGCGCGCCAGTTCCAGGCCGGGCATCCCCGGCATGCGCATGTCGAGGACAGCGAGGTCAAAGGGTTGCTCCGCCACCTGCGCCAGTGCGTCCGCACCGGACACCGCGGTGGCCACGGCATAGCCCAGATCGCGCAGGCCTTCGGCCAGCAGGTTCAGGATCACCCGGTCGTCATCGACAATCAACACCCGCTTCATCGGCATGTCCTCACCACCCGGCCTGCGTTGCCACGCCCTTGCCCGTCGGCCCCTGGCCGGACACGGGAAATGCACGGGTGCCGCAAGCGGCAACAAAAAACGCGGCCCGGCGCCGCGTTGAATTCACTGCTGGCGGAAGCGGTGAGATTCGAACTCACGAACGGTTGCCCGTTGCCGGTTTTCAAGACCGGTGCAATCGACCACTCTGCCACGCTTCCCCACACCGCCACCGTCGATTGGACGGCACATCCGGCGCGGGCCGGAGTATAGCCGATTGCGTCGCCCCCGTCAGTCGCGCTCGAACAAGGCAATGGACTCGACATGCGAGGTCTGCGGGAACATGTTGGCGATGCCGGCGCCCTTGAGCCGGTAGCCTTTTTCATAGACCAGCACCGCTGCATCGCGCGCCAGCGAGGCGGGGTTGCATGACACATAGACGATGCGGCGCGGCGCATCGGGCCCCAGGGCGCGGACCACGGCCATGGCCCCGTCGCGGGGCGGATCGATGAGCAACTTGTCCAGCCTGCCGAGCGCAGCAATGCTGTCTTCGGTCGCCTCGAACAGGTTGGCGGCGTAAAACTCGGTGTGCTCGGCCAGGCCATTGGCACGCGCGTTTTCACCGGCGCGGGCGACCAGGGCATCACTACCCTCAACGCCAATCACCGTGGCTCCGGAACGGGCAATCGGCAGGCTGAAATTGCCCAGCCCGCAGAACAGATCGGCGATACGCTCACCCGGCTGAGGATCGAGCAGGTGCATTGCACGACGCATCAGCACCCGGTTGATCGGCACATTCACCTGGGTGAAATCATTGGGCCGGAACGTCATGGTGACATCGAACTCCGGCATGCTGTATGTCAGCGCCGGGGCCGTGTCGGGATGAAGGCGGTACGCCGAGGCCGGCCCGGACGGCTGCAGCCACACCTGGATCGCATGGGTTTCGGCAAAGGTGCGCAGGCGCACGATGTCGGCCGCCTCGACATCGACCAGGTTGCGGAATACCAGCACCGTCTCGGTGTCGCCGATGGCAATCTCGATCTGCGGAAGACGCTCACGCACCGACAGGCCGTCGATCAGCTCGCGCAGAGGCACCAGCATGTCCGAGATGTGCGGCGGCAGGATCTGGCACGAAGTCATGTCCGCGATATAACTGCTGCGCTTTTCATGAAAGCCCACCAGCACCCCGCCCTTCGACGGCACATAGCGCACGCCGATGCGGGCACGATAGCGGTAGCCCCAGGGCGCGCCGATGATCGCCGGATAGATGATCCCGGCCTTCAGGCGGGCGATGTGCCAGAGCGCGTTTTCCAGCACGCGCTGCTTGGCCGCCGCCTGCGCATTGCTGTCCAGATGCTGCATCGAACAGCCGCCGCACTTTTCGAAGAAGGCGCACCTGGGCGTGACCCGTTGCGCGCTCGGACGCACGATCTTGTGAATCTCGGCCTGCTCGTAGGTCTTCTTCTTGCGGACAACGGTGTAGTCGACCGCTTCGCCAGGCAACGCGCCTTCCACGAACACCGCCTTGCCTTCTGCCGACCGGGTGATCCCGCGTCCTTCATTGTCGAGCGAGTGGATGGTGGCAATGGGCATGGTCGAGGGGCCGAAATAAAAGGCGGTATTGTAGCGAGCCGGCCGGTGACATCAATCCTTCAAGCGCCCTGCCCCTGGCCTCGGGCCGCGCACGGCGCCCAGGATGCCGTGTCGAAACACTTAGACACATCGCACAATCTGAAACAATTTAAACAATCGTCCGAAACACCAACAACCGCGCAGGAACTAGGGTTTCAGCCAGTTAAATGATGTTGCGGCACAGCAACAAAACACTTGTACGGCATGACCCGCATGCTAGTATTTTCGGCGAATCCTGCCTGACGCAGGATGGACTTCAACGCTACACCCAACCCTAGAAAGAGGTTATCTGAACATGAAGAATTCTCTCCTCGTCGCCGCCCTCGTCGCTCTCGCCGTGTCTGCCTGCGGCCAGAAAGAACAGCCGGCTGCACCGGCAGCCGAAGCCCCTGCCGCCGCGCCGGCCGCACCGGCCGCTGAAGCACCGGCCGACGCTGCCAAGGAGATGAGCGCTGCCGACGCCGCCAAGGACAGCGCCGCTGCCGCAGCCGATTCGGCCAAGGAAGCCGCTGGCCACGCCATGGAAGCCGCCAAGGAAGGCGCCGCCGCTGCAGGCGATGCCGCTGCCGAAGCCGCCGCTGCGGCCAAGGACGCTGCTGGCAACGCCGTCGAGGCTGCCAAGGAAGCCGCCGGCAACGCCGTCGAAGCCGCCAAGGAAGCTGCAGGCGAAGCCAAGCCGGAAATGCCCAAGCAGTAATTTGCTTCGGCTGCACGCGAGAAACCCCGCCCGAGCGCGGGGTTTCTTTTTTTCAGGGGTGTATCGTCAGCCAGTCGGAGCCGGCGTGCTGGCTGGCCACCTGCCAGGCCGTCGGCCTACCGGCGAGCACGCGCGCGAGCAGCGCTTCGACATGGTCCGGATGGTTGTTGGTTTCGCTCAGATGAGCGGCCAGCACGACTTGCAGTGCATCACCGCGCAGACTGGCCAGCAAGTCGGCCGCCATGCCATTGTCCAGATGCCCGAGCGCACCGCCAACGCGCGCCTTCAGGAACGCCGGGTACGGCCCTCGCGCCAGCATGTCGGCATCATGATTGAATTCAAGCATCAGGCCATGGCAACCACGCAAGGCCTCGTGCATTGACGGGGTGACGCTGCCGGCGTCGGTCAGCACGCCGAGCCGGAGCCCTGCACTGGCCAACACGAACTGGGTGGGCTCGGCCGCGTCATGCGGCACCGTGTAGGGATGGACGTCAAAATCCTGGAGCGTAAATGCCGCGGAGGGATCGATCTCTTCGAGATGCGGCACGACAACCTGGCGGGATGCCAATGCCTGCCGTGTGCCGGCCGACAGGTACACCGGGCAGCCGTATCGCTTGGCCAGCGCGGCTACGCCAGCCACATGGTCGCTGTGCTCGTGGGTAATGAGCACCGCATCGATCTGCTCGGGCACGACCCCGAGCCGGGCGAGGCGTTGCGCCAGCACCCGGGGGCCGAAGCCACAGTCGATGAGCAGCCGCGTCCGCCCCGACTGGACCAGCAGCGCGTTGCCGCGGCTGCCGCTGCCCAGCGAGGCGAAGCGGATCACTTCAGCTGTTCGTGCAGCAAGCCGAGGATCTTGCTGGCGGTCTGGGAGGTGTCTTCACCCCCTTCGGCCGTCAACACGCGGACGCGGCTGCGGTCAGCATTTTCACCCGCGACCTGGATCCGGTACTCGCTACCCGACACCGCCGGCTTCTCGTTGCTGCGCCAGAAGGCCAGCTTCGACAGGAAGCCTTCCGGCTTCTTGGAATTGTTGTCGAGTTCCGGATCGATGTAGCGCACGTAGTACACGCCCTCGGAGCGGTTGCGATCCTGCACCGTGAAGCCGATGCGGTCGAGCGCCAGGCCGACACGACGCCAGGCGCGGTCGAAGGGCTCGTCAACCTGCAGCAAGGTCTTGCCGGCCGTATTGGCCAGGGTGGCCTGCTCGGGACGCGGCGCCACGGCAACCGCCTCTTCGGCGCGCTTCTCTTCGGCGCCCAGATGCACCATCAGGCGACGCAGCATCTCGGCTTCGAGCTCGGGATCCGCCGGGCGCGGCTGCCAGACGGTGGTGGCTCTCGACTCGTTCTCGTAGATTTCCATCATGCCGCGGTGGCTGATGAACACCTCGACCGTGCCGGGCTGCGCGCCCTTTTCGATCCGGGTGCGGAACTTGTCGCGCTCGGGGGTCGAGTACAGACCATCGATCACCTTGCCGATCGTGCTGCGGATGATGTCCTGCGGGATCTTGGCGCGGTCTTCGGCCCAGTCGGTTTCCATCACGCCGATCTCGGGCGAGTCGACGTTCACGATGAAGCCAAGCTCGATCCAGAAATTGCGCACTTCCGGCCACAGCTCTTCAGGCGTCTTGTTGATCACCAGCCAGCGCTGGGAACCTGCCCGCTCGACCCGCATGCCCGCCTCGGCCGGCAGCACTTCACGTGCTTCGCTCGCGCCGGCAGGCGCCGCACGCTCGGCGGTGTAGGTCGAGAAGGTCGCGCTGCCCTTGCCGCCCGAGTCGGGCACGGCGTAGCGGTCATTGCGGTTGGGCACCGTCAGGTCGGGCGGCACCTCGAGCGTCGGCGCCTTGGCCGCACTCTTGTAGTCGATTTTCTTGGTCTCGATAATGCTGCCATTGCAGCCAGCCAGCAGCAGGCTGGCGGCGAGCACGGAGACAGTCGCGGTGTGGCGTCGCTGCATCGTGATGAATACCTTTCGAATTAGACGGACAGTCCGGCCGCGCGCATGGCGTTGCGCACCCGGTCATGGTTGGTTTCGCCCAGCGGGGTCAGCGGCAGGCGCAGCGTGGGGCCGATCAGACCGAGCTGATTGACCGCCCACTTCACCGGAATGGGGTTGGCTTCGCAGAACAGCTCGCCGTGCAGCCCGAGCAGTTTCTGGTTGATGGCGCGGGCGGTCGCCACATCGCCATTGAGCGCCGCCACGCACATGTCGTGCATCATCTTCGGGGCCACGTTGGCAGTCACCGAGATGCAACCGTGCCCGCCCATCAGGATGAAGGCCAGGGTGGTCATGTCGTCGCCGGTATAGAGCGCAAAGCCTTCCGGCGCGCGCGCCACCAGATCGCAGGCACGGCCGATGTTGCCGGTGGCGTCCTTGATGCCGACGATGTTCGGGATCTGGGCCAGGCGCAGGGTGGTGTCGTTGGCCAGGTCGGCCACGGTGCGACCCGGCACGTTGTACAGGATCATCGGCAGATCGTCGGCTTCGGCGATGGCGCGGAAGTGCCGGTACATGCCTTCCTGTCCGGGGCGGTTGTAGTAAGGCACGACCGACAGGCCCGCCTGCGCGCCCGCCTGCTTGGCAAAACGGGTCAGCTCGATGGCTTCGGCGGTGGAGTTGCCACCGGTACCGGCAATGACGGGGATGCGTCCGGCCGCATGGCCGACGGCCACGCGGATCAGCTCGCAGTGGTCCTCGACGTTGACGGTGGGCGATTCGCCCGAGGTGCCGACAACGACGATACCGTCGGTGCCCTCGCGCACATGAAAATCGATCAGCGAGCGCAGGCTGTCGAAATCGAGACTGCCATCCTCTTGCATCGGGGTGACGATGGCGACAATGGATCCGGTAATCATGGGTATCGGGCCGAAAAAGCAAAAGTGCATTGTACCCGAATCGCGCCGCGCAACATCGGCGCGATCAGCCCGGAACGAAGGCGCTGCAACGCCTCCGCCCGCGAACATGACAGATGGTTCAGATGTCGGCCAGGGCCTTGATGTGCGCCACCACCGAGCGTGCCAGCGACGACAGCGCGTAGCCTCCCTCGAGGATCGAGACGATCCGCTTTTCAGCGCACTCGTCGGCCAGCGTGCGCAGCTGCTCAGTGACCCAGACATAGTCGGCCTCGACCAGGCCGAGCGAGCCCATGTCGTCTTCGTAGTGCGAATCGAAACCCGCCGAGATGACGATCAGCTGCGGATTGTGCTTGCGCAGGGCCGGCATCCAGATGTCGGACACGATCTGGCGGAAGGCGTCGCCGCGGGTGCCCGCGGGCACCGGCACGTTGACCATGTTGGGCGCCGGGTTGTCCGCACCGCTGTAAGGATAGAACGGATGCTGGAAGATGCTGGCCATCAGCACCCGCGGATCATCCTTGAAGATATCCTCGGTGCCATTGCCGTGGTGCACATCGAAGTCGATGATCGCCACCCGCTCCAGGCCGTGCTCGGCCATGGCGTGATGCGCCGCCACCGCCACGTTGTTGAAGAAGCAAAAGCCCATGGCCTTGGCTTTTTCGGCGTGATGGCCGGGCGGGCGCACCGCGCAGAACGCGTTCTCGACCTCTTTCGACATTACCAGGTCGACTGCCAGGATGCCGGCACCGGCGGCGCGCACCGCGGCCTTCATCGAGCCGGGGCACACGGCGGTGTCCGGATCGAGGTGGCGGATGCCGCTTTCCGGCACGTTGGCCAGCATGGCCTCCACATGCTCCCGCGGGTGCGTGCGGGACAACTGCTCGACGGTCGCCACCGGCGCATCGTGAAACGCCAGGAACAAATCCATCCCGGCAGCAATCAACCGGTCATTGATGGCGGAGAGCCGGTCGGCGCACTCGGGGTGATACGGCCCCATTTCATGCAACCAGCAATCCTTGTGTGTGATGAACGCCGTGGCTGTCATATCCCCCCTTCCCTGTGACTGAGCAAGCGTAAGCTGTCGGGCTATCAAGTTCTTCAGATTTTTTTCGATTCATTATCCTCTGTACACACTTTTTTCCCAACCGGCTTTGCATGACTGTTGATCTGGCTCATACCCTGCTGGCGCATGCCGGCCAAATTCTGCTGGGCAAGGCGCCGCAGTTGCGCCTGGCGCTGTGCTGCATGCTCGCGCGCGGACACCTGCTGATCGAGGACGTCCCCGGCGTCGGCAAGACCACCCTCGCCCACCTTCTCGCCCGGCTGCCCGGGCTGGCCTTCCAGCGCATCCAGTTCACCAGCGACCTGCTCCCGGCCGACATCCTTGGCGTCTCGGTGTTCGATCGCAACACCAATGGCTTCCACTTCCATCGTGGTCCGGTGTTCTCCCAGCTGATCCTCGCCGACGAGATCAACCGCGCCACGCCAAAGACACAAAGCGCCCTGCTCGAAGCCATGGAAGAGGGCCAGATCACCGCCGACGGCAGCACCTACCCGCTACCGGCACCGTTCTTCGTCATCGCCACCCAGAACCCCAGTTCGCAGGTCGGCACCTTCCCGCTGCCCGAGAGCCAGCTCGACCGCTTCCTGATGCGCCTGCAACTGGGCTACCCCGATCCGGCCGCCGAACGTGCCTTGCTGCTCGGCCAGGACCGCCGCGACCTCCTCGCCGCACTCGCCCCGGTGATCGACCCCAACACGCTGGTCCAGATGCAACAGGCCTGTGCGCAGGTTCATGTCGCCGGCCCCCTGGCCGACTATGTACAGGCCCTGCTCGAGGCCAGCCGCCGTGGCGAGGACGGCACCGGGCTGAGTCCGCGCGCCGGTCTCGGGCTGATCGGGGCGGCACGCGCCTGGGCCTGGCTCGAGCGCCGGACGCATGTCGAGCCCGAGGATGTGCAGCGCATCTTCGCCGCCGTCGCCGGCCATCGCCTCGGCCTCGACCACTCGGTGGCCGCCGCGAATGCGCGCTGCCAGGCGCTCATCGAGCGGGTCCCCCTGCCTTGACCCCCGGCCACCTCCTGGCCGGGCCGCTGACACGCCTGCGCCACACGATCGACCGGCGCCTGTTTCGCCTTCGCCCGGCCGAAGCCCTGCCCATCCGCCTGCGCCAGCGACGCATTTTCGTGCTGCCCACGCGTGCCGGCTGGGTCTTCGGGCTGACCCTCTTCGCCATGCTGCTGGCCTCGATCAACTACACCCTCAGCCTCGGCTTCGCCCTCACCTTCCTGCTTGCCGGCATCGGCATCACCAGCATATTCCACGCCTTCCGCACCCTGCTCGGCCTGGAAATCGCCGCCGGCCCCCTGCCTCCCGTGCACAGCGGCGAGCCGGCCCAGTTCGGACTGGTCCTCAGCCACCATCGGCACACCGCCCGCGAGGCCATCGTCGTTCGGACGGCCCACAGCACGGTCGCGCTCGACCTGCCGCCCGACACCCACACCCCGCTGACCCTCAGCGCCCCCACCCCGGCGCGCGGCTGGCAACGCGTTGGCCGCATCACCATCGAAACCGTCTTTCCCCTCGGGCTGATCCGCGCCTGGAGCGTCCTGACGCCGGACCTTGCGCTACTCGTCTATCCCACACCGGAAACCTCGGCACCGCCGCCACCCAACGCCGCCGGCAGTGCCGGGCGGACCCACGCATCCTCGGGCGATGACGACTTCGCCGGCCTGCGCGCCCACCGCCCGACCGATTCGCCGCGCCAGATTGCCTGGAAGGCTGTCGCCCGCAGCGGCACCCTGGTCGCCAAGCAATTCCAGGGTGGCGCCGGCGGCCTGCTGATCTTTGACTGGCACCAGCTGCCGGCCGCACTGCCCGGCGAAGCCCGGCTACAGCGCCTGGCACGCTGGGTGGTCGATGCCGCCCGCGACGACGCCCGCTGGACCTTGCGCCTGCCCGGCCAAACGCTCGGCCCGGACCGCGGCGCCCAGCATCGCCACCGGTGCCTGCGCGCCCTCGCCCTGTTCCGCCTGAACGACCATGCCCAGGCCACCGACTGAGGCCACCCGCTTCGCCGACCCACTGCGCTGGGCCGCCGCCTGCGCCGGCGCCACCTTGGCGCCGCATCTGCCGCGGCTGCCGATCTGGCTCGGTGCGCTGGCCGTGTTGATCCTGGCCTGGCGGGTGCTCCGCCAGCGCACGGGGCAGGTGGCGGTGCCGCGCCTGGTCACTCCGCTGCTTGGCCTCACCGCCGGGGGCCTCATCCTTGCGCAGTACGGCACGCTGTTCGGCAAACAGGCCGGCATTGCGCTGCTGGTCCTGCTGCTCGGCCTGAAATACCTCGAGTGCCAGCGCCCGCGCGACATCCATGTGCTGGTGCTGCTGTGCTTCTTCCTGCAACTGGGGCTGTTTCTCGACACCCAGTCCCCGCTGACCGGACTCGGCGCGCTGGCCGGCTGCGTGCTCGCCACCGCCACCTTGCTCAGCCTGCACACCCGCCACCCGGTTCGCACGCAGTTGCGCACCACCGGCGTCCTGATGCTCCAGGCGCTGCCCTTCATGGTGGTCTTGTTCATCCTCTTCCCGCGCATTCCCGGGCCGCTGTGGGGTCTGCCGGCCGATGCCTTCTCGGGCCGCACCGGCCTGTCGGACAGCATGCAGCCCGGCGCCATCAGCGAGCTGAGCCAGTCGGGCGAGATCGCCTTCCGTGCCCACTTTCCGGACACCCCGCCGCCACCGGCGCAACGCTACTGGCGCGGCCCGGTGCTCACCGATTTCGACGGCATGCGCTGGACCGGCCGGCGCGCGGCCACCGCCGACCACCCCGCCTACACCCCCGACGGCCGCGCCTACACCTACGAGATCACCCTCGAAGCCCACAACCGGCGCTGGCTGCTCGCCCTCGACTACCCGGCCGGCGGCATCCCCGCGGCCAGCTACGCCAGCGACTTCACCGTGCTCAGCCGCGAGCCGGTTCGCCAGCGCCTCCGCTACCCCGCCGTCGCCTACCCCGACAGCCGCGTCGGGCTGGACACCCCGGCCGGTATCCTGCGCGCCGCCCTCGCCCTGCCACCGGGCAGCAACCCACGCACCCGCGCGCTCGCCGCCGACCTGGTCGAGCGTCATCCGCAACCGGCCGCCCGCGTTGCCGCCGCCATCGACTGGCTGCGCTCCGCCGACCTCGCCTACACCCTGCGACCGCCGCGCCTCGGTACCGACAGCGCCGACGCGTTTCTCTTCGACACCCGGCAGGGCTTCTGCGAGCACTTCGCCAGCGCCTTCGTCATCCTCATGCGCGGCGCCGGCGTACCGGCGCGGGTCGTCACCGGCTACCAGGGCGGCGAGCTCAATCCTTTCGACAAGGCGATGGTGGTCCGCCAGTCGGATGCCCACGCCTGGGCCGAAGTGTGGCTCGACGGCGAGGGCTGGCGACGGGTCGACCCGACCGCCGCCAGTGCGCCGCGCCGCATCGATGGCGGTCTCGCCGCCGCGCTGCCCGACGACGCCGCGCTGCCCTTGCTGGTGCGGCCAGACCTGAACTGGCTGCGCACACTCCGCGATCGCTGGGAGTTTCTCGGCAATGCCTGGAACCAGTGGGTGCTCGGCTTCGACCAGCGCCGGCAACGCACCCTGCTCAGCCGGCTGGGACTGCACGCCGACGACTGGCGCCAGATCGGCGCCGCCTTGCTGGTTGCCATCGGCACCTTGCTGGCGGCACTTCTGTGGTGGGCCCAACGCGCCCCCCGCCGCGACGACCCGCTGCACCGCGCCTGGCAACGCTTCGAGCGCAAGCTCACCCGTGCCGGCCTGCCCCGGTTGCCCTGGGAGGGGCCGGCCGACTATGCTAGCCGAGCCGCGACGCAATGGCCCGACCATGCCACGGCCATCCGCCACATCGCCCACCGGTATGCCCGCCTGCGCTACGGCGTCGGCACCGCCAGCCAGCGCGACACCAAGGCGCTCGATTCACAGATCAGAAGGTTCTCGATTTAATGCTTCCCACGCTTCTCACCCGCCGGTTTCGCTCGCTTCTGGTCGCCGGCGTTGCCGCCCTCGCCACCCCGGCGACACTCGCTGCGGGCTATGACGGTCACCCCGAGGCCATCCGCTTTGCCGACGAGATGGCGCAGACCCACGGCATCGCCGCCGACGACATCCTCGCCACCTTGCGCCAGGTCGAACGCAACGACCGCGTCATCCGCCTGATCACCCCGCCGACCAAGCGCGGGGTCCGCTCATGGGCGCGCTACCGCAGCCGCTTCATCGAACCGGTACGCCTCGAGGCCGGCGCCGAGTTCTGGCGCGAACATGCCGACACCCTGCGCGAGGCCAGCACCCGCTATGGCGTGCCCGAATCGATCATCGTCGCCATCATCGGCGTGGAAACCATCTACGGGCGCAACACCGGCCATTTCCTGACCGCCGAGGCCCTGGCCACGCTGGCCTTCGACTACCCGCCACGCGCACCGCTGTTCCGGCGTGAGCTGGAAAACCTCTTCCTGCTGGCGCGCGATGCCGGCCGCGATCCGCTCAGCTACGAGGGCTCCTACGCCGGCGCGCTGGGCTTCCCGCAGTTCCTGCCAAGCAGCATCCGCAACTACGCGGTGGATTTCGACGGCGATGGCCGGATCGATCTGGAAGGCAGCCCGGCCGACGCCATCGGCAGCGTGGCGCGCTACCTGGCCGAGCATGGCTGGGTGCCGGCAGCCCCCGTGGCGGTGCGCGCCCATGTCGAGGACCCGGCCCGCGCACAGGCACTGGTCGACCGGGGCATCGAACCGGCCGTCACCGCCGAGGCGCTGGCCGAACACCAGGTTCTGCCGCTCGGCGAACTGCCGGCGGGCGAGCTATCAACGCTGGTTGATCTCGACACGCCAGACGCCCCCACCGAGTACTGGCTGGGCTTTCGCAACTTCTACGTGATTACGCGCTACAACCGCAGCAGCTTCTACGCCATGGCGGTGTTCGCGCTCTCTGAAGCGCTGACGACGGCACGGAACGAAACCACCGTCGCCAGCACCCCCAGCCACTAGGTGTTGAGTTGCAATAGGTTGTTCCCGGGGATTCGGGAAGCTGGAGGCTGGTATCCAAGAGCGGAGTGAGGCCGTCGGGCATTGTAGTAGGCCAGGAACGCTGGCAACCATGCAGTGCGCTGGTCGCT
>QQUN01000011.1 GCA_008501585.1 Pseudomonadota bacterium | reverse complement strand
GGGGCGGGCTGGACGGGTATGGTGGCGAGGGCTGGTCGATGGGCGCAGCCCTGCGGGCGGGGCCGAGTGTCGGGGGTGCGCGGTGGGGCGGGAGGCGGGGCGGCAGGGCCAACGCGCGGGGCACGCAGCCCGTGGTGTTCGCCCGCCCGGTGTCGGCGCGGGTGCTGGCCGCCATGCTCGGCTTTGGCGCCGGCGTGATGCTGGCCGCCACGGCGTTCTCGCTGGTCATCCCGGGTCTGGATGCGGCGCGCGCGCTGTGGGACGACCCGTGGATTGCCGGTGGTGTGATGGTTGCCGGCATCCTGGCCGGCGGTGGTGCCCTGTTGTGGCTGGACGGCCGCCTGCCGCACGAACATTTCCTGAACGGCGCGGAAGGCGTCGACACTGAAGCGCTGGCCCGGGTGTGGTTGTTCGTGTTTGCCATCGCCTTGCACAACCTGCCGGAAGGGCTGGCCATCGGCGTGGCCGCAGCCAAGGACGGCGCCGGCGCGGCGGCGCTGGCCATGGGCATTGCCATCCAGGACATCCCCGAAGGCCTGGTGGTGGCGCTGGCGCTGCGCGGTGCGGGCTACCGGGCCGGCACCGCGGCGCTGGTCGGCACCGCGTCGGGTCTGGTCGAGCCGGTGGCCGCCGTGCTCGGCGCCAGCCTGATCCAGGTATCGGCGATTGCCCTGCCCTGGGGCTTGGCACTGGCGGCCGGGGCGATGCTGCTGGTGGTCAGCCACGAGATCATCCCCGAGTCGCATCGCAGCGGCCACGAGGGGGCGGCCTCCAAGGGCCTGCTGATCGGCTTCTGCGTGATGATGCTGCTCGACACCGCACTGGCCTGAACGGGCCATGGAAAGAAAAACGCCGATCCTCGCGGATCGGCGTTTTTTGCATTCAGGGTGGCGAGCCTGACCCTCGGCACTTGCAGGGAGCGGCTGTGGCTGCTGCCTTCCGGCCCTGACCAGGTTCACCGCGCTGCAATGCGAGGAGACCCGCCACGGACGGCATTGTAGCAGCTTATTCCGGCAGCGGGCGCAGTGCTTGCCGCACTGCGTCAATGGCCGGACCGCCAGGCTTACTTGGGGTCGGGAAAGTCGTCCTCGAAATACTCCATGGCCCCTTTTTCGTCGCGCGCCTCTTCCTGCTTGCGCAATTCGACGCGACGGATCTTGCCCGAGATGGTCTTGGGCAGATCGGCGAATTCGAGGCGGCGGATGCGCTTGTAGGGCGCCAGGTTCTCGCGCGTGAAGGCGAAGATGTCGCGCGCCAGCTCGGCACTCGGGGTCTGGCCCTCGACCAGGATCACGAAGGCCTTGGGCACCGCCAGGCGCACCGGATCGGGGCTGGGCACCACGGCCGCCTCGGCCACGGCAGGGTGCTCGATCAGCACGCTCTCCAGCTCGAAGGGGCTGATGCGGTAGTCGGAGGCCTTGAACACGTCGTCGGCGCGGCCGACATAGGTGATGTAGCCCTCCGCGTCGATCTGCGCCACGTCGCCGGTGTGGTAGAAGCCATCGCGCATCACCTCGGCGGTCTTGGCCTCGTCGCCGGCGTAGCCCAGCATCAGGCCCATCGGGCGGGCCGACAGGTCGAGGCACACCTCGCCTTCCTCGGCGCGCTGGCCCTCGCCATCGATCAGCGCCACGGTATAGCCCGGCAGCGGACGACCCATGGAGCCGGGCTTGAGCCGTTGGCCCGGCGGGTTGCCGATCTGGGCGGTGGTCTCGGTCTGGCCGAAGCCGTCGCGGATGGTGATGCCCCAGGCCTTTTCCACCTGCTCGATCACTTCCGGGTTGAGCGGCTCGCCGGCGCCGATCAGCTCGCGCAGCGAGGTCTTGTAGGCGGCCAGGTTCTGCTGGATGAGCATACGCCACACCGTCGGCGGCGCGCACAGGGTGGTGATCTCGTACTTGACCAGCACCTCGAGCAGCGCCTTGGCGTCGAAGCGGGTGTAGTTGTAGAGGAAGACCGTGGCGCCCGCGTTCCACGGGGCGAAGAAGCAGCTCCAGGCATGCTTGGCCCAGCCCGGCGAGGAGATGTTCATGTGGCGGTCGCCCGGCTGCAGGCCGATCCAGTACATGGTCGACAGGTGGCCGACCGGGTAGGACTGGTGGCTGTGCTGCACCAGCTTGGGCTTGGAGGTGGTGCCGGAGGTGAAGTACAGCAGCAGCGGATCGGTGACGCGGGTGACGCCATCGGCCACGAAGGTCTCATCCGCCGTGTCGGCCTCCGCGTAGGCCAGCCAGCCCGCGCAGGTGCCGCCGACCACCACCCGGGTGAAGCCGGTCTTGCCTTCGAACTTGTCGACATGCGCGTGACCGATCACCGCATGCTTGACGCCGCCGCGCTCGATGCGGTCGTCCAGATCGTCCGGCGTCAGCAGCGTGGTCGCGGGAATCACCACCGCGCCCAGCTTGATGGCGGCGAGCATGGTCTCCCACAGCGGCACTTCGTTGCCGAGCATGACGAGGATCCGGTCGCCACGCGACACGCCCTGCGCGCGCAGCCAGTTGGCCACCTGGTTGGAGCGCGCCGACATCTGGGCAAAGCTGCGCTTCGACTCGCTGCCGTCCTGCTCGACGATCCACAAGGCCGGGGCGTCGTTGCCTTGGGCCATGGCGTCGAAGTAGTCGAGCGCCCAGTTGAACTCGGTCAACTGCGGCCACTGGAAGCCAGCGTAGGCGGCCTGGTAGTCGGTGCGGTGGGCCAGCAGGAAATCGCGGGCCTTCAGAAATTCGGTGACAGCGCTCATCAAGACGTCTCCCTCTCCGGTGTATTCATGACGGAATCTCCCGACGGCGCCATACGGCGCCGTACAGGTAAACCCGCATTCTTACCGTTGACGTCAACGTAATGCAAGCCAAAACCGGCAATCAGCGGCCGGCGTTGATCCGCATCAAGCGTGACGCTGCCTGGCCGCCTCGAACAGGCAGATACCGCTGGCCACCGAGACGTTCAGGCTGTCGACCGCGCCATGCATCGGAATGCGCGCCAGCACGTCGCAGGTGTCCCGCGTCAACCGGCGCAGGCCGTCACCCTCGGCGCCGAGCACCCAGGCGATGGGGCCGGTCTGGTCAACCGAGTACAGATCCTGCTCGGCCTCCCCCGCCGCCCCGATGATCCACACGCCGGCGTCCTGCATCTGGCGCAAGGCGCGCGAGAGGTTGGTCACCGTCACATAGGGCACGGTGTCCGCCGCGCCGCTGGCGACCTTGATGGCGGTGGCGTTGAGGCTGGCGGAGCGGTCCTTGGGGGCAATGACGGCCTGCGCGCCGGCAGCATCGGCCACGCGCAGGCAGGCACCGAGGTTGTGCGGATCGGTCACGCCGTCGAGCACCAGCAGCAGGGCCGGGCCCTCGAGCGTGTCGAGGATGTCGTCGAGCTGCAGCACCTTGTGGCGCGCGTCCACCCGTGCCACCACGCCCTGATGCACCGCGCCGCCGGCCATGCCATCGAGACGGCCGGCATCGGTCGGGATGACGCGGACCTTGTGCGCTTCGGCCAGCGCGATCAGGTCGCGCGCGCGACCGTCGTTGCGCTGCGCGGCGACATGGATCTCGACCACGCCGTCCGGATCGTTGCGCAGGCGCGAGCGCACTGCATGGAAGCCGAAGATGAAACGGGTCTCGCGCCCGGAGGGATTAGCCACGTCGTTTGCCTTTCTTGGGTTTGCCCGCGCCGGCGGCGGGCTCGGCGACGAGGCGGAAGTCGATCTTGGTGGTTTCCATGTCGACCCGCATCAGCTGCACCGTGACCCGGTCGGAGAGGCGGAAGCGCTTGCTGCTGCGCTCGCCGAGCAGCTCGTGACGCGATTCGTCGTAATGGAAATAGTCCTCGCCCAGCTCGGAGATGTGCACCAGCCCTTCGATGAACACATTGTCCAGCGCGACGAAGAGGCCGAAGGGTACCACCGAGGACACGCTGCCGGTGAACACCTCACCGACCCGGTCCTGCATGTAGAAGCACTTGAGCCAGGACTCGACATCGCGCGAGGCTTCGTCGGCGCGACGCTCGGTCTGCGAGCAGTGCAGGCCGATCTGCTCCCAGTCTCCGGGGCGATACTGCTGGCCGGTGAGCACCGCCTTGATCGCGCGGTGCACCAGCAGGTCGGGGTAGCGCCGGATCGGCGAGGTGAAGTGGGTATACGCCTCGTAGGCCAGGCCGAAGTGGCCGACGTTGTCGGGGCTGTAGATGGCCTGGCGCAGCGAGCGCAGCATGACGGTCTGCAGCAGCGGCATGTCGGGGCGGTCCTTCACCTGGGTGAGCAATGCGGCGTAGTCCTTGGCCTTGGGATCGTCGCCGCCGCCGAGTTGCAACCCGAACTCGCCAAGGAAGCTGCGCAACTGGTCGAGCTTCTCGGGCTTGGGCCCCTCGTGCACCCGGTACAGTGCCGGATGCTGGTTGGCCTGCAGGAAGTCCGAGGCACACACGTTGGCCGCCAGCATGCACTCCTCGATGACCCGGTGCGCGTCATTGCGCGTCTCGGGCACGATGCGGTCGATCTTGCCATCCTCGTTGAAGATCATCCGGGTTTCGGTGGTCTCGAAATCGATGGCACCGCGCTTGGCGCGCGCCTTGAGCAGCACGCGGAACAAGCGGTCGAGGTTTTCGAGCTGCGGCAGATGCGCCGCCAGCGCCTCGCGCGTGGCCGGGTCTTGCTCGTACAGTGCGGCAGCCACCTGGTTGTAGGTGAGCCGGGCATGCGAGAACATCACCGCCGGGTAGAAGCGGAACTGCTTGATCGCCCCGGTGGGCGAAATGCTCATGTCGCAGACCATACACAGGCGATCCACCTCGGGATTGAGCGAGCACAGCCCGTTGGAGAGCTTCTCCGGCAGCATCGGGATCACCCGGCGCGGAAAATACACCGAGTTGCCGCGGTCGAAGGCATCCGAATCCAGCGGCGAACCCGGCTCGACATAGTGCGACACGTCGGCAATCGCCACCAGCAGGCGGAAGCCGCGTCCGACCCGCTCGCAATAGACGGCGTCGTCGAAGTCCTTGGCCGTCTCGCCGTCGATGGTCACCAGCGGCAGATGGCGGATATCCTCGCGCCCGGCCATGTCCTTCTTGCGCACCGCCTTGGGCAGCGCGCGCGCCTGGGCCTTGGACTCGGGCGAGAACTCGAAGGGCAGCTCGTGCTTGCGCAGCGCCACTTCCACTTCCATGCCCGGGTCGGCATAGCGACCCAGTGTCTCGACCAGGCGGCCAACCGGGGGCGCATGCTTGCTGGGCTGCTCGACCAGCTCGATCACCACCACTTCGCCGGCCTCGACCTTTTTCTTGCGTCCGCCCGGTGCGAGCAGGATGTCGCGCGCGATACGCCGGTTCTCCGGCACCACCACCAGCACACCGTGCTCGCTGACCACCCGGCCGACGACGCGCGTATTGGCGCGCTCGAGCACCTCCACCACCTGCCCCTCGGGACGGCCACGGCGATCGATGCCGGAGATGCGCACCATGGCGCGATCGCCATGCAGCACCTCGCGCATCTGGCGCGGGCCGAGGAAGACGTCCGACGATCCATCGTCGGGAATCAGGAAACCGAAACCATCCGGATGGCCCTCGACCCGGCCGCGAATCAGCGCCGCCTTGTCCGGAATCAGGAAGGCCTCGCGACGGTTGCGCACCAACTCGCCCTCGCGCTCCATGGCGCGCACCCGCCGCTCGAAGAACGGCATCTCATCGGCGCGGATATCCAGCGCCTCGGCCAGCTGTGGCAGTTGCATCGGGTGACCGGCATCGGCCAGGATCTGCAGCACGTACTCGCGGCTGGGCAGCGGGTAGTCGTAGCGTTCGGTCTCCCGCTCGAAGAACGGATCGGCGCGGCGAATCGCGCTCAGCTTGCGCTTGGTCTTGCGACGAGGCGCCGCGTCGGCCTTGCTGGCCGGGGATTTTGTTTTTTTTGTGGGTCGATTCATTGACAACCTTTCTTGAACAGATATAATGCGCCCCTCGCCCAGATGGCGGAATTGGTAGACGCGCTAGCTTCAGGTGCTAGTGTCCTTACGGACGTGGAGGTTCGAGTCCTCTTCTGGGCACCAAATCCGGGAAAGCCAGTCAGATTTCTGACTGGCTTTTTCTTTTTCCGGGTGAGGCTCCGATAGCACCGATTTTTTTGAAATAACGATTGCACTTTTTTTTCCTGAAGCTATAATTCCGGCTCTTGCCCAGATGGCGGAATTGGTAGACGCGCTAGCTTCAGGTGCTAGTATCCTTACGGATGTGGAGGTTCGAGTCCTCTTCTGGGCACCAGTTTCAAAAAGAGCCGACCGAAAGGTCGGCTCTTTTTCGTTGACCCGAACCAGATTCATTCCGTGGCAGCCGGCATGCCCGCCGCCACGGAGGTGTCGATTACTTGAACGGATGGCGCAACACGATGGTCTGGTCGCGGTCCGGCCCGGTCGAGATCATGTCCACCGGCACGGCGCACACTTCTTCGATCCGCTTCAGGTAAGCACGCGCGGTTGCAGGCAAGGCGTCGAATTCCTTGACGCCAACCGTGCTTTCCTTCCAGCCCGGCAGGGTTTCATACACCGGCACGCAACGCGCGGTCTCTTCGGCGCCGACCGGCAGAATGTCGGACAGCTTGCCGTCGATCTGGTAGCCGGTGCACAGCTTGACCTCTTCCACCCCGTCCAGCACATCGAGTTTGGTCACGCACAGGCCCGACACGCCATTGATCTGGATCGAGCGCTTGAGCGCGGCCGCGTCGAACCAGCCGCAACGACGCGCCCGCCCCGTGGTGGCACCAAACTCATTGCCCTTGGTGGCCAGGTGCTTGCCGACCGGATCCAGCTTGCTCTCGGCGTCGTACAACTCGGTCGGGAACGGCCCCGACCCCACGCGCGTGGTGTAGGCCTTGGTGATGCCCAGCACGTAGTGCAGCATGCTCGGCCCGACGCCAGCGCCCGCCGCCGCCGCACCCGCGACACAGTTGCTGGAGGTCACGAACGGGTAGGTGCCGTGGTCGATATCGAGCAAGGTGCCCTGTGCGCCTTCAAACAGCAAGTTGGAACCTTCGCGGTGCGCATCGTAGAGCGCGCGCGGCACATCGGCGACCAAGGCTTCGAGCCGCGCTGCCATCGCCAGCGACGCATCGAGCGTCTGCTGGAAGTCCACCGGTGCGGCACGGTAGTACTGGGTCAGCATGAAGTTGTGATAGTCGAGCAGCTCGGCCAATTGCTCGGCAAAGCGCTTCGGACGCATCAGGTCCTGGACACGCAGACCGCGGCGCGCCACCTTGTCTTCATAGGCGGGTCCAATGCCACGCCCCGTGGTACCGATCTTGTTGGTACCGCGCGCCGCTTCGCGGGCGATATCCAGCGCCTGATGGTAGGGCATGATCAACGGGCAGGCCTCGGAAATGCGAAGACGCTCGCTGACATTCACGCCCACCGCTTCGAGCTTGTCGATTTCCTTGAACAGCGCCTCGGGCGAGACCACCACACCGTTACCGATGTAGCAGGCCACGCCATCGCGCAGAATGCCGGACGGAATCAGATGCAGGACGGTTTTCTGGCCGCCGATCACGAGGGTGTGGCCCGCATTGTGGCCTCCCTGGAAGCGAACAACGCCTTGCGAGTGGTCGGTCAGCCAGTCAACGATCTTGCCTTTGCCTTCGTCGCCCCACTGCGTCCCGATAACAACTACGTTCTTACCCATGTGCTGCACCCTCTCCCTCGAGCGATACGACCAGCCACTGCTCGTCGTGCCATACCATTTGACGGTCACACCCCGTCTCACCCCATGAGCCTTCATGGCCCGGCAGGGCCTCGACGACAATTTCACCGCGCTCGCGCAGCGCGCTCACGGCCTCTTTCAAACCTGCCGGACCGCTGGCCGGCGCGAGAATCGCGCCCGGCAAGTCCGGCGCCGGCAGGCGTTGTGCAAGTTCGCGCAGGTCCAGGCTGAAGCCGGTGGCCGGGCGCCCCCGGCCAAAGGCCTTGCCGACCGCATCGTAGCGTCCGCCCAGCGCCAGCGCGCTCGGCGAGTGTCCGCCGTAGGCAGCGAACACCACGCCGCTGTGATAGTGATAGCCACGCAGATCGGCCAGATCGACGCTGATCGGCAGGCCCGGCAGCGCCGCGGCGATGCGGTCCAGCTCGTCGAGCGCAGCGACCACCTCGGGCCAGTCCGGCAGTACCCGGCGGGCCTCGGCCAGCACGGTGGCGTCGCCATACAGCCGGGGTAGCGCCAGCAGGGCCTCGCGCACGTCGGCATCGAGCGGCGCAAGCCGCTCCGCCAGCGTCGGCACGTCCTTGGCCTGCAGCAGGCCGAACAATTCGCGCACGGCTTCGTCGTCCAGCGACGCCCGGCCCACCAGGGCACGGAACAAGCCGACATGCCCCAGGTCGATCCGCGAGGTCGGCACCTCGGCGATGCGCAGCACATCGGCCAACAGGCGGATGATCTCGATATCCGCCTCGATTCCGGCATGGCCATAGAGCTCGGCACCGAGCTGGATCGGCTCGCGACTGGCGGTCAGGGAGGCCGGCAGGGTATGCGCCACGGCACCGCAATAGCACAGGCGGCTGACCCCGCGACGGTTCAGCAGATGGGCATCGATCCGCGCCACCTGGGGCGTCATGTCCGCCCGGACGCCGAGGGTGCGACCCGAGAGCTGGTCGACCAGCTTGAAGGTGCGCAGGCGCAGGTCCTGCCCGGCACCGGTCAGGAGGGAATCGAGATATTCGACCAGCGGTGGCACCACCAGCTGGTAACCATGCAGTCGGAACACGTCGAGCAACTGCCGACGCAAGCGTTCGAGCTTGTCCGCCTCGGGCGGCAAGACATCCTGAAAATATTCGGGCAATACCCAGCGCATCACGCGTGCCGTTTAGTCATTGAAGATCAAAAGAAGAATGAGCCCGATCAGCATCGAGCTCAATCCGATGAAGCGAATCTGTCCATCCTGCATCTCCACGGCCTTGCGGAACAGCTCGCGCCAGCGACCGGGAGACACGAACGGTAGCACGCCCTCAATCAACAGCATGAGGGCGAAGGCCGTCATCAGGGTGGATTTCATTCGGCCGGGCTTTTCCGGAGCGCCCCACCACCTTTCAGATACTTGAAGAACTCACTGCTCGGCTCGACCACCAGCACGTCGCCCTTGTCGGCAAAGCTCTGGCGATAGGCCTGAAGGCTGCGATAGAAGGCGTAGAAGTCGGCATCGGCACCAAACGCCTCGGCATAGATGGCGGTGGCCTTGGCGTCGCCCTCACCCTTGATGCGCTGCGCATCGCGGTACGCGTTGGCGATGATGACTTCACGCTGACGGTCGGCATCGGCGCGGATCTTTTCGGCTTCGGCCGCACCTTCCGAACGCAGTTCGTTGGCCACCCGCTTGCGCTCGGCCTCCATCCGGCGATAGACCGACTCGGACACTTCGGTCGGCAGATCAACCCGCTTCAGCCGCACATCGAGGATCTGCACGCCAATCTTGCGGGCATCCTGGTCGGCCTTGACGCGCATCTGCTCCATGATGTCGTCGCGCTGCCCGGACACCACCTCGTGCACGGTGCGCTTGCCGAACTCTTCGCGCAGGCCGGAGTTCACGGTCTGCTCGAGACGCGTCGTGGCGCGGCGCTCGTCACCACCGACCGACTCCAGGAAGAGCTGCGGATCGGAGATGCGCCACTTGACGAACAGATCGACAAGCACGTTCTTTTTCTCGGAGGTGATGAAACGCTCCGGCTCGGGCGTATCCATGGTCAGGATGCGCTTTTCGAAGAAGGTCACGTTCTGGACCAGCGGCACCTTGAAGTTGAGGCCCGGTTCCTTGATGACCCGCTTGATTTCGCCGAACTGCCGGACTATCGCGAACTGGCGCTTGTCGACGGTGTACATCGACATGGAAACAAGGGCCAGCGCGAACAGCACTACCCCCAGAAGGATCGGTGTACGCTCACGCATCAGCGGCCTCCCAACTCACGGCTGTTACGAAGGAAATCACGACTGCGCACATCGTCGCCAATCGCGGCCTGGCGCGGTGCATCGCTCACCGGCGCGGCGCTGGTGGCGCTGCGCGGCTCGCTACGCGCCGCATCGCCGTCGCCGGCGGACTGGAGCAGTTTGTCCAGCGGCATCAGCATCAGGTTGCCATTCCCTTTCGTATCCACCATGACCTTGGTGGTGTTGGAGTACAGATCCTGCATGGTCTCGATATACATGCGCTCGCGCGTCACCTTGGGCGCCTTGCGATACTCGGCCAGCACCTGGGCGAAGCGGCTGGCCTCACCCTCGGCGTTGGCCACCACGCGGGCGGCGTAACCGTTGGCCTCTTCGGCCAGGCGGGAGGCCGTACCACGGGCCTTCGGAATCACGTCGTTGGCGTAGGCCTGGCCCTCGTTGGTCTGGCGCACCCGGTCTTGTCCGGCCTTGACGGCGTCGTCGAACGCGGCCTGCACCTGCTCGGGCGGCTGGGCGTTGCGCATGGTCACCTGGCTGATCTGGATGCCGGTCTGGTAACGATCGAGGATTTCCTGCATCAGGTCCTTCGCACGAACAGCAATTTCCTCACGCCCCTCGTAGAGCACGAAGTCCATGCGGTTGCGGCCAACGATCTGGCGCACGGCCGTCTCTGCCGCCTGGGCCACGGCCTCGTCCGGATGGCGATTGTTGAAGAGGTAGTCTTCCGGGCTCTTGAGGATGTACTGCACGGCGAACTGGATGTTGATGATGTTTTCGTCGTCGGTGAGCATCAGCGCTTCGCGCAGCACCTTGTTGCGCTCCGCGCCGCGGTAGCCGACTTCGATCGTGCGCACGCCGGTCACATCGACCAGTTCGTGGCTCTCGATCGGGAACGGCAGTCGCAGGTGCAGGCCCGGCTCGGTGGTTTCGATGTAGTCGCCGAAGCGCAACACGACACCGCGCTGGTTGGCATCGACAATATAGAAGCCGCTGGCACCCCAGACGAGGAGGATGAGCACGATCAGCGCGCCCAGCCCGCCACCAAACTGGCGCGGGCTCAGCGACGGCATGTTGCCACCACCGCCACCATTGCCACCACCGCCGCCCCGGCGCCCGAACAGACCACCGAGACGACGATTGACGTCGCGCCATAGTTCATCGAGATCGGGCGGTCCGTCCTTCGGACGGTCCCGCTCCTGATCGTTCCCCTGGTTGCCCCAGCGAGGATCATTCAGCGACATGAGTGTTTCCATTAGGAATGGAGTGGATCGAAATGGGAAGACGGCTGACGATCAGCGTCTTCCGCTCTCAGGCCGGCGGCAAAGCGCTCGGCTTCCTCGGTCAGCGCCAGTCGTAACAAGTCGAGCCCCTCTCCTGTCTTGGCGCTCGCGAAAACGCGGCAGATTCTATCACAGCCGTCCCGCTCGAATCGGGCCGGCGTACCACTGCCGTCGATCTTGTTCCAGACCAGGATCTGGGGAATCTCCCCGGCGCCGATTTCTTTCAGCACATCGTTGACGGCAGCGATCTGCGCGTCCCTGTCGTCACTGCCGGAATCGACCACGTGCACCAGCAGATCGGCGCTGACGGTCTCTTCCAGCGTGGCGTGAAATGCCGCCACAAGGCTATGCGGCAGGTCACGGATGAATCCGACCGTATCCGACAGCACAATGTTCCCCACCTCACCCAAAAACAGGCGACGCGAGGTGGTATCGAGCGTGGCAAAGAGTTGGTCGGCCGCGTAGCTGCCGGCCTTGGTGAGCGCGTTGAACAGGGTCGACTTGCCGGCGTTGGTGTAGCCGACGATCGACACCGACAGCACATCGCGCCGCGCCCGCGCACGGCGCCGGACCCGGCGCTGGTTCTCCAGCTTTTCGAGCCGCCCGCGCAGCGTCTTGACACGCGCGCCGATCAAGCGGCGGTCGGTCTCGAGCTGGGTTTCACCCGGGCCGCGCAAACCGACCCCGCCCTTCTGTCGTTCAAGGTGGGTCCAGCCACGGATCAGCCGGGTGGCCAGGTGTTCCAGCTGCGCCAGTTCGACCTGCAGCTTGCCCTCATGGCTGCGCGCACGCAGGGCGAAAATATCGAGGATCAGGGCCGTGCGGTCGATCACACGGCATTGCAGCACCCGCTCGAGGTTGCGTTGCTGGCCGGGGCTCAACTCGTGATTGAAAATCACCAGATCGGCACCGTGGGCGCGCAGCACATCGCCGATTTCCTGCGCCTTGCCCTTGCCCACGAACAGCGCCGGGTCCGGCGCGCGGCGCTTGGCGCGGACCACGGACTCGACCCGGGCACCCGCACTCTGCGCCAGCAGCACCAGTTCGGCCAGCCGCTCTTCGATGGCGTCCTGCCCCAGGTCGATCTGCACCAGGACGGCGCGCTCTCCCGCGTCGGGACGATCAAACATCACACGCCCCGGTAGTCAGCTTCATCAATCGGGAGCCCACCTCAGGCTGCGGACTCACCGGACTCCTGCTGCTGGAAGTTGACCGGACGGGCCGGCACCACCGTGGAAATCGCGTGCTTGTAGACCATCTGGGTCACCGTGTTACGCAGCAGCACCACGTACTGGTCGAAGGACTCGATCTGCCCTTGCAGCTTGATGCCATTGACCAGGTAGATGGACACAGGCACATGCTCGCGGCGCAGGGCGTTGAGAAATGGATCCTGAAGGAGTTGGCCTTTGTTGCTCATGTTTTAGCCTCTATCGTTATGTTGGCGTAATTTAATTGATTCCGCGGTGCAACACCAATCTGGCGCTGCCCCCGGAGCGGTGCGGATGCTATTTTTTATCGCCATACGGGTTGGTCGTCGAACGGAACTGGATGCGCAAGGGCGTGCCCTGGAGTTTGAACGCTTCCATGAAAGTTCGCTCGAGATAACGCGTATAGCTGGCCGGAATCCCCTCAAGACCCGTACCGTGAATGACGATGATCGGCGGATTGCTGCCGCCCTGGTGCGCATAGCGCATTTTCGGGCGGAACATGCGTACCTTGGGTGGCGCCTGCTTGGTCACCGCCTCCTGCAACAGGCGGGTCAGGCGCGGGGTCGACAGCTTGGCCATGGCCGCGGCGTACGCACGATCGACCGAGGTCAGCACGCCGCCAATGCCCTGCGACTTGAGCGCCGAGACATAGTGCATGCGGGCAAAGCTCAGGAACGGCAGCTTGCGGGCGATGTCGGCCTTGATCTGCTCGCGGCGGTAGTCATCCACCGCATCCCACTTGTTGATCGCCACCACCAGCGCCCGCCCGGTTTCAAGCACGAAACCGGCGATGTGGGCGTCCTGGTCGGACACGTCCTGGCTGGCGTCGAGCACCAGCACCACCACGTTGGCCTGCTCGATGGCCTGCAGCGTCTTGATGACCGAGAACTTCTCGACCGCCTCGAACACCTTGCCGCGCCGGCGCAGACCGGCGGTGTCGATCAGCTTGTATTCGCGGCCATTGCGCGAGAACGGGATGGAGATCGCGTCGCGCGTCGTGCCCGGCATGTCGAAGGCGATCACGCGCTCTTCGCCGAGCAAGGTGTTGATCAGCGTCGATTTGCCGACGTTCGGCCGGCCGACGATGGCCACGCGCGGGCCATGCGCCTCGGGCTCCGCCTCCGGGGTTTCCGGCGGCAGGATTTCGAAGACTTCATCGAGCAGCGGATGCACGCCATCACCATGGGCGGCCGAGATCACCAGCGGCGCCCCCAGGCCCAGCGCATGGAATTCGGCACTCACCACGGCGCGGTTCATGCCCTCGCCCTTGTTCACCACCAGGAACACCGGGCGATCCGCCCGACGCAGCCGGTTGGCGATTTCCTGGTCGTGCGGGGTCAGGCCGTTACGGCCATCGACCATGAACAGCAGCACATCGGCCTCGGCAATCGCCTGTTCGGCCTGCCGTGCCATCTCGTGCATGATCCCGTCCTTGGCGACGGGGTCGAAACCGGCGGTATCCACCACCAGGTAGTCCCGCGAGCCCACCCGGCCGACGCCGTAGTGACGGTCGCGCGTCAGCCCGGGCTGATCGGCAACCAGGGCATCGCGCGTCTTGGTGAGACGATTGAACAACGTCGATTTGCCGACATTCGGCCGACCGACCAGTACCAGCGTAGGGATCACATTCGGCCTTTGTCAGCGCGGCTGAAATACATGGATGCCACCGGCACGGGTCTGCACCACCACCTGGTCGCCCGCGGCGCGCGGCGCCGCGAGGATGCCGCTGCCATCGGTGGCAGCCCGGCCGATGAAGGCGCCGTTGTCGCGGCCAAGCAGGTGCACATACCCTTCGGTATCGCCCACCACCACGCCGGCCTCGACGGCCAGCGGCGCCGACAAATGGCGGCGTGCGAGCTGGTCCTGCCGCCACATGCTGGCACCGCTGAAGGCGTCCAGCGCGGTCACGGCATCGGCGTCTTCGGTCACGTAGACCTGGCGAACATCGCGGCTGATCCCGCCGCGCGCCGACAGCGGACGGCTCCACAGCGTCTTGCCATTGGTCACGTCAAAGCAGCTGACCCGGCCCTGGAAGGCCGCGGCGCACAGGGTCTGACGGTGCAGCACCGGGTCGCCGACCACATCGGCAATGCGCTCCAGTTCGGTTGCGCCGGCCGGCAGTGCCACCGACAGCTCCCAGATCAGGCCGCCATTGTTGAGATCGAAGGCGGCCAGCTTGCCGCCGGGGAAGCCGAGCACCGCGACGTTGTTCTCGATCAGCATGCCCGACTGGTTGCGCAGCGTCAGCGCCGGCGTGGTGCGTCGGTAGGTCCACACCTGCTTGCCATCCTTTCGGTCGAGGCCGAACACCCGATTGTCGCTGCTGCGCACGACCACGAAATCGCTGGCCACGCCCGGCGCAGCCAGCACCTCGGCATTGACCTTGCTGCGCCAGCGCTCGGTGCCCGACGCGGCGTCCAGCGCAATCACCTCGCCCTGCCCATTGACCACCACGGCCAGCGTCGCATCGGCGCCAACACCGGCGGTCAGCCCGTCGGCGATGCGCACGCGCCAGCGCGCCTGACCACCGCCAAAACGGGCGACGTCGCCATCGGCCGCCGCGGCGATCACCTCGCCATCGAGAATCGCTGGTTCAAAATGGTAGATCTCGGCATCGCCGATCTTGGCCGACCACACCGGCGACAGCGTCGCCGCGGCCTTGAACTCGGGCAGCGGCGCCATTTTGGGGGCCGGCGTCGAAAACGGATTGAGGGCATCGAGCGAACTGCAACCGGCCAGGACGACGGTCGCGGCCAAGACCGGGAACACACGGAACGAACGCATCAGCGGGCACCTCCCAAAAGGGCGTCGAGCTTGATTCGGATGATTTCGGCGCTGCGGTCGCCCGGCACGATGACGGCGTTGGCCGCATCCAGTGCCGTCTGGTAAGCCGTGCGGGCCTCGTCGACCTTGCCGTCGGCCACCAGCGCATCGCCGCGCAGATCGTAGTGGCGCACCTTGAGCGCTGCCGACGGCTCATCGGCCAGCAGGGCCAGGGCCGCGGCCGTGTCACCGGCGTCGAGCCGCACCGCGGCCAGGCGCAGGCGGGCGATGTCGCGCATCACCGGCTCGTCGGCGTTCTTGGTCACCCACTCCAGCGGCAGCGCGGCATTGCCGGTGTCGCCGGCGGCCTGTTGCACTTTGGCAGACATCAACGCCGCCAGCGGTGCATAGACCGTGCTGCTGTAGTTCTCGAGAATCTGGCCGGCAGCCTGCCGGGCCGCGGCGGCGTCGCTATCGACCACCGCCTTCTGCACCACGCTGTACAGCGCGGCCGCCTCGGCGGTCTGCTTGCGCTGATACCACTGCCAGCCCTGCCAGCTGACGGAGGCGACGGCGGCGATCACCGCCACCGCGGTGACAATCCAGCCGTACTGCGCCCACCACGCCTTCAGTTCGGCGAGTTGTTCCTGCTCTTCAAGATCATAGACTGCCATCGTCGTCTTCCACGGCAAATAGGAGGTCGGCCAGCACATCGGCCAGTTGATCGGCTGCGACGCGGCGTTGCTCACCACCGTCGCGCAAGGGTTTGAGGGTGACTTCCGAGGCCGCGGCCTCATCGTCGCCAATGATCAGGGCACACGGCGCACCGCTGCCGTCGGCTTTCTTCATCTGCGCCTTGAAGCTGCCGCCACCGCAGTGGAACAGCACCGAGAAGCCCTGCGCGCGCATGTCCTCGGCCACGCGGAACGCGAAGCGCTGCGCGGCCTCGCCCTGGTGCACCACGTAGAGGTCCGGCACTTCACGCTCGGGCTCACCGCCGGAACTTTGCCAAAGCGCGAGCAATCGCTCAACACCCATGGCAAAACCGGCCGCGGGTGTGGCCTTGCCGCCGAGTTGCTCGACCAGGCCGTCGTAACGCCCGCCGGCACAGACCGTGCCCTGCGCGCCGAGCTGGTCGGTGACCCACTCGAACACGGTGCGGTTGTAGTAATCGAGACCGCGCACCAGGCGGGTGTTGATGCGATACGGCACCCCGGCGTCTTTGAGGATGGCCTGCACGCCCTCGAAATGGGCCAGCGATTCCTCGCCGAGGTAGTCCATCAGCGTCGGTGCGGCTTCGACCAGCGCCTGCATGTCCGGGTTCTTGGTGTCGAGGATGCGCAGCGGGTTGGTGTACAGGCGGCGCTTGGCCTCCTCGTCGAGCTGCTCGACATGCGCTTCGAAATAGGTGATCAGCGCGGCGCGGTGCGTGGCGCGCTCCTCGGCCGAGCCGAGCGAGTTGAGCTCGAGGCGGATGTCCTCCAGGCCCAGATCGTCCCACAGGCGGGCGCACATCAGGATCAGTTCGGCGTCGATGTCCGGCCCGGCAAAGCCCAGCGCCTCGGCACCGATCTGGTGGAACTGACGGTAGCGGCCTTTTTGCGGGCGCTCGTGGCGGAACATCGGCCCGTAGTAATACAGGCGCTTCGGGCCACTGTGCAGCAGGCTGTGCTGCATCACCGCGCGTACGCAGGAGGCGGTGTTCTCGGGACGCAGGGTGAGGTGTTCGCCGTTGAGCGCGTCTTCGAAGGAGTACATCTCCTTCTCGACGATGTCGGTCACCTCGCCGATGGCGCGCCGGAACAGCGGGGTCGGCTCGACGATGGGGGTGCGGATGGGACGGAAGCCGTAGCTCTTGAGCCAGTCGCGAATCAGCGATTCGAACTGCTCCCAGGTTTCGGCCTCGTCGAGGAAAATATCGTTCATGCCACGCACGGCACGCAGGCTTTGACTCATGTCTGCTGTCTTTCTTCTGTTCTGCGCGGGTCAGCCCGCTTTTCTTTGGTAATGCGTCGCCACGTACTCGTCGACGATGGCCTGGAACTCGGCCGCAATGTTGCTGCCCCGCAGGGTCACTGTCTTCTGGCCATCGACAAACACCGGCGCGGCCGGGGTCTCGCCCGTGCCCGGCAGCGAAATGCCGACGTTCGCATGCTTGCTCTCGCCCGGCCCATTGACCACACAGCCCATCACCGCCAGCGTCATGTTCTCGACCCCGTCGTACTGCTCCCGCCAGCGCGGCATCTGCTCGCGCACATGGGTCTGGATGCGCGAGGCCAGCTCCTGGAAGAAGGTGCTGGTCGTGCGGCCGCAGCCCGGGCAGGCGGTCACCATGGGCGTGAACGCGCGCAAGCCCATGGTCTGCAGAATCTCCTGCGCCACCACCACTTCCTGGGCACGGTTGCCGTTGGGCTCCGGCGTCAGCGAGACGCGGATGGTGTCACCAATGCCTTCTTGCAGCAACACGCCCATCGCGGCGGTCGAGGCGACGATGCCTTTCGACCCCATGCCGGCCTCGGTCAGCCCGAGATGCAGCGGGTAGTCGCAGCGGCGCGCCAGATCGCGGTAAACGGCGATCAGGTCCTGGACGCTGGAGACCTTGGCCGAGAGAATGATCCGGTCGCCCGGCAAACCGTAGGATTCCGCCTTTTCAGCCGACTCCAGCGCCGAGGTCACGAGGGCCTCGCGCATCACGGCGCCGGCATCGAGCGGCACCGCGCGGCTCGCATTCTGGTCCATGATCCGGGCCAGCACCGAGGGATCGAGGCTGCCCCAGTTGACGCCGATACGCACCGGCTTGTCGTACTTGCAGGCGATCTCGATGATCGAGGCGAACTGCGGATCGCGCTTGGTGCCCGCGCCCACGTTGCCCGGATTGATGCGCAGCTTGGCCAATGCCTCGGCGCACTCGGGCACATCGGTGAGCAGCTTGTGGCCGTTGTAGTGGAAGTCGCCCACCAGCGGCACGTCGACATTCATCCGCGCCAGCTGCTCGCGAATGGCCGGCACGGCACGCGCCGCCTCCTCGTTGTTGACCGTGATGCGGACCATCTCGGAACCGGCGCGGGCCAGTTGCGCCACCTGGATGGCCGTGGCGATCGGGTCGGCGGTGTCGGTGTTGGTCATCGACTGCACCACCACCGGCGCATCCGCGCCGATCAGCACCTTGCCAACACGCACCAGGCGGCTGCGGCGACGGGGCGCGGCCTGGCCGCAGATCAGGGCATCCATCGGGTCGTTCATTCCAGCGTCAGCCTGGCGACGCTCACCTTGATATAGGGAGCGAGATCCACCGGTTTGCCGGCATATTCGAGTTCGACATCCTTGGCATTGCCGATCACCAGGCGATAGGGCGGCTTGCCGGTGACTTCCTGCACCGAGCCGGGGCGATTGGTGCGGGAGAAGATGATCTCGCCCGAAGCGTCACGCACTTCGACCCACGACTCGGTGGTGAAGCGGAACACCAGGCGCTTGCCCGCAGCGGCAGGCGCCGCCGCCGGTGCCGCCTCGGCAGGCTTGGGCGCGACCGCGACCGGGGCCGCGGGTGCTGGCAGCGTCTCGGAACGAGCCGCCACGGCTGCGGGCGGCGCGGCCGGCACGGGCAGGCCGGCGGCCGGCGGCGGTACGGGCTGCGTGTCCCCCG
>QQUN01000004.1 GCA_008501585.1 Pseudomonadota bacterium | reverse complement strand
CCTGTCCACGCGCGAGCAGCGTGCCGACTCGGCCATCGACAACGGTCACGGCCCGCGCCTCGAAGCCATCGACGACCCCGGCCAGTATGCCTGGCAAAGCCTTGAGCACGGCGAACGCATGCTGCGCGCCCAACGCGAGGCGCTCGATGCCCGCAGCAAGCAGTTCCTCGGCCAAGGCACCGTGCGCACGGCGGCACCCGGCACCTGCTTCACCCTGGCCGGGCATGCCGAGCACGACCTCGATCCGCCCGAGGCGCGGCGCTTTGCCATCACCGAAGTCATCCACCATGCCCGCAACAACCTTGCCGAGTCGATTCCGGGTGCCGCTGAAGCGCTCGCCGATCCGCCGCCCAATCGGCTGACATCCGCCCGGCAGCGCCCCATCGCAGGGTCGGCATCAACCGGCCAAGCGCCATTCGGCGAAGATACACCCGCCGTCGAACACTACCGCAACCATATCCGCGCTATCCGCGCCCACATCCCCTGGCGCGCGCTGATGGCCGACGCCCACGGCCGTCACATCCACCCCCGCCCCACCGCTCACGGCACCCTCACCGCCATCGTCGTCGGCCCCGGCACACCAACGCACACCGACCGCGATGCCCGTGTGCAGGTGCAGTTCGCCTGGCAACGCGGCAGCCACAGCGCCAGCCGGCAAAGCGCCCGCGGCGGCGATGACAACGCCCCGGCCAGCGATGCGCTCGGTGCGTGGTTGCGCGTCATGAGCCCGTTTGCCGGTGCCAACTGGGGCGGACACTGGGTGCCGCGCCCCGGCCAGGAGGTGCTCGTGGCCTTCCAGGACGGCAACATCGACCGCCCGGTCATCATCGGCGCGCTGTTCAACGGCCAGGGCAACACAGATGCCGCCGGCAGCCGCATCGGCGGTGCCACCATGCAAGCCAGCGCCAATGCCCCGGCGCTGTTCGCCGGTCAGGACGATCCGGCACATCGCCACAACGCCAGCCTCTCCGGTTTCAAAAGCCAGCAGCTGTCGACCAGCCGCGGCGGCAGTGGTGGCTACAACCAACTGATCTTCGACGACACCCCCGGCCAGCCGCGCATCTGCCTCGGTACCACCGAATACGCCACCGCCCTGCAACTGGGCCACCTCAAGCAACAGCAAGACAACGCCCGGCTCAAAGACCGCGGCCACGGCGCCGAACTGGCCACCCGCGCCGCCGCCGCCGTGCGCGCCGGCAGCGGCCTGCTCATCAGCGCCGACGCCCGCCCCGGCGCCCGCGGCGCCCACCTCGACAGCGCGGAACCCATCCGCCAGACCGAAGACGCCCACGCCCTCACCACGGCCCTGGCCGAGACGGCCGCCAAACAGAACGCCGCCCTCGCCGGCGACCCCGCCGCGCGAGACCTCCCCGCCAGCGCCGCCCTGCAGGCGGCCGTCAACGTGATGGGCGCCACCGCTACCACCGGGCCGGTCGCGGCCACGCCGACGTGCGATCCCGGCAGCGGCGGTTTCAAAGCCATCGCCGGCGGCGAAGGCACCGTCCCCGCCTGGTCCGCCCCGCGCCTTCATTACAGCGCCCCCGGCGGCATCGCCCAACTCACCCCCGCCAGCGCCATCCTCGTCGCCGGCAAAACCCTCTGCCTCGGCGCCGGGCAAGACATTGGCCTCGTCGCCCAGGGCAACCACAGCCTCGCCGTTAAAGACGGCCTGGCGCTGTTCACCATCGGCAAGGCCGGCGGCAACAAGCCCAACCAGGAAACCGGCATCGCCCTGCACGCCGCCAGCGGCAAGGTCAACGTGCAGGCGCAAAGCGGCCAGTTGCGCGCCGCTGCCGACAAGGCGATCACCGTCGCCAGCACCACCGCCAGCGTCCAGGCCAGCGCCAAAACCCACCTCCTGGCCACCGCCGGCGGCGCCTATCTGAAGCTCGAAGGCGGCAACATCAGCCTGCACGCGCCGGGGCCGGTCAAGCTCAAGGCGAGCATGAAGAATCTGACCGGGCCGAAATCGATGAGCGTCAGTGGGCGTCTGCCGAGCCCCCGCGAACTCAAGCTTTGCGAGATGCGGATGCTTGAAGCCGGCCGTCGTGGCGCTGCCGTCGTCCCGATTTTCTGACAATGGCGTCCGGCGTGTTGCTCCATCGACTTGTTTCGGAATCGGCCGCTATCGTCATCGATCCGATGCGTCTGAGCATGCCGCTGCCGGACTGCCGGGCCGTTGAATTGGTCCCGAGTGGTATGAAGCGCGAGGCGCATCTTATGCCGCTGTGTGTGCGCCCGCGCGATCTCGACGCTGCCGGGCGCGCCGCGTTGGTGGGGTGGATTGATGGCGTTGTGTGCAATCGCGGTGATCTGCCCGCGTTGCTGATCGTCGACTCAGCCGATTCAACCGAGCGCGTGTTTGCGCATCTTCGTCGGCTATTGATTGTCTGGCTCGCTGATGGTCAGAAGTGTTTGTTCCGCTACTTCGATCCCATGGTGCTCAAACACCTCGCGTGGATGCTCGACGACAGTCAGTGTGCGGCGCTGCTTGGTCCGTGCTCGAGTTGGTGTTACTGGCTTGATGGTCAATGGCGACGGTTGGAACCGGCCGCCCCGAGCGCCCCGATGCAACTTCGGTTCGATGCACGCCTAAGCGCTCAACTCCAGCGCATTGCCGCGCTTAACGCTGTCCTGGCGACACAGCGCGATGTCATTGACGAGGCGAGGCGTATTGAGCGGTTCCGGGCCATCGACGGCTACATCGCTCGGGCGCAAGACAGGGGTTGGACCAGAGAGAAGGACTGGGAGGCATTCGCGCAGCTTTGCCTGAATTGCCACCCTCGTTTTGATGAACATCCCCGAGTCGTCGATCTGATCGAGCAGGCGCTGGACGATGAAAGCGAATTCAACGATGTGGTCTGCGCCATGGGCGACGCGTTCTGGGCGTCGGTGGTGTCGGACATGACCCGCCAAGACGGCGACTCCACGAGAGCAAGGACATGACGACTTCTCCTTCCTGCGAGTTCTGTGAGAAACGGGGGTTGCCCATTTTGCCGGGCCGCTTTGCCGTCGCGCCGCGTGGCGCCGGGCTTCCGAGAGCGTCCGGCAAGATGCTGCCGCTCGGTTGCGAGTATTCGGTGATCGAACTGGGCATGCATGCTCACTACACCGTGCGCATGCTACGTAGCGGCTACCTGTACATGTACAACGAGGCGCTGGGGCGATGGTCCGGTTGGTTCGTGACGGAAGGGGGCTACTTCATGCCCTTCGAGCCCCGCCAGTGCGTCGACACGGCGTACCTCAAGGGGCGCGAGCCGTGTTCGCGCCAGGGGCATCGGGAAATCTCCTCCTGCATCACCATCAGCAGCCCCAAGCTGGCAACCAACGTCTGGCTGGCCTTCTCGGATGTTGAGTGGACGCCACGCGTGCTTGATTTGCACGACGACGCCGGCTATCGGGCCCGGCACATGCAAAAGCTCAATATCAAAGCGCTGCTGCAAGGGAAGCTTCCGGCCGGGCAGCCGGTTGAAAAGCTGGGCAAACTGGCTGCTACAGTGGCCGAGTATGCCGAAGAGGCCAGTGGCCGTGCCATGGCGTTCAGCCCGGTCCCATGGCAGGGGCGCGCCGGTCGCGCGCAAGATGTGATCGAGGCCGCGGACGTGCTCAACCCGGGTAAAGGCGTGATTATCGCGCTCGATGACCCTGCCGGGATCGCCCGCGATCTGGACGCGTTGATGCAGCATGAACTGGATGCCTTCATGCTCCGCGGTGACGATCGCCATGAGTTGGCCACGCACGAAGCGATTGCCTCCCTCGAACGAGCAGTGCGCACCAGCGCCATTGCGCGTGAAGATGAAGCGGCCGATGTGCTCGCCGACGACATGGTCGCGCAGCCAGACCTCGGTATGCTCTTTGCCGGCTACCGGCAGGAAAAACTCTCCCGTATCGAGCGGATGCGTACGGTGACGGAAGAAGAGGCCCGGCGTGTTGCCGATCATGAATGGGCGAAATACCGCAATAAGTTTGACGAACCGGCGATGCGGTCATGGAAGCTAGGGTTCGATGCGCGTATGCGCGCATTCGACGCCGAGCGCATCGCGCCCTTGGCGCTAGCGCATTCGACGTGGATGCGTAGCACCATCATGGCTGCCACGATGGCATGCCACTACGACGATGAAGATGTGGATAGCGGCCTGGCCTACGCGCTCAACATCGGCATGTGTATTGGCGGTACGCAAGACAAGGCCGTGTGCTTCGATCTGTACGCCGACTGGCTCAACGGCACGCCCACGGACAAAGGCAACCTCATCCTGCGCGCGCTCGTTCTCAACCAGCAGCGCACCGCCGAGCAGATCGACTCGGCAACCCAAGCCTCACTCGACTGGCGAAGCCTGCCCTTCAGTTCGATTGTCGATGCCTTCGCTAAGTCGACCGACAAGGTGCTCAAGGGCCAGCCCGATGCGCTGGGCCGTGTGTTGGTGGCACCATTGCTCGGCCCCATCTCCAAAATGCTCGGTGAGGCGGCCGACGGCAAACTGCGTCCCGCGATGGTGGCACTGGGCCTGCATACCCAGCAAGGCTTCTTCACCGTAGAGGTGGTGGGCGGCAAGAAAGCCTTTCGTGCCGCGCTCATCGGCATGCTGGCGAAGAACGCTGACCGCCTGCCAAGTCGCAACCAGCTACAACGTGCGGTAGCGGCCGAACTGCGCCGGCTCGAAGCGAGCGGCGTAAGCCTTGAAGGCACGCAGAAAAAACGGTTCGTGCTCATGGTCGACCCGCTCATGACCGATTTACCCCCCGGCGCCAGTGCAACAGAGCGTGCACAGGCCATGGCGGCGCGCATTCGAACACCCGAGGACGTTGAAGCCCTGCGTTTCGCGCAGTGGCAACAGCGCGTTCGCAACCCATTGGCATCTTCCGCCAAGGCTGCGTTACCCTATGCCGCCGCGCTGATTATGTCGGTGCTTCAGTTCAATACGATGATCAAACTGCTCGAAGACCGTGACAAGGCCATGGCCCATCAGAAGGTGGAAGCTGACATCCGGATGGTCGCGGGTGTGATGGCCTTTGGGGGCGGCTTGGCGGAGACGGTGGGGCTGGGCTTGAAAGCGGTTGAGGGCCGAATGATTCACGCATCTCGTGCGTTGGGGTTTTTCAGAGCGCTCGCCACGACTGGCGGCAAAGTGCTGGGCATCGGGGGGGCGTTGGTTATGGCGTATTGGGATGGGAAGTCGGCGTTCTTGGCTACCCAAGAGAGGCAGTATGGGCTCGCTTGGCTCTATGGCGCTTCGGCCGCTTCTGGTGTACTTGCTGCAGCAGCTCTTTTGGTCGGTTGGACAGGTTGGGGTCTGTTTTTTGTGGGTATTCTGATCGCTGTGTCGGTATTCATCGAACTATTCAAAGACAACAAGGTGCAGGACTGGATGGAGCGGTGCATTTGGGGCAAAGGCCCAGGGGCGCGGTATTCCAGTGTCGAAATGTCCATGCGCGAGTTGGATGTGGCGCTGCAGGGCTAGGCCAATGGAGTACACAGGCCTCATCCGGAAATATCCGATCAACCGATTCCTGACGGATCAGGAGCGCGAACGTCAGCTTCGGCGGGGCGAGCGGCTGGATGTGGAGCCGGCTTACCAGTTGAGCACCATTCAGATGAACTCTACGTTTGTCGAGTTGGTGGACAAGTTTTTCGAATGGAAAGGGTTCTTGACGGCTTTTGCGATTGTTATGGCTGTGATGTTCGTGGCTGGCCTCTCCGCGATGGGGGTCTCGTCAATAGTCGACGGCAGCATCCATGAGTTCTGGCCGCATCTGATCGGGATGTTTATTGTGCTGGTTGTTCCGATCCTGTTCGTGGCGCAGTGGATGTTCAGAAAAGACGCCTTCACCTACACCCATTACCCCGTTCGCCTGAATCGCAAGACGCGGATGGTGCATGTTTTTCGTTTCGACGGCACGGTGCTGTCGGTGCCGTGGGATGAGGTGTTTTTCTGTATTGGCAGTTTGCCTCAGTACAACTGGGAGATTCAGGGGCACGTGCTGGATGCCGATGGCAAAACAGTGCGGGAGACCTTTGCTTTTCCGCAGATCGCTGCTGGTCGTTCCGAGAGCGAACTGCTCAAGCACTACTGGGAGTTCGTCCGCCGCTACATGGAAGATGAAAACCTGGCGCCGATTCATGCCCATGTGCAGTACGTTCTACCAATTTCAGATAAGCGGGAATCGTTTCGGATGGGATGGGAGCGCAGACGCTATCTCGTTGGCTCGGCTCCGCTTCCCCTTCAGTGGTTGATGCTGGCGATCTACGTCATTACCTATCCCGGTCGGTGGATCGCGATGCGCACGAGCAAGCTGCCGAGGTGGCCGGAAGAAATCGAAGCCACTTGCGGGGTCGAACCGGGTGATCCCTACGTGCGTGATGCGCGGGACAACCCGGAGGGGGTGCGATGAATCGGGCAATGCTTGACCGCTTCGATTTTGAACGCTTCGGTCAAGCGCTGCTGCGTCTTTCTCGTTTCCATCAACACCTTCGCAACGCCTCATTGTGAGGAAAAAGGGTGTCTAGGAGGCCGGGGGCGATCACCGATGCCAGGGCGTTTCAAGACGCGCGGGTGTTAATCAAACATCGGCTGGCCGGGACCCCGTCGCCGCGCCAAGCGCCCGTACAGCCTCAGTCGAGAAACATTTCAAGCAAGTCATTGAGAAACCGCTGGCCCTTGAGCGTGGGGCGCAGGGTGTTGTCGTGTGTCTCGAGCAGGCCGCGGTCGCGGGCGGCGATGAGCTTGCTTTCGATCACATCGAGCGCAATGCCGGTGCGCGCTTCCATCAGGTCGGCGGGGATGCCGTCGATCAGGCGCAGGCCGTTCATCATGAATTCGAAGGGCAGGTCGGCCACGCCGATGCCTTGTTCGGTTTGCACGAAATCGCCCTTGCCGTGGGCGGCGAGGTAGGCGCCGGGGTGTTTGTGGCGCATCTGGCGCACGATGCCGGTATGACTGGAGAGCTTGCTGTGGGCGCCGGCGCCGATGCCCAGGTAGTCGCCGAAGGTCCAGTAGTTGAGGTTGTGGCGGCAGCGCTTGCCGGGCTGGGCGAAGGCCGAGGTTTCGTAGTGCTGGTAGCCGGCTTCGGCGAGCGTGGTTTCCACCAATTGCTGCATGTCGGCGGCGAGGTCGCCGTCGGGCAGTTTGGGCGGCGGGTTGTGGTGGAACGGGGTGTTGGGTTCGAGCGTGAGGTGGTAGCAGGACAGGTGCTGCGGGCCGAGGGCGACGGCGGTACGCAGGTCGGCGGCGAGGTGGTCCATGCTCTGGCCGGGCAGGGCGTACATGAGGTCGAAGTTGACCGACTCGAAATGGGTCAGCGCCAGTTCGGCCGCCTTGTGCGCTTCGGCGCCGGCATGGATGCGGCCGAGCGCGCGCAGGTAGCGGTCTTCGAAGCTCTGGATGCCGAGCGAGAGCCGATTGACGCCGGCGGCGCGGTAGCCGGCAAAGCGTGCGGCCTCGACGGTGCCGGGGTTGGCTTCGAGGGTGATTTCGGCCAGCGGGTCGAGCGGCAGCAGCATGCGCACCGCGGTAAGCAGGCGGTCGAGCCCCTCGGCGCTGACCAGGCTGGGCGTGCCGCCGCCGATGAAGATGCTCAGCACGCGGCGGCCCCAGATATCCGGCAGGGCGGCTTCGAGGTCGGCGATGAGGGCGTCGATGTAGGCTGCTTCGGGGATGCCGCCTTGCTGCACCGCGTGGGAGTTGAAGTCGCAATACGGGCACTTGCGAACGCACCACGGATAGTGGATGTACAGCGACAACGGCGGCGGCGCGCTCAACTGCGGCGTGGCCGGCGGCGCGGGGCGTTGCGGGCGCAGCGGGATGACGCGGCGTTCGCTCACGATTGGGCCTGCAGCACCTGGATGCGCTCGAGCAGGTGGCGGCAGGCGTTGCCACGGTGGCTGAGCATGTTCTTCAGCGCCGGGTCGAGCTCGGCGGCGGTCTGCTGCAGGTCGTCGAGCCAAAACAGCGGGTCGTAGCCGAAGCCTTGTTCGCCGCGCGGGGCGTCGAGCACGCGGCCATGCCACTCGCCTTCGGCGATGATCGGCTGCGGGTCATCGGCGCTGCGCACCAGGGCCAGCACGCAGACGAAGCGGGCGCGGCGGTCGTCCTGGCCGGCCAGCTCGGCGACCAGGCGCTCGTTGTTGCGGGCGTCGGATTTCGGCTCGCCGGCATAGCGCGCCGAGTGGATGCCGGGGGCGCCGCCGAGGGCGTCGACGCACAGGCCGGAGTCGTCGGCCAGCGCCGGCAGGCCGGTGTGGCGGGCGGCGTGGCGGGCCTTGCCGAGGGCGTTTTCCACAAAGGTGGGGTAGGGTTCGTCGGCCTCGGGCACGTCAAAGTCTGATTGCGGGCGAACGGTGATGCCCAGTGGCGCCAGCAGCGCGGCGAATTCGCGCAGCTTGCCGGCGTTGCCGCTGGCCATGACGATGGTGTCGAACATGTTCAGTCCTGTGCCAGCGCGTCGCGCTGGAGCGCGTTGAGTTCGGCAATGCCGGTGGCGGCCAGGTCGAGCAGGGCGTCGAGTTCGGCACGGGTGAAGGCGTGGCCCTCGGCCGTGCCCTGCACTTCGACGAAATGGCCGCTGGCGGTCATCACCACGTTCATGTCGGTGTCGCAGGCCGAGTCTTCGGGGTAGTCGAGGTCGAGCACCGGGACGCCGTCGACGATACCGACCGATACCGCGGCGACGAGTTCGCGCATCGGGTTGGCGGCGAGCAGGCCGCGGCGTACCAGGCCGTCGAGGGCCTCATGCACGGCGACGCAGGCGCCGGTGATGGCGGCGGTGCGGGTGCCGCCGTCGGCCTGCAGCACGTCGCAGTCGATGATCACCTGGCGTTCGCCGAGGGCGTCCATGTCCACCACCGCGCGCAGGCTGCGGCCGATCAGGCGCTGGATTTCCTGGGTGCGGCCGCTCTGCTTGCCCTTGGCCGCTTCGCGGGCGCCGCGGGTGTGGGTGGCACGCGGCAGCATGCCGTATTCGGCGGTCAGCCAGCCGGTGCCCTTGCCGCGCAGGAAGCCGGGGACGGACTCTTCGACGCTGGCGGTGCACAGCACGCGGGTGTCGCCGAACTCGATCAGCACCGAGCCTTCGGCGTGTTTGGTGAAGCCGCGGGTGATGCGGATGGGGCGGAGTTGATGGGGCTGACGCTGGCTGGGACGCATGGGGCAAATCCTGTGTGAGGTGAGTGAGGCGGCCGACGGCGGCAGCGGCGGGCGGGCCGGCTGCCGATGGTGTGCGCCGGCCTCAGTCTTTGGAAAATTTCTTGATGGCGACGTTGATTTCGGAGATCGCCTGCTCGATCTCGTCGTCGGTCAGATCCTGGGCGCCGCTGCCGGCGGTGCGCTCGAAGCTTTCCATCTGGGTGGTGAAGCTGCTGATCGCCATGGTCTGGGTCGAGACGGTGTCGGGCAGCGTTTCGGCGTAGTCCTGCTGCCACAGCAGGCCGATCATCGACAGGTTGTCGGCATGCGGGCCGCCGAGCGACTCGGCCTCGTCGAGCAGCTTGGGGATGGCCTTCATGAGGCTCTTGCCGCCCGCCAGGCGCGCGGTCAGGGCGTCGTTGCCGACCGGACCCCAGGCACCGTCGGTGCACAGCGCAATGATGTCGCCCGAGTACAGCGGCGTGGGCCGCGAGAACTCGACCTGCGGCGAGTGGTTGCCGCCCAGGCAGCTGTAGATGCGGTTGCGCCCGGGGTGCACGGCGGCGCCGTCGGCGTCGATCAGTCCCTGGTCGAGCATCAGCTGGACGCGCGAGTGGTCGCGCGTCTGCATCTCGATCTGGCTGTTGCGGATCAGGTACAGGCGCGAGTCACCGGCGTGCGCCCAGTGGGCCAGGCCGTTCTGGATCAGACAGGCCACCACCGTGGTGCGCGGTGCTTCGGGCAGGTATTTGTCGAAGGCGTAGTCGAGGATGGCATGGTGGGCGTTGGTCATGACCTGCGACAGGAACAGCACCGGGTCGCCCACCAGCGGCTGGGCCTCGCGCTGGAAGGCCTGGGTGATGTACTGCACCGCGATCTGCGCGGCCACCTCGCCATGCAGATGCCCGCCCATGCCGTCGGCAATGACCATCAGCAAGGCGTCGCGCGAGTAGCAGTAGGCGATGCGGTCCTGGTTGGACGTGCGCTTGCCGATGCGGCTTTCCTGGTAAATGGTGAATTTCATGTGCGACCAATGAAGGTTTTGAGCCGGCTCCCCACGTCGGAGAACCAGGAGGCCGGCATGGCCTCGTCGGGTCCGCGCTGAACCAGTGCCTTCTGTAAAGCGTAGACGCTCTGGGGGCGGGCGAGGGGGTCGAGATTCAGGCACCAGTCGATGGTGTCGAGCAACTGTTCGCTGTGGCGGCCGGCAAAGGCCTTGGCCGCGGGGGTGTAGGTGTCCTTGGTGGCCCGCTCGTCGGAGCGCGGCGGCGCACTGCCGGCCAGGCAGGCATACATGCTGGCCCCGACGCTGTAGATGTCGCTCCAGGGGCCCAGCGCCTCGCGGCTGGCGAACTGCTCGGGCGAGGCGAAACCGGGCGTGTACATCGGCTTGAGCATGGGCTGGTCGGTCATCAGCGTCTGGCGCGCGGCGCCGAAGTCGAGCAGCACCGGTGTGCCGTCCAGGCGCAGGTAGATGTTCGACGGCTTGATGTCCAGGTGCAGCAGCTTGTGCGCGTGCACCTCGCGCAGGCCGTTGAGCATGCGGGTGAACACCCCGCGCAGGAAACGCTCGCGCAGCACGTTGCGGTGCTTGTTGACGTACTCGTGCAGGGTCCGGCCGCGCTCGAACTGCATCACCATGTACACCGTGCCGTTGGCGCGGAAGAAATTGAGCACCCGCACCACGTTGGGGTGCATCAGCTTGGCCAGCGCCCGCCCTTCCTCGAAGAAGCACTTCATGCCGTAGCGGAAGGCCGGTTCGTGGTCGGGCGACACCTTCGGCTCGACCTCGCCCTCGCCGCGCAGGGCCAGCGAATTGGGCAGGTATTCCTTGATCGCCACCGGCGTCCCCTCGGCGTCGTAGGCCAGGTAGACGATGGAAAACCCCCCCAGCGACAGCTGCCGCTCGATGCGGTACTGGTCCAGCTGGAAACCGGAAGGCAGTGCCTGATTGACTTGAGGGGGCATGAAGGGGCGGCTAGTATTCCGTTTTCACAGCATTTTCTGGCGTGCCACGGGCAGTGTAAAGCGCACCGACCCCGGCACCGGAGACTCGAATGATACTCAGTATGACCGGCTTTGCGGTCCAGCATCGCGAACTGGGCAGCGTCAGCCTGCATATCGAACTGCGCAGCGTCAATTCCCGCTTCCTCGACCTGAGCTTCCGCCTCGGCGATGACGTGCGGCTGGCCGAGCCAGCCCTGCGCGAGATGCTCACCGCGCGGCTGAACCGGGGCAAGGTCGAGTGCCGCCTGTACCTGCAGAAGAACGATGCGGCCAGCGTGGCCGAGATGTCACTTAACGGCGCGCTGCTGCAGCAACTGAAGGCCGCCCAGACCCAGGCGCAGGTGGTGTTTCCGCAAGCCAAGGCCTTGTCGGTGGCCGAACTGCTGCGCTGGCCCGGCATGCTCGCCGACGACAGCCTGGCCTTCGACGAGCTGATGCCGGTGATCCGCGAGATGGCCGAAGCGGCCATCGACGAATTCCTCGCCAGCCGCCAGCGCGAAGGCGCCAAGCTGGCCGCCATCATCGGCGACCGGGTCGAGGGCATGCGCACGCTGGTCGAGCGTGCCAAGCCGCAGATGCCGCAGTTGGTCGCCGCCTACCAGGCCAAGCTCACCGAGCGCCTGCGCGAGGCCGTGGCCTCGCTGGACGAAGACCGCATCCGCCAGGAGGTGGCGCTGTTTGCCCAGCGCATCGATGTGGACGAAGAGCTCGACCGCCTGCGCACCCATCTCGACGAAGTCGGCCGCATCCTCAAGAAGGGCGGCATTTCGGGCAAGCGGCTCGATTTCCTGATGCAGGAACTCAACCGCGAAGCCAACACCCTCGCCTCCAAGAGCGCCGCCACCGACGTGACCGCGGTGGCCATGGAAATGAAGGTGCTGATCGAGCAGATGCGCGAGCAGGTGCAGAACATCGAATGATCGCCGATGCGCCGCGCACACAAAAAAACCCGCGTCTGGCGGGTTTTTTTGCGTCTGGGGTGTGGCTTACTGGCCGGACGTACGCAACTTGGCCAGCAGCTTCTCGGAGCGCTTGGGCGGGCCGTAGACCAGATCGAGCAGGAGCGCGATCGGGATCGGCAGCGGGCGGCCGCTTTCGTAACGGCTGCCGGCTGACTGGGTGACGCCGATCGGCGCCCAGAATTCCGACTGGCTCATCTTGCGCTTCTTGCGCCAGTCCAGCAGTTGCTCGGCGCTCGGGGATTGGGCTTTGTGTCGCTGGGGCATGGCTAGTCCAAAAGTATTAGTTTTTGATGCGTAGCCGCACTTTAACCTTTTAGGTTGTAGGGATCAATTCCCAATTACTTTACGCGATGCCCTTGAAAAGCCTCGTAACAATTATGACAGCGCTGCCGACCGTGCCGGGGCGCGGTGGTTGGCCGGATAGTGCCATCGAATTATGTCTTTCCGTCCAGCGGGGGCGGCGGACGGGGCCACGTCCGGCCAGGGCTCAGACGCCCCAGACCACCGGCTGGCCTTCCTTCTGCGCCAGTTCGAGCAGATCGAGCAGCGGCCAGGCGCGCTGCGCGAAGCTCACCGGGGCGGCCATGCCGCGGGGGGCGTCCTCGTCATCGGCGGCGTCATCCGCATCCCTGGCGCGGGCGGCCTTGTCGGCGGCGATGGCCTGCTTGAGGCGCGCGATCGCCTCGGGCAGTTGCTCTACGGTGACGATGCCGGTGGGGCTGTCGGGGTCTTTGCCCAGTGCGACGAACATGGACTGGGCGGCCTTGCCGAGCATGATGACGTCGGCGCCAGCGGCGGATTTGAAGGTGATCAGCATGGAGATGTCCTGTGGCGGCAATGACCCCGATTGTAGTCCGACCCCGCCAGCATTGCCCGTCGCGCGGCGGCGCTCCACAATGGGGGCACAGGGGGCGGCACACAGGAGACTGGCATGACGGCAGTGCAATCCGGGGCCCGGTTGGGCGGACACATCGTGGCCGAGGCGCTGCGCATCAATGGCGTGAGCACCGTGTTCTGCGTGCCGGGCGAGAGCTATCTGCCGCTGCTCGACGGCCTGTACGAGCGCCGTGAGCAGATCCGCCTGATCACCTGCCGCCACGAGAGCGGCGCCGGCTTCATGGCCGATGCCTGGGGCAAGCTCACCGGCCGGCCGGGCGTGTGCCTGGTCACGCGCGGGCCGGGCGCCTGCAATGCCAGCATTGCGGTGCATAACGCGGCGCAGGACTCCTCGCCGATGATCCTGCTGGTTGGCCAGATTGGTGACGACTGCGTCGACCGCGAGGCCTTCCAGGAGGTGGACTACCGCCGCATGTTCGGCAGCATGGCCAAGTGGGTGACGCAGATCGACCGCATCGACCGCATCCCCGAGTACCTTCACCGCGCCTTCCAGACCGCCATGTCGGGCCGCCCCGGCCCGGTGGTGCTCGCGCTGCCCGAGAACCTGCTCTTCGGCAGCGGCGTGGCGCGCGACGTGGGGCCGGCGCGTGCCGTGCAGGCCAGCCCGGCCGCCGACGACATGGCACGGCTCAAGGCCCTGATGGCGGCGGCCAACCGCCCGCTGGTGATCCTCGGTGGCGCGGGCTGGACGGACAGCGCCTGTGTCGACATGCTCGGCTTCATCGAGGCCAACCGCCTGCCGGTGGCCTGCGCCTTCCGCTGGCAGGATCTGTTCGACCACCGCCACCCCAACTACATCGGCGATGCCGGGCTGGGCATCCGCCCCTCGCTGGCCCGGCGCATCGACGAGGCCGACCTGCTGATCGTGGTCGGTGCGCGCCTCGGCGAGGCCACCAGCAGCGGCTACACCCTGATCGACGTGCCGCAGCCGAAGCAGACCCTGGTGCATGTGCACGCCGGCAATGACGAACTGGGCAAGGTCTATCGTGCCGAGTTGCCGATCAATTCCGGCATGGCGGCGTTTGCCGAGGCGGCGGCGGACATCCATGTCGATTCACGGGCCTGGGCCGACAGCGTGGCCGACGACCGTGCCGAATACCTCGCCCACAGCACCCCGCCGACGGTGCCCGGCCCGCTGCAGATGGGCGAGATCATGACCTGGCTCAACGACACCCTGCCCGACGACGCCATCCTCACCAACGGCGCCGGCAACTACACCATCTGGCTGCACCGCTACTTCCGCTACCGGCGTTTCCACACCCAGCTGGCGCCGACCAGCGGCAGCATGGGCTACGGCGTGCCGGCCGCGGTGGCGGCCAAGCTGGCGCACCCGGAGCGGCTGGTCATCGCCTGGGCGGGCGACGGCTGCTTCATGATGACCGGGCAGGAACTGGCCACCGCCGTGCAGCACGAGCTGGCGATCATCTTCATCGTGGTGAACAACGGCATGTACGGCACCATCCGCATGCACCAGGAAAAGCACTACCCCGGCCGCGTGGCCGCCACCGCCCTGAAGAACCCGGACTTCGTCGCCCTCGCCCAGGCCTACGGCGCGCACGGCGAGCGGGTGAGCGAGACCGCGCAGTTCGCGCCGGCCTTCGAACGCGCCCAGGCGGCCGGCAAGGCCGCGCTGATCGAACTGGTGCTCGACCCGACCGTGCTCACCCCGACGCTGCGCCTGGGTTAGCCCGGCGTCGCGGCAGGGCTCAGCAACGCCGACAGCACGGCGCGGTCGGTGTGGGCGCGGCGGCCGGACATGTCCACCCACTGCACGCGCGCCGCCGCCTCGCCCAGATCGGCGCTGGCCGTGGCGCGGTCGGTCTGCGCATTGAACAGGATCACCACCTGTTGCAGGTGCGTCGCGCGCGACAGCTCACCCAGCTCGAAGCGGCAGCCGCCGTTCTCGGCGCGGAAGTCGCGCAAGTCCATGAGCACCGCATTCGAATGCGCGAGCAGCGCCTGCAGCGCGCCCTGCCAGGTCGCATCGCCGCAATAGCACTCGTTGATGCGGTAGCGGCCGTCGTGGTCGGGCGCCAGGTCGAAGTCGGCCAGCCGGCGGGGGATATCCGCCGGCCGCTGAATGAAGCGCTCGCCCAGCCGACGGCTGAGGAACGCGAACAGGTCGTCGGCATCCAGCGTGCGGCTGACCAGGTCGGTGCCGGCGATCAGCACCGTGTTGCCGGTGGCGCGCCAGCGCTCGGTCACGGCGTCGAACAAGGCCTCGACGGCGGCGTCGCGCCGGAACACGCGCAGCACCAGCAGGGTCGGCGGGGCGGGCGGCGGCGCCAGCCAGCCGCGCGCCAGCGCAAAGCCGAGCGGCACCCACAGCCACGCCGCCACGATGCCGAAGGCGCCGAGGCCGATCGCATGCGTGCTCGGCAAGGCCATGGCAATCAGCACCACCAGCCAGAACAGCCCGAACAGGTAGGCCAGCTCCGAGAAGCGCTTGCGCCGATAGGCGCCGGCCAGCGCGCGCAACACACCCACCACCGGCCAGATGCCGATCGCCCACGGCGCGGCGATGAAGACGAGCAGGGTCGGCACGGCACCGATGGCGTCGAGCAAGGCGAGCAGGGTCGGTGGCGGCGCGTCCACCAGGGTGGCAGCCCAGCCCAGGCCGAGCAGCGAGGCGCCGACCAGCACCACCGCCGCGGGAAAGAGCAGCGGGGCGATGGCCCGGATGCGCCCGGAGGCCGCCAGGCCGAGCAGCGTGAACATCGGCAGGGCGGTGGTCGAGGCCAGCCAGTTGGTGACCATGGCCAGGGTCTGGCTGGCCGTCGAGCCGAGCAGGATGATGGGCACCAGGCACAGCAGATAGGCCGCGACGCCGGCAACGGTGCGCCACACCGACCACCGCCACAGCAGGCCGAGTGCGGGTACCACCGGCCAGGTGTAGACCGCCGAGAGGATGAGCCAGCGATTGAGGCCGAAGCCGGGGTCGGTATGCACGGCGAGCAACTCGAAGGCGCCGGTCGACAGGCCGAGCAGGATCGACACCGCCACCAGCACCACGGCCAGCCGGCGGTTCTGCCGCCGGTTGACCGTGGCGTCGAAGCGCGCCCGCGGCGCGGTGGCGCCGAGCACCGTGGTGGGGCCGGCAGCGGTGGCGTCGAGCCGCGGCGGTGGCGCCGTCATCAGACGCAGCATGGCCTTGCGGTAGCGCCCTGCCAGCCACCAGGCCGCCGCGGCGGAGACCGCCAGCGACACCAGCAGGCCGAACAGCAGTTGGCCGTCGAGGTTGCCCATGCGGACCGCCCGGGTGCGCCTACTTCACGGTGACGGTGATGGTGCGGCTCAGCGCCGGCCCGTAGGACTGGTGCAGGCCGTCAGCGAACTGCAGGGTCAGGGTGTGCTGCCCCGGCGCGAGCTTGAGGGTGGTCTCGGTCTGGCCCTTGCCGAAATGCAGGTGGGTGTCGTCGGCCGGTACCGCCACGCCCGCGGCCACGGGCTGGCCGTCGATGATCAGGTGGTGGTGGCCGGTGCCGTCCTGCAGCGCGCCGGCCGGTTGCACGGTCATGCCCTCGACGCCCATCTTGACCGTGAATTCCGGCGCCACGGTGGCGCCGTCGGCGGGTTCGATGAAATGCACGCTGCCCGCCGCGAGGGCAAGGCTGGACAGGCCGGCGGCACACAGGCCGAGGATGAGTGAGCGAATTGTTTTCATGGGGGCCTCCTGGGGTTGGCGTCAACACGACGTCATTTCAATCTATGTGCTGATTCGCCAAAACGCCAGAAAGCGCCGCGCTTTATACTCGGCCCATTCGATACCGGCGCGGCGGCCATGGACCATTTCACCACCGACGATGGAGAACGCATCCATCTGACCATCTCGGGCGAGGGCCCGCCCCTGATCCTGCTGCATGGCTGGACGTCCACGCACCGCGACTGGCAACCCTTCATGGACGGCTTCGAGTGTCACCACCGGGTGTTCCGCTGGGACGCCCGGGGCCATGGCGGCCATGCCCTGCGCAGCGCCACGCCGGTGACGGTCGAGCGCATGGCGCAGGACCTGGCGCAGCTGATCGAGCACTACGCGCTCGATGGCGCGACCGTGGTGGGCCACTCGATGGGGGCGCTGACGCTCTGGCAGTATCTGCGCGACATGGGGGCGGCGCGGCTGTCACGGCTGGTATTCATCGACCAGTCGCCGCGCCTGCTCACCGGGCCGGGGTGGAGCAAGGGCATCTATGGCGACTTCGACGCCGCGCGCAACGCGGCCTTCATGCGCGACCTGAAGGCCGATTTCGCCGAGGCGGTGCTGCGTCTGGTGGCCGAGGGGCACAACCCGGCGGCGCGCCTGCGCTACCAGGAGAACGGCGAGGCGATGCAGTCGGCCCGCCGGCGGTTGGCCAGCTTCGACGCCGCGCCGCTGATCGACTGCTGGGCCAGCCTCACCGCGGCCGACTACCGCGACGTGCTGAAGACCATCGCGCTGCCGACGCTGCTGATCTATGGCGGTGCCAGCAATTTCTACGGCACCGATGTGGCCCACCATGTGCGCGACAGCATCCCCAATGCGCTGCTGCACATCTATGACGATGTCGACCACGCGCCGCACCTGTGGCAGCGCGAGCGCTTTGTGCGCGACGTGCTGGCCTTTGTCGGTGGGGCCTCAGGCCAATAGCGCAACCGCCGCCGAGAAGGTGAAGAAGGACAGCGCGGTGGACACCAGGATCACCCGCGCGATGCGCCCGTTGTCCGCCCCGAAGCGCTCGGCCAGCAGCGACACGTTGCTGGCGCTGGGCAGGGCCGCCGCCAGCACGATGACGGTGAGCGCGAAGGGGTCGAGCGGCAGGCCGAGCTGGATGGCGATGCCGCCGACGATCAGCACCAGCACCGGGTGCAGGAACAGTTTTTTCAGCGCCACCGGGACGTAATCCACCAGCGGCGCCTTGTCGGCGGTCGTCATCTGCGAGCGGGCCAGCACGGCGCCGATGGCGAACAGCGCCACCGGCGAGGCCGAATCGGCGAGCAGGCTGATGGTCTTGTCGAGCGGGCCGTACAGCGTCAGCCCGGCCGCCGAACTGATGCCGCCGAGTACGATCGCCCACGGCATGGGGTTGCCCGCCACGCCGCGCAAGGCCTTGCCGGCGGCGGCGCGCGCATTGCCCGCGCCATGGCCGTCGAGGCGCGACAAGGCGATGCACAGCGACGAGGTGATCAGCATGTCGACCAGGATGGTGACGATCACCGGCCCGGCGGCGCGGGCGCCGAGCAGGGCGACCAGCAGCGGCACGCCCATGAAGCCGGTGTTGGGAAAGGCCGCGGTCAGCGCCCCGAAGGCGGCGTTGTTCCAGTCGATGCGCCCGCCCAGGGTCAGCGCCACCGTGGTGCCGACCATGATCAGCGCGCACAGCACATAGACGACGATCACGCTCGGGTCGAGCAGCTCGGCGATCGGCGTGCTGGCGCCGAAACGGTAGAGCAGACAGGGCAGGGCGAAGAACAGCACGAAGCCGTTCAGGCCCGGGATGGCCGGCATCGGCAGGGCGCCGCGGCGCACGGCGAGGTAGCCACAGAGCACCAGGGCGAAGAAGGGAAAGGTGACGGCGAGGACGGACAGCACGCGCAAGCTCCCGGACGGGACTGGAACAGGCGCTATCGTCGCATGGTTTGGCCGCCAGCCGAGCGTCGTCCGGGCGCGGGGCGGGCACCGAACGCGGTGCCCTGGCGTCGGCCCGCAGGTGCATACGGTCGCATGGGGCTCAAGATCCGGGGTGGCATGCCGAAAAATCAGATCAGAGGACATGGCGTCGGGGCGGCTTGGGTCGCGCGGCGGTGTTGTGTCATCGGTGCCATGGGATGGATCGAATGAGTGATGGTGAGGGCAGGATGCGAG